>CAWCWZ010000063.1:0-130190 GCA_963799395.1 uncultured Actinomycetes bacterium
CACCGCGGTGAGGGGGACCTCGACGAGCGATCTCGGGTCGCTGGCGTCGTAGATCCTGCCGTCCTCGTAAATGAGCCGTTCGCCGAACTGCGCGTAGACGGCCGGCAGGCCGACGTTCATGACATCAACGAGACTGAGCCGGCGCCGCGCTCGACTTGCCTCAGCGAGCACCCGCTCGACCTCTTGTCCGTCGCCCATTGAAACCTCCCCACACCTGCGCCTGCAAATGGACAACGTGCGAACCGAAGACAAGGAATTCTTCGACCCACCTGTGTCAGGCATGTGCCCGCCTGAGCAGGAGGTAAACCACGAATCTGGCACGAATCTGCCGGCATTGGCTCCGGAGCCGCCCAAATCCGCGATTTGCGGGCGAAGTTGCGTTGCCAGGACTGTAAACGCCCGGCAATCCGTGCTGTACGCCCGCCGCCGCCGAGGCGCGGTAGTGTAGCGACCCCGCATCTGGGATACTAGCGAGCCATGAACTCCTTGCTGGTGGCATGTTCCGACGGGCGCGTGGCGCCGGCGCTCGACGATCTGCAGCGCCGCCTGCACATCGAAGACGCCGACCGCATGCTGGTGCCCGGCGGGCCGCTGGCCCTCACCCGCACCGGCGCCGAGCGCCGCGTGGCCAAAGACTCCGTCTCGCAGATCGTCAAGTTCCACGCCATCAGGCGCATCGTGCTCGTCTCGCACCAGGACTGCTTTGCCTACGAGCGCGCTCTCGGCGGCCTGGGGTTCGACCAGCAGCGCATCCTCGAACGCGACCTCGAGCGCGTCAAGGCCGACTTGGAGAACGATTACCTCGGGGTGACCGTTGAGTGTTACGTCATCCCCTGGCGCGAAGACGCCGAAGGCGCCTCGTTCGGCCGCGCCGAAGCCGTCCTATAGCGCCCCGCCGGTTCGGTCACGCCGCGCCGGTTCGCCGCCCCAGGCGCGCCGCGCCGCCTCAGCCGCGCCGCCGCCGCGCCCGTCCAGCCCCGCCTCAGCCCCCGATCGTCTCCTTGCCCAGGAACGGCACGAGCGCGGGCGGCACAGCGACGCTGCCGTCGGCTCGCTGGTAGTTCTCGATGATGGCGATCAGGGCGCGGCTCATGGCGACCGCTGTGCCGTTCAGCGTGTAGACGAAGCGCGGGCCCTTGTCGGTGCGGTAGCGGCAGTTGAGGCGCCGCGCCTGGTAGTCGGTGCAGTTCGAGCAGCTCGTGATCTCGCGGTAGCGCTGCTGACCCGGCATCCAGGCCTCGAGGTCGTACTTCTTGGCGGCCGGCGCGCCCAGGTCGCCGGCGGCGATGTTGACCACCCGGTAGGGAATGCCGAGGCCGCCGAAGATCTCCTCTTCGGTCGCGCGGATGAGCTCGTGCTCGCCCTCGGCCTGCTCGGGCCGGCAGAAGCTGAACATCTCGAGCTTGTCGAACTGGTGCACCCGCAGGATGCCGCGGGTGTCCTTGCCGGCGGCGCCGGCCTCGCGCCGAAAGCAGGCGGAGTAGCCGGCGTAGCGCAGGGGCAGAGCCTCGGCCTCGAGGAGCTCATCCATGTGCAGCGCCGCCAGGGGCACCTCAGCGGTGCCCACCAGGCAGTCGCCGTCGGTCGTGCGGTAGATCTGCTGCTCGTCGGCGGGGAAGAAGCCCGTGCCGTACATGGCCTCCTCGCGCACCAGCACCGGCGGCAGCACCGGCCGGTAGCCGCGGGCGGTGACGATGCCCAGGGCGTAGTGCAGCAGGGCGAGCTCGAGCAGCACGAGGTCGCCTTTGAGGTAGGCAAAGCGCGAGCCGCTGGCCCGGGCCGCCCGCTCCATGTCGATCCAGTCGTGGGCCACGCCCAGGTCGAGGTGGTCGCGGGGCTCGAAGGCAAAGCTCGGGCGCTCGCCGACCTCGCGCAGCACGAGCGCGTCGTCCTCGCCGCCGTCGGGGACGTCGTCGGCCACGAGGTTGGGGATGTTCAGCAGCAGGTCGTGGAGCCTGGTCTCGGAGGCGGCCAGCTCGACCTCGAGCGCCTTGATGCGGTCGCCGAGCTCGCGCGTGGCCGTCATCTCGGCGCTCGCGTCCTGCCCGGCCTTCTTGCGGGCGCCGATCGCATCGCTCGCCCGCTTGCGCTCGGCGCGCATCGACTCGACCTCGGTGGTGAGCGCCCGGCGGCCCTCTTCGACTTCGAGGAACTCGTCGAGCGGCGACGTGGCTGCGCCCCGCCGCTGCAGCGAGCGGCGCACCAGGTCGGGGTTGGCGCGCACCATCTTCACGTCGAGCATGGACTCACCTTTCGTCGGCCGGGCGGCCTGGTCGCTTGCCGATGCAGGGAGGCCGCCCGTACGTATCGTACCTTGTAGAATCATCGTTCGAGAACAACCGAGATGGGGAGTCGGCATGGGCGCAGGCAGCGGGGGATTCGGCAAGCTCTGGTGGCGCTTCGCGGCGCTGGTCGTGGTCGTCACAGTGATCGTCTGCGCGGCGGCCGCCGCCGTCGCCCGGGCCGACTCGCCGAGCGCCTCGCCCTCGCCCGAGGCCATCGCCTGGACGGTGTCGCCGGCGGCGGTGGTCTACGGCCAGTCGGTCACCGCCCAGGGCACGGTCACGCCGGCGACGGCCGGCCTGACCGTCACGGTGGCCGTCGGCGGCGTCACCGTGGCGAGCCCCGTGACCGACTCAGGCGGCGCCTTCAGCGCGACCTTCGTGCCGGTGGCCGGTGGGAGCGTCACCGCGACCCTCGACGACGGCACGGCCGGCGCGCCCCAGACCCTGGCGGTCGCGCCCCTGCTCTCGTTCAAGCTCGGCGCCACCATGCCGTGGGGTCACACCAGGCTCACGATCGCCGTCTCGCCGGCGTCGTATACAGGTCTGGTTACAGCCGTCGTCTACCACCACGGCAAGAAGGTGGCCCGCGTCGCCGGCCACGCCGCCGGCGGCAAGCTCACCCTCTCGCTGCCGACGCCGGGCATCGGCAAGTTCCCGGTGCAGGTGACGGCCGCCGCCGCGGGCGCCTTCGCGGCCGCGCCGCTTGCCAAGACGACCCTGAGCGTCGGCTGGCGGCGCCTGGCCGTCGGCTCAAAGGGCCCCTACGTGCGCATCATGCTCAAGCGCCTCGCCGCGTTGCGCTTCCGGGTGCCGGGCATCTCGTCTGTTTTCTCTGTCGACGCCGGCGACTCGGTCGTCGCTTTCCAGAAGGCCTACGGCCTGGCCCGCACCTACGTCTTCGCCGGCGCCGACTGGCGCCGGCTCGACACGGCCCGCATCATCCGCGCCGTGCACAAGTCGCCGCAGACGCATATCGAGATCGACAAGACCCGCCAGATCCTCATGATCGTCAAGAAGGGTGTGCCCTACGGCATCCTGCCGGTCTCGACCGGGGCCACCGGCAACACCCCGGTGGGCACCTTCCACATTCTCCGCAAGGCGCCCTCGACGAGCACCTGGCTGGGCTCGGCCATCCTCTGGCGCACGATGGACTTCTACGGCAACTTCGCCATGCACGGCTACCCCGACGTGCCGCCCTACCCGGCCAGCCACGGCTGCGTGCGCGAGCCCATCTGGGTCGCCAACTGGACCTACGTGCACTCCTGGGTGGGCGAGACCGTCTACATCCACTACTGAGGTTCGAGCACGGGAGGGGCGGCGGGACGGGCCGGGGCGGCGGGCGATTGTTCGCCCTTGCCGCCGCCCCGACTTGCCGCCGCCCCGACTTGCCGCCGGTGCGCCGTCAGGCGAGGGCCTCGACGATCGCCGCTCCCAGCTCGGCCGGCCTGGTGAACTGCGGCCAGTGCCCGGTCGGCAGATCGACGAGCCGCGCGTTGCGCACCGCGGCGAGCTCCGCCAGATACGGGTGGCCCTTTGCCATCCACTCGCGCAGCTTGGCGGACGGGAACTCGCAGGTGATCACCGTGATCGGCACGTCGTAGCGGCGCGGGTCGCGCAGCACCTGGCGATCGGTCGCCACCGCCGCCGGCTCGGGGATCGCCGTCGCCCGGAACCGGCGCCTCAGCTCGTCGTCCAGGTCGATGAGGTCCTCGCTTGTGAACACCGACCAGTCGGGCAGCGGGATCTCGCCGTCGACGACCGGCAGCTCGGCGTTGATCACGCCGCCGTCGCCAAGCGGCAGCGAGTCGACGTACACGACGCGGGCGACCCTGTCGGGCCGGGCGTCGACCGTCGCGTGGGCGATCGCCCCGCCGCCGCTGTGACCGACCAGCGCCACCGGCGCCTGGGTGGCGTCGACGGCCGCGACGACCGCGGCGACGTGATCGGCGAGGCCGATGCCGGCGCGCTCGTCGTCGATCGCGGCGAGGCCGGGCAGCGTCAGCGCGCGCGCCCGGTGGCCGGCGGCCGCAAGCGCCGGGACGATGCCGTCCCACGAGGCGGCGTTCAACCAGAATCCGGGGATGAGGATGACGTCCATATCGGGCCTCACTGCGTCGGTGTTACGGGGTAGCGGATGATGGTCTTCATCTGCCTGGCGTCGGGCTTGGTCAGGTACTCCTCTTCGTGGGGCCTCGCGATCTCGTAGCCGCTCTCGGCCACAAAGGTGTGCAGCCGGGCGACCGTCGCGGGCTCGTCTGCGTAGGGCCCCAGGTGCAGGATGTGGGCCATGGTGCCGTACTCCCAGGTCTCCAGGCCGACCGGCACGTCCGGCACCGTCTGGGGCAGCTCGTCGGGGGCGAGGTCGTCGGGCACGGGAATACCCCACAGGCTCACCCACTGCTCGCGGGGCGTGTCGAGCGGCAGCGGCCAGCGCGCCCGCGGGGCGCTCACCTTGAACTCCGCGCCGCGCGGCTTGAGCACCTTGAACTTGAGCGTGTAGAGGGCCCCGAACAGGGCGGGAAAGACATCGGGGCCGACCTCGTTGGGGTCGCCCAGCGAGCGCACCACCGCCGTCTTCTGGGCGGGCATCTCAACGATGGCCGGCTTTTGACGGACGCCGAACGGCAGAGCCATCCTAGTCGGCCTGCAGGCGCTTCTCCAGGACGATCATCTCGGGCCGGTCGGGGGCGGGCTGCGGCACGAAGGCGTGGCCGCGGTAGAGGTGCTGCGAGCGCTCGTCGGCGGCCGGCACCAGGGCCCGCAGCCGGGCGCGGCGCTCGGCGAAGGCCAGGCCCTCGACCCAGTCCATCAGCTGGTGGGCCACGGCCTGGGCCTCGAAGGCGGGGTTGACGCACAGGCAGCGCACCTCGAGCGCCTCGGGGGCGCGCTCGACGGCCACGTAGCCGGCGATCTCGCCCTGGGATTCGGCGACGAACACCGTCGCCTCGCCGAACAGCGCGATCAGATCGCCGGGATCGTAGCGTTCGGGGTGGCCGGCGCCGGCGGCCAGGGGGTGGAGGGTCTCCTCGGCCAGGAAGAGGAGCATGCTCTCGTCGCCGTTCTGCATGGTGCGGATCTCGACCTTGACACGTGTCATGCGGACCCTCCGGCACTCTCGGAGACGCTCGGGTCACCCTTGAGCGATCATGTCCTCTTCCTCATGGATTGTATACCGCAGAGTGACCCAAACCAGCACGCTGACCGTGAGCCCGACGAGGGCTTCGAGCTGCTCTATATAGAAGGCGAAGACCTGGCCGACGAAGATCGACACGAGGGTCGCCCGCAAAAACCAGCGGTACGCCTCGAGGCGCGAGTGGCGCAGCACGACGATGCCCACGACCACCAGGACGCCGACCACGAGCGAGGCCACGAGCGAGCCCGCCCGGGCGAACTGCAGGGCGTTGCGGGCGGCGCTGCTCAGGCTCTGGTCGGGGGTCTCGGCGAGCTCGGCGACGCGCCGCACGGCCTCGACCGAGGCCACCAGCGAGGCCGCCACGAAGCCGGCCACGACCAGGCGCCCGAACCAGGGGCGGCCGACGAGGCGGCGGTAGGTCTGGTCGAGGGAGCGGCGCGCCTGCACCACCCAGTGCGGCGAGGGCGGCGGCGCCGCATCGATGCGTTCCAGGGCGGCCGTCAGCGCCGTCACCAGCGGGTCGTTCTGGTCGCAGCGCGTGAGCAGCAGCAGGGCGCGCCGTTTCTCGTCTGTGTCGAGGTCGCGGATGACGGCCTCTTTGGTGAGCTCGAGGGCGCCGGCGAGGTTGGCCGCCGGCGAGCGCCGGGCGCCGGCGGCGAGGCGCCGGAAGACGAGCACGAGTACCACAAAGATGATGTAGATGAGGGCCACGGTGGGCCGGTAGAAGTAGTTGTTGTCGCGGCTGATGACCTTGCCGAGCTCGTCGATGAACACCCCAAAGCCGGCGCCGCCCATGACGGCTGCGATCTCCGCCGACAGGCGGCTGACCGAGACCAGCAGCATGACGATGGCCGCCATCATGCCGAGGCCGCCCCAGAGCATGTGGGCGATGTGCAGGTGGGCGCCGCCGAGGCTCGGGTACTCGGTGACGGCGAGGATGAAGCGCACCACCAGGAACGAGGTCACCGCGGCCACCCAGAACGCCTCGAGCAGGCCGCCGGCGTCCAGGCGCAGGACGAGCATGTGGCGGCGGAAGGGGTTCAGGCCGGCCATCGGGGCGGCCCGGCGCTCAGGCGGGGTAGGAGCCCAGCACCTTCAGCCAGGAGAGCTTGCAGCCGAGGCAGGAGAGCGCTTGGGCGATGGGCGGGTCGGAGCTGCGGCCCACCATGTCGATGAAGAAGATGTAGTCGCCGAGCCCCTGCTTGGAGGGCCGCGATTCGACCTTCGTCAGGTTGACGTAGCGGTAGGCGAACTCGGAGAGGATCATCAGCAGGCTGCCGGGCTGGTCCTGGGAGATGCCGCAGACGATGCTCGTCTTGAAGGTCTCGTCGGTCTCTTGCGGCGCCTCGTCGCGGCTCACGAAGACGAAGCGGGTGCGGTTCTCCTGGGCGTCGTCGATGTCGGGGGCGATCACCTCGCACTCGTACATCTCGGCCGCCAGGCGGGTGCCGATGGCCACCCACGGCCGGTCGACGCGGCTCACGCGGCGCACCGCTTCGGCGGTCGAGTCGGTGGCCTCGTGCTCGACGCCGTCCAGGTGCTCGCGGATGAACTCGCGGCACTGGCCGTAGGCGTGCGGGATGCTGACGATCTTGGTGACGCGCTCGAACTCGAGCGGAGCGCCGGGCGATGAGCTGCTGGTGCACCTGCCAGGTGATCTCGCGCACGATGCGCAGCTCGTCGAAGCCGAAGGCCAGGCTGTCGAGGGTGACGACCACCGAGCCCTCGAGCGAGTTCTCGATGGGCACGATGCCCAGCGGCGCCTCGCCGGCCTGCACCGCCTTGAGCACCTCGCGGATCGACGGGTAGGGGAACGGGTGGTAGGCGCCGATCGGCATGTTGGCCAGCAGGGCCTCTTCGCTGAAGGTGCCCTCGGGGCCGAGAAAGGCGATCGGCTGCGAGCCGGCGCTCATGCCGGCTCCTCCGGCCACGGCTCGTCGTCGGGCGGCGGCGGCGAGTGCGGCGACTCGATGGGGGCCAGAGGCGTCACGGCGGGTGCCGCGGCCGGCGGCGCTGCCGGTTCGGCTGGTCTGGCGGCGGCGGGCCGGCCGGCGGCGGGCTCGGCTGCCGCCGCGGGCTTGGCGGCGGCCGGCTTGCCGGCCGCCACACCGACGAGCGCCTGCTCGACGACGTCGACCTCTTCGGGCGACAGCGCCCGGTCGGGCACCGAGCGGCGCAGCTGCTTGACGTAGATGCGGGCGTAGTCGCGCGAGTGGATCATGCTGATGACGAGGCCCGAGGCGGTGTTGTCGAGCAGGGCGATCGAGGCGCTCTGCTCGCCGCCGATGTCGCGGAAGGCGTCGTAGCGCACGACGGCGCGGTGGGTGAAGGCGCGGTCGAGGTCGGTCTTGTAGCCGGTCAGCAGGCCGTCGAGGCCCTGCACCGCGTCGCGCAGGTTGCGCACCTGCTCCTCGAGGTCCTGGGCGTGGTCCACGAGGTCGCGCTCGCCGTGGGCGCCGAGCACGGCGAGCTGGGCCCGCCGCAGGCGGCGCTGCCCGCCGATGAGGCGCACCACGAGGATGAGCAGCACCACGGCGAGCGCGGCGGCGCCGAGCGCCAGGTAGGGGGCGATATCGCGCAGGGTCTGCACGGACCGTTACTTGAGGACCGGGATGATGATGAAGCTCAAGCTGTTGTTGCTGAGGACCTTCTCGCCGGGCACGGGGCCGGCGATGACCTTGAGGTGCGACGACTTGGTGATCGCCGTCGAGGGGATGTTGAGGCCCGTCACGTCGGCGGTCGCCGTCGCGCCCTTGGCGATCGAGGGGATGGTGGCGCTGTAGGTCTGGGGGGTGGTGCCGCCGGGGCCGGTCCAGGTGATCTTGACCGGCACGTTGGTCTCGGTCGAGCCGCCCGTGTTCTGGACCGTCGCGACGACGATGATGCCGACCGACGCCTGGAAGTTGTTGGAGCCGCTGGTCGAGAGCGTCACCGTCTTGCCGTTGCTCTTGATGGCGACACCCGTGAGGGCGACGCCGTGCAGGCCGGTGAGCTTGGTCGACGACGCCACGGTCGCCAGGGCGGCGCTCAGGGCGCTCGGTGAGAAGACGTTGCTGGTCGCGAAGAAGCTGTGCAGCGCCGGCACGGACACGTTGCTGACGCCGTCGTTCTTCAAGACGGTCTGGGCCTGCGTGTAGTAGAGCTGCTTGTAGTAGTCGTCGGGCCCGGTGAAGTAGCCCGACAGGGCGGCCAGCGCGCGGGCCGTGGTGTGGAGGTGCTTGCCGTTGAGGGCGGCCAGCAGCCCGCTGCGCACCTGTTCGACACCGGCCAGGCGCACCTGCTCGCCCTCGACCAGGACCTGCTGGAGGCTCTTGAGCTTGCCCGGGGCGTTGATGTGCTCGGTGCGGGTGGTGATCTCGTCCTGCTGGGCGACGAGAGCTTTGAGCGTGGACTGGAGCTGCGCGCGGCCGCTCTTTGTGGGGTCGGCGAGGAGCGCCGCGAGCGGCTTGCCGACCTTGTTGGTGGAGTCGGAGAGGACGTTCCCGACCTGGCTGAAGTACGTGCGGTAGGTCGCCTCTTTGGCGCTCTGCTGGCACGAGCGGATGACGAGGGCCAGCACGAAGACCAGCGCGAAGAGGGCGATCAGGGCGATCACGAGGCGCTGGATGCGCAGCCGGGAGCGGCTGCGCTTGCGGCGGGGGTGGCGAGGGGCCGGCGCCGTGACCTGCGTGATCTCTTGGTCGTCGTCGAAGAACGACACTAGCGATCCCCCCTGCGTGGAGATGGTGGGCGAGGCGGGATTTGAACCCGCAAGCTCTTGCGAGCACTAGGTCCTGAACCTAGCGTGTCTGCCAATTTCACCACTCGCCCTCGCGGACCCCGAACAGGTTCAAGACTATACCATAGCGAATAGATGGCGACAGGGAGCCGAGAGCGCCCTTCGCGGAAGCAACGGAAACCGGGAGGCTCGTAGGTCCGTGCCCGCCTCGTCGTACGACCGCACACCCCTCTTCACCGACTGGCGCGACCGCTACGAGGTCGTGGCCAAGATCGGGGCCGGCGGCTCGGCCGAGGTCTACGAGGCCGTCGACCTCGAATCAGAGCGCGACGTCGCCCTCAAGGTCATCGACGAGCGCGGTGCCCTCGCCGGTCGTGTGGTGCGCGAGGTCGAGGCCGCCCGGGCCCTCGACCACCCCGGCATCGTCGCCCTGCTCGACTTCTTCTCCGACGGCCGCCGCAGCTTTCTCGTCTGGGAGCTGGTACGCGGCCAGTCGCTGGCCGAGCTCGCAGGCGAGCTGCGCGACGACGAGGCGGTGCTGGCCGCCGCCCAGCTCTGCGACGCCCTCGCCTACGCCCACGCCAAGGGCGTCGTGCACCGCGACGTCAAGCCCCAGAACGTCATGATCGACGGCCGCGGCGTGGTCAAGGTCATGGATTTCGGCATCGCCCACCTGTCCGGCGCCGACACGCTGACCGCCGAGGGCGAGCTCCTCGGCACCGTCGCCTACATGTCGCCCGAGCAGGCGGCCGGCCGCCGCGTCGGCCCGCCGACCGACGTCTACTCGGCCGCCGTGCTGCTCTACGAGCTGCTGGCCGGCAACAACCCCGTGCGCGGCGCCACCGCCGGCGAGACCGTCGGCAACATCATCGGCGGCCGCATCGCCCCCCTCGAACAGCTCCGCCCCGACCTGCCGCGCGAGCTCTCCGACGTGGTGGCCGCCGCCTGCGCCACGCGCGCCGTCGAGCGGCCCTCGGCGGCCGAGACGGCCGAGGCCCTGCGGGCCCTGGCCGAGCGCGTGAGCGGCGGCGGCCGGCGGCTGCGCCCCGGCCGCCTGCTGGCGCCGCTGCGCCGCCTCGAGGTGGTCGCCAGCCGTGGCCTCGGCGCGGCCCTCGCCGGCGCCGGTCTCGCCATGCTCGTCGCGCGCCTGCCGGCCTACCCGCCGAGCTGGACGCTGCCGCTGGCCCTGGCGCCGCCGCCCTCTGGCTGGTCGTGCCGTCCGCCGGCCTGGCCTTTGCCCTGGGCGCCGGCGCCTTCCCGGTGTTCAACCTGTCGGGCTCGGCCGGCGTCGCCTACGTGGCGGTCGTCCTGACCGTGTTTCTGGCCTTCCGCCGGCGGCCCCTCTACTGCGTCTGGCCGGTGCTGGCGCTGGTCCTCGTCCCCGTCTTCGGCACGCTGCTCGCCGTGTGTGCGGCGGCGGCCTTCGGCCGCCGCCGCGGCCCCCTGGTCGCCGCCTGGACGGCGATCGTCACCTATCTCGTCGTGGCCCTGGCGGCGCCGGCGCGCTCGGCCTTCGCCGGCTATCAGGCGCCCGGCCGGCTGGCCGGCCGCCTGCTTGCCGCCGGCGACCCGCTCACGCTGCTGATCGCCGCCGGTCGCGCCGTGGTGAGCTGGCCCTGCCTGTTCCAGGCGGGGCTGTGGGCCGGCCTCGCGCTGGCGCTGGCCATGGCCCTGCGCCTGCCGCGCCTGGAGACGCGCCTGTGGCTGTGGTCTCTTACCTTCAGCGCCTTCTACATTCTTGCCCGCGCCGTGCCGGTCTCGCTGTGGCACCTGCCGGCCGGCTCGCGCGAGCTCCTGCTGAACGTGCTGGTCGCGGCCGCCGCGAGCGCCGTCGTGCTGGTCGCGGTCTCGCCCGAGGCGGGCAGCGCGCCGGTGCCGGCCGGCGATCCGATCTGGGACGAAGCCTAGGGGCCTTTCGCACCTGTGGTAGTCTTCATGGTCGCACCTTTGTGCAGGCCGCGGCGCGGGCAGGGAGCCGTCGTTTGAACGTACTCAAGTCGATCGAGAAGCACATGGAGAAGATGGTCGAAGGCATCTTCGGCCGCGCCTTCAAGTCGAGCGTGCAGCCGGTCGAGCTCGCCCACAAGCTGGCCAAGGAGATGAGCGACCACAAGACCGTCAGCGTGTCGCGCGTCTACGTGCCCAACGAGTACGAGGTCTACCTGTCGCCCGGCGACTACGAGCAGCTCAGCTCGTTCGAGGGTCCGCTCGTCGAGGACCTGGCGAGCTACCTCGTCGCCTGCGCCAACCGCGAAAGCTGGACCCTCGTGGCGGCGCCGCAGATCAGCCTGCACTCCGACGCCGACCTCGCCCTCGGCGAGTTCGGCATCGCCGCCCACATGGCCGCGCAGGCCGCTCCCGACTCGGGCGTCGCCCTGGCGGCGCCGCCCATCGGCACCGTCTCCAAGCCGCCGGCCGGCCTGTCGCAGACGATCGTCTTTCAGCCGCCGGGCGGCGGCGCCGCGGCGGTCGCGGCGCCGCCCCGCCTGTGCGGCGTGCTCGTGCGCGGCGAGCGCGTCTACCGTCTCGACGCGCCGGTCACGGTGCTCGGCCGCAGCCGCCAGTGCGACGTCGTCATCAACGACCCGAACGTCTCGCGGCGCCACGCCGAGGTGCGCCGCGAAGGCGACGGCTACGTCCTCGTCGACCTCGACTCGACCAACGGCATCACGCTCAACGGCCAGGGGGTGAAACGCGCCGCGCTCGCCGAGGGCGACCGCCTGCAGCTCGGCACCACCGGCCTGCGCTTCGAGAACCGGCCGTGCTAGACACCGTCCTCTTCGCCCTGAAGATCGCCTTTCTCGTTCTTCTGTTCCTCTTCGTGTTCTTCGTCGTACGGCGTACCGTGCGCGACGTCTCGGGCGACGCCGAACGGCCGGCGCCGGCGCCGCAGTCGCGCCCGGCGCCGCGGGCCGCCGCCGTCACCGCAGCGCCCGTCGCGGCGGCCGCCGCGAGCGTGCCCGAGGCGACGCCGGCCGAGCGCCGCAAGCGCCGCGAGAAGCGCCAGACCGAGCGCACCATGCCGGGCGAGTCGCTCGACTTCCTGGCCGCACGTCAATCCGCGCCTCGTGGTCGAGGCCAGCCCCGTCCTGGCGACCGGCACCGAGGTCATGCTCGAGGGCTGGATCATGATCGGCCGCGCCCCGACCAGCGACCTCGTGCTCGACGACCCCTTCGTCAGCCAGACGCACGCCCGCGTCGTGCCGCGCGGCCAGCTCCACTTCGTCGAGGACCTGGGCAGCACCAACGGCACGTTCGTGAACGGCCGCGAGGTGATCGAGGCGCAGCTCATGCTCGACACCGAACTGCGCATCGGCGAGACGATCTTCCGCTACGAGGAGTGACCGGCGCGTGAGCCTCGTCGCCCGACACGCGGCGCTGACCGACATCGGCCTGCACCGCTCGACCAACGAGGACGCCTTCGTCGCCGAGCCGCCGCTCTTCGCGGTGGCCGACGGCATGGGCGGGGCGCAGGCCGGCGAGGTCGCCTCGCACCTGGCCCTCGAGGCGCTCGTCGAAGCCCTGGCCGGCGACGTCGACGCCGAAGCCGAAGCCGACGCCCGCGGCAACGCCCGCGGCGACGTCGACGAAAGCGCCCGCGTCGACCTGGCCGACGCCGCCCTGGCCGCCAACGCCAGCGTCTATCAGCGCTCGCGCACCGACCGGGCCCACACCGGCATGGGCACCACGCTCACGGCGGCGCTGCTCGGCGACGACCGCCTCGAGTTCGCCCACGTCGGCGACAGCCGCCTGTACCTCTGGCGCGACGAGCGGCTCGAGCAGATCACCGACGACCACTCCCTGGTCGGCGAGATGGTGCGCGCCGGCCACCTCACGCCCGAGGCGGCCCTGACCCACCCGCAGCGCAGCATCCTGAGCCGGGCCCTGGGCACCGAGCCGCGGGTCGAGGTCGACTCGGGCGCGCTCGAGCTGCGGGCCGGCGACGCCGTCGTGCTCTGCAGCGACGGGCTCTACTCGATGATCTCCGAGGAGACGTTCGCGGCCGTCCTGGCGGCCGTCGACGACCCCTGGCGGGTCGCCCGCCAGCTCATCCGCGAGGCCAAGAACGAGGGCGGCCACGACAACATCACCGTCATCGTGCTGCGCTTCGACGAGGCCGGCGAGGGCGCCGGCGAGCCGGCGCTCGACGACGCTGCAACGGCGGTCCTGCCGGCGGTCGACGACGCCGCCACGACCGGCGTGCTGCCGGCGCTCGACGCCGGCCCCGAACAGCTGAGCCTCGACGTGCCGGCCGACGATTCCGACCCGGCTGAAGCGCCCGAGGCGCCGGCCGGCGAAGCCGCCGTCGCCGCGTCGCCGGCCGACGAGGCCGAACTCACCGATGCGGCGGCGGCTGCCGATACGGCCGCGGCTGCCGATGCGGCGGCGGCTGCCGATGCGCCCCCGGCCGCTGCCTCTGCCGACGCGCTGCCGCGGCGTCGCCGCCGGCGCCGGCTGCGGCTCGTCGTCGCGCTGATCGCCCTGCTCGCGGTCTGCCTGGTGGCCGGCGCCGTCGTCGCCGACGGCGTCTACTACGTCGGCGACCACGACGGCATGGTCAGCGTCTACCGCGGCCTGCCCCTGCGGGTCGCCGGGGTCGAGCTGAACCGCCTTTACCTGCAGACGACGACGCCGCTCAGCGCGGTCCCGCCCAACGTGCTCGCCCAGATCCAGCGCCACGACCTGCACAGAAGGGCGGCGGCCATGGCGCTGGTCGACAAGGCCGACAAGGCCGAGGGCTTCCCGCCGTGAGCCGCCGCAACACCGAGCTCCTGCTGCTGCTCCTGGTCGGTGTGGCGGCGACCATCGCCTACGTGTCGGTGTACGCGGCCCGCGTTCACGACCTGCGCCGCGACTCGGTCGTCACCGGCCTGATCTTCGCCGTGCTGTTCCTGGTCATCCACCTGGTCGAGCGTCGCTACCTGGCGCAGGCCGACCCCTACCTCGTGCCGATCGCCGCCCTGCTCAGTGCCACCGGCCTGACCGAGATCTACCGCATCGCGCCGGCGCTCGCCTGGAAGCAGGGCGAGTGGCTGCTGATCGGCGTCGGGCTGTTCGCGGCCACCGTGCTCGTCGTGCGCGACGTGCGCCGCCTCGACGCCTACCGCTACCTGTTCGGCCTCGCCGGCCTGCTCCTGCTGGCGCTGACCATCGTCGCCGGCACGAGCGTCAACGGCGCCCGCCTGTGGATCCGCGTGGCCGGCTTTTCGATCCAGCCGTCGGAGTTCGCCAAGATCGCCATCGTCATCTTTCTGGCCGGCTACTTAAACCAGAACAAGGAGATGCTGTCGGTGCCGACGGCGCGCCTGCTGGGCGCCCCGGTGCCGCCCCTCAAGTACTTCGGTCCGCTGCTCGTGATGTGGGTGCTGTCGCTGCTCATGCTGGTCTTCATGAAGGACTTCGGCATGTCGCTTTTGTTCATGGCGACCTTCATCGCCATGCTCTACATGGCCACGACGCGGATCATCTACGTGATCGCCGGCGCCCTGCTGTTTGCCTTTGGCGCTGGGGGCGCCTACCAGTACGTGCCCCACGTCCACGAACGGTTCGCCATCTGGATCGACCCCTGGAAGACGGCCGCCACCAGCGGCTACCAGCTCCTGCAGTCGCTGTTCGCCATGGCCGACGGCGGCCTCGTCGGCGCCGGTTTTGGGCGCGGCTACCTGCTCTACGCGAACCACGTCCCGACCGTGCCCGACCTGCAGACCGACTTCATCTTCAGCGCCATCGCCAACGAGCTCGGCCTGGCCGGCGGCATCGGCCTGATCCTGCTGTTCCTGCTCTTTGCCTGGCGCGGATTCCACATCGCCCTGCACGCCTCGGACGGCTTCTCCAAGCTGCTGGCGGCCGGCCTGGCCACCGTGTTCGGCCTGCAGAGCTTCATCATCGTCGGCGGCGTCACCCGGCTCATCCCGCTGACCGGCATCACGCTGCCGTTCGTGAGCTACGGCGGCAGCTCGCTGACCGCCAACCTGGTGCTCGTGGCGCTGCTGCTCATGGTCTCGCACCGCAGCCAGGTGGTCGAAGCCGGCAGCACCACCGAGCGCATGCGCCTGGCGGAGCTTTCGTAGGGGGCCGGCGATGAATCGTGCCATCAGCCGCGTGTTCGTCGTCGGGGCGATCCTCATGGTCGCCCTCATGGTCAACCTCGCCTGGATTCAGGTCTTTCATGCCAGGAGCCTGCGCGACGCTCCGCAGAACCACCGCGTCCTCGCCCAGCAGCTCCGCGTCAAACGCGGGCTCATTCAGGGCTTCGACGGCTCGACCATCGCCGGCGACGCCAAGCGCTCGGGCTTCTACTACCGAACCTATCCGCAGGGGCCGGTCGCTCCCCAGATCGTGGGCTACGACAGCGTGCGCTACGGGCAGAGCGGCATCGAGTCGTCGCTGAACGGCTACCTGAGCGGCAGCAAGGCCGGCACGCAGAGTCTCGTCGACCGCATCCTGGGACGTCAGAGCCCGGGCGCCAACGTCGAGCTCACCATCGTGCCGGCCGTGCAGAAGGTGGCCCAGAGCGCCCTCGGCGCCCAGGTCGGCGCCATCGTGGCGCTCGACCCGAGCACCGGCGCCGTCATCGCCGCCGCTTCGGCGCCGAGCTACAACCCGGCGACCATCGACGTGAGCTTCAGGTCGCTCGCCGGGAACCCCGACGCGCCGCTCCTCAGCCGCGGCACCCAGGGCCTCTACCCGCCGGGCTCGTCGTTCAAGGTGGTGACCGCCACCGCCGCCCTCAACCTCGGCAAGGTCACGCCGACCACCCCCTTCGTCGACTCGGGCGTCTACGACATCTACGGTGGCAAGGTCACCAACTACCACGGCGAGGTGTTCGGCGCCAACGACTTTACCCAGGCGCTGACCCATTCGATCAACACCACCTTCGCCAAGGTCGGCACCCTGATCGGCCAGGCGGCCCTGATCGCCCAGATGAAGGCCTACGGGTTCTACCAGGTGCCGCCGCTCGAGCTGCCGCCCGGCATGGTCCTGCCCAGCGGCCGCTACCAGGGCGCGGCGCTGCTGTCACCGGCCGCCGCGATGAACCCTCTCGACCTGGCCTGGGCGGCGGTCGGCCAGGAGAACGTGCTGGCCACGCCGCTGCAGATGGCCCTGGTGGCCGCCGGCGTGGCCGATGCCGGGCAGGTGATGAAGCCGTACCTCGTGCAGCGCATCACCAGCAGTTCGGGGAGCGTGCTGCAGGCGGCGGCGCCGAGGCTCTGGACGACGGCCACGAGCCCGGCCACGGCGCAGACCCTGAACGTCATGATGCAGCAGGTCGTGAACGCCGGCACCGGCACCGCCGCCGCCCTGCAGGGCATCCAGGTGGCCGGCAAGACCGGCACGGCCCAGAAGGGCTCGAGCAACGTCGCCTGGTTCATCGCCTTCGCCCCGGCCAACGACCCCAAGGTGGCGGTGGCCGTGACCATCGAGAACACGCTGTTCACCGGCGGCGACGTGGCGGCGCCGCTGGCCGCCCAGGTCATCAAGGCCGCCCTGGCGCAGCCCGCGCTGCCCTGAAGCCGGGCAGGACTCGGCGAGGGAGTGTGGTAACTTGAAATCGAGGAGCTCTTGACCGAAGCATTCGAACAGGGACAGGTGATCGCCGGCCGCTACCGCGTGCTGCGCCGGCTCGGCGTCGGCGGCATGGCCGACGTCTACCTCGCCGACGATACGACCCTGGGACGCCAGGTGGCGGTCAAGGTGCTGCTCAAGCGCTACGCCGGCGACGCTTCGTTCGTCGAGCGCTTCCGCCGCGAGGCCCAGGCCGCCGCCCGCATCAACCACCCCAACATCGTCAACATCTACGACTGGGGCCCGGTCGACGGCACCTACTACATCGTCATGGAGTACGTCGAGGGCGAGACGCTCAAGGACCACATCCGCCGCGAGGGCCGCTACAACCCGAGCGAGGCGGTGCGCATCGCCCTCGAGCTCTTGGCCGGCGTCCAGGTGGCCCACGGCGCCCACATCGTCCACCGCGACATCAAGTCGCAGAACATCCTGATCGACCGCGCCGGCACGGTGAAGGTCACCGACTTCGGCATCGCCAAGGCCGACGACACGCAGATGACCGAGGCCGGCTCCATTCTGGGAACCGCCCAGTACCTGGCTCCCGAGCAGGCCAAGGGCGAGTCCGTCGACGAGCGCACCGACCTCTACTCGGTGGGCGTCGTCTTCTACGAGATGCTGACCGGCTCGCTGCCCTTCCGCGGCGACAGCGCCGTCACCGTCGCCCTCAAGCACGTGAACGAGCAGCCGGCCGAGCCGGCCGAGCTCGTGCCCGGGCTGCCCTACTCGCTCAACCAGATCTGCCTGAAGGCGCTCGCCAAAGACCCCGACCAGCGCTACCGCACGGCCGCCGAGTTCACCGCCGACCTCGTCGCGGCGCGCAGCGGCGGGCCGCTGCTCGCCGCCGCCTACGACCCGTCGCTCGACCGCACGCTGGTGCAGTCGCCGTCGGCCGGCAACGAGGGCACGACCCGGGTGCTGCCCAGGGCCCCCGTGGCGGCGGCCGCCGGCGGCGCCGCGGCCGGTACGGCTGGCGCCGCGGGCGCGAACGGCGGGCGCGGCAGCAAGCGCAAGCGCTCGCCGTGGCCGTGGATCGCCCTTGTCGCCTTTCTCGTCATCGCGGCCGTCGCCGGGGTGCTGATCTGGCACTCGTTCTTCGGCGGCTCCACGCTCACCGTCCCTTCGGTCGTCGGTCAGCCCCAGGCGGCCGCCACGACGCAGCTCCAGAACGAGGGCTTCGTCGTCAAGGCGCACGACGACTACTCCGACCAGTACGGGGTGGGGCTCGTCACGAGGCAGCAGCCGACCGTCGGCGGCAAGCTCGTCAAGGGCGGCACCGTCGACATCTGGGTGAGCCGCGGCCCCGCCACCTCCACCCTGATCGATTTCAGCGGCTGGACGCCGTCGCGGGTGGCGGCCTACCTGGCCAAGTACGGCCTTGTCGGCAAGGAGCTCTTCGGCGCGTCGACGACGGCGCCCAAGGGCACGGTCTTCAAGCAGAGCCCGGCGCCGGGGATCACGGTCACGCGCGGCGACACCGTCAGCTACTGGGTGAGCCGCGGCCTGCCGCAGGCGATCGTGCCCGACCTGTCGGGCCTCGACCAGACCCAGGCGACGGCGGCGCTGCAGGCGGTCGGTCTGGTGGGTATCTTCGCGCAGCAGACGAGCACCCTGGTGCCGGCCGGCCAGGTCACAAGCCAGAGCCCGGCGGCCAACACGGCGGTCCCCAAGGGCAGCACCGTGGACGTCGTGATCAGTACCGGCACACCGACGCCGACCACCAGCCCCTCGAGCTCGCCGACCTCGACCGGCCACGCCGGTCGCCGTGCCGAGCGTGGTGACCATGCCCGAGACCCAGGCCGAGCAGCTCCTGAACAACGCCGGCTTCGTCGTGTCGGTCAAGCACGGCACGAGCACGCTGGGCTCGGGTTACGTCTACGACCAGTCGCCCGCGGCCGGCGACCAGGCGGCGCCCGGCAGCACCGTCATCATCTGGGTCACCAAGTAGCGCCGCCGGCGGCGACCGCCCAAGGGCGTGTCGGGGTAGGGCGCCGGCGGCGCGTCGCCCGTGGCGGCCGGCGGGCGCGGCGCGCCGTCAGGCCTTGGCGATGAAGATCACGTAGACCAGGTAGAGCGCGTACATCGAGCCGGCCCCGCACAGCGTGAACCAGGTGAGCTTGTGCCTGAGGCGCAGCTGCAGGTAGAACACCGTGCCCGAGACGAGCGCTAGCACGCCGCTGACGAGGCCCGTGCGCGTGAGCTGCCAGGTCGTGAAGAGCAGCCCGATCGACACCGGGAAGGTGCTCTGAAAGACCATCGCCCCGGTGATGTTGCCCAGGGCCAGCGTGTCCTTGCCCTGGCGCACCCAGATCACCGAGTTGAACTTCTCAGGCAGCTCGGTGGCGAGCGGGCTCAGGATCAGCGAGACGAGCAGCGGGTCGATCCCCAGTGAGGCGCTGACGTGCTGCACCTGGGTGACGAAGAAGCGCGCCCCGAGGATGATGCCCAGCGTCGCCACGCTGACCTGCAGGATGATGCGGCGCCGGTGGGGCATGACCGGGTGACGGTGAAAGTAGAGCGGCTTGGTCTCGCCCTCGAGCTGGCCGCCGACGCGCACCGTGCGCCAGACGTAGACGCCGTAGGCGACCAGCAGGCACGGCGACAGGATCCACTTGACGTGGTGGTACGGCAGCACGCCGGCGATCATGGCGCAGGCGTAGGCGACGACGAAGAACGACAGGTCGCGACGCAGCACGGGCTCGTTGATCGTGAACTCGAGTGGGCGCCGGCGGCGCAGGTAGAAGACGACGACGGCGCCGCCGGTGACGACCATGGTGAGGCTCGAGAGCATGAACGGGGCGCCGAGGATGGCGCCGATGCCGATGTCCTTGGAGTCGGGGGCGTGGGTGAAGAGGATGGCGATGATCGGGATCAGCGTCTCGGGCAGGGCCGTCCCCACGGCCGCGAGCACGCTGCCCACCGCCCCCTCGCCGAGCTCGAAGCGCCGCCCGAACCACTCGATGCCGTTGGTGAACAGCTCGGCCGAGACAAGGATGATGGCCAGGGCGAGCAGGAGGTAGACGACGGTCATGGTCCCGGCAGCTTACCACGCTGCCCGTGGCGCTCCGGCCGCGCGTCCGCCGCTACGTGTGCGACACCTCCTTGCGCACCTCGCGCGAGGCGAGCGCCCAGTAGACGAGGCCGCCGACGACGATGCCGATCAGCCAGCTCAAGTCGGAGCCCGACGTGCGCGAGGAGATCGGCCCCACGTACGAGGGCACGTAGTACAGGGCATTGGTCCACATCATGGCGGCCGCCATGCCGAGGAGCTGGGCGATGACCGCCGGCCAGTGGAGGCCGCCATTGCGCCAGTAGAGGCCGCCGCGCTCCTTGGCGAGCGAGAGCGGGTCGTAACGCCCGCGTCGCAACAGGTAGTCGACCATCACGATGGCGAACCACGGGGCCAGCCAGACCACGATATAGAGCAGGAATCCCTTGAGGTCGGTGTAGAAGTCGCCCTTGAAGATGACCAGGGCGGTGACGATGGCCACGACCACGGTGTCAATGATCACCGCCTGATAGCGGCGCACGGCGATGCCGATGGCCTGCAGGGTCACGCCCGAGGAGTACAGGTCGATCGTATTGATGGCGAAGAGCTGAGGCAGGGCGAGGATCATGTAGGGCCAGAAGAACCAGGCCGCGAAGGCCGCAGGGACGCCGGTCACGTCGAGGGTCTTGCTGCTGACGACAAAGGCGGCCGCGCCGAGCAACTCGAGCAGCAGCGAGGGGATAGCGGGGCCGAGCGTCGCCGCCCAGAAGGTCCTGGCCTTCGGCGTGGTGCGCGGCAGGTAGCGCGAGTAGTCGTTGCCGTTCTCGGTCCAGCCGAGCCCGCCGACCGAGATGATGACCACCAGCGCCGTCGTCCAGACGGCCCACGAGGCGCTCTGGTGCAGGCTGCTCAGATGAACGTGGGGTACGATGAGGACGGCCATCACCGCAAAGACGGCGATGAACACGAACGACAGCCAGTGCAGCACCTTGGTGATCGTGGCGTGGCCGAGGAACGGCATGAGGAACTGCACGCCGACGGCGACCAGGATGAAGAGCACCTTGAGGCCGTTGCCGGCGGTCACGCCGCCGCGCAGGAACATCGCCTCGAACACCAGCACGATGATGACGATGCCCTCGATCTCGAACCCGACCTGGGTGATCCAGTTGAAGAACGCCACGCCGCGGTTGGCGTTCTGCCCGAACGGCGCCCGGCTGACCATGAAGGCGGTCGTGCCCGTGGCCGGGCCCTGCAGGCTGGCAAAGCCGAGCAGGATGTAGAAGACGTTGCCGGCGACGATGGCCAGCACCGCCTGCCCGAACGACAGCCCGAACGACATGATCAGCGCGCCGTAAACGAGGAACTCGACGTTCCATACCGCGCCGGCCCACAGCCAGAAGAGGCCGGCCGGGCGCATGGTGCGCGCCTCGTCGGGGATCAGCTCGATGCCACGCTGCTCGACCTTGAACGCGACGTTCTCGTCGGCCTGGTCCACAGGACCCGTGGGACTCGCGACGACCGGCGTCTCTGCCACTGTCGCCCCCTTTCCGTGCTCGCTGCCGGGTACGGCCGTCGTCCGCCCCGCGCGGGGAGGCAATGACCGGGTCACCGAAAGCTAGACTCTAGACGGAATCCGGCGGCGAGAAAAGCAGCGGGGTCGGGGTCCGATCTGGTCGCCCCTTCCGACGGGCGAACGGCGTCGGCGGACACGTTTGACAGGCCCCGCCGCCGCCGATATCTTGAGCGGCTGCGCGACGCGCCAAGAGAAAGGACGACCACACCTTCGTGGATGCCGACCCCGGTCGATTAGCGCTTTCCGAACTCGAGTCGATGACGGTCGTCGACGCAGCCGGGGCCGAGCTCGGCGAGCTGCTCGACGTGCTCGCCTCACTTGCTCCCGAACCGCCCGCGGTCACCGCCTGCATCGTCGGCCGCGACGACGAGCAGCTGCGCGCCTCGTGGGAGCAGATCGGCGAGATCGACGTCGACGGCCGGCGGCTCGTGCTGACGGTGCCGGCGAGCGAGCTCGCGGCGGCGTCGCTGTCGGGCGAGGAGATCGCCCTGGTCGACGCCGTGCTCGACAACCAGGTGTTAGACGTCGAGCGCCGCAAGTTCATCCGCGTCCAGGACGTCCTGCTCGAGGTCGGCGAGGACCGCCTCGTGGTGGCCGGCGTCGACGCCTCGAGCGGCGCCGTCATGCGGCGCATCGGTCTGGGCTTTCTCTCGCGCCGCTTTGCGGCGCGCCCCGGCGACTTCGTGCCCTGGACCGACGTCAATCTCATCTCGGTGCGCCTCTCGCGCGTGAACTTCATCGAGGCCTTCACCGAGATCGCCAAGCTGCACCCGGCCGACCTGGCCGATGTCATCGGTCAGGTCGGACCCCGCCAGCGCGCCGCCGTGCTCGCGGCGCTGAACGCGCCTCTGGCCGCCGACACCCTCGAAGAGATGGACGACGAGCTCGTGGCCGCGGCGCTGGTCGAGATGCCGCGCCGCCGGGCCGCCGCCGTCATCAAGCACATCGAGCCCGACGACGCCGCCGACATGCTGGCCGACCTCCCCGACGAGGTCGTCGAGGAGATCCTCGCCCGCCTGCCGGCCGACCTGGCGCTGGCGCTGCGCGGCCTCGCCAGTCACCCCGAGCACTCGGCGGGGGCGCTCATGACGACCGACGTGGTCGCCCTGCCGGGCGCGCTCGGCGCCGCCGCGGCCCTCGTGCGTATCCGCGATCAGCAGCCGAGCGACACGGCCCTGGCGGCGATCTTCGTCGTCGACGACGACGGCCGCCTACTGGGCGCCGTGAGTCTCCCCGAGCTCGTGCTGGCGCCGCCCGAGCAGACCCTCGCGACGCTCATGAACCCCGACTGGCCGCGGGCCGCGGTCGACACCGAAGAGGACGAGGTCGGCCGGCTCATGACCAAGTACGACCTGCTGGCGCTGCCGGTGACCGACGCCGAGCAGCGCCTGATCGGCATCGTCACCCTCGACGACGCCCTCGACGCCATCGTGCCCGCCGACTGGAAGAAGCGCCTGCCGCGGCTCTTCCGCTAGGCCGCGAAGGCGCCGGCGGGCGCCGGGCGGACGTTGCGGCCGGCGCGGGCGGTCGCTAGGCGGGGATGGTCGCCGGCGCGGCCGGGATCTCCTCGGCTGCTCGGCGGCGCGGCTGCGGCGCGGGGCGGCGATCAGCGTTTCGAGCTCGAGCCGGTAGCGGCCCACGTGGCCGGCCATGCGCAGCCGCGAAAAGCCGCAGCCTTCGAGGACGGGGGCGTTGAAGAGGTTGAGCTCGCGCAGGTAGCCGGTGAAGCGGTCGTCGGGGCTGGGGTCGCGCAGCGCGTAGGCTTCGAGGGCGACGATCCGCCGCAGCTTGAGCGCCGCTACCACGTCCTGCAGCAGCATCTGAAAGCCCGGCAGGAACTGCTCGTCGTAGAAGAAGGCGCAGGCCAGCAGGTAGGAGTCGGCCGACGGCGGTCCGGTCGGCAGGTCGCGCCGCACGAGGGCGGCCGGCGCCGCCTGCATCCAGCCGAGCACGGCGCCACCGTCGAGCAGGGCCCGGCCGAACATGCCGGCCTCGGCTTCGACTTCGGCCTCCCAGTCCCGCCGCACGGTGGGTTCGGCGGCGGCCGGGGTCGCCTGCTGCCACCAGGTGCACGCCGCGCAGTCCTGCGGCAGCAGGTCTCGGCTGGCCGCGTTCAGATCGACACAGTTCACGCGCCGGGCGCGGACTCCCAGACGATGTCGTCGACGTGCACGCCGATCTCGTCCAGGTCGATGCCCGTCATGCTGTGCAGGTACGAGCGCACGGCCCGGCGGATCTGCGGCACGAGCTGGGGCAGCTTCGCCGCCGGCGTGATGACGATGTGGAGGTCGAGCACGCGACGCCCTTCGCGCTCATCGAGACGCACCGGCCCGAGGCGTTCGAAGTGCACGCGCTCGCCCAGCGACTGCAGCGTGCTGCGGTGGAGCTCGGCGAGGCCGGGCAGTTCCTTGATCGCGTCCCAGACGTAGGTCGAGATGACCTCGGGCGAGTAGCTCTTGTCGGCGTTCTCGGTCACGGGCGCCTCGCGGGCTCTCGGGCTGCTGGGCGGGCGTTGGGCTGTTGGGCGCCGGTCGTGCCGCCGGCGCCGTGGTCGGTGCCCCGATTATAGTCCGAGCCCGACGCTCGCGTGAACATGAGCGTCGGGCTTGCCGACGAGCACAGGGGGTCGGCCGCGGATGGCGTCGGGCGAACCGTGCGGGGTGGCCCGCGGGTGGCGCCGGCCAGGCGGGTAGGGTGACTCGCGGGTGGCGCCGGGGAACCGTGTGGGGTGCGCGCTACCTTGGACAATTGGCCCAGATCTGGCCAATTGTCCAAGGTAGCCGAACGCACACACGCCCTCGGCCGGGCGACCTCTCGTTCGCCTGCGGTCCCGCCCTGCCGCTACGAACCAGCCGCGGCCGCCGAAGGCCACCCCGCCACCGATCGAGCCCCGCCGCCGGTCGAGCCCCGCCGCCGGCCGAGCCTCGCCGCCGGGCGCCCGCCGCCCCGCTGCGCCTCGCCGATTGCCCGGCCGCAGGCCATGGCCTATACTCACGGCTCGGTGGTCCGGGGCGCGCGCCACGGGCCATTTTTCGGCCCGTCGTCAGACCCCTTCTCGCGGACGGCCTCACATGACCGCTCTTCACATGACCACGCTCACCTCTCACATGACGGCTCTCTCATGACCTCGCTCTATCGCGCCGAATGGCTGCTGCCCATCACCGCCCCGCCGGTCCGGAACGGGGCGGTCGCCGTCGACGGCGAGCGCATCGTCGCGGTGGGCACGCTCAACGACGTGCGCGCCGCCTGCCCCGACGCGGTCGAGGTCGACTTTGGCCGGGCGGTCGTGATGCCGGGGTTCGTCAACGCCCACAGCCACCTCGAGTACACCAGCTTCCGCGGCATGTTCGACGACCAGCAGTTCGGCGACTGGATCATCAGCCTGATCGACGTCAAGGCCTCGCTCACCCCCGACGAGTACCTGTGGAGCGCCCGTCTCGGGGCGCTCGAGGCGCTCGCCTCGGGGGTCACGACCATCGCCGACACCACCTACACCGGCGAGACCCTCACCGCCTCGGCCGAAGCCGGCCTGCGCGGCGTCGCCTATCTCGAGGTCTTCGGCGTCGACGACAAGCGTCTCGACGAGACCATCGCCGACCTGCGTCGAGCGCCTCGCGCGGGCCCAGGCGCTGGCGAACCCGCGCCTCGAGATCGGCATCGCTCCGCACGCGCCCTACACCGTCTCCAGCCGCCTGTTCCAGACGCTCGCCGCCTTCGCCCGCGAGCGTCACCTGAAGGTCGCGAGCCACGTGGCCGAAAGCAAAGAAGAGGTCGCCTACATCCGCTCCGGCTCGGGCAAGTTCGCCCACGACTACCGCGAGAAGATGGGCTGGGAGCGCATGCTCATCCAGCCCTACGGGGTGAGCCCCATCAAGTATCTGCAGCAGTGGGGCCTCTTCGACGAGAACTTCCTGGCCGTGCACTGCGTGCACGCGAGCATCGACGACATCCGCATCCTCAAGGCCAAGCGGGTGGCCGTGGCCCACTGCCCCAAGAGCAACGCCAAGACCGGCTGCGGCATCGCCCCGCTGCCCGACCTTCTGCGCCAGGGCGTGCGGGTCGGCTTCGGCACCGACAGCCCGGCGGCGAGCAACATCATGGACATGTTCGACGAGATGCGCACCGCGCTGTTCCTGCACCGCGGCGTGGAGCGCGACGTCAGCGTGCTGAACGCCGCCCAGTGCATCCGCATCGCCACGCTCGGCGGGGCCGAAGCCCTGGGCCTCGACGACCGCGTCGGCTCGCTCGACCCCGGCAAGCAGGCCGATCTGATCGCCGTCGACGTCTCGAGCTCGCACTTCGTGCCGATCGACGACCCCTGCTCGGCTCTCGTCTACGGCGCCAATCAGGACGACGTGCTGTTCACCTGCGTCGCCGGCGAGCCGCTCTACCAGGAGGGCGGGTTCCCGCGGCTCGACGCCCACGCCATCCGCGCCGAGAGCCGCAAGGTGCGCGCCAAGCTGCAGGCCCGGGTGGGCGAGGGCAGGGTCCGGGTCGGCGCCGCCGAATCCGGCTGGTGGCACAACCCGGCCGCGACAGACAAGAGGGAGAGCTGATGCTCCTCAACCGCCAACGCGTGAAGTTCTGGCAGAAGATCGTCTTCGGCTTCATGGCGGTCCTCATGGCCGGCTTCCTGATCTTCGGCTACTCGGGCGTCATCCAGGGCTGCAGCGGGAATACCGTGAACTCGGGCAACAGCTCGCTCGACAGCCAGGTCAAGGCCGCCCTCGCCAGCCTCAAGAAGAACCCCAACGACCCCACGGCGCTGCTCGGGGCGGCACAGGGCTACCAGTCGGCCGGGGTACGTCCAGAACGGCCTGCCCTCACCCAAACAGTCGAACGACCTGACCAGGGCACTCGGCTACTACGATCGCTACCTGAAGCTGCCCGACTCGGTACTTGGGGCGGCGGCGGTGGGCCTGCGCGTCAAGGCTCTCCTGGCGGAGGCCCCGATCTACAACGAGCTCATCGACTACAAAAGCGCGGTCGCCACCTACAAGAAGATACTCAAGCTGGAGCCGGGCTACTCCGACGCCTACCTGGGGATCGCCTCCAGCGACGTCGCGGCCGGCAATACCGCCGACGCGATCGCCGCCTTCACGAAGTTCCTCAAGCTCGCCCCGCACTCGCAGTACGCGACCGAGGTCAAGAACGAGCTCGCCCAGCTTCAGGCGGCGGCGTCGGCGTCGCCCTCGCCCAGCGCCACGCCCTGAGGTGCGGGCACACGTCCGCCCCGCGGCACGATAGAATGAGAGCACGATGACCGACTTTTCTTCAGAACGCTCCGTAGCCGGCGACGGCCTTGGCGTGATCGAGCTCACCGGCGAGGTCGACCTCTACACCGCTCCGCGGTTCAAGGACGACCTCCTCGCCCTCATCGACGAGGGCGTCGTGCGCATCGTCATCGACCTCTCGCAGGTGACGTTCATCGACTCCACCGCCCTCGGCGTGATCATCGGCGGGGTCAAGCGCCTGCACGAGCACGACGGGCGCCTCGCCCTGGTCGCTTCGTCGCGGCCGGTCGAGCGCATCCTCGACATCACCGGCCTCGACAGGGTGCTGACCATCTTCGACACCCGCGAGGCGGCCCTGGCCGGCATCTGAGGGCGGGCGCCGGCGCCCCGCGCGGGTGCCGTGGGAGCCTGTCCGGGGCGACGTCGGGGCCTGTTCGAGGCGACGTCGGGCCCGCCACCGGGTGAGGTCGGGGCGGCATCGGGGCATACCGTAGTCCGCCGCCGTCGTCGCCACCTGCATATCGACAAGCCGCCCGCGACGGTGGTACAAGTCGCCTACCCTTTCGTCAGAGCGACCAGGATGGATCCCGCCCGTGAGACTCATCGTCACCGAGAAAGACTCAGCCGCGCAGAAGATCGCCCAGATCCTGGGCGGCAGCGTGCGCGTCACCGAACACGGCCGCGGCCGCCAGCGCGTCAAGTCCTATGCCTTCGAGTGGGACGGCGCCCCGACCGTGTCGGTCGGGCTGCGCGGCCACGTCATGGAGACGACCTTCCCCAACACCTACCGCCGCTGGAGCCTCAAGTACCTGGATCAGATGATCCGCGAGCCCGACCTCGCCTGGGTGGTCGACGGCGACAGCGTCTCGACCGTCGCCGCCCTGCGCAGCGTCGCCAAGGGCGCGACCGAGATCATCGTGGCCACCGACTACGATCGCGAGGGTGAGCTGATTGGCGAGGAGGCGCTGCGCATACTGCGCGGCGACGCCCTGCGGCGCCACCCCCACGACAAGCCCGAAAAGCCGGCCCGCGGCGCCAAGAAGGCGGCGGGGCGGGCGCGTCCCGCGCCCGCCCCGCCGCCCGACCCAGACGGCGACGGCGACGACGGCGCGGTGCGCCTCAAGCCGGCGGTGCCGCCGGCGGTCGTCGACCGCCATCACCGGGCGCGCTACTCGGCGCTCACGCCGGCCGAGGTCAAGCGCGCCTTCGCCAAGCTCGACACGCTCGACTTCAAGCTCGCCGACGCGGCTCACACGAGGCAGGACATCGACCTCATCTGGGGCGCCGTCCTCACCCGCTTCATGTCCCTGGCAAGCTACCGTTACGGCAGCGACTACCTGTCGATCGGGCGCGTGCAGACGCCTACCCTGCGCCTGGTCGTCGACCGCGAGCTCGAACGGCGGGCCTTCGTGCCGGTGCCCTACTGGGAGATCAAGGCCGAGCTCGAAGCCGGCAGCGGCGAGCGCTTCACGGTCGAGCACGCCAAGGGCCGCTTCCTGGCCGTCGCCGACGCCGAGACGGCCCTCGCCGGCGCCCAGACCGACTCGGCCGAGGTCACGGCCTACGCCACCACGCCACGCTCGCTGGCGCCGCCGGCGCCGTTCAACACGACGGCGCTCATGAGCGCCGCCTCGGGCGCCGGGGTCGCTCCCTCGCGGGCCATGAAGGCGGCCGAGTCGCTGTACCTCGACGGCCTCATCAGCTACCCGCGCACCGACAACACGGTCTACCCGCCGTCGCTCGACCTGCACGCGGTGCTGCACGAGCTGGCCCGCCACGGGCCGGTATCGTCGATCGCCGCCGAGCTCGCCGGCCAAGCGGCGCTCAAGCCGACCCGCGGCAAGAAGCGCACCACCGACCACCCGCCGATCTACCCGGTCGGCGTGCCCAGGAGCGAGCTGCACGGCGACCAGGCGCGCGTCTACGACCTCGTCGTGCGGCGCTTCCTGGCCACCCTGCTGCCGGCGGCGGTGATCGAGGGCCAGCGGCTCGACGTGCGCCTCGGCAGCGAGCCCTTCGTGGGCCGCGGCAGCCGCGTCGCCAGGCCCGGGTTCCTGCGCGCCTGGCAGCCCTACACCGCCGACCGCGAGCGCCCGCTGCCGCAGGCGGCCGTGGGCGACATCCTGGCGGTCCTGGGCGTGCGCCTCGACGCCAAAGAGACGCAGCCGCCGGCGCGCTTCGGCCAGGGGCCGCTGATCGAGAAGATGGAGGAGCTTGACCTGGGCACCAAGGCCACGCGCGCCGACATCATCCAGCATCTCTACGACCGCAACTACGTGCGCGACAACCCCGTCGAGCCGACCGAGCTCGGCATCGCCGTCATCCGCGCCTTCGACGCCGCCGTGCCCAGCGGGCCGCTCGACATCTCCTCGCCGGCGATGACCGCCCGGCTCGAAGAAGAGATGGACCGCATCGCCCTCGGCGACCTGCAGAAGGAACGGGTCGTGGGCGACAGCCAGGAGCTGCTGGCCCAGGCCCACCAGGCCCTCGAGGGCCAGATCGAAGCCATCCGCGCCGAGATCAAGGGGGCCGTGCGCGAAGACATGACGCTCGGCGTCTGCGCCACCTGCGGCGGCGAGCTGCGCATCCTGCGCGGCAAGACCGGCAAGCGGTTTGTGGCCTGCGTGGGCAAGGAGGGCGACGAAGCGAAGGTGCCCGAGGGCGCGCCCGCAGGCACGCGGCCGCGGCGCGGCTGCGGGCAGACGTTCCCGCTGCCGCAGCGGGGTGCTATCATCGCCAAAGGGACCAACTGCCCCACCTGCGGTTGGCCCGAGATCACTGTGCTCACGTCGAGCGGCCGCGGGCGACCATGGCAGCTCTGTCTGGATCCCGATTGTCCCACCAAGGTGAACTACAAGAAGCGGGCGTCCAAGCGGCCCGGCTCGCGGGGGGCGGCTTCTTCGTAACCCTCGAAGGCATCGACCGCTCGGGCAAGACGACCCAGGTCGAGCGCCTCTGCGCGTCCCTCACCGCCCGCGGCCTGCCGGTGGGCGTGGTGGGCGTGCCGGGGGGCTCGCTGCGCGAGCCCGGCGGCACGCCCGCGGGCGAGGCCATCCGCGACCTCCTCCTGCACCGCGCCCACGACGTCGCCCCCTGGACCGAGGCGCTGCTCTACGCCGCCGCCCGCGCCCAGCTCGTGGCCGACATCGTGCGGCCGTCCCTCGAGAGCGGTCTCATCGTCGTGCTCGACCGCTACATCGACTCGTCGCTCGCCTACCAGGGCTTCGCCCGCGGCCTGGGGATCGACGAGGTGCTCGAAGTGAGCGTGCGCGCCACCGGCGGTCTTCTGCCCGACCTCACCCTGCTGCTGCGGGTCGACCCCGAGCGGGCGGCCCGCCGTCCCGGCGGGCCGCCCGATCGCCTCGAAGCCGAGGGCCGGGCGCTGCAGGAGCGCGTCGCCCAGGGCTACGACGAGCTCGCGCGGCGCTACCCCGAGCGCATCGTGGCGCTCGACGGCGAGCGCCCGGCCGCCGCGGTCGCCGCCGACGTCGAGCGGGCGACACTGGCCGCGCTCGACGCGCTGACGGCGCCGGTGGCGCCGGCGGCGTCGCCCACAGCGCGGAGCGGACACGGTGTTCGCTGACATCCCCGGACAGGCGCGGGCCAAGGCCTACGTGGCCGGAGCGCTCGCCCACGGGGCGGGCCACGCCTATCTGCTGGCCGGTCCCGAAGGGCTCGGCAAGCGCCGCTTCGCGCTCGAGCTCGGCGCCCACCTGGTGGCCACCTGCGGCGGCTGCGGCGGCTGCGACGAATGCGACCGCCTGGCCCGCGGGGTGCACCCCGACCTCGTCGTGATCGAGCGCGAGGGCGAGTTCATCCGCATCGAGCAGATCGCCGAGCTCATCGCCGACCTCAGCCTCAAGCCGTTCACGTCGAGCCATCGCGCCTGGATCGTGGTCGAGCCCGAGCGCCTGAACGTCGAGGCCGCCAACACCTTTCTCAAGAGCCTCGAGGAGCCGCCCGACGACGTCCACTTCATCCTCGTGTCCGACGCGGCCGAGCGCGTGTTGCCGACCATCATCTCGCGCTGCCAGATGGTCGAGTTCCAGCCCGTGCCCGACGAGGACCTCTGCGCCTTTCTCGTCGCCCGCGAGGGCCTCGACGAGGGGCGTGCCGCGGTGCTCGCCCGGCTCGCCGGCGGCTCGCTCGAGCGGGCTCTGCGCCTGGCCGGCGACGACCGCGGGCCGCGGCACCGCGAGCGCTACCTGCGCCTGTCGGCCGGCATCGTCCTGCACGACCGCGACGCCGAGCGCGCCTTCGTCGACGAGGTCGGCAACGCCGAGGCCGCGGCGGCGGGCGATGTCGAGACCGACATCGCCCGCCGCCGCGGCGAGCTCGAGCGCAGCGTGCCCGACGACCGCGAGCGCGCCTTTCACGCCCGCCGCCTCGACGCCCTGCAGCGCCGCGAGCAGGCGCGCGTCGCCCGCCTGGCGGCGCTCGACGCGCTCGACGACCTCGCGAGCTTCGTGCGCGACGTCTGGGCGGTCGGGCTCGGCGCGGCCGACGCCGTCGCCAACCGCGACCGGCTGGCCGAGCTCGAGCACGCCGCCGTCGCCCGGCCCGACATCTACGCCCGCCTGCTCGACTGCATGGGGCGCACTCGCCGGGATCTGTCCCTGAACATCGACCGCAGGCTCGCCCTGCAGGCCATGTTTGCCCGCTTCCAGGAGGTCTGGGAAAGTGCCTAGGATCGTCAGCGTCGTCTTTGGTGACGGCGGCAAGATCTACCATTTCGACCCGGGCTCCCTCGAGCTCGGGGTCGGCGACCAGGTCGTCGTCGAGACGTCCCGCGGCACCGACTTCGGTCGTGTCGTCGAAGGCGTCCGCGAGCTGTCCGAAGGCGAGACCCGCCAGGGACTGCGGCGGGTCACGCGGGTCGCGGGGCCGGCCGACCGCGAGCAGGTCGCCGCCAACCGCGAGCGCGAGGGCGAGGCGATGCTGCTGGCCCGCGAGCTCGCCGCCAAGGCCGGGCTCGCCCTGAAGGTGGTGTCGGCCGAGAGCACGTTCGACGGCCGCCGGATCACGCTGTCGTTCTTCTCCGAGGACCGGGTCGACCTTCGCGAGCTCGTCGGGACGCTCTCGGAGCGCCTCGGCCGCCGGGTCGAGATGCATCAGGTGTCGGCCCGCGACGAAGCTCGCCTGGTCGGCGGCTACGGGCCCTGCGGCCGCCACCTCTGCTGCGCCAGCTTCTGCGGCGACCAGGAGCCGGTCTCGATCCGCATGGCCAAAGACCAGAACCTGCCCCTGAACCCCTCGAAGATCTCGGGCTGCTGCGGCCGTCTCATGTGCTGCCTCAAGTACGAGCACGGCGTCTACGTGTCGTTCAAGCAGCGGGCGCCGCGCCGGGGCGCCATCGTTACGACCCCGGCGGGGCGGGGAAAGGTCACTGAGCTCCTGGCGCCCGCCGACAGCGTCTCGGTCGATCTGGGCGAGGGGCGGGTAGTGACGTGCCGGCTGGCGGAGCTTTCCGCCGACACACCCCGCAAGGAGGGCGAATGACCGCGACGAGGCACATCGTGCTGAACGTGCCCGACGTCTCCTGCAACCACTGCAAGATGGCGATCGAGGGCGCCGTGTCGGGCCTCGCTGGGGTCGACCGGGTCGAAGTCGAGATCGCAAGCAAGAGCGTCGCCGTGTACTTGGACGACGCCGGCGACATCGGCGCCGTCCGGGCGGCGATCGAAGAAGAGGGCTACCCCATCGCCGGGGAGCACGAGTTCGCCATCTGAAGGACGGCGCCGGCGCCGGGGTGGTGCCGCGCCCGGAGGGCTGGTACGATATCGCACCGTGTCCGTGGGCCGTTAGCTTAGCTGGTAGAGCAGGGGACTCTTAATCCCAAGGTCGAAGGTTCGAATCCTTCACGGCCCACCACGACGTTCGACCACCTCCCAAGAGCTGTTGCCGTCGCCGGATGCGCGATGCTAGTGTCAGGGCGACGCCGCCGACGCCGCGGCGACGCGGGAGAGCGAAGGGACCAGGTGTGAAGGGCAAGCTCAACCTGCGCGATTCGGGGATCGAGCTGACACGCTCGTGGCGCGGAGCGCTGCCCTCGGGGGCCCGCGACGCGCTGCGCCAGCTCTTCATCCTGCTCGCCTGCTATGCCGCCTACGACGTGGCCAGGGTCGCGGTGCGCGGCCGCGACTCAGTGGCCATGGCCAACGCCCAGGGCGTCATCAACGCCGAGAAGGCCCTCCACATCTACGTCGAGCCTTTCATCCAGACCATGGCCAGCCACGTGCACGTGCTGGTCGAGTTCATGGACTGGTTCTACGCGAGCGTGCACCTCCCGGCGACGATCCTCATCCTCGTGTGGATCTACCTGTACCGCAACGAGACCTTCGCCTTCTTTCGCAACGTGTTCCTCACCATGAACCTGCTGGCGATGACGGTCTTCGCCCTGCTGCCCGTCGCGCCGCCGCGACTCGTACCGACCTCGGGCGTGGTCGACACGCTCTACCTGTACTCCACGAGCAACTACCGCAGCGGCGTCCTGTCCTTTGTCACCGACCAGTACGCCGCCCTGCCCAGCCTCCACATCGGCTACGCGCTGTTCCTCTCGCTCGCCATCTTCCTGCTCACCAAGAACCGCCTGGCGCGCGTGCTGGCGGCCGTGTACCCGGTCGTCGTGCTGGCCGCCATCATCATCACGGGCAACCACTTTCTGCTCGACGCGGTCGCCGGCGCGGTCGTGCTGGCCGTCGCCTTCGTCGCCAACTACGGCATCGCGCCGCAGGCCGCGCCCGAAGCCATCAGGGTGTACACACGCGGCGCCGACCGATGACCGGGGCGTGAGCCTCAAAGACTCCTACACGGCGGGGGTCCGCCGGGCCGCGGTGCCGCTGGCCGGGCGCCTCGTTAACGGCGGCCGCGTCACGCCCAACGCCCTCACGCTCGGCGGCCTCGTCCTGAACGTCGCCACCGTGCCGCTCATCCTCAGCGGGCACTTCATCTGGGCGGCCGTCGTGCTCCTGCTGGCCGGCGTCTGCGACATGCTCGACGGCGCCGTGGCGCGCCTCTCCGAGCAGGTCACGCCGTTCGGCGCCTTCCTCGACTCGACGAGCGACCGCCTCTCCGAGGGCGTCGTCTTCATGGCGATCGGCGTCTGGTTTGCCCGCAACGGCCACTACTGGGACCTCGCCGCCGTCTTCATCGCGCTCATGATGAGCTTTCTCGTCTCGTACACGCGGGCCCGGGCCGAAGCTCTCGGCCTCGAGTGCAAGGTCGGTCTGGCCTCGCGCCCCGAGCGCATCGTGCTGCTCCTGGTCGGCCTGGTCTTCGCCCGCTACGACGTGCTGGCCGTGATGGTCTGGGTGATCGCCGCGGCGACCACCTACACCGTCTTCCAGCGCATCCTCCACGTGCACCGCCAGCTCGCCGCCGGCAGGCGCGGGGCGACCGTCTGACGGTCGCCCGCCGGCGCCGCTCCGCGCCCGCTCGACGCGCGCCCGGCGCCCGCCCGCCCGGCGGGGGCGATACCCCGCTGTGGTATACTCCGCTGCATTCACGGGAGGTTCGCGCGGTCGCTCGGCGACCGCGCTTCCGATCACCGTCGGGCCGGTCTTGCCGGCCGCGAAGTGGAGGGGAGACATACCTTGACTAACCCGGTTCGCGTGGCCATCGTCGGCGTGGGCAACTGCGCGTCGTCTCTTGTCCAAGGCGTCGAGTTCTACAAGAACGCCAAGAAGACCGACTTCGTCCCCGGGCTCATGCACCCGGTGGTCGGCGGCTACCACATCCGCGACATCGAGTTCGTCGCCGCCATCGACATCGACGCGAACAAGGTCGGCAAAGACCTCTCCGAGGCGATCTTCACCACCCCCAACAACACCATCAAGTTCGCCGACGTGCCGGCCAAGGGCGTCACGGTCGCCCGGGGCATGACCCACGACGGCCTCGGCAAGTACCTGTCCGAGATCATCACGAAGGCGCCGGGCCCCACCGCCGACATCGTCGGCATCCTCAAGGAGACGCAGGCCGACGTCGTCGTCAACTACCTGCCGGTGGGCAGCGAAGAGGCGACCAAGTGGTACGCCGAGCAGGTCCTCACGGCCGGTTGCGCCATGGTGAACTGCATCCCCGTCTTTCTGGCCCGCGAGCCCTACTGGCAGAAGCGCTTCGTCGAAGCCGGCGTGCCGATCATCGGCGACGACATCAAGAGCCAGGTCGGCGCCACCATCGTCCACCGCGTCCTCACCCGCCTCATGCGCGAGCGCGGCGTCAGGCTCGAGCGCACCAGCCAGCTGAACGTCGGCGGCAACACCGACTTTCTCAACATGCTCGAGCGCGAGCGCCTCGAGTCCAAGAAGATCTCCAAGACCAACGCCGTCACCAGCCAGCTCGACTACGACATGGGCGCCGCCAACGTGCACATCGGCCCCAGCGACTACGTCAAGTGGCTCGACGACCGCAAGTGGGCCTACATCCGCATGGAGGGCCGCACGTTCGGCGACGTGCCCCTGAACATCGAGCTCAAGCTCGAGGTCGTCGACTCGCCGAACTCGGCCGGCATCGTGATCGACGCCGTGCGCTGCGCCAAGATCGGGCTCGACCGCGGTCTCGCCGGTTCGCTCGAGGCGCCGAGCTCGTACTTCATGAAGTCACCGCCGGTGCAGCACCCCGACGACGAGTGCCGCGAGCTCACCGAGGAGTTCATCAGCGGCGAGGGCCGCGGCGCCACGGCGGTCTGCCAGGGCTAGGGGCGGCGGCCCGCAGGGCCGCCGCACAGCGGGCGGCGCGGGCCGGGGAACGACGGGCGCTCCGCGAGGGGCAGGGGGAGTAGGGCCGGCCGGCGCTCAGCCGACACCGCGAGTCGTGGCCGGGCTTGGGGCAGTGGACGCAGCAGGCTACAGGATCGCGATGCTCACGCCGTACGCATGGACGGTGCCCGGCGGCGTGAACAACCACATCGCGGCGCTCGCCGAGCGCTTCACGGCGCAGGGGCACCGGGTCACGATCATCGCCCCGAGCGACGACCGTCTGGCCGTCAAGGCGGCCCGCGAACGCGTGCGCGAGGTGCTGCTGGGCGAGCGCGACAGCCTGTTCGCGCCCGACGAGCCCTACCCGCGGCACTTCTTCGCCGGCGGCACCTTCTCGGTGCGCCACAACCGCTCGGTCAGCTACCTGTCGCCGCCGATCGATTTGCTGTCGAACGTCGACGTCGTGCTCGAAAACGAGGAGTTCGACGTTCTCCACATCCACGAGCCCTTCGTGCCCAGCCTGGGCTGGACGGCCATGAACCACGCCGAGTGCCCCATCGTCGCGACCTTCCACGCCAACTCCGAGCGCTTCTTCTGGTACTGGCTGGGCAAGCCCATCCTCAAGCGCGTGTTCCCCGTCTTCGACGGCGTGATCGCGGTCTCGCCGGCGGCTCGCGACACCGCGGCCCGCTACTTCGCCGGCCAGTTCCGCGTCATCCCTAACGGCATCGACCTCACGCGTTTCTACCCAGGGTCCGCCCGCCGTCCCGGCCCGCCGCGGGTGCTGTACGTGGGCGGCGACTCGCGCCGCAAGGGCCTCGGTGTCCTGCTGCGCGCCCTGCGCTACGTGAGCGACGACACCCCACCCTTCGAGCTCGACGTGTGCGGCAGCGACCTTCACGCCGACAAATTCGCGCGCCTCGTGCCCGAGCGCTTCGCCGGTCGGGTCCATTTTCGCGGCCGCATCGCTCACGAACTGCTGCCGGTGTTCTACCAGGACGCCGACGTCTTCTGCGCGCCGTCGCTCGGCAACGAGTCGTTCGGCATCGTCCTGCTCGAGGCGATGGCCACCCGCACGGCCGTGCTGGCGTCGAACATTGACGGGTATCGCGACGTCGTGCGCGACGGCGCCGAGGGCCTGCTCATGCCGCCCCACAAGGCCCGCGACCTGGCCGCGGGCCTCGAGCGCCTGCTGCGCGACGCGCCGCTGCGCGAGGCCAGTGCCGAGCGCGGCCTCGAGACCGTGCGCCGTTACAGCTGGGAGATCGTCTCCGACGAGGTCATGCAGCTCTACCGCGACGTCATCCGCGGGCGCCTCAAGCGGCGCTCGGCGCCCCGGCGCCACCTCGAACCCGAGCTGTTCGCCGATTTCCACGTGCATACGAGCCACTCCAAGGACTGCGCCATGGAGGTCGAGGAGGTCCTCGAGCGGGCCTCCGAGGTGGGGCTCGACGTGATCGCCGTGACCGACCACAACGAGATCGCCGGCGGCCTCGAGGCGCTGGCCCTGGCCGAGCGCTACGGGGTCAGGGTGATCGTCGGCGAGGAGGTCAAGACCTCCGAGGGCGAGGTCATCGGCCTGTTCCTCACGGAGCGCATCCCGCCGGGCCTGACGTTCGCCCAGACGATCGCCCAGATCAAGGAGCAGGGCGGGATCGTCTACGTGCCGCACCCCTTCGACCGGCTGCACGCCGTACCGGGCAGCACGCTGCTCAAGGACAACCTGACCGACGTCGACGTGATCGAGGTCTTCAACTCGCGCATCGCCTATCCGGGCTTCAACGAAAAGGCGGTGCGCTTCGCCGAACGCCACCGCCTGACGGCCGCCGCCGGCAGCGACGCCCACGTCCTGCCGGGCCTCGGCACGGCGCTCACCGGCATGGGCGAGTTCACCGGCCCCGACGACTTCGTCGAAGCCCTGAGCGGCAGCCACATCATCCGCCGCCCCAAGAGCCTGCTCTACCTGCAGTCCCTCAAGCTCCTGCAGACGCCCCACGAAAGCGCCGCCCAGCGCTGACGCCGCGCCCGCCCGGGAGCGCAGGATTTCCCTGGGCGGCGCAAAATAGAAAGGGCAGAGAACGGAAGGGCGGTTCGTGGGACAGCCGAACGAGATCTACGACAAGTACCTGACTCGCGCCATCTCCGAGATCAACGATCTCACCGGTGAGCTGCTGCGCTGCCGGCTGTGCTCGCACAGCAGGTCGATGCCGGTCATCGGTTCCGGCCACCCGCTGGCCGACATCATGCTCCTCAAGTACCGCGTGCAGCCGAGCGAGGTGCACGAAGGGGTGGCCTTCTTCGGGCGCGCCGGCACGGCCATCATGAAGAGCTGCCAGCGCCTCGGGATCGACCCGCTGCAGCTCTACGGCACCAACGTCCTCAAGTGCGGCAGCGTGCGCGACGAAGCCAAAGCCGAGAGCCGCTGCCTCGAGTACCTGCGCCGCGAGATCGCCATCGTCGAGCCCAAGCTCATCGTCGCCATGGGCGACAAGGTCGTGGCCACCCTCGACCGGCTGGCGCTGCCGACGGCGCGGCCCGTCGAGTGCGAGGTCGGCGAGATCGTCGAGCTCACGCCGGGGACCGACGTGCTGGTCACCCCCGACATCGACGCGTCGCTCGACGAGCAGCGCCTCAAGGCCGCCTTCTGGCGGGCCTTCCGCCGCCTCGGCGAGTGGTACGAGGCGATCCCCCCCTACTGATCCCCGTGACTCGCGCCAGGCTGGTCGCGGCCGCGGCCGCCGCCTCTGTCTTCGTCGCCTTCACGCTCGTCAGCGGCCGGCTGCCGACGTTCTCCTTTCGCGCCGACGTCATCGTCTCAATGGCGCTCGGCGTGGCCCTGGTCGGGGTCATGGTGGGCGCGATCTTCGGGGCCCGGCCGGCGCCCCAGCGCATGCTCGTGATGGCCGGCGCCGGACTCGTCTGCGCGGTGGCCGGCGCGGTCCTGGGCGTCGTGCCTCTGGCCGATCTCGGCAAGATCGCCCTGGGCGCCGGCGCCGGCTACTGGCTCGGCTCGACCCTCGCCGAGCTGACCGCCGACCTGCGCGTCGTCGTCGGGCTGGCGCTGGCGGCGGGGGTGCTCGACACGGCCAGCGTCTTTCTGCCCCAGGGGCCCACGAACCTGCTGCTCACCAAGGCACCCCAGACCCTGCCCTACTTCGTGGTCGCCTTTCCGACCATCGGCTACTCCGTGCACGACGCCTACTCCGGCCTGGGCACGAGCGACGTGCTGTTCTTCGGCCTCTACCTGGCGGCGGCGATCGGCTACCGGCTGCGCGTGCGGCTCACGCTGGTGGCCATGGTGGCCTCGTTCGTCGCCACCGTGACGGTGGCGCTCTGGTGGCGGGCGCTGCCGGCGCTGCCGCTGCTCTCGCTGGCCTTCCTCGGGGTCAACGCCGACCTCATCGCCCGACGCTGGCGCCCGCCGGCCGGCGACGAGACGCCTACGCCTCCCTGACGAAGGTCGCCACCGCCTCGATGTGGTGGGTGTGGGGAAACATGTCGACCGGCGTGATCGTGGCCAGGCGGTAGCCGATCGTGGCGAGCTGGGCGGCGTTGGCGGCGAGGGTCGTCGGGTTGCACGACACGTAGACGATGCGCTCGGCGCCGAGCAGGGCCATACGCTCGACCGCCTTCCTGGCCATGCCGGCCCGCGGCGGGTCGGTGAGCACGACCGCGGGCCGCTCGAACGCCTGCGAGGCCGGCGTGCGCAGCGACTGGTGGGGCTTGCCGTCGGCCTGCACGAGGCGGGCGATCTCGGGGTCGCGGCCGGTCGGCGGGTCGAGCAGCAGCTTGCGCACGTCGCCGGCCGCAAAGTCGAGGTTGGCGGCGCCGGCGAGACGGGCGTTCTCGGTGGCCGCCGCGATGGCGTCTTCCTGGAGCTCGAGGCCGAAGACGCCCGCCGCCTGTCGGCCGAGCAGGAGGCTGATGCCGCCGATCCCGCAGTAGAGGTCGTAGGCGCGCCGCCCGGCCTGCGGTCGGGCGGCGCGCAGCGCCGTCTCGTAGAGCACGCCGCACATCTCGGAGTTGGTCTGCAGAAAGGCGAGGGCCGGCACGCGCAGGCGCACGCCGGCGAGCTCCTCGTGAAAGTAGGGCGGGCCGCTGACCATGAACGGCCCGACCCCCACCGCGGCGTCGGCCTGCGTCTCGTTCACGGTGACGGCGAACGACGTATAGGGCTGTTCGGCGCCGACGCGCTCGGCCAGCTCGCGCTCCTGGGGGAACCGCCCGGTGACGAACAGGTTGAGCAGCAGCTCGCCGCTGGCGGCGCCGCGGCGCACGACGAGGTGGCGCAGCAGGCCGGTGTGGTCGGCCTGCGAGTAGGCGGGCAGGCGGAGGGCGCGGCAGGCGGTCAGGACCGCCTGCCGCGCCCGCGAGATCTCGAGCGGCGCCAGGTGGCAGTCGGGGATGTCGACGATGTCGCGCCACGAGCCGCGGCGGTGCATGCCGAGGATCGTCTCGCCGCCGTCGCGGCCGAACGAGTACTCCATCTTGTTGCGGTAGCGCCAGGGGTCGGCCATGCCGAGGATGGGGGTGACGTCGACCTGCTCGAGGCCGCCGATATGGGCCAGCGCCTCGACCACCTGACGGTGCTTGAACTCGAGCTGGGCGGCGTAGTCGAAGGTCTGCCACTCGCAGCCCCCGGCGTCGGGCGGATGGTCGCAGCGGAACGCCACCCGGCGCGGCGACGGCTCGACCAGTTCGACGAGGCGGGCCTCGGCGTAGCCGGGCCGGCGGCGCGTGACCTCGACGCGGGCGACGTCGCCGGGCAGCGCGCCGCGCACGAACACGACGAAGCCCTCGACGCGGCCGATCCCCTGGCCGCCGTAGGCCAGGGTGTCGATGGGCAGGTCGAGGGTGTCGCCGGGCTGCGGAGGCATGGCGGCCAGTGTACCGCAGATGCGCCGGGTGATTGTCCACCCGAAAGCCGGTCGCCCCCTCACGATTTCCTTCGGACGGTCTGGTAGAGTGCCGCCACGGGCAGAACCCAAGCGGGCAGGGGCCGTCCCCTCCGGGACGGCGTACGTCGTCAAAGGAGACACGCGCGTGGCACCGTTCGATCTCGCCAACTACCGGCGCCGGGCCGAAGAGTTCACCGGCGCCCTCGACCTCGAGGCCTATCAGCACTTCGCCGGTCTCAAAGAGGACTGCGACTTCACCGCCGTCTACGACCGCTACCCCGAGCTGTTCACGCTCGACTCGGTGCGCACGCTACGCCGCCTGTACGACGCCGCCACCGGCGACGACGAGCGCCGCCGCCTTTCGTTCCTGCTCAACCTGGGCATCGAAGGCTTTCTCGGCAACGAGACCAAAGAGGTCGCAGACGAGATCGCCAACACCGAATCGCGCGCCAAGATCACGGTCGACGGCGAGCAGATCGGCCTGCGGTACTCGAGCGTCGTGCAGGCCAACGAACCAGACCGCGACCGGCGGCGGCGCATCAACGACGCCCGCAACGAGTTCACCAGCACCGTCTTGAACCCGCTGTACGACCGCCGCTGGCGGCGCCTGCACGAACTCGTCGGCGAGCTCGGCTACCCCACCTACTCCGAGCTGTTCTCCGAAGTGCGCGCCGTCGACTTCGGCATGCTGCGGGGCGCCACCCAGATGTTCCTGCAGGCGACCGAAGGCCTCTACCAGCGCACCCTCGACAAGGTGGCCCGCGCCAAGCTCGGCCTCGCGCGCACCGAGCTCGAAGTGTCCGACCTGCCGTTCCTCGTGCGGGCCCCCGAATACGACCACATCTTCGCGAGCGCCAGGCTCCTGCCCACCTTCGATCGCACCCTCCAGGGGCTCGGCGTCTCGCTTGCCGCGCAGACCAACGTGCACGTCGACGCCGAGATCCGCGAGCTCAAGTCGCCGCGGGCGTTCTGCGCGCCGGTGCGCATTCCCGAAGAGATCTACCTCGTGGTCATGCCCAAGGGCGGGCAAGACGACTTCCAGGCGCTGCTCCACGAAGGCGGGCACACCGAGCATTTCGCCCACACGAGCCCCGACCTGCCGTTCGAGTACCGCTTCCTCGGCGACAACGCGGTCACCGAAGGCTTCGCCTTCGTCTTCGACCATCTCACCCTCAACCCGCACTGGCTCGAGTCGTATCTCGACTACGCCGACTCGGCCGAGTACCTCACCTTCGCCAACCTGGTCGAGCTCTACTTCCTGCGCCGCTACGCCGGCAAGCTCGCCTACGAGACCGAGTTCCACGTCCAGACCGGTGCGCTGGGCGACATGGCCGCTCGCTACGGCGCCCTGCTCACCGAAGCCGTGCAGATCGACGTGCCCCAGACCAACTACCTGGTCGATATCGACGAAGGCTTCTACGCGTCGAACTACCTCCGGGCCTGGATGCTCGAAGGGGCGCTGCGCATGCTGCTGCAAGACAACTACGGCATGGAGTGGTTCTCCGACCCCGCCGCCGGAGCCTGGCTCAAGGGGCTGTGGTCGACGGGCCAGATGTACTCGGCCGACCAGCTCCTGCTCAAGAACGGCGGCGGCCGGCTCGACACGCGGCCGCTAGAGCTGCACCTCGAGCGGGCGCTCGGCAGGTAGGCCGGCAGGCCTCCGGGGCGGCGGCCCGCGCGCCGTGCGCGGCCTCCGCGGCGGCGGCTAGGGTCGCGGGCCCGCCAGCGGCTGTACCAGCAGGCGCCGGTGGCGCGGTCCGTCGAACTCGGCAAAGTAGATGCCCTGCCAGGTGCCGAGCGAAAGGCGTCCATTCTCGACCGGCACTGTCACGCTGCTGCCTATGACCGACGCCTTGGCGTGGGCGTCCGAGTTGCCCTCGAGGTGGGCGAACGGCAGGTCGACCGGCACCAGGCGCTCGAGGGTCATGGCGATGTCGCGCCGCACGGTCGGGTCGGCGTTCTCGTTGATCGTCACGCCGGCCGTCGTGTGGGGGCAGAAGACGAGCGCCGCTCCCTCGCGGAGTCCGCTCGCCGCGAGCGCCTTCTCGACGAGTGGCGTGACGTCGACGAACGACACCCGGTCTCTGGTCTCGAGCGAGAGTGAGATCACGTCACGGCCCTCCGTCGGCTAGCGTCTGAACAGGTCGAGCAGGTGGCCGGCCCGGCGGCCGCCGTTCTGCGGCGCCACCGGCGCCACCGGCGAGACCGTGCCCGCCTTGATGGCCGCCACGACGTCGGCGGTCGACCTGACGTCGCCCTCGATCTCGGTCGCGCAGAGGCCGATCCGCTCGGCCCGGTGGGCGTCGCTGCCGCCGGTGGCCGGCAGACCGCAGGTCGTGGGCGATGCGCGCCGCCGTGTCGACGTACTGGGTGTCGGTCCAGTTGCCGTTCCAGACCTCGACGGCGTCGATGAGCATCGAGACCTGCTCGGCCAGGCTCGAGTAGTAGATCGATCCGCTGCGGCCGCCGCCCGCGGCCGGGTGGGCCCAGACCACGGCCGCGTGCTCGGCGATCGTGCCGGCTGGCGGCACGGCCTGCACGTCCCTGAAGCCGGCCAGGTACTCGAGGTCGGGTCGAGTAAACGAGAAAGTCGCCGCACAGGGTCGAGATCTCGACGCCGTGAACGAGCACGGTGCCCACCTCGGCCAGCGGGCCTTCGAGGCGGCGGTTGTCGTCGACGTCGCCGTGGTTGGTGAGGGCGACGGCGCCGAGGCGCTGCTCGCGGCAGCGGGCGATCAGGTCGCGGTAGGCGATCGTCGAGCAGCTCGACGCCGGATAGGTGTGCACGTGCAGGTCGACTCTCATCAGGGGCGAGTATGCACTTCGGGCCATTCATGCACGGCACGCTTGACACGTTCAGCGTCGTCGAGGTCCTGCAGATGCTCGGCAGGGTCCGGCGGTCGGGCACTCTCCACATCGAGTGTCCCGGGCGCCAGATCGACGTCCACTTCGTCCAGGGCCGGATCGCCGAAACGCGCGACTCCACCCGCGTCTACGCCGACACCGTCCTCGGCAGCCTGCTGATCAAGCGCTCCCTGGTCACCGAAGAGCAGCTCGACCTGGCCCTGCGCGAGCAGGAGAGCGACCCCCGTCCGATCGGCACGATCCTCGCCCGGCGGGGCTTCGTGAGCGAAGACGACCTGCGCGAGGTGCTCTCGCGGCAGGTCGCCAACACGTTTCTCGCGGTTAAGACGACCGGCACCAACGGCACCTTCATGTTCGTCATCGACGACACCGCCGAGCGCGTCGACTACATCACGATCGACACGCAGAGCGTCCTGATCGAGGTCTCGTCGGTCGGCGCCGACTACGTCGCCGCCTTCGAGCTGGTCGGCGTCGCCGACACGGTGCTCGATCCGCAACCGCGACTACGAGACGCTGCCGCGTCACCCGATCCCCATGGGACGCGACGAGTTCCACGTGCTGGGCCTGATCGACGACGAGCGCACCGCGAACGAAGTGGCCGCCGCGAGTCACCTCGAAGAGGTCACCGTCGTCTCCATCCTCGGCAAGTTCTGCCAGGCGGGCGTGCTGCTGACAGCGGTCGATCAGTCGCTCACGCCGCGTGCCGGTCCCGAGCTGCGCGCCCACCGCGACAGCGTGTGGGACGAGGTCTCGCGGATCGGCGAACCGCCGGAGCCGGCGCGCGACGAGCCGGAGCGGCCGCCCGCGGCGGCCGCGGCCGTCGACTCGCCACCGGAGCTCGGCCCCGACGGCAGCGGGTTCGACTGGGCCTTCGGCGGGGAGCTCGAGGCGACCCCCGAGCCACCGCCGGCAGCCGTCGAGCGGCGCGCCGGCGGCGATGCGGGGGAGACCGAGGCCGGGAGCGGCGGCGAGCCGCCGCCGGCCGGCGACTGGCACTGGTAGTCGCCGGGCCTCGATGGCGCGCAACGAAAACAGCCCCGCCCCGCCGGCCGCAAGGCCGGCGGGGCGGGGCTGTTTTGGGGTCTCGTGGGTCAGGCGGTGACGTCGCGGATGAGGTCCTCGAAGGCGTGGACGTAGAGGTCGATGTCCTCGTCTGTGTGCTGGATGGACAGCGTCCACTCCTCTTCGCGACCGGGGGCGATGACGACGCCGCGGTTGAAGTTGTACAGCCAGGCCAGGGCGACGAGCTCGTGGTCCTGGTACTTGATGAACGACTCGTAGTCGGTGATCCTGCCGGAGGCGAAGTTGACGCAGCCCTTGGACGAGATGCCGACCGTGTAGCCGGGGAAGTCGTACTTTGCGCAGAGCGCGTCGCACTCGCTGACCAGGCGGTCGTTCAGGTAGTTCAGGTGGGCGTAGGCGTCGTCGGTCATGACCTGCTCGAAGCTCGCCCGCGCGGCGGCCATGGAGAGCGGGTTGCCGGCGTAGGTGCCGACCTGGAAGACGGTGCCCTGGTGGATGGCGTCCATGACCTCGTCAGAGCCGCCGATCGCGCCGCACGGCGTACCGCCGGCGATGGCCTTGCCCAGGGTGACCATGTCGGGCACGACGCCCCAGCGCTCGACGGCGCCGCCGCGGGCGGTGCAGATGCCGGTCTTGACCTCGTCGAAGATGAGGACGATGCCGTGCTTCTTGGTGATGGCGCGGACGGCTTCGAGGAACCCGGGCTCGGGCAGGACGACGCCGAGGTTCATCATCGCCGGTTCCATGATGAGGGCGGCCGGAGTGTGGCCCTCGGCGACCATGCGCTCGATGCGCTTGTTCATGTTCTCGACATCGTTGAAGGGGACCGGGACGGTAAGGTCGATCGACGACTGCGGGATGCCGGCGCCGTAGGAGAACGACTTGTAGTTGTCGCGCGGGCCGATCTGGCCGAAGTCCTTCACGCCGATCGACACCATCACGTAGTCGTGATGGCCGTGGTAGGAGCCGAACATCTTGACGATCGGCTCACGGCCGGTGAAGCCGCGGGCGACGCGGATGGCGTCCATCGTGGCTTCGGAGCCGGAGTTCACGAAGCGCCACTTGGGCAGCTTGAAGGCGCCGGCCAGGTGCTCGGCCATGATCACGGCGTCTTCGGTGGGCAGACCGAACTGCGTGCCGAGCGGGGCGCGCTTCTGGATGGCCTCGACGATGATGGGGTGGGCGTGGCCCTGCACCATGCAGCCGTAGCCGTTGTGGAAGTCGCTGATCTCCTGGCCGTCGATCGTGTAGATCTTGGAGCCCTTGCCGTGAGTGAAGTACACGGGGTAGGGGTCGCGGGCGTGGTAGGTGGAGGCGACGCCCATGGGCATGGACTGTACGGCCCGCTTGTAGAGCTCGAACGACTTGGGCGTCGCCGCTTCGAGGCGCTGCTCTTCTTTGTCGGTAAGGTCGGCGATGCGCTGGCGATCGATCTGGACCGGTGCGGATGAAGCCATTCTCGGTTCACTCCTTGCGTCGGGTGGAACAGCTCGGCTGACGGGCGCGCCTGGGTCTGGCGGCACCCCATCGTGTCGCCCGGCGTGATCGTGCGCCGTGCGACACGGAGCGATAAGAAAGTAACGCGCCCTGGTCCGGAGAATCACCTCGCAGACGTGCTCGACCGGCGTACCGGAGCTGTCGGCTGCGGCCCGCCCCGCTGCTCCGCTGGTGCGGAGCGTCAAGAGCCATGCGACTGGCGCAGGTAGTGTATCTCATTTTTTCCGGCCGCGTAGGTTGCGGCAGCGAATTTGCCGGTTCGGCAGCCGATTCGGCAACTGTCGCGCGCCGCGGCGCAGGAAACCGGCCGCTCGTGGGCTGGCGGTCTGTCTTTTAGCCGTCCGGCGGGAGCCCGGCGGAGCCGGGCTCCCGCCGGACGGCCGGGTCGTGGTCGGCCGCCGTCGGATCGACGGCGCCGATCTTCCAGCCTTCGAACCGCACGCGCGGGCGGAAGAACAGCCAGGATTCGCGAGCCAGCGGGATGAGCGGCACGGCGATGAACATGCCGACGATGCCGTGGAGCTGGTTGCCGATCAGGACGGCGAACATGACGACCAGCGGATGCACCCGAAAGCGCGTGCCCATGATGAGCGGCGCGGCGATGTGCCCCTCGACCTCCTGGATGCCGACGTAGGCGAGGACCACCCACAGCGCGGTGACCGGCGAGTGCAGGAGCGCGACGATGACCGGCGGCACGGCGCCGAGCACCGGACCGAGGTAGGGGATGATCTCCGTGATGCCGGCCCACACGCCGAACGCCACGGCGTACTTCTCGCCCGACGGGAACACGCCGGTCATGCCCAGGACCCACATCGTGAGGCCGGTGCCGGCGCCGATCGCCGCCGACAGCAGGAGCTGGGCTTCGAGGTATTTGACGACCGCGCTCTGGGCGAGGGAGCAGAACGCGCGCCCGTCGTCGGCCGAACCGGTGGGGAAGTGCTCGGCGATGAACCGGCCGATGCGCCGCGCGTCGAGCAGCATGTAGATCGAGATGACGACGATGATCACGGTCACGGTGATGGTCCTCGCCACCGAGACGCCGAGGCCGAGCAGGCTGCGCGAAGCGCCCAGGAGGTAGGTCGCGACCGACTTGGCGGCGCTCTGGAGATCGTTCGAGACGTTGATGCGCAGGTGCAGCCGGTCGGCGAGGCCCTGGAGTCCGTGCACGCCGGCGCGCGCGTGTTGGGCCATGCCCGGCAGCGCGTCCAGCAGAGCGCGGATCTGGTGCACGAGGGTCGGGATGATCAGGGCGATGGCGCCGCCCACGAGGCCGATGCCGACCAGATAGACGAGCGCCACCGCGAGCGGTCGCGGCACCTTCACCCGTTGCAGTCCGCGTACGAAGGGGTTGAGCACGAGGGCGAGCAGGGTGGCGACGATGAAGATGAACACCGCCTCGCCGATCAGCCCGAGCAGCAGCCAGGCGATGACCACGAGCGCGGGCAGCACGCCGAGCTGCACCCAGCGCGGCACGGTGATCGTGCCCGTCGCGGCCTCCTGCGAGCGTGGCCCCCTGGCGTCCTCGGTCATGGTCACCCGATTATAGCCGTCGGGAACGTCGCCGGCCGAGGCCGATGCCGCGGTTTGGCGCCGGTCGGCTCTCGGCAATAACTTGACAAGACTCGACTCATATTTTATGGTTGGTCGAAACTCATTGTGTCGGAAGAACGCCAAGGAGGCACTCGCATGGCCAAGGTAATCGGTATCGACCTGGGAACGACGTTCAGTTGCGTGAGCGTCCTCGAAGGCGGTGAGCCCACGGTCATCCCGAACTCCGAAGGCGGTCGCACGACGCCGTCGGTGGTCGCCTTCTCTAAGAGCGGAGAGCGCCTCGTGGGCACCGTCGCCCGGCGGCAGGCGGTCACCAACCCAGAGAACACCGTCTTTTCCATCAAGCGCTTCATGGGGCGCAAGTACGGCGACGTCTCCGAAGAGATGAAGATCGTCCCCTACAAGGTAGTGGCGGCGCCCAACGGCGACGCCTCGGTCGACATCCAGGGCAAGCTCTACACGCCGCCCGAGATCTCGGCCATGATCCTGCAGAAGCTGCGCCGCGACGCCGAAGAGTACCTCGGCGAGAAGATCAACGAAGCGGTCGTCACCGTCCCCGCCTACTTCAACGACTCGCAGCGCCAGGCCACCAAGGACGCCGGCAAGATCGCCGGCATCGAGATCAAGCGCATCATCAACGAGCCGACTGCGGCGGCCCTCGCCTACGGCCTCGACAAGGAGCACGACCAGACCATCCTCGTGTTCGACCTGGGCGGCGGCACCTTCGACGTCTCGATCCTCGACCTCGGCGACGGCGTCTTCGAGGTCAAGTCGACGAACGGCGACACCCATCTGGGCGGCGACAACTTCGACAAGGCCGTGGTCGACTGGATGGTGGCCGAGTTCAAGCGCGAGAACGGCATCGACCTGAGCAAAGACAAGATGGCCCTGCAGCGCCTCTACGAGGCCGCCGAGAAGGCCAAGATCGAGCTCTCGACCACGATGAGCAGCAACGTCAACCTGCCGTTCATCAGCGCCGACGAGAACGGCCCCAAGCACCTCGACCTGAACCTCACCAGGGCCAAGTTCAACGAGCTCACGGCGACGCTCGTCGACCGCGTCGTCGGGCCGGTCAAGCAGGCCCTGTCCGACGCCAACCTCTCGCCCGACAAGATCGACCACGTCATCCTCGTGGGCGGCATGACCCGCGTGCCGGCGGTCCAGGACAAGGTCCGCGAGCTCATCGGCAAGGAGCCCCACAAGGGCGTCAACCCCGACGAGGTCGTGGCCGTGGGCGCGGGCATCCAGGGCGGCGTGCTGGCCGGCGAGGTCAAGGACGTGCTGCTGCTCGACGTCACGCCCGCTGTCGCTGGGCATCGAGACCAAGGGCGGCGTGTTCACCCGTCTGATCGAGCGCAACACGACCATCCCGACCAAGAAGAGCGAGATCTTCTCGACCGCCGAAGACAACCAGACGAGCGTCGAGATCCACGTCCTGCAGGGCGAGCGCGACATGGCCCGCTACAACAAGACGCTCGGCAAGTTCCAGCTCGTCGGCATTCCGCCGGCGCCGCGCGGCATACCGCAGATCGAGGTCACCTTCGACATCGACGCCAACGGCATCGTGCACGTGAGCGCCAAAGACCTGGGCACGGGCAACGAGCAGAAGATCACGATCACCGCGTCGAGCGGCCTCTCCGAGCAGGACATCGAGTCGATGATGAAAGACGCCGAGTCGCACGCCGAAGAGGACCGCCGTCTGCGCGAGGTCGCCGAGGTCAAGAACAACGCCGAGAACCTCGTGTACTCCACCGAGAAGTCGCTGCGCGACATGGGCGACCGGGTCGACCAGGCCACCCGCGACGAGATCGAAGCGGCGGCCGCCGAGGTGCGCAAGGCCTTCGACACAGAGAACACCGACGACATCAAGGCCAAGACCGACGCCCTCATGCAGGCCTCGCACAAGCTCGCCGAGGCCATCTACCAGCAGGCCCAGCAGCAGGCTCCGCCGTCGGGCGACGGCTCAGCCGAAGGCGGACCGGCCGGCGAGGAGAACGTCGAAGAGGGCGACTACGAGGTCATCGACGACGACCAGCAGAAGTGACGGCGCGCGCCGCGTGACGCGCGACTAAAAGGGAAGAACACAGACCAGGGTCGACTGCCGCCGGGCCACGGGGGCCCGGCGGGCGAGACCAGAAAGGAGCGACGGCACAATGGCTATCATCAGATGGGACCCCTTCCGCGAGATGACGAGCCTGCAAAGTCAGGTGAACCGCCTCGCGGACTCGCTGTGGTCGGGGCGTCAAGAAAGCTGGGTACCGGCGGTCGACGTGTTCGACACCCAGGACGCCGTCGTGCTCAAGGCCGAGCTGCCGGGCATGAAGGTCGACGACATCCAGATCGAAGTCGACGACAACGTCCTCACCCTCAAGGGCGAGCGCACCTTCGAGGAGAAGCTCGACGACGAGCGTTACTACCGCGTGGAGCGGCGCTACGGCTCGTTCCAGCGCAGCCTCGCCCTGCCGCAGGGCGTGAAGGCCGACGAGATCCAGGCCACTTACGAGGACGGCGTGCTCCAGGTCACCGTGCCCAAGGCGGAGGCCGAAAAGCCCAGGCGCATCGAGGTCAAGGCGGCGCAGAAGACGGTCGAGACCACGGTCGCCGCGTCCTGACGAGGCAGCCGACCTGGCGGCAAGAGATCCGGCGACCACGACAGAGAGCGATCAGAGCATGACGACACCCCACGACAAGAAGGACCGGCGCACCCAGACCAGGCGCGGCCACGGGGCCGGCGCCTCCGGTCGGGCGACCGGCGCCAAGGCCGCCGACGCCGCGGCCCCGGCCGCCGCGGCCGCCGAGGCCGCCGACGCCGCCGCCCCGGCCGCCGAGGCTGCCGACGTCGCCCCGGGCCCCGAGGCCGTCGATGCCGCCACAGAGGCCGCGTCCGCGCCGGGTCTCGCCGCCGCCGAGCCCAAAGCCGCCCGCCGGCCCGACGACGAGCTGCGCGCGGCGCTTGCCGAACGCGACCAGTACCTCGACCATCTGCAGCGCCTCAAGGCCGAGTTCGAGAACTACCGCAAGCGCGTCCAGCGCGACAACGAAGCCCTCGTGCTGCGCGCCGGCGAGGGCGTGATCGAGTCGCTGCTGCCGGTCGTCGACAACATGCAGCGCGCCCTCGAGTCGGCCGAGAAGCACGAAGAAGGGCAACTGATCAAGGGCGTGGAGCTCGTGGCCGGGCAGTTGCGCTCGGTGCTCGAAGGCCACGGCCTCGACCGGGTCGAGGCCGAGCCCGGCCTGCCCTTCGACCCCAACGTCCACGAGGCGGTCGTGGCCCAGGCCTCGGCCGACTACCCCGAGGGCATGATCACCGTTGTGCTCGAGCCCGGCTACCTGCTGCACGGCAGGCTGCTGCGGCCCGCCCGGGTGATCGTGGCGAGCTAGCCGATGGCCGACTTCTACCAGACCCTGGGCGTGCCCCGCGACGCGTCGCAGGACGAGATCCGCAAGTCGTTCCGCAAGCTCGCCCGCAAGTACCACCCCGACACCAACGCGGGCGACAAGGGAGCCGAAGAGAAGTTCAAAGAGGCCAACGAGGCCTACGAGACCCTCTCCGACCCCGACAAGCGCAAGCACTACGACGAGATGTTGCGCCTCGGCGCCTTCGACCCGCGTACGGGCCGGCCGGGCCAGGGCGGTTTTCAGGGCTTCGACCCGAGCATGTTCCAGCAGGGCGGCCAGACCTTCCAGATGGGCGACTTCGGCGACATCCTGGCGAACCTCTTCGGCGGCGCCGGGCAGCAGGGCCGCCGCGGCGGCGGCCGCGCCGCCCAGCGCGGCGCCGACCTGCAGGCCGACGTCACGATCTCGTTCGACGAGTCGCTGGGCGGCGCCTCGGTGCGCGTGCCGGTCGAGACCAACGGGCCGTGTCCGACCTGTCACGGGTCGGGCGCGGCGCCGGGCACCACGCCGGCGATCTGTCCGGAGTGCCACGGGCGCGGCGTCATGGCCCAGAACCAGGGGCCGTTCGCCATCTCGGTGCCCTGCCCGCGCTGCCGCGGCAACGGCACCGTGATCGACTCTCCCTGCCCGACCTGCCACGGCGGCGGCGCGACCCGCCAGACCCGGCGCTACGCGGTCAAGATCCCGGGCGGCGTCAAGGAGGGCACGAAGATCCGCCTCAAGGGCAAGGGCGAAGGCGGCGCCGGCGGCGCCCCGGGCGACCTCTATGTCGTCGTGCACGTCGAAGACTCGGACCTGTTCGATCGCCGCGGTGACGACCTCGTGATCGAGGTGCCGGTGACCATGGCCGAAGCCATGCTCGGCGCCACGGTGCGCGTGCCTACTCCGGGCGGCGGCAAGGTGTCGCTCAAGGTGCCGGCCGGCAGCTCCGACGGACGGACGCTGCGCCTGCGCGGCAAGGGCGCCCCCCGCCTCAAGGGCGGCGGCAACGGCGACCTGCTGGCGCGCGTGCGTCTGGCGGTGCCGACCAAGCTGACCAAGGAGCAGAAGAAGCTCGCCGAGGAACTCGGCAAAACGGAGCCCGACCCGCGCGCGGCGCGCTTCGGGATGTGACTGATGAAGGACTGAGAAAGGTTCGGGCGGTGATACGCCATGGTCCCAGGCGATGACCCCACAAGGCCGCTGTTCATGATCTCGATCGCGGCCGAGCTGGCCGCGATGCACCCGCAGACGCTGCGGCTCTACGAGCGTCGCGGGCTCCTGCAGCCGCGGCGCTCGGCCAAGAACACGCGCCTGTACTCACGAGCCGACGTCGACCGGCTGCAGCGTATCCAGGAGCTGACCGAGCTCGGTCTCAACCTGGCCGGCGTCGAGCGCGTGCTGGCGCTCGAAGGCCAGATGGCGGTCATGCGCGAGCAGATGGAGCGGCTCCAGGCCGAGCTCGACCGCGCCGCCGACGACCTGCGCGACCAGGTGCGCGAAGTCGAACGGTCGATGCGCCACGACCTGGTGCCGGTCAGCCACATGGCGGTCGTGCGCATCGGCAAGCGCCGCCGCTGACATGGCCGCCGACAATGCGAAGACGACGAACCCACAGAGGATGAAGACATGGACGTGACCAAGTTCTCAGAACGGGCGCGCGAAGCGCTCGAGACCGCTCAGGGCGTGGTGCGCCGCGGGCCCGGCAACATGCTCGGCACCGAGCACCTGCTGATCGGCGTGCTGAGCCTGCCGGGGGGTGTCGTCGAGCAGATCCTCAATCTCCTGGGCATCGACAAGGGCGTCGCCATGACGCGCGCCGACAAGTTCGCCCAGAACCAGCCCGCCGGCTCGGGCCCGCCCGTCGCGGCGCCGGCCGAGATGCTGTACATGACGCCCCGGGCCAAGGCGGCGCTCGACATCGCCGTCCAGCAGTCGCAGAAGCTGGGCGACGAGTTCGTCGGCACCGAGCACCTGCTGCTCGGCATCTTCCTCGAGGGTGAGGGCCCGGGCAGCGCCATCCTCAAGGACCTCGGCATGACCGAGGAGAGCCTGATGCGGGCGCTCCACGAGGTGCGAGACACCGGCGTCGACTACGAAGCCACGGCGACCGGCGAGAGCATGCTCAAGAAGTACACGCGCGACCTCACGGCGCTCGCCGCCGACGGCCGGCTCGACCCGGTGATCGGCCGCGACGCCGAGATCAAGCGGGTCATCCAGGTGCTGAGCCGGCGCACCAAGAACAACCCGGCCCTGATCGGCGAGCCGGGCGTCGGCAAGACGGCCATCGCCGAAGGCCTCGCCCAGAAGATCGTCGCCGGCGACGTCCCCGAGATGCTGCGCGGCCGGCGCGTGCTGGCCCTCGACCTGGGGGCGATGGTGGCCGGCGCCAAGTACCGCGGCGAGTTCGAGGAGCGCCTCAAGGGCGCGCTCGACGAAGTCCAGCGCGCCAAGGACGTGGTGCTGTTCATCGACGAGCTCCACAACGTGGTCGGGGCCGGCGCCGCCGAGGGCGCGATCGACGCCTCCAACCTGATGAAGCCCATGCTCGCCCGCGGCGAGCTGCAGTGCGTGGGCGCGACGACCCTCGACGAGTACCGCGAGCGCATCGAGAAGGACTCGGCCCTGGAACGCCGCTTCGCGCCGATCGTCGTCGGCGAGCCCAGCGTCGACGACACGATCGCCATTCTGCGCGGTCTGCGCGACAAGTACGAGGCCCACCACAAGGTGACGATCACCGACGAGGCGCTCGTCGAGGCGGCCCGGCTGTCCGACCGCTACATCAGCGACCGCTTCCTGCCCGATAAGGCGATCGACCTGCTCGACGAGGCGGCCAGCAAGCTGCGCATCGAGTCGACCATGCTGCCGCCCGAGCTGCGCGAGATGGAGCTGCGGCTCGGCGAGCTCACCCGCGAGGGCGCCGCCGCCGTGCAGACGCAGAACTACGAAAAGGCCGCCCAGCTCAAGGAGCAGACCGACAAGATCCAGCAGACCTTCGTCGAGGCCAAGAACGCCTGGCTCGCCGACAAGGGCATCGCCGACGCCACGGTCGACGCCGACGACATCGCCGCGATCGTGAGCTCCTGGACCGGCGTCCCGGTGCAGCGCATGCTGGCCGAAGAGGCCGACAAGCTGCTCGCCATGGAGGAGAACCTGCACGGCCGGGTCATCGGCCAGGACCGCGCCGTCGTCGCGGTCGCCGAGGCGGTGCGCCGCGCCCGCGCCGGCCTCAAAGACCCCAAACGGCCCATCGGCTCGTTCATCTTCCTGGGGCCGACGGGCGTCGGCAAGACCGAGCTGGCGCGGGCCCTCGCCGAGTTCCTCTTCGACGACGAAGCCGCCCTCGTCAGGCTCGACATGAGCGAGTACATGGAGAAGTTCTCGGCCTCGCGCCTGGTCGGCTCGCCGCCCGGTTACGTCGGCTTTGACGAGGGCGGCCAGTTGACCGAAGCGGTGCGCCGCCGGCCCTACGCCGTGGTCTTGTTCGACGAGATCGAAAAGGCCCACCCCGACGTCTTCAACATGCTGCTGCAGATCCTGGACGACGGGCGGCTCACCGACGGCAAGGGGCGCACGGTCGACTTCAAGAACACGGTCGTGATCATGACGAGCAACGTGGGCAGCGGCATGATCCGCCAGCACACGCTGGGCTTCGCCCAGTCCAACGGCGGCGAGGCCGGCCGCGAGGGCTTCGAGCAGCGGCTGCTCGACGAGCTGCGCAAGACGTTCCGGCCGGAGTTCCTGAACAGGGTCGACGAGGTCATCGTCTTCGACCCGCTGAGCAGGGAGCAGCTCGAGCAGATCGTCGATCTGCTGCTCGAGCGCACGCGCCGCCTGGTCGAAGGACAGGGCATGAAGCTCGAGGTCACCGAGGCCGCCAAGGCGCGCATCGTCGACGAAGGCTTCGACGCCGACAACGGGGCGCGGCCGCTGCGGCGCGCCATCCAGCGCCTGGTCGAGAACCCGCTCTCGAACGAGCTGCTGCGCGGCAACGTCCACGCCGGCGACACCATCACGGTCGACGCCGCCGCCGACGGCGCGCTCGTCTTCGCGCCGGCGTAAGGGAACGGCGGGGCGCGGGCCGCGCCCGGGGCCGCCCCCAGGGCGTTGCCCGCGCCTTTCGCTTTGGCCTATAGTGGCTGCATGGCACGAATGCGCACCCTGTTCTTCGGCAGCATCCTGGGAGGCGCCGTGAGCGCCGTCCTGGCCCGCCGTCTCGCCGACCTGCGCTACCGGCGGCTGCTCGCCGCGCGCCACGGTCGCGCCCTGGCGGCCTTCGGCGGCGCACCGTGCACTCAAGAATCCTGCGCCACGGGCGACAAAGAGACTGTAGAGGAATGACCGACGGTGGCCGCCGGCGAAGTCGCCGGTAAGCGCGGCCGCCCAGATCCGCCCGAAGGCTGAGGAGCGCGCCGTGGATTTCTTTCTGTATCAAGAGGAGAAGAGTGTGGACGACGAGCCGGTGATCGTGCGAACGGGTGATCTCGAGCACGAGTTCAAGGTCGAGATCGGGTTCCTCGAACGCGAGGTCGTGGCCTACAGCGGCGCCCTCAAGATCGTGGGCTACGCTCACTTCGGCGAGGGCGGGCGCACGTCGTCGCGGCGCTCGTCCGACCACCTGCGCCGCCTGAACGACCCCAAGCTGACGCTGTCGCGGGCGAGTATCTACAATGCGGTCAGCGGCGAGCTGATCGAAACGGCGCCCTTCGTCGTGATCAACCTCGACCGGGTCGACGTCGTCTACGCGCGCGACATCCCCGACGACGCCGAGGGCGCGTCCGACGCGGCGCCGGCCGACGCGGCGCCGGCCGACGCGGCGCCGCGGGGGCGCCGACGCGGGGCCGGCCGGCCGGTAGCCGGCGGGGGAGCAATGTACTCGGTCGACGTCCTGCTGCCCACGGCGCGCTTTGCCTTCTGGGTCGACGGCGGGCGGGTCGAGGTCGTGCCCGAGCATCGCTCGCCCGAGGGCTACGTCCTCTACGAAGAGGTCGCGGCCGAGCACCCGGTGGTCGGCATGACGACCTTTCCCAACACGGTGCTGCTGCGCGGCCCCAAAACGATCCTGGTCGACCCCGGCATGCACCTGCAAAACCAGCCGGTCGTCAAGGCGCTCGCGGCCCGCGGCCTGGGCGTCGACGACCTCGACTTCATCGCCCTCACCCATGCCCACCTCGACCACGCCGGCGCCTGCGCCGACGTGCCGGGGCCGGTCGTCGTCCACGAGCTCGAGCTCGACGACCCCGACCGGCCGATGGTGGCCGGGCTCCTGCCCCTCGAGCGCCTGCGCCTCTTGTCGGGCGACGAGGGCGAGCTCACCGCCGGCATCACCTGGGTACGCACGCCGGGCCACACCGAGGGCGGCGTGTGCTTCAGGGTCGAGACCGCCGACGGCCTCGTGGTGCTGACCGGCGACACCATCGGGCCGCTGCGCGACGACTACGAGCGGGTCGTCGCCGGCGTCGACTCGGGCCCCGACCCGACCCTGGCGGCCTCCTGGCGAGCGATCGCGTCGTGGGGCGCGGCGCTGCTCATCGCCGGGCACGTGCCGCCCTTCGCCCCCCGACCCTGACCCGACGCGGACGCGCGAGCCGACCGCCGGACGGCCCTGTGCTAGACTGAAACGCCGAGCCCAGACGAAGCCCAGGAGCAGGCCCTTGCCGATCTACGAGTACCGCTGCGACGCGTGCGGCCACACGCTCGAGGTCTTTCAGAAGTTCTCAGACGAGCCCCTCGAGACCTGCGAGGTCTGCGGCGGCCACCTCGCCAAGGTCCTGCACCCGGTCGCCATCCACTTCAAGGGCTCGGGCTTCTACACCACCGACTACGGTCGCGGGTCGAGCAAGGCCCGCGCCGCCGACGCCGGGGCCAAGGCCGACGCCGACGCCAAGGGCGACGGCACGTCCGGCGCCGAGGCCAAGAAGGCCGCCGAGCCCACGGCCAAGGCGGCGGGCAACGGCGATGGCGGAACGACAGGCAAGGCGGCGGGCGGCGGCGGCGAAGCCGCCGCCGCCCGCCGCTCGACCACCGACAAGGCCGGCTAGGCCGGCCGCGGGGCGGGGGAGTCCATGCCGGCGCACGACGACGAGGGCGTGATCGACAAGCGCGCGACCGAGCGCATCGCCCAGCAGGCGCGCGCCAACCTGCGCAACCTGGTGAGCGACGACACGCTCGCCCTGCCGTCGCTGCGAATGATCGCCGACGGCATCCGCCTCGAGCTCGAGAAGCGCGGCGAGGTGGCCATCCTCTACGTCGGCCTCAAGCGCTACGGCCGTCTCGAGCGAGTGTTCGGCTGGCAGGTCACGTCCGACGTGCTCGACGCCTGCTCGAGCATCCTCCAGGAGATGGTGGGCACCTCGCTGCGCCGGCTCGACGTGCTGGCCGACTTCACGCTGTCCGACAACGCCTTCATCGTCGTGCTCTCGCCGCCGCGGCGGGCCAAGGAGATCGCCCGCGACGACCTCACGGCCATCAGCCGCCGCGTCTACGAACGTCTGCAGTCGATGCTCCTGAACGACCTCGCGCCGGGCGTCTTCGACCGCGTCCACCCGTTCGTCACGGTCGCCGTGCTGCAGGCCGGCGCCGAGCTCACCTTCGAGCAGTCGCTGCAGAACGGCGTCGCGGCGGCCATGCAGGCCGCCGAGCGCGAGTGGCTGATCTACGACGACGAGCTCGAGCGCACCCTGGCCGACGCCGTCGCCAACCACAGCCTCGAACCGCTGTTCGACGCCATCGTCGACGTCGCCGAGCGCAAAGTGCTCGGCTACCACACCGCCATCCGCGGGCCGTTCTACTCGCCGCTGCGCCTGCCCGACGTGCTCGACGAGGTCGCGCGGCGCTCGCCGCTGCTGTCGAGCTACGGCATAGAGACGCGCGAGCTCGCGGTCACCAAGGCCGTCGGTCTGGGCCCCGAGGAGCTGCTCGTGCTTTCCTGCGAGTCGGTCGAGCTGCCCGGCGCGGCGGTGCTCGCCCTGAGCGAGTTCTACTCGTTGAACAAGGCGCTCGTGCCCCAGCACGTGGTGTTCGAGGTGCAGGTCGCCGACCTCGCCGCCAACGCCGCTTCGGCGCTGCGCGTGCTCGGGCCGGTGCACGAGATGGGCTTCCCCGTCTGCGTGGCCGGCGTCGGCAGCGGTCTCACGGCGTTCGACCTGATCATCCGGGCGCAGCCCGACTACCTGGCCCTCGACCCGGTGATCAGCGTGGGCGCCACCGACGATCCCACCTCCATGGACATCGTCCAGCTCCTGCTGCGCTTCGCCGCCCGCATCGACGCCCGCCTGATCGCCCCCGAAGTGGGGAGCGTCGGCCAGATGAAGGCCCTGCGGCGCGTGGGGGTCGAGCTCATGAGCGGCGACGTCTTCACCCGGCCCGACACGCGGCTGCCCAAGGTGGGGGTCTCGAAGCTGCCGGTCTGAAGCCGGTCCGTAGCGGTCAGGCCGACAGGGTGGCCGCGAGGTCCTCGGGCAGCTCGGCGCTGGCGTGCACCGTCACCCGGTTGCGGCCGGCGCGCTTCGATTCGTACAGGGCCATGTCGGCCTGCTCTATGAGGAGGGTCTCGTCGTGCGATCCGCGGCGGTAGGTCGCGACGCCGGCGCTGGCCGTGACGTAGACGGCTTCGCCGCCGCGCAGCTCGACGGCCGTGGTCTCGATCGCCCGGCGCACGCGCTCGGCGAGCTCGAGGCCGCTCTGGGCGTCGCCGCTGATCAGCAGGGCGAACTCCTCGCCGCCGTAGCGGGCCGCCATGTCGGCTTCGCGCACGACCGCCTGCAGGGTGGCGCCGACGCGCCGCAGCAGGTCGTTGCCGGCCTCGTGGCCGTGGCGGTCGTTGAAGCGCTTGAAATGGTCGAGGTCGAACATGAGCAGCGTGAGCTCACCGCCGTAGCGGTCGGCCTTGGTCACTTCGTTGTGGAGGTAGTCGACGAACGTGCCGTAGTTGTAGAGGCCGGTCAGACGGTCGGTCAGAGACGACGCGGCGAGCACGCCCTGGAGCAGATGCTGGTCGCGCTGGACGCGCCCCAGGACGAGACCGGCGAGGCTGAAGGCGGCGAGGCCGACGATCGCCTGGCGCGTGGTGGCCGGGTCGACCGACTGGCGCAGCGCGAAGTAGACGACGAAGAAGCCCCCCACCCAGCCGGCCACGAGCAGGCTGCCGAGCTCGAAGAAGAACACCGCCCCGAGCAGCAGGGGAAAGATGAACAGCGGCCACAAATACAGCAGGCCGCCGGCGAGCAGCGCGATCGAGACGATCACGAGGGCCGCGGCCAGGGCGACGACACGACGGATGGTGACCCGTCGTTCGACGAGGTCGGGATGAAGCATCAGACTCTTGCCCACGTGCGGTCACTCCGGGCCGGTTCAAGACTCCTACGACGTGCGCTGCCGGGCTCCTCTGCGCGTGTTGCCAATCCTGGCGACGCCGGACCTTGCAGTAGAATCGCAGGCGCCATGAGCCACATCCTGCTGACCAACGACGACGGCATCGACGCCCCCGGCCTCGCTGCGCTGCGGCGCGGGCTCGATCCGCTGGGCACGGTCCTGACCCTGGCGCCCGACGGCGACCGCAGCGCCATCGCCCGCGGCATCACGATCGATCGTCCCCTGCACGCCCGCGAGGCCCGGTTCGGCGACGGCTTCTCGGGCTTCTCGCTCGACGGCACGCCGGCCGACTGCGTGCGGGCGGCCGCCCTGGGGTTCTTCGGCGCGCGCCCCGGGATCGTCGTCGCCGGCGCCAACATGGGCGCCAACCTGGGCGACGACGTGGCCTACTCGGGTACCGTGGCCGCGGCCCTCGAGGGCGCTCTTCTCGGCCTGCCGGCCGTGGCCGTCTCGGTTCAGGGACGCTCGCCGCGACACGTCGACGACGTCGTCTCCCTGGCGGTGCCGATCGTCGCCCGCGTGCTGGCCGACGGCCTGCCCCACGGGCTCGTGCTCAACGTCAACCTGCCCGACCTGGTGGCCGCCGACGTGCGCGGCGTGCAGGTCACACGGCTGGGCTGCGCCAGCGTCCACGAGCGCATCGTCCTCGAGACCGGCGACGGCGCCGTGCGCCGCTACACCATCCACAGCGAGGAGCGCGACTGCGCCCACGAGACCGGCACCGATTTCGCCGCTCTCGCCGCCGGCTACATCTCCATCACGCCCCTGCACTTCGACCTGGTCGACGCGCGGGCGTTCGAGCTGCTCGAGGGCTGGCGGCTGAGCGAGGCGGTCGCGGCCCTCCTGCCGTCCGCCGGCGCGCTCGCCGAAGACCGGCCCGGTGCGGCCGACACGTCCGCCGGCGCGTCCGCCGCGGACCGGCGCGAGCCCGACGACGACGAGGCGGCCCAGGGGGTGACCGGCTTCGACCCGATCATCTTCGACCTGGACGGCACGGTGGTCGACACGGTCGCCCTCATCCGCGCCTCGTTTCGCCACGCCTCGCGCACCGTACTGGGCGAGGAGCTGCCCGACGAGGTGCTCCTGGCGGGCGTCGGTCAGCCGCTGATGACCCAGATGCGAGCCCTCGACGCCGCCCGCGCCCAGGAGCTCTACGACGCCTACCGCGAGCACAACCACCGTGTCCACGACGAGATGATCGCCGGCTTCGCGGGGATGGAGGCGGCGCTGGGCCGCCTGCGGGCGGCCCAGCGCCGCCTCGCCATCGTCACCTCCAAGAGCGCCGACACGACCGCCATGGCGTTCCGCGCCGTGGGCCTGCGGCCGGTACTTCGACGCCGTGGTCACGGCCAGCGACACCAGCGCCCACAAGCCCTCGGCCGAGCCCATCCTGCTCGCCCTCGAGCGCCTGGGCTCGCCGCCCGACCGCGCCGTCTACGTGGGCGACGCGCCGGTCGACGTGGCCGCCGGCAAGGCGGCCGGCGTGGCGACGGTCGCCGTGCTCTGGGGCGTCTTTTCGGCGGCCGCCCTGGCCGCGGCCGCCCCCGACTTCACCGTCGCCACGCCGGCCGCCCTCGCCGACCTCTGCCTAGAGGGCCCGTCGCCGGCCGCCGGGCCGGGAGGCGCATCGTGAGCCCGCCCGTCCCCGACGAGGCGCGCCGCCGCGCCGCCGAGCTGCGTCGCGAGATCGAGCGTCACGCCCATCTCTACTACGTCCTCGACCGGCCCGCGATCGGCGACGCCGACTACGACCTGTTACTGGGCGAACTGCTGGACCTGGAGGCCGAGCACCCTGAGCTGCGCACGCCCGACTCGCCGACCCAGCGGGTCGGCGGCCAGCCGCTCGAGAAGTTCGCGCAGTGGCGCGCACCTGCAGCCGATGCTGTCCCTGGCCAACGCTCGCAACCCCGACGAGCTGCTCGCCTGGGACGGCCGCAACCGCCGCCTGCTCGAGGCGCACGGGCTCGGCGACGCGTCGCTGCACTACGTGACCGAGCCCAAGATCGACGGCCTCGCCATCTCGCTCGTCTACCGCGACGGCGTCTTCGAGCGCGGCGCCACCCGCGGCAACGGCGTCGTCGGTGAGGACGTGACGGCCAACCTGCGCACCATCCACGCCGTGCCCCTGCGCCTGCAGGGCCTCGACCGCGGCGGACCCATACCGGCTGTGGTCGAGGTGCGCGGCGAGGTCTACCTGTCGCTGGCCGGCTTCGAGCGCCTGAACGAGACCCGCGCGGCCGCCGGCAAGTCGACCTTCGCCAACCCGCGCAACGCCGCCGCCGGCTCCATCCGCCAGCTCGACCCGGCGGTGGCCGCTTCGCGGCCGCTCGACATCTGGTGCTACCAGCTCGGCTACCGCGAGGGGCTCGAAGTCGACAGCCACTGGCAGTCACTCGAGTGGCTGCGCGCCCAGGGGTTCAGGGTGAACCCGGCCTCGGCCCGCCACGAGACGATCGCGCAGGTGACCGCCGAGTGCGCCGCCTGGGTCGAGCGCCGGGCCGAGGTCGACTACGACATCGACGGGGTCGTGGTCAAGATCGACGAGATCGCGCTGCAGCGCGATCTCGGCGAGGTCGCCCACGACCCGCGCTGGGCGATCGCCTTCAAGTTCGCCCCGACGACCGCCATCACGCGGCTGCACAGCATCGAGGTCAACGTCGGGCGCACCGGCGTGCTCACGCCGTTCGCCGTGCTCGCGCCGGTGCCGGTCGGCGGCGTCACCGTCGAGCGCGCCACCCTGCACAACGAGGACGACATCCACCGCAAGGACGTGCGTCCCGGCGACGACGTGATCGTGCAGCGCGCCGGCGACGTCATCCCCCAGGTCGTCGGGCCGGCGCTCCGGGAGGAGGACGGCGAGCAGAGCGTCGCCGCCCACGAGGCGCGTCCCCAGTGGAGCATGCCGGAGCGCTGCCCGGCCTGCGGCTCGCCGGTCGTGCGCGAAGAGGGCGAGGTGGCCGTGCGCTGCCCCAACCGCTCGTGTCCGGCGCAGATCGTCGAGGCCGTCAGGCATTTCGTGAGCCGCGGGGCCATGGACATCGACGGCGTCGGCGACGAGGCGGTGGTCGCCCTGCACGAGTCGGGTCTGGTCGGCAACGTCGCCGACCTCTACGACCTGACGCTCAGCCGCCTCGTCGACGCGCCGCTCTTCGGTCGCAAGGCGAGCGGGCCGGACGGTCAGGAGATCGTCGTGCCCAACCGCTTCGCCGAGAACCTGCTTGCCTCGATCGAGGCCTCCAAGCGCCAGCCCTTCGCCCGCGTCCTGTTCGCCCTCGGCATCCGCCACGTCGGCGGGGTCACGGCCGAGCTCCTGGTGGAGCACTTCGCCTCGCTCGACGAGCTGCAGCGCGCGACCGAAGCCGAGATCGCCGAGGTGCCGGGCATCGGTCCGGTCGTCGCCGCGACGGTCGAGCAGTACCTGGCCGACTCGCACAACCGTGAGACCCTGGCCAAGCTGCGGGCTCACGGCCTGCGCTTCGTCGAAGAGGCCCCGCGGCGCGCCGAAGGGCCGCTGTCTGGCAAGACGTTCGTCCTGACCGGCACGCTCGACACGCTGTCGCGCACCGAAGCGGGGGAGAGGATCGCGGCCCTGGGGGGCAAGGTCGCAGGCTCGGTCAGCGGGCGCACCGACTACGTCGTGGCCGGCGCCGAGCCGGGCTCGAAACTCGCCAAGGCGCGCAAGGCCGGCGTCGAGGTGGTTGACGAGGAGACATTCCTGGCGATGCTGGGAGATGAGCGTGGTGGCGAGCCGGGTGGCGAGGGTGGCGAGCCGGGTGATGAGCCTGGTGGCGAGACCCAGGTCGACGCCTCTGCAGGGACTTCTGGTTAACCCCGCTTAAGGCGCACTTAACACGCACTTAATCAGCAGCGGCGATACTACTTGTCGACCCCCCTCAAGGGCACCCCCAAGCCCTGACAGCGAGCCCCGCCCCCCGCGGGGCTCGTTGCGTTTGTGGGGTCGTTTCCCCACCGAAAGCCAGGCGACCACAAGGACGTGCCTCGCGAGGCCTGGCGGAAGGTCGAGTTCCCCAACGGCCGCCCCGACCCCGCCGTAGGCGCGTCTGCCGTGCGGGCGATAGACTACGCCGTAGGCCGGTGTAGCTCAGTTGGTAGAGCAGCTGTCTTGTAAACAGCAGGTCGACGGTTCGATTCCGCCCGCCGGCTCCACTAGTTTCCCTGCAGAACGGCATGTCGCCCTGGCGCGTCACGGCGCCGCGCGTCTGCTCGAGCGCCGCCCGGACCTGAAGCTCGTCGCCGTCGAGGTCGACGTCTTCCCACAGCTCACACCTGGCAAACGACAGCCGAGCCCCCGTCCGAAGCAGAAAGGCCGCCCTCTCACACGGCTCCTCACCAGCTAGCCTAGGCGCAGCAACGGCCTTGTGAGCGCCACCATCCGGGTAGCACCATCCAAATGCCCCAGAAGGAGGTCGCTCATGCACCGCATCACCCGGCTTCGGCCGTCCCCGCCATGATCGTCGCCATCGTCGCCCTCGTGCTCGCGCTCGGCGGCACGAGCTACGCGGCAATCACGCTGCCGGCCGGCAGCGTTGGCACCGAGCGGCTGCAGAGAGAACGCCGTGATAGGTTCCAAGGTCAAGAACGGCTCGCTGACCTTGGCCGACATCAACGCCGCCAGCCTCTCCGGCCTGGGCAGGGTCGCGATGAACCACAGCTCTACAAGCTTCTCCGCCGGCGGCACTGGCACGGTCACGACCGTCACGCTGAAGGTGCCGGCCAAGGGCTTCGTGCTGGTCAACGGCTGGGTGGACTCCGCGTATCCGAACGCTGCCGTCGGCGTGACGGTCTGGGACGACACCACTAACACCGAGTCGTATTGGGAGAACGCCAACACGGGTGCGTCGACCGAGATCTCCTCGGGTCAGACGTATGTCTTCCCGGTCAAGCCAGGGACGTCGACCTTCTCGGTGAGGATCAGCTACGACACCTCCTCGTCCGGCTTCGAAGCCTATGGGACTATCACTGCGCAGTTCATCCCGTTCGGTTCGACGGGCAGTCGCACCGTTCTCGGCCCTATGACGGAGGCACCGGCGGCCGCGCAGCAGCACTGACCGCAAGGACGTGGTCTGCGGCCGCGCAGGTACGAGACGAGGCCGGCCGCCCTCAAGGGCGGCCGGCCTCGTCCACGCGTCAGGCGATCGCCGAGTACCTGCGCGGCGCGTAGGGCCGGGGGGTGTCCACTCGCGCAGAACAGCCCCAGGCAGTGGCCGTCATCGGCAGTCCCCGTCGGCACCGCAGCTCCCGACCTCCGCGCGTTGCCCGCTCTCAGGCGTTCGCCCCCGTCGCAAGCCTCAGAACCAGGACTTCGAGATCGTCGCTGAGCCGGCCGGCGAAGGCGGTCGCCTCGTTGCGCACGCCGTCGGCGATCTCCTGGGGAGTCCGGTCGCGGAGCTTGGCGACGACCTCGACCAGCCGCGCCTCGCCGAACATCTCGCCGTCTCTCCGGGCCTCGGTGACCCCGTCGGTGTAGAACACGAGGCAGTCGCCGGCGGCGAGCGTCAGGTGGGAATCGAGATAGTCCGCGTTGAAGGCGCCCAGAGCGATGTGCTGCGGGGTCTCGAGCAGCCGGCACCCGCGGCGATCGATCACGACGGGCGGCGGGTGACCGGCGCTCGTGTAGGTCGCCCGCCCGGTCTCGCGGTCGAGAACGAGGAAGAAGGCGGCCACGTACTCACCCTCGGTCTCGCGCCGCAGCAGCAACTGGTTGGTCTTTCTCAGGATGAACGCCGGGGAGGAGTCGACCATGGCGAACGCTCGCACAGTGCTGCGTACCCGCTCCGTCAGACCGGCGGCGCGGATGCCCTTGCCGGCGACGTCGCCGATGAGGACGGCGACGAGCGAGCCGTCGAGGACGAAGACGTCGCTGAAGTCGCCTCCCACGAGCTCGGGTTGGAACGCGGCCTGTGCCACGAGGCCCAGATCGAGCCCCTCGACCCGCGGCAGGGGGCTCATGAAGTTCTCCTGCAGGGCGGTGGCGATGCGGCGCTGCTCTTCGAGCAGCGCCGCATTCTCTATGGCGGCCTGTTCCGAGGCGAGCCTGGCGAGCGTGGTGTCGAACAGACCGGCGACCGCCAGGTAGACATCGAGGAGGGACTGGGACAGGGGGCCGCTCGCGCGGTGGCCGACGAGCAGCGCCGCGTGGCGCTGCTGGTCGCCGGCCAGGGGCAGGAGGGCGATCGCGTAGTCGCCGTCCGGCAGGGCGATCAGCTCGCTTGCAAGAAAGCCGCTGGCAAGGACCTGCCTCGCGGTCTCGCGGACCTGGTCGGCAAGACGATCGCAATCCTGCGGCGCCGACAGCGTGCAGTAGCGCGCGGCGATCGCGCCGTCGGGGCGGCGTTCGAGCAGGGTGACGAGGTCGGCATCGAAGAAGCGCACGAACACCTGCCCCAGCTCCCGCCAGATGTCGGCGTCGCGACGCAGCATCGCCAGGTACTGAGCCGTGCGCAACACCGCCGTGAGACCGTCGCCGCGCTGCCCGCCGACCTCACTCACGAGTCGCCGTGGACCGCCGAGACCAGGGCGGCGATATTCTCCGGCCTGGCCTCGAGCGGGATCTCGCAGCCCGACGAAAGGATGAACCCGCCGCGATCGGCGAACAGCGCGACGAGACGGCGGCCTTCGGCGGCGATCTCGGGGGCCGCGCCCAGGACGAACGACAGCGGCAGGATGTTCCCGTCGAGGCAGGTCCGCTCGAGGATCTGCCCCGCTCGCACCGGATCGACGTCGTAGTCGAGGTTGGCGATATCGACGCCGGCCTCGGGGTAGTAGCCGAGGATCGGTTCGGTCGCGCCGGCGATGTGCAGCCAGGTAGCGAGCGCTCCCGCCTTCTTGAACGCCAGGAACAGCCGCGCCAGGCGCGGCAGCACGAGCTCGCGAAAGAACGCGGGCGGCACGACGGCCGGCGAGGCGGCGGGCTCGAACACCATCGCCACGTGCGCGCCGGCGGCGAGCAGGGCCACACCCCAGCGCAGCGCGACCCGGGTCGCGAGATCGAGCACCTCCTCGAAGCGTTGTGGCTCATCGACCGCGAGGTACAAGGCTGCCTCGGCGCCCAACAACTGCTGGGCCAGGGTCATCGGTCCCAGCACGACCGCGACGACCGGGACCTCGTCGTCGAGCTCGGCGCGCAGCAGCGTGGTGGCCCGCAGCAGCTCCGGCATGCGCCCCGCGACCTGCGGATCGGGCGCCGACAGACGCTCCGGAGGCACGTCCGGCGAGAGCGCGTACGAGACCACCTCCGGATACTGCTCCTGGTGGTACCGAACGAGCGAGCCCATGGCCTCCGACTCGACGGTCGCGTCCATGAAGGCGAACACCGCGTCGTGGCCGTAGCGCCTCACGGCCTCGATCTGACAGCGCGCGAGCAGGGCGCCGTCGCGGAGGTAGTCGGCGACCGGCACGCCACAGAGCACGGCGGCGTGGGCGAAGATCTGGGGGATGACGGGCGTGCGGTCGGCCTTCTCGAAGGCGACCGCGGCGCGCACACGCTCGAGGCTGTTCATGCCGGCGCCGCCGAGACGAGCGTCGCCAGGCAGCGGGCGCCGTCGAAGGCCGTCTGCGCGACGTAGTCGACGTCGAGCTCCTCCGGGGACGCTTGCCTGAGAGCCGCCCCGCCGGCCAGGATCTTCACGCCGGCGAGCCCGCGCTCGACGAGGGCCGGTCTGAGGCGGCGCACCTGGGGGATGACCGTCGTGATCAGGCCGCTCACCAGCACGGCGGCCGCCTGTTCGCGCGCAGCGGCGGCGGCCAAGGTGGCCACCGGGCAGTCGCGCCCGAGATCGACGACCCGGTAGCCCTGACCGGTAAGGACCATGGTCACGATGTTCTTGCCGAGGTCGTGGACGTCGCCTTCGGGTGTGGCGATCACGATGGTCGCCTTGCCGCCGTCGGCGGGCATGCCCTGCGGGTAGAGCTCGTCGGCGACCACGGTGACGGCCCGCCCCACGAGCATGATCTCGAGGAGGTTGAAGGCTTCGACCGTGCACTTCGCGTCGACCCGCTCCATGGCGGTCTCGAGGCCTTCGTTGACGATGCATTCCACCGGCACCCCCGCGGCGCGCAGGCGCCGCGCCTCGGCCAGCGCCGCGCTGCGGTCGCCGTCGGTGAGGGCTTCGATCAGTCGCTGCATATCGGGATCGCCCGCCATTCGTGGCCTCTCGCACACAACCGTAGCCGACGCGGCCGATGCTCGGCAAGCGCGACCTCGCCTGCGGACGCGGGCGTCGTCGCGCCGTTCGCGCACCTGAACTGAAGTGTGTCGGTCAGAATGAGGGAATGACCCTCGCACGACAGGACTATCGAGGCGGTGCGGTGCGATCGTCCGTGACGGTGTCGGCAGGTGGAGGGAACCCGGCTTTTGATGGGTTGAGTGCTCGAAACCCCGGGAATGCTGCCTCGACAGGGTGACGCGGCGGGCCTGGTCGGGCATCTGAGCCGCGAGCGCGCGGCGTCGTTCTTCGGTAATGGCAACCTGTCGGGTGCGGCGGACCGGCCGCAGGGCGGTGCTCCGCACCCGGCTCCAGGCCAGGGAGAGATACCGATGGCCGATCCCCGAACACTCGCGTCGCCTTCGGGCGACACAACCGTGCTTTCGTCCAGCGGCGGCCAGGCCGCCTGGGACCGCCGCAAGTGGTTCATCCTCGCGGCGATCTGCGTGGCTCAGTTCATGGTGGTGCTGGACATCGCGGTCGTGAACGTCGCGCTGCCTTCGATCAGGACCGATCTGAACTTCTCCGTCGAGAGCCTGCAGTGGGTGCTCAGCGCCTACGCCATCTTCTTCGGCGGATTCCTGCTGCTGGGCGGTCGCCTGGCGGACGTCCTCGGCCGCCGGCGGCTGTTCATGATCGGTCTCGTGCTCTTCGCGGGCGCCTCGTTGGTCTGCGGCTTCGCCTGGTCCGAGGCGTCGCTCATCACCTTCCGCTGCATCCAGGGGCTCGGCGGGGCGCTGCTGTCGCCGGCGGCCCTGTCGATCCTCGTCACGACCTTCGCCGAGGGGCGCGAGCGCAACCTCGCCCTCGGCGTGTGGGGCGGCATCGCCGGCAGCGGCGCTGCGGCAGGGACTCTGCTCGGCGGCCTGCTGACGAGCGCCTTCGGCTGGCAGTGGATCTTCTTCATCAACGTGCCGATCGGCGCCGCCCTGATCGGGCTGAGCCCCTTCCTACTGCCGGGGGCCCGTGAACAGGGTGAGCGGCGTGGCTGGCGTGGATTCGACATTCCCGGAGCCGTGACCGCCACGGCGGGTCTCATGCTGCTCGTCTACGGGCTGACCCGCGCCACGCAGATCGGCTGGAGCGCGGCCGAGACGATCACGCTGCTGGCCGTGTCGGCCGGCCTGCTGCTGAGCTTCGTCGTGATCGAGCTGCGCGCCCGTCACGCCCTGCTGCCGCTGCGCATCCTCAGCCTGGCGACCCCGCGGGCGGCCAATATCGTCGGCTTTCTCATCGGCGCCTCGCTGTTCAGCCAGTTCTTCCTGCTCTCGCTCTACATGCAGCAGGTGCTGCACTACTCGGCGCTCAAGACCGGCGTCGCCTACGTCGCGACGACGTTCCTCAGCGTGCTCTTCGCGATGGTGGCGCAAGCGCTCGTCAATCGCGTCGGCACACGGATCGTGCTGCCGATCGGCCTGGGGCTCATCATGGTCGCCACCCTGCTCTACACCCGTCTGCCGGTGAACGGCAGCTACGTGGCGAACCTGCTCCCCGGCTTCGTGCTCGCCGGCGTCGGCCTCGGCCTCGCCTTCGTGCCCGACTCGATCGCCGCCCTGACGGGGGCTCGCGCCCGCGAGGCGGGCGCCGCGTCGGGCCTGATCAACACGAGCCAGCAGATCGGCGGCGCGGTCGGCCTCGCGGCGATCACCACGATCGTCACGACCGCCACCACGAGCTACCTGCGCAGCCACGCCGGTCTGGGCGCGCTGGCGCCGGCGGCGGCCCTGACGCACGGGTTCCAGGTCGGTTTCTACGTTCTCGCCGGCGTGCTGCTGGGCGCGGCCATCCTCTCCGCGGTCCTCATCAAGCCCGAGCCGGCGATCGCCGGAGCGGGCGTCTCCGCCGAGCCCGCGGCCGAGCCGCAGCCTGCGGCCGCGCGCCGCGCGCCGAGCCGGCCGCAGCCGGTCCACGTGCTCGGCCTCGTGGCCGCGAGCGCTCCCGGCTCGGACCGCTGGTCGTACCACAACGCGCTCTTCCGCTCCGCTCGCGAACAGGCGCCGGCGGGGATGACGATCGACGAGTTCGACATCGCCGCCCTGCCTGAGTTCGACGGCGACGGCGACTCCGGCGCGGACGCGGAGCCGACGCAGGTCGCCCGGCTGCGCAGCGCCCTGCGGGGGTCGGAGGCGATCCTCGTGGCCACGCCGCAGTACGACAGCGGCGTTGCCGGCGCGCTCAGGAACGCGTTTGCCTGGGCGACGGGCTCAGACGACGGCCGGCGCGATCTTGCCGGCAAGCCCCTCGCCGTCATGGGATCGTCCTGCGACGAGGGCGACATGCGCGCCGCGCAGGCCCAGATGGGCGACGTCCTGGGCGCCGGGCACGACGACGACGACGGCGGCGCCCGGCTGCTATGGAGCTGCGTGCGCGACGCCCGGCCGGGCGCCCGCACGGCGGACGGCGAGGTCCACGAGTCGGTGCGGGGCCTGCTGGCGACGCTGTCCGAGGTGGCGCGACCGGCGGAGCAAGCAGCCTGACGTTCCGCGACCCGGTGGGGCGGCGGGCCCGCAGGGCCCGCCGCCCCGCGGCCGCAGGGCCCGCCGCCCCGCGCCCAAAGGCCCCCGGGCCGCCCCTCAGGACCTGCCCGACCACCGGCCGTCAACGGCGCTCGTCGTTGCCGCCCGCGGCGGCTGACCGTATCATCGGCGCCGGACTTGAACCGACTTGCGAGGGCCGTATGGGACTCATCACCTTCGAGCGCAGCGTCGAGACGTCGTCGTTCTTCAGCCCGCTCCTGAACATGGAGCTCACCGAGCAGACCATCGAGGTGCGTCGCGACCCGCTCACCGGCATGACCGCGGTCGCCTCCTCCGAGCTCGCCACCAAAGAGGAGATGTTCTACGGCAAGACCGACTGGCCGTACGCCGAGGCGCAGGCGACGAGCTCTCGCGAGGGCTGCTTCTTCTGTCCCGAGAAGGTGTTCGAGGTGACGCCCCGCTACCCGGAGCAGGTGCTGCCGGGCGGGCGACCTGACAGCGCGGCCGGGCGCTCGCCTTTCCGAATCTCTTCCCCCTGGCGGCGCTGCACGCCGTGGTGACCTACCCCGAGAAGCACTTCCTGCGACCCACCGACTTCGAGCCGGGGCTGCTGGCCGAAGGGCTCGGCGCGGCGGTCGAGTTCGCCAGCCGCGCCGAGGCGGCCTACCCGGACCTCGAGCACCTCGAGCTGTGCTGCAACCACATGCTGCCGGCCGGCGCCAGCATGGTGCACCCGCACTTCCAGGTGTTCGGCGGGCCCGGCGCGCCGTGGCTGCTGCGCCTGCAGTGGGAGCGCGCCGCGGCCTTCCGCGAGCGGCACGGGGTGTCGTACTGGCAGACGCTGGTCGACGAGGAGACGGCGCGCGGCGAGCGCGCCATGGGCGGCCGCGCCGGCTGGACCTGGCTGGCGGCCTACGCGCCGACCGGTGGCCGCGAGATCATGGCCGTGCTGCCCGGCCGGGCGCGCCTGGCGGCGCTCGACGGCGAGCAGATCGCCGAGCTTGCGCGCGGTCTGTCGAAGGTCCTCGCCTGGTACGAGCGCGAGGGCCTGTCGGCGTTCAACTTCTCGCTCCTCGGTGGGCCCCTGAGCGGCGCGCCCGAGGCGCACGCCGTGGTCTTGCGCGTCGTCGCCCGCTCGGCCTTCAAGCCCGACTACCGCACCGACGACTACTTCCTGCAGAAGCAGCTCGGCGGCGAGCTGATCTTCGTCGCCCCCGAGCAGATCGCCGCCGAGCTGCGACCCGAGCTCGGCGCCGCCTGAGCGGCCGCCGCGCGCAACGGCGGGGTCAGGGGGGGGTAGCGGAGCGCACCCGCGCGGGAGGGCGGGGGTGCGGGCCTTGAAAAGGCCCGCACCCCCGCCCTGCGTTCGCGGCGGTGAGCGGCGTCGCTCCTGAGAGCCTATGCCTCCTCGACGACGCCCCCGATGAGGTCTTCCGTGGTCGTCTCGGCGCCCTTGCTCTCGGCGCGACCCCAGGCCCAGAGGCCGATGGAGACGAGGATGATGACGACGAACGTGCCCAGGGTGACCAGCTCAAAGAAGGCACGGGACACGCCCCAGTTCGACACGATGTCGTACTTCTGGCCGAGGGTGTTGTCGATGAGCCCGGGCCACAAGAGCGTGAACCCTGTGAGGACGATCGAGATCTCGGCGACGACGGCGCAGATCCACAGGCCCGCCGTGCCGCCGGGCACCACGAAGGGCCGATGCACGTCGGGGAACTTCTTGCGCAGCGTGATCACGGCCGGCAGGGCGAACAGATAGCAGAGCACAGCGGTCGACACCGCCAGGCTGAACATCACCGAGAAGAAGTTGCCCAGGCTGCCGCTCGTGAGCGTGAACACCAGGATCACGAAGATCGAGCCGATGATGCCCGTGAGATAGGCCATGACCACCGGCGTGCCCTGCTTGCCGAACTTGCCCAATATGCGGGGCGCGGCGCCGTCGAGCGCCGCCATCGCCTGCACCCGGCACGAGCCGAGCACCCACACCGAGCTCGAGCCGAGCAGCGTGAGGATCTCCCGTTGCTCCGTTGCACGAACCGCCCGACGCTCCCCTTGCGACCGCGCATCGGACGTAGCCGCCCCTGCATATATCCTTTGTGGCCGCCGGGACGCAAGACCTGTTCCGAAAGCCGCCCGGATTCTTGCATCGATGTTCCGGTTCGGCAACTCGGCCGGTTCACCTGCGGGCCACGGCCGGTTTCCCTGCCGGCCGCCGCGCGCCGCCGCGCCGCACCACGAACTTGTGCGTTCTTCGCGCCGCGCCGTGACAGCCCGTTTGCCCGGAGATAGTCTCGTCTCGTCGGGCGCCGGACGTCAGCTCGCCGGGCCCGGGACTTGCCGTAAGGTCGGCGAAACGCTTACGCGGAGGTGTGCGCTTGGAAGCCAAGATCCGGACCCGCATGGGGGACGGGGCGCTCGTCGAGATGACGCCGGCGCAGATCCGCGCCGATCTCGAGGAAGGTACCCAGGCGGGGGCCAAGCGGTCCAAGTACGCTGAGCTCACCGGCGCCGAGCTCGATCACCTCTCCGAGATCTTCTGCTCGAACAGCCGCTTCACCGGGGTCGACATCGGCGACGAGGTCGTGCTCTCGTTCGACGGTTGCGGCAGCCAGGACCTGGGCACCCGCATCAACGACCTGCAGTACTACGAGCAGTACCTCTGCGCCGACGCGCTCGAGCTGTACCACCACGACTACTCGTACAAGCCGGCCAAGGCCGTCATGCCGTTCGAACAGGTCGTCATGCGCCAGGCGCAGTTCTTGACGACCGCTCCGCTCGGCTACGGCGCCATGCCCGACCTCGGCCTCTACACGGTACCCGACGGCCCCGTGGCCAACTGGTCGCAGCTCCTGCCGCTCGGCAAGATCGACGAATCGCGGGCGGCCCAGGAAGAGGCCGTCGAGCTCGCCGCCGACGACATCGTCTACGTGGCCGACGAGATGGTCGAGGCCGGCATCGAGTTCATCGACTTAGACACCGCAGGGGCGGCCGGCGACGCCGACTTCCTCGCCTCCCTCAAGGCGATCGAGCGCATCCGCGCTCGCCACCCCGACCTCGGCATCCAGATCGGCATGGCCGGCGAGTTCGTGCTGGGCATGCACGGCGAGCTCGAGTACGACGGTGTGCGCCTGGCCGGCCTCTGGCCGCTCGACCAGATGAAGGTGGCGGCCAAGGCGGGCGTGACGATCTTCGGGCCGGCGATCAACGTCAACACCGGCAAGTCGATAGCCTGGAACGTCGCCCGCACGCTGACGATCGCCAAGCCCTGCTGCGAAGAAGCGTCCGTGCCCGTGCACCTGAACGGCGGCATGGGCGTGGGCGGCGTGCCGATGCACGTCCTGCCGGCCGTCGACGCCACCTGCCGGGCCTCGCGCGCGGCCGTCGACATCCTGCGTCTCGACGGCTTGTAGGTGGGCGCCGGCGATGTCTACGGCCAGGCTGTGAGCCACGGCGTCGCCTCGGGGATGGGCGGGATCCGGACTGCTGGAGATCTGGTGGCCCGGATGCAGATCACCCGAGGGATGCGGCTTCCAGAGGCCAAGGCGCACGTAGCGGGCAAGCTCGGCGTCTCGGTCCTCGACCTGTCCGATCCGACGGTCATGCTCGACGTCCGCAAGGAGCTCGGTCTCGGGGGCATCCTCGAATCGGGCGAGATCACCGACATCGACGACCCGATGGGCATCGAAGCCAAGTTCAACATCGCGGCCGTGCTCGACGTGCCGGTCAACTGCGTCGCGCGCTTTCGCGCCAAGGCGAGCCGCCGCGGGCGCCTGGAGCTCTAGTCCGGGCAACCCGGGCGGCGGGGGCGCGGGCCTTGCGGCCCGCGCCTCCGCCGCCGCGCCTCCGCCCCCGCGCCTCCGCCGCGCCTCCGCCGACCGGCGGTTGCTCCGCAGAGCAGAGACGTCGCGTTGCGAAAGCCGGTGCCGGGCGACGGCGTGTGAGCGCGACTCGGCCAGGAGCACGGACGCCCGGGTCGACGATCGCGGCTTCGTCAACCGCGAGCGCCTCCAACCAACCGGACAGGGTGTGTCGAGGGCGTCATCATGACATCAGAAAGTGATGTCATGATGACGCCCTCGACATGAGCACCGCCGTCCGCCGCGATCACACAGACGGCGTCTCTCCGCGCGATCACACAGACGGCGTCTCTCCGCACGATCACGAGGCTCGCGTCCCTCTCCGCGCCGGTGGGGCTCGTGCGCGCCTCCGCCACGGCCACAATCACATTCGTCTCAGCAACCACGGCGACTGCTGGCCCCTGCCGACGTGATCCGCACGATCGTGCAGCTCACAGACGATCAGTGGGTCGACGCGCGGGAACTCGCCAGGCTCGAGGGCCTGTCCCTCGCGGCCTTCGTTCGTCTGGCGGTCGACGCTCGTCTCGAACGCGCCAGGTCGGCACGGCTCTCGGTCAGGCAACGGGCGCTCGCGGCGGTCGACGGCGTCCAGGTCGGTGGCAGAGGCCGCGACGGCGACCAAGATCCACGGCAAGACGTCGGCGGTGCGGGCGGCGAGTCTGGTGCGAACGACTCGGCGGGCGGAAGGGAAGTGCCGCGGTACTGGCTCGAACAATGAGCGTCCTTGTCGACACCACGGCGTTCCTGTCGCTGCTCGACGCCGGTCATTCGCAGCACCGGTTTCTGCGCGACGTTCTCGCTCTCGAGCTCGAGGCCGACGCGACGCTGGTGGTGACCAACTACATCGTGCTCGAGACCTTCGACGTGGTGCGCCGCCGGCTCGGCGTGGAATCACTTCGCCTGTTCGCTCGCGAGATCCTGCCGGCGTTCGATGTCGTCTGGGTGCGACCCGACGACCACGCCCTGGCGCTCGAGATGCTTCTGGCCTGCGGACCAAAGCCGCCGACTCTCGTCGACTGCACGAGCTTCGTGGTGGCCCGCCGTCTCGGTGTGAGCCAGTGCATCGCGCTGGACACGCGCTTTGCCGACGAGGGCCTCGAGCCTCTCTGCTGACGGGCCGGGGCTCTGTCGTCGCCAGCCGGGTGGCGGGCGGCGCGACGGCCGATATACGATTGGCCGACAGTCGCGCCGCGGCCGGTCTTCCGCGGGAAGCAGTGGAGGTGATGCGTTTGGAACCCAGGATCGCTACCCGCATGGGTGACGGCTCGCTGGTCGAGATGACCCGCTCCGAGATCAAGGCCGATCTCGAGGAGGGCACGCAGGTGTCCGCCAAGCGGGCCAAGGTCGATCCCCTGACCCAGGACGAGCTCGACCACCTGCTCGACATCTACGCCTCGTCGGCGCGCTTCACCGCCGTCGACATCGGCGACGAGGTCGTGATGAGCAACGACGGCACCGGGACCAAGCACATCGGCAACCGCGTGCAGGACCTGCAGACCTACGAGCAGGTCGTCGGCATCGACATGGTCGAGCTCTGGCAGATCGACTACTCGTACAAGGCCGTCAAGACCAACGTGGCCCACGAAGGCCAGACCATGAAGATCGCCCAGATGCTCTGCACCAACCCCGTGCAGTACGGGGCGATGCCCGACCTCGGCCGCTACTCCAAGCCCGACGGCCCCATCGACAACTGGTCCGAGCTGCTGCCGCTGATGAAGGTCGACGAGGCGCGCGCCGCCCAGCTCGAGGCCTGCGACATGCTGGTCAACGACATCAACTTCGTCGCCGACCACATGATCGAAGCCGGCGCCGACGGCATCGACATGGACACCACCGGAGCCGCCGGCGACGCCGACTTCCTCGCCGGCCTCACCGCCTGCCGCATGTTGCGCGAGAGGTACCCGTGGCTCGGCCTCGAGATCGGCATGGCGAGCGAGTTCGTGCTGGGCATGCACGGCCAGCTCACGTTCGACGGCGAGCGTCTGGCCGGCATGTGGCCCAAGGATCAGCTACGCATGGTGCAGGCTGCCGGGGCCTCGATCTACGGGCCGGCCGTCAACATCAACACCGGCAAGTCGACTGCCTGGAACATCGCCCGGGCGATGACCTTCATCAAGCCGGCCGCCGAGATCGCCGAGATCCCCGTGCACGTCAATGTGGGCATGGGCGTGGGCGGCGTACCGACCTGCGTCTACCCGCCGGCCGATGCGACCTCACGGGCGTCCAAGGCGTTCGTCGAGATCCTCAAGATCGACGGTTACTAGGTGGGCACGGGCGATTCCCAGGGCATGGAGTCTGCCCACACGCAGGCTTCGGGCATGGGCGGAATGCGCACCGCGGGAGATCTCGTGGCACGCATGCAGATGACCCGGAGAATGCGTCTCAAAGAGGCCAAGGCCTACGTCGCCGACAAGCTCGGCTGCAGCACACGCGACCTGTCCGACCCGGTCGCCATGGAGCAGATCCGCATCGAGAAGGGGCTGGGTACGCTCGCCCACACTTCGGCGGTGCGGCCCGGCGAGGCCGGCATGATCGAGGCCAAGTTCAACATCGCAAAGACGCTCGACATCCCGATCAACTGCGTCGAGCGCTTCAAGGAGCGCGTCGGGCTCGGCTAGCTCGGCGACGGCCTGACGGGGGCGTGCCTAAGGTGCGGCGGGGGCGGCGCGAAGGCGCCGCCCCCGCCGCGTTGCCGGCGGCGCGAAAGCGCCGCCCCCGCCGCCTTGCCGGCGGCTCGCTACTTCAGTCGCGCGAGGAACGTGACCGAGCCGAACGGGTCGCCCGGTGATGGGGCCGTGCTGAACTCCCCGTTGATCGCGCCGACCGACGTCGCGTTGAAGAACAGCAGGACGTCGGTGACCTTCGCGTACTTGTGGCCGTGGATCGTCACCACTGACGGTATCGAGCCCATGAGGTTCTCATCGAAGAAGTTCGGTGTCCGGGTGCCGTTGGCGGAGACCGAGATGCCGGCGCTGGTGTTGACGCCCGCGCGCCAGCCCTTCAGGTTGAGGATGGTGAAGGCCACGGTGTCCGGGTCTACGTAGGCGAGCCCGCCACCGAGGAGGAACGTGCCGTGCGCTCCGGCGCCCGTGGTCCAGGTGCCGCCCGTGACCGGCATCCGGAACGTCACATGAGTCGTTCCCCACGAGATGCGCGCCGGGAAGATCGGATACGGTGGGATGCCGGCATGAAGAAAGCTGCCGGTCTCCGTGGGGTCGAGGCTGAAGGTCGCCGTGCCCGCGCCCAGGTGATGAGTCTTGGCGGCGGCCGTCGCCGGCAGGAGCGCCGGCAGCGCGAGCAGAGCGACGATCGCCACGAGCGCGACGCGAGTCCGTGACCGTTTCATGGGAACCTCCCTCGTTGGCCTTTGTTCCGTAGGACGTGGTTGTCCGTGCATGATTTCCCGTCTGCGGCGTTTCGGAGCGCGGCCGCCCGTTCGCGACCCGCCACGACGACCGCCCGATCGTCGGTCGCATCGTGCCGAACCGACCGCCCGGGGACGGGGCGCCGCGGCGCCCCGCCTGATACGATCGCCGGGCAACCAGGTAGAGGGGGTGCCAACATGGAACCACCGGTACTGGCCCGCATGGGCGACGGCTCGCTGGTCGAATCGACGCGCAGCCAGATCAGGGCCGACCTCGAAGACGGCACGCAGGCGGCGGTGGTGAGGGGCAAGATGGCGCCGCTCGCGGCCGACGAGCTCGACCATCTGCTCGACATCTTCGCCTCGTCGGCGCGCTTCACCGGCGTCGACATCGGCGACGAGGTGGTGCTCTCCAAGGACGGCAGCGGCACGCCTCAGCTCGGCAGCCGCATCGACGCCCTGTACGCCTGCGAGCAGGTGCTCGCCCACGACACCTGCGAGCTCTTCCACATCGACTACTCCTACCGGGCCGTGAAGACCATCGTGCCCTTCGAGCAGCAGTACATGAAGGAGGCCCAGGAGCGACTGACGATACCCGTGCACTACGGCGCCCAGCCCGACCTGGGCCGCTACTCGGCGCCCGACGGTCCCTGCGGCAACTGGTCGGAGCTGCTGCCGGCTCTCAAGATCGACGAGGCCCGGGCCGCCCAGGAAGAGGCGGTCGAGCTCGCCGTCGACGACATGGTCTACGTCGCCGAGAGCCTCTGGGACGCCGGCGCCGACGGCCTCAACTTCGACACGGCCGCCGCCGCCGGCGACGCCGACTTCCTGGCCACGCTGCGGGCCGTCGAGACACTGCGGGCCAGGCACCCCGAGATGGGCATCATGGTCGGCATGGCGGCCGAGATGGTGCTCGGCACCCACGGGCAGCTCGAGTACAGGGGCACACGCCTGGCCGGGCTCAAGCCGGCCGGCCAGCTCGCCGTCGTGCAGCAGGCCGGGGCGACCGTGTTCGGCCCGGCGGTCAACACGGTCACGACCAGGTCGGTCGCCTGGAACAGCGCCCGCGCCCTGACGTTCGTCAAACCCTGTATGGACGCGGCCGGCATTCCCATCCACATGAACGTCGGCATGGGCGTGGGCGGCATGCCGATGCACGCCTTCGCTCCCGTCGATGCCGTGTCGCGGGCCTCGCGGGCCTGCGTCGACATCCTGCGGCTCGACGGGTTGTAGGTCGGTTCGGGCGACATGTTCGGCATGGACGTCGCCCACTCGTGCGCCTCCGGCATGAACGGACTGCGCGCCGCCGGAGATCTGGTGGCGCGGATGCAGATGGCGAAGGGCATGAGGATCACAGAGGCCAAGCGCTACGTCGCCGACAGGCTCGGAGTGACGCCCCGCGACCTGTCCGACAACCCGGCGATGCACGAGCTGCGCGGCGAGCTGCGTCTGGGTCGCGTCTTCGAGACCGAATCGAGCTACTACGCCGACCCCAGCCCGCTCGAGGCCAAGTGGCACATCGCCGAGCGACTCGACCTGCCGATCAACTCGGTCGAGCGTTTCAAGGCCGGCCTCTCGTCCGGTCACCCGGCGGCGCCGGCGACAGCGAAGGATCCGATGTGAGGACACTGCTGCAGGTACTGAGCGACGAGGAGCGCGAGCGTGTGCACGAGCACACGCTCGCGCTCCTCGAGACCACCGGGGTACGGGTCGACAGCGAGCAGGCGCGCCGCATCCTGGCCGAGGCGGGGGCCGACGTCGACGACCACCACAGGGCAAGGCTGCCGGGCGCACTCGTCGAGCGCGCCCTCGAGACCGCGCCCAAGCGCTTCTCGCTCGGTGGCCGGCGCCCGGGCTGGTCACTGCCCATGAACGAGGGCGGCTTCACGTTGCTGGCCGACGGCGGCGGCACGAGCGTCATCGACCGCGTCACCCACGAGCGCCGCCCGGGAACGCGGCAGGACTGGGTCGAATCGACGACGCTGCTCGACGCCCTCGACGACGTCGGCCTCTACTGGTGGATGATCGAGTACGGTCTCGAAGCCGAGACGCCGGGCGGCATGGTCGCCTACCTGCGCGACCTGTTCGCCATGTTCGGCAAGCACGTGCAGGACTCGTTCCTGCAGCCGAGGCTCGCGCCCTGGGTGCTCGAGGCGCTCGAGATCGTCTTCGGCGGCCGCGAGGCCGTGCGCGCGACCCATCCCTACTCGTACCTGATCACGCCGACCTCGCCGCTCGTCGTCGAGCACTCGTGCATCGACACGTGGCTGGCCCTGCGCGGCTACGACATCCCGGTCGCCATCATGCCCATGCCGCTGATGGGCGCGACCGCCCCCGGCAGCATGCTGGCGACGCTCGTCGTGGCCAACGCCGAGACGCTGGCCACGCTCTGTGTCGTACAGGCCGCCGAGCCCGGCACGCCGACGATCTACGCGCCGGTCATCGCCTCCATGGACCCGCGAACCGGTCGTCTCGCCGGCGGCGGCATCGAGCACGCCGTGATGGCCGCGGCCGGCACCCAGATGGCGCGGCTCTACGGCCTGCCGGTCGAAGCCTCGGGCTGCGGCACCGACCAGTTCGTGCCCGGCGCCCAGGCGGCCTTCGAGAAAGCCACGACGGCCCTGTTCTCGGCTCTCGCCATGCCCGACATCCTCGTCGGTCCCGGCATGCTGGCCGGCGCCATGGTGCTGTCGCTCGAGCAGCTCCTGATCGACTGCGAGATCTTCCGCATCGCCTGCAAGGCCCAGGCCGGGATCGTGGTGACCGACGAGTGCTGGCTCGACGATACGATCGCCAGGGTCGGTCCGGGCGGCGACTTTCTCGGTCAGCCGTCGACCCGCTGCAACGCGCGCTCGGGCGAGTTCTACCTGCCGCGACTCGGCCTGCACGACACCTACGAGTCGTGGCTGGCCGGCGGCGCCGTCGACATCGTCGAGGAGGCCCGAGTCAAGGCCGAGGAGCTGCTGGCGAGCCACGTGCCCCTGGCGCTGGACGACGACGTGGTGCGCGCCCTGAACGAGCTCGCCGCCAGGGCGGCACGGTCGGCGTAGGTCACACGTGCCTGAGAAGCGCGCTCAGTCGCGCACCGCGCCCGGGGCGGGACCGGCGCGGTGGATGTCCATCACGTCCTGGAGCAGCTTGACGGCCTCGTCGTGAGGGCGCTGGAACGAGTTGCGTCCCATGATCGTGCCGAAGCTGCCGCCGGCGGCGCACTGCCGGTTCTCTTCGAGCACGGCGTCGACGCCCTTGGCCTCGCCGCCGGAGAAGATGACGATGCGGCGGCCGGCAAAGGCGCCCTGGATGACGACCTTGACGCGATCGGTGAGGGTGTCGACCTTCATGCCTGCCTTCTCGAGGGCCTCGGCCGACTTCTTGTCATGAGGGGCGTTGGTCGGCGGCTTGACCTTGATGATGTGGGCGCCGAGCTGGGCCGCGATCTGGGCGGCGTAGGCCGCCACATCGACCGCGGTCTCGCCCTCCTTGGGCAGGTCGCCGCCGCGCGGGTACGACCAGACGACCACGGCGAGGCCGACCGACTTGGCTTCGGCCGCCATCTCGCGCAGCTCCTCGTACATCTCGGTGCGCGCCCCGGAGGCGGGGTAGATGGTGAAGCCGATCGCGCTGCAGCCCAGGCGCAGAGCGTCGTCGACGCCGGCGGTGACCGCCGGCAGCGGCGCTTCGGGATGGGTGTAGAGCAGGTCGTGGTTGTTGGCCTTGAGGATCAGCGGGATCTGCCCGGCGTAGTCGGCGGCGCCGGCCTCGATGAAGCCGAGGGGCGCGGCGTAGGCGTTGCAGCCGGCGTCGATGGCGAGCTGAAAGTGGTAGCGGGGATCGAAGCCGTCGGGGTTGGGCGAGAAGCTGCGGGCGGGACCGTGCTCGAAGCCCTGGTCGACCGGCAGCATGACGAGCTTGCCGGTACCGGCCAGACGGCCGCTCATGAGGAAGCGGTAGATGTTGGCCTGGATGCCGGGGCTTTCGGAGCGGTACCAGGAAAGGATCTGCTTGACTCTGTCTGTCATCTGCCTGCCCTCGTCTGGAAGTGGTGGATCTGCCGGTGCGTGGCGCTCTCGGCGGTCCGCAGCGGCTGCCCCGGACGGCCCTTCACAGATGATATCAGAGGGCGACGGCGCCAGCGGTCACCGGCGCTCGTTGTGTGGCGCGAGGTCGGGCGCGGGGCCTGGGACCAGGTCGGGCGCGGGGCCCGGGACCAGGTCGGGCGCCGCCAGGGCGACGTCGGCCAGCGCCTCGAGGACGTCGGGTTCGATGGCCTGCCGCGACGCCCGCCGCACGCGGGCGGTGAACGCCGCCCGGCTGAGGCGCCCGTCGCGGTCCCTTGTCGGCGAGGACGTCGCGAGCGGCGACGACGGCGGCGACGACGCGGTCGCCGAGCTCGCCGGCGACCTGACGCGGGGCGGCGGGTGCGCCGCGGCGCGCCCGCCGCCCCGCCAGGGCGCGCTCCCGCGCCTGGACGGCGACCTCGGCGACCGCCTGACCGCTCAGCCCCAGACGGGTGGCGACCTCGCCGGCCACGAAGGCCAGCAGGTCGGCGCGCGAGGCCGCCAGGCGCTCGCGCGCCTGGACGAGGCCCGACACCGGGGCCGCCGCCAGCGCGTCGTCGCCGTCGGCCTCGGACGCCGTCTCCAGTGCCCGTGCGCCGGAGTAGGCCGCGACGCGGTCGCGACCCAGTCGCTTGGCCTGGTACATGGCCGAATCGGCCAGGTCGATCAGGCGCTCGGCGGTGTCGGCGTCGGAGGGGTAGCTGGCCGTGCCGATGCTGATGGTCAGCCGGCCGGCGCCGCCGTGACCGTCGTGGGCGACCCTGCGGCGGATGCGGTCGGCCACCCGCAGGCCGGCGCGGGCGTTGGTGTCGACCAGGATCACGGCGAACTCCTCACCGCCGTAGCGCGCCGCCAGGTCGACGTGGCGGATCGCGCCCTCGATGATCTGGGCGACGCCGCGCAGGGCGGCGTCGCCGGCGCTGTGTCCGAAGCGGTCGTTGAACTGCTTGAAGTGGTCGAGATCGCAGAACAGCAGCGTGAGCTCGCCCTGGTGCTCGGCGGCGCTCTCGACCTCTTCGGCCAGGCGCTCGTGCAGGTGGCGGTGGTTGTAGATGCCGGTCAGGCCGTCGGTGATGGCGTCGACCTCGGCGCGACTGAAGCGCACGGCGGCCGAGTGCACCAGCGAAGCGAAGGTCTCCGAGAGGTTGCCGCGCAGCCCCTCGAGCCGGATCGCGACGTCGGCCGGCAGATCGGCGTTGGCGACCGCGACGATGGCCCCGGTCTCGTCGTGCAGTGGGGCGATGCCCGACACCCAGGCGCCCCACTCGTCGACGACCACGACGTTGATGTCTAGCTCGCGTCCGGCGAACACGGACCGAAGCTCGTCGTCGATCAGCACCGGTTCGCCGTAGAGCGAGCGCTGCGACGGCTCCTCTTCGCCGTCGACGACGATCGTGAGGCCGCTTTCGCCGGCGACGATGGTGGTGAGAAAGCGCGCCGGCGGATGGCTGTCACGCACTTCGCGGAGCGTGGCCGCCACCGCGGCGTAGTCCGGACCGTCCACGTCGTCGCTCGCGACGACGCGGGCGTGCTGGGCGACGTCGATCCGCAGAGCCGCCTCGCGGGCGATCTCGCCGGCGCGGGCGTGCAGCGCGGCGAGACCGGCGAGCACGCGCCGAAAGGCGTCGACCAGGCGCGGGTCGAACTGCTGCCCGCGGCAGCGCTCGAGCTCGGCCAGGCAGTCGGTGTAGGTCATGGCGCTGCGGTAGGGACGCCACGACGACATGGCGTCGTAGGAGTCGACGATGCACATCACCTGGGCGAGGGCCGGGATGTCGTCGCCGGCGAGGCCGTCGGGGTAGCCGGCGCCGTCCCAGCGTTCGTGATGGTGGCGCACGGCGGCCACGAGCTCGGGTGCGAACAGCGTGCCGATGATGTCGGCGCTGAAGCTGGGATGCTGGCGCATGAGCTCCCACTCGCGGGAGTTCAGGCGGCTGGGCTTGAGCAGCACGCGGTCGGAGATCGCGATCTTGCCGATGTCGTGCAGGTAGGCCGCCTCTTCGGCCTGCACGAGCGTCTCGTGCGGCCAGCCGAGCTCCTTGCCGAGCAGCACCATGTAGGCGGCGACGCGGGCGGCGTGACCGAGCGTGTAGTAGTCCTTGGCCGAGAGCGCCGAGCTCAGGGCCTTGAGGTTGCTCATGTGCAGGCGGCGGATGCTTTCGTAGAGGCGGGCGTTGCCCAGGGCAAGCGACAGGTGGGTGGCGATCCGGCGCAGCACCTGGACGTGGTGGTCCGAGTAGGCGTGCGGCTGCTCGCTGCCGAGCGAGAGCGCGCCGATCAGCTCACCCTCGGCGAACAGGCCGGCGACGGCGCCCGACCGCAGGTCGGCGACGACCGGGTCGTCGGCCGGCAGCGGTCCGTCGGCCGGCAGATCGAAGATCAGCACCTTGTCGCGCCGCAACCGGTCGCCGAAGCCCTGCCTGACGTCCCCGACGAACCTGCCCTCGAGGCGCCCGCCGCTGTCGGACGAGCGGATGGTGGCCAGCTTGCCGCGCTCGTCGATCATCACCAGGCTGCCCCGGTCGAAGGGCACGAGGCGGCGCAGCTCGGCGAGCGTCGCGTCGGCGATGTCCTCGACCCGCAGGGTCGAGGTGATCCTGCGGGCGATCTCGTTCAGAAGCTCGGTCTCGCGCTGGCGTTGCTCGAGCTCGCGGTAGACCTTGGCGTTGTGGATGGCCACGGCCGCCTGGTCGGCGATGGCCCGCGCGAGCTCGCGCTCCTCGGCGGTGTAGTGTCGCTCGGCCGTCGTCTCGATCAGGACGAGCAGACCCATGACCTCGTCGCCGACCACGAGCGGCACCGTCAGGCAGGTCTTCTCGCCCCAGTGCGTCATCGACTCGCGGCTCTGGGGGTCGAGGTCGGGGTCGGAGATCGTCTCCTCGACCGCCTCGGCGCTGGCCAGCAGCGCCCGGTAGCCGGGGTTGTCGCGCAGCGGCATGACCTCGCTGCCGAGACCCTCGTAGCTGTCGGACTCGGGCGAGTAGAACGAGCGGTCGACGATCACGTCGGCCGTGGGATCGTACTCCCAGATCACGCACTCGTCTGAGCCGAGCGCCGAGGCCGCGGTGCGGGCCACCGCCGGCAGCACGTCCTCGAGGACGAGCGTCGAGGTCAGCGAGCGCCCGGCCGAGACGAGCGAAGCGAGGCGACGGTTCTGCCGGCGCAGCTCCTGGTTGCTCTGCTCGAGGCGGTCGAGAAGGGCGGCCTTGGCGAAGGCGCCGGCGAGGATGTCGAGCGAAGAGCCGAGCGCCTCGCTCAGGCGCGGAGAAGTCGCGCGGCACGATGTCGTAGAGGTCGATGAGTCCCACGAGGCTGCCGGCGGAGACCATGGGAATGCTCAGGAAGCTTTCGAACCCCCAGCGGCGCATGGCGTCGCGCTCGACGGGCTCCAGCGGTGCCGTGCACAGGTCGTCCATCGCCATCGGCAGGCCGGCGTCGAGGATGCGCCGCGTGAGCGGATACCGCTCGACCGGCAGGGTCCTGCCGGCGACCGCGCGGTCGAAACCCTGCACGTCGCAGCTCGTCACGCAGCGCAGGCGCTCCGCCTCGGGCATCCAGATGTCGCAGTCGACGGCGTCGACGAGCTCGCGCAGGCCGCCCGCCAGGAGCTCGACGGTCTCGTGGAGACCGACGGTGTGCGACAGGCGGCGAGCCAGGTCGTCGAGATCGTCGCGCAGCCGGTCAGGGTCGGCGCCGAGAGACGTCGGCGGCGGGCCGCCGTCCGGGGGTCGCGGGCCGTGGCGGAGCGCCGTCGCGTCGCGCCGGCGGAAGAAGCGCGGACCGTGGGGACGGCGGTAGCAGGGCAGGTCGCCGGCGTCGGCCCGGCGGCGCAACGCCGCCGGGCTCACGCCGGCGACCGCCGCCGCCGCGGGCAGCCGCAGCCAGTCCGCGGACTCGTTCCCCTGGGGCTTCACGTCCGATCCCTCCGCTTCCGTCGACCGCCTAGTTTAGCCATTCGGCTTGCAGCGAGCCACCGCGACGGCGGCCGCTTGCAGGGGGGAGATACTCGCCGGACGGCGAATTGCTGTTGCCAATGGCGCCATGTATCCTACGGGGCGCCACACTGGGGTGACCTGCCGTTCGTGCGCGGGCTGAAAGGAGACAGCGTGATGAGATCTGGGTTCAAGGGTTCAACCGCGCGGCTCATCGTGCTACTGGGTCTGGTGCTGGTGGCGCTGGCCCTGGTCGCCGTGCCGCTCGCCATCGCCGCCGCCCCCGGGACCGGGCCGGTCGTTGCGGCATCAATGTCCTACGGCAGCTTCTCGGCGGCGCCAAGGTCACCGGTACAGATCCGTCGTCGACGACGACGCCACACGTACGCGCACGGTCACCAGGACGGGCGCTCGGGCCATTCGTGGCCGTCATCGGTCTGCCGCTTCCGGTGTACGCCGACTCGATTGACGGCCACGGGCACGGCTGCCAACTTCGCAGATACTACGGCGCCGGTGTCGGTTGTCTACTACCCTCCCGAAACAGTCGGCGCCGCGAACGTCGCGCTCAGCGTCGCCGTCAAGAACACGACGGTCAGCGGCACGGTCAAGAGCGCCAAGACCAAGAAGGCAGTGAAGGGCGTCAAGGTCACGCTCGGTAACCAGACCGCCACGACCTCCAAGAAGGGCAAGTACTCGATCGTCGTCGGCCTGTGGCCGGCGACCAGCTACAAGGTCACCTTCGCCTGGAAGGGCCACAAGAAGGTCACCAAGACGATCACCAGCGCGCCGGGTTCGGTGGTCGGATTGAACGTTTCTCTCAAGTAGAGCAGAGCAGCCGACGCCTACCAAGGCGGGCGAGGGGCGGGGGCCGCAATGGCCCCCGCCCCTCGCCCTTTTTGGCGCCCGACGGCGGCCACGGCTGCGGGGCGGCGTCCAGCGGGTACTCTGTGGCCATGATCCATCCGCCGACAGACGAGCCGATCGTCATCATCCAGCACGAGGCCGCGGCCCACGCCGGCACGCTGCTCGAGACGCTGGTCAACGCCGGTCTCACGGTCGACGTCCGTCAGCTCCACGCCGGTGCGCCCGTCCCGGCGGTCGAGGAGCTCGGCGAGATCGGCGGCCTCGTCGTGCTGGGCGGCTCCATGAACGCCGACCAGGCCGCCGAGTTTCCCTTCATCGACCGCGAACGGCGCCTGCTGGCCGCGGCGGTCGAAACCGGCGTGCCAGTGCTCGGCATCTGCCTCGGCGGCCAGCAGCTCGCCGCCGCCATCGGCGGCCGGGTCTACCAGCGAGCGGTGGCCGAGGTGGGCTGGCTGCCGGTCGAGATCGTGCGCGCGGACGGTCTGTTGCGCGACGTCTGCTCGCCCTTCCGCGCGCTCGAGTGGCACGCCCAGTCGTTCACGGTGCCGGCTGAGGCCGAAGTCCTGGCCCTGCGGCCCGGCGATCCCGGGGTGCAGGCCTTCCGCATCGGCCGGCGGGCGTGGGGCCTGCAGTTCCACGCCGAGGTCGACGAGAGCATCCTGCGGTTCTGGCTGCGGCGCGACAACAAGGGTGTGGCCCGGCGCGACCCGGAGCTGCACGCCCGGCTCTTCGCCGCGGTGCCGCAGGTCGTCGCCGACTCGCGGCTGCTGTGCCGGCAACTGGTCGAGAACTTCGTGGCCTTCTTTTAGGCCGCTGGTTCCTCTTGCGCCGGTCGGGCCGGCAGCCACTTGTGCATCGTCACCCGGGTGCCGTGGTTGACGAGGAACTCGACCCGGTCCATGAGGGTCATGATCAAGAAGAGTCCGCGGCCGGATTCGCTGTCGGGATCGGGCGGGCCGCCGGTCGGCGGTCGGCGGCCAGACCGGCGGCAAGGCCGGCGCCGTAGTCACGTACCGTCGCCACGACCTCCCCGCTGCCGATCGCGACCGAGGCGCGCACGCCGCGCGGGCTGTCGCCGAACCGCAACGCGTTCTTGCAGGCCTCGTGCACGCACGTCAGCAGGTCGTAGGTCACGTCGGCCGGCAGCGCGCGGCTCTCGAGGTAGAGGCGCAACGTGTGGCGAGCGGTACGCAGCCCGCGGAAGTCGGTGATGTCGTGGGCGATGACCATGTGTCCCTTGTCTGTCAGTCCGCGTTCACGTGCGACCCCTCCGCATGACAGCGTGCCCGCAAGCGTCTCGGGTCATGCCGTCATAGACTGAAGGTCCGACAGGCGGCCGGAAGAGACGACATGACGCCGCAGACGATCGACCATGAGTGGCTGGAACGGCTCTGCCGGCGGGCCGACGACATCCTGTGGGACGGCTACCGCTACGTCCTCGCAGCCCCCGGCGCGCCCTGGCCGCGCCTGATCTTCCCGGCCAAGGGCCACGAGCGCCGGGTCGGCGAGCAGGAGGCGCGTTTCGCCTTCGTCGCCGCCCTGCTGGCCGACCCCTCCTCGGCGCCGTGGGCCTTCGCCGCCGAAGCGCCGACCCGGCTCTCCTACCGTTTCGCCCAGCGGGCCGGGGGGCCCCGGGCGCAGCGCGCCCTGACCGACCTCGCGCTCTACCGCGACAGCGACGATGCGCCGGCGCTGGCGGTCGAGTTCAAGTCGGGGGGCGCTCGGGCAAGTCCGAGCAGGACGACAGCATCAAGAAGGACATCGCCAAGGTCTTGGCCGAGCAGCCGCCCGCCCTCTGGTTTCAGGTCGTGCGCGACGCGAGCGCGGCCACGCTGCAGGGTCTGCTGCGCACGCTCGACACGGCGATCTCGCAGCTCAGCAACCCGTACAAGCTGGGCGCCTATCTGGCGCCGGGCAAGACCCCCGAGCCGCGCGCCAAGGCGATCGCCTTTCACGTCTGCGTGCTGAACCCGGACGTGACGGTCTCGATCCACCGGGTGCTCGACTACGTGCCCGGCAAGCCCAAGGACGAGTTCTTCACGCTGGCGACGACGGCGGCCGACGGCCCGCCCGAGCAGACCCAGCCGCGCGCCTCTCTCGAGATCGCCGACGGGCAGGGATGGAGCGTGTACCGGCCGGCGCCGTGAGCGGGCGTCGAGGCCGGTTCGCTAGCAGGTGACGTGGAGGATGGCGCGTACGTCTCCGGGCTTTGTGTCTCGCAACAGGAGCAGCGCTTTCTCGGTCGGCTCGGCGACGATCTCGACGCCGCGCCGCTTCGCCTCGTGCCAGACGTCGGGCATGATCGGCAGGCTGCCGGACTCGCCGGTGCCGACGACCAGCCGCCGCCCGCCCCAGGGGATCGTCTCGTCGACCGACAGCGGCGTGTGGCCGAACTCAGCACGGTAGGCCTTCGACGCCTTCTTGGCGCGCTTGGTGACCTTGCCCCTGTCGATCACGATGTCGTGGTCGTAGCGCACGCCCTCGACTTCGACCTCGCCGAACCTGATCCAGCATCCTTTCACTGCGGCCTCCTCACTCTGGGCGAGCGCGAACCTGGGGTCGGGAGCCCGGCGCCCCTGGCGCTCACCACCGCGCGTTCTCTTTGTTCCCGTCGCCGGCATCGCGGTCTGCCGTTCGCGGCCGCGCGGCTCGCGCCGGCTCCGACCCCCGGCGAGTCGGCCTGATAGAATCGGTGAGTCGCACCTGACTCCGGCAAGCGAACGGAGGCATGCATGGGCAAGGTCGGTTACGGCTACGGCAGCGAGTACCATCTGCAGCGCTACCTGGCGTATCACCGCGGGGTCCTCAAGCAGCAGGTCGACGAGGCGACCGGCGGCGAGCTGATCAACTGGCTCGACTTTCCCTTCAGCGCGAGCCCCCAGCGCTTCTACCACGGGGAGTGGCGGGGGATCGGCTTTCTGCGCGACAACGAGCGCGCCGGCAACGTCCACGAAGCCTGGCGGGCGTACTGGCCCCAGACGGGTTCGCCGCCGAGCTGGGACGCGGTGGGGATCATGAACAAAGGCGGCGCGACCTCCTGGGTCCTGGTCAAAGCCAAGGCCAATCTGGGTGAGCTCAAGAGCGACTGCGCGGCCAGCGCCAAGGCCAGGCCGCTGATCGAGCGCGCCCTGGCCGACACCAGGCGCGCGCTCGGCATCGCCGCCAACAGCGAGTGGACCGCGCCCTACTACCAGTTCTGCAATCGCCTGGCGATCCTCCACTTTCTGCTGGACCACGGGGTCACGGCGCACGTGCTGTTCCTGTACTTCACGGGCGACAGGTTCCCGCGCAACCCCGCGATCGTCTGTCCGCAGTCGGCCGAGGAGTGGCAGCCGGCGCTCGCGACCATGCACCAGAAGGTGGGCTGGCCCGGCAACGGCGCGCTTGCGCCCCACGTGCACGAGCTCTTTTTGCCGATGCACAACCTCGACGTCTGACTAGAGGCGCGTCAGCACAACCTCGACGTCTGACTACAGGCGCTTCAGCAGCCTCTTCGCCTCGGCGAGGCTGAGACCAACTCAGGTCGGCTCGCGAGTGTCCGGCCGCGAGGAGCGCCCGCACCAGGCTCAGGGGCAGCAGCTCGCCCTCGGGCCGCGCCGGCTGCTCGACAGGTCGCGCCGGCCGCGTGCCCGTGCGCACGGCTGACCAGAACTCGCGCTCGGTCACGCGCAGCTCGTGCTCGAGGATGTAGGCGGCCATCCGGGGCGAGTACTCGCCGCGTCCCTTTGAGATGACGGCGCGCAGCAGCGTTCCGTCGGCGAGGCTCTTTGTCCAGACCTCGTGCTTGCCGGTTTGGCGCCCCGGCTTGCCGGATGTGCGGGCCCAGCCGTCGACGCGGCAGAACGCGCGCAGGTCGCGGTAGGGGATGGGCCTCACGCGCGATCGGCGCCTCTCGGCCTCGGCATCGAGGTTCAGCATGGCCACGACGCCGTCGGCGTCGCCGGCCAGCTCGATGCGCCGTACGTAGCCGACATTGCCACGGTGATTGACGGCGTGGCGCAGCTCGTCTTCCCAGTCTTCGGCGTATTCGAGCATGACGTCGGCGAGCTCGTGCAGAGCTTCGTCGAGCCTGGCCGGCGACGGCGTGAGTGTTGAGCTCAGGGAGCCACAGGCCGAACTGGGCCTCGGTTGTCACCACCTCAGGGTGAAAGCGGTAGCACGCGCCGAGCAGTGCGCTGATCTCGTCGGCGTTGGCGAGTACGACCTCGCGTCTATTGCGCCGGCCTATGAGCTGCCAGCGGCCCCGGCGGGCCTTGTCGAGCAGCGAGGGAAGCTGTCTGCGAGCGTCGGTCACGGTCCACGTCTCCATGGGGTCCACCTCGGGTTCAGGAAGCGTAGCGCTGAAGAGCTTCTGTACATGATGTAGCGATTGTACACCAGTTGACGTTGGTGGCGCGAGGCGCTCAGCGTGCCGACGGTGCCTCACCGGCCAGGTAGTCGAGCAGGTCGGCCGGCGTGGCGGCGACGTAGACGGCGCCGGCTTCGCGCAAGGCCGCGGCGCCGTGCCAGCCCCAGCCGGCGCCCAGGGGCGTGGCGCCGGCCTCAGCGCCCTCGAGCATGTCGCCGCGGGTGTCGCCGACGTAGAAGTAGCGCGGCTGGCCCGGGTAGCGCGCCATCACGCCGGCGATCTTGCGCACCTTGCTCGAGTCGGCCTCCGACGCCGAGCACGTCGCTCACCCGCTCGCCGAGCCCCTCCCGGGCCAGGAACTCGCGCACGACGCTGCCGGCGTTCGAGGTGATGACGACCACGTCGAAGCGCGCCGCCAGGCCGGCGAGCAACCCGGGCACGCCCGGAAAGGGGTGCAGATCGAGCGAGGTCGAAAGGACGGCGGCCGTGTCGTCGATGATCGCCTTGATGACGTCGCGCTCCATGCCGAGCGCCGCCATGCTGTCGTAGACGTTGTCGTCGAACAGCTCGACGACCTGGGCCGGGTCGGCGATCTCGGCGTGTCCGTGGGCCCGGCAGGCGGCGGCGAAGGCGGCGGTGAAGACGGCCAGGGAGTCGACCAGCACGCCGTCGTGGTCGAACATGATGACGGGTCGTGTCACAGAGGCCTCGCTTCGCTGGTCGGTCGAGCTTCACTGGCGGCGTCGTCACGATACCATCCCGCGCGAGCCGGGGCGCCCGGCCGCCCTCGCGAGGTCAATCCTGATACCCTAGACACATGAGAACGCTCTCCAGCCGGGTGGTCCGCCGGTGCCGCCCCGCCTGATCCCCCCGGCCATCGCCCTCGACACGCCCAGCGAGGGCGAGCGCGTCGCGTTCGACGCGCTCGCCGCGGCCGAGGGCGCCGACGACTGGGTCGTGCTGCACTCGCTCGACCTGGCCAACCACCGGCGCCGGCTGGCCGGCGAGATCGACTTTCTTCTGATCGTGCCGGGCAAGGGCGTGCTCGTCCTCGAGGTCAAGGGCGCCCACCATCTGCGCCGCCACGACGGCCTCTGGTTCTATGGCTCCGACCCGCGGCCCGACGAGCGCGGACCCTTCAAGCAGGCCTCCGAGGCCATGCACAGCCTGCGCGACCGTCTGGTCCGCCGGCATCGCGACCTGGCCCGTGTGGTGTTCTGGTCGGCGGTCTGCTTTCCGTTCGTCGACTTCGCCGAAGCCTCCGAAGAATGGCACCCCTGGCAGGTGATCGACCGCCGGGCCATGGCGGCGCGGCCGCTCACGCAGCTCTGCGAGAGCGTGCTCGACCACGCCCGCGAGGAGCTCGTGGCCCACGACGAGCCCTGGTTCCACGCCGAGCGTCACGAGCCCCACGGGCAGCAGGTCGACGAGCTCCTGCGCGTCCTGCGCGGCGACTTCGAGTTCTTCGAAAGCCCCAAGTCGCGGGCGCGGCGCTTAGACGACGAGGTGCGCCGCTACACCGAGGAGCAGTTCGAGGCGCTCGACACGATCGACGCCAACCCGCGTGTCGTGTTCGATGGGCCGGCCGGCACCGGCAAGACGCTGCTCGCCGTCGAGGCGGCGCGCCGCGGCGCGGTCGCCGGCCGGCGCGTGCTGCTGCTGTGCTTCAACCGGCCGCTGGGCCGCTGGCTGCAGGAAGAGACCGAGGACCTGCGACCCAGGGCCGGCGCCGGCGTGTCGGGCAAGGGTCCCGGCGTGGTCGCGCGCACGTTGCACGAGCACCTGCGGCTGCTGGCCGGCGTCACACCCACCCCCGAGCAGGTCTGCAGCCAGAGCTTCTGGCAGGACGAGCTGCCCGAGCTGGCCGCCGAGGGGCTGCTCGAGCTTACTGAGCGAGCCTCGCGCGACGGCGGACACAGCCGCGAAGTCTACGACGAGATCGTCGTCGACGAGGCCCAGGACGTGCTGCGCCGCAGCTACTTCGACGTGCTCGACCTGAGCTTGTCGGGCGGCTTCGACGGCGGCATCTACCGCCTGTTCGGCGACTTCGCCTACCAGCGCATCTACGACGCCGCCGCGCTCTCGCTCGACCAGGTGCTCGCGCCCGGCGGCCCCTGCGCCGGCGCCGTCCGCTACGAGCTGCGCGTCAACTGCCGCAACACGCCGCGGGTGGCGCAGCTCGCCTGCGCCTGCGGCGGCGTCGTGCCCGGCTACAGCCGGGTGCGCCGCCCCGACGACGAAGCCCAGCCCGAGATCCGCTACTGGCGCGACGAAGCGGGGCAGAGGAGACTCCTCGCGGCCGTCCTGGACGAGCTCGCCGAGCAGGGGTTCAAGGGCGCGCGCACCGCCATCCTGAGCCCCCACGGCGACGACAACTGTTGCGCCCGGGGCCTGACCGGACAGCCCTGGCAGGACCGCCTCGCGCCGCTGCTCAGAGAGGCGCGGGCGATCGCGAACCCGGTGGCGGGCGGCGCGCCGGACGGCGCGCCGCGCGGTGACGGGCCGGACGGCGGCGCCCCGGGCGGCGGCGGGCCGGTCGCCGCCGGCGAGTGGCCCGCCGCCTGCGTGCCCTCCGACCTGGACGCGGTCGATCTGCACTCCAACAAGACGCGCTACTGCTCGATCTACCGCTTCAAGGGCCTCGAGTCGCCGGCGGTGGTGCTCACCGACATCGAGGATCTCGACTCGCCGGCCGCCTGCTCGCTGCTCTACGTGGGCTGCACCCGGGCCCTGCACCGTCTCGTGATCCTCGCCCACGAATCGCTGCGGGCGACGCTGGAATCCGGGGGGCAGAAATGAGAGCACGCGACCTGGGCATCGAGATCGGGCTCGGCGCCGTGGGGCCGCTGAACGCCATCACCGACGTGGCCGGCGTGAAGGTCGGCTGCGCGACGCTGATCGACGGCGGCGGCCCCCTGGTCGTTGGCGAGGGCCCGGTGCGGACCGGGGTCACGGTGATCGTGCCTCATGACGGCGAGATCAGCGAAGAGCCGCTGCTGGCCGGTTGCCACCGCCTGAACGGCAACGGCGAGCTTACCGGGCTCGAATGGATCCGCGAATCGGGCCTGCTGACCTCGCCCATCGCCCTCACCAACAGCCACTCCGTGGGTGTCGTGCGCGACGCCCTGGTCAGGCGCGAAGTCGAGGCGCGCGGCCCCGGCAAGCTCTTCTGGAGCCTGCCGGTCGTGGGCGAGACCTGGGACGGCTGCCTGAACGACGTGAACGGCCAGCACGTCCGCGCCGAGCACCTGTTCGCGGCGCTCGCCGCGGCCGCGGGCGGACCGGTCCCCGAAGGCAACGTCGGCGGCGGCACGGGCATGGTCTGCCACGACTTCAAGGGCGGCACCGGCACGTCGTCGCGGGTCGTCGAGACCGGGGGCGAGCGCTTCACGGTAGGCGTCCTCGTGCAGGCCAACCAGGGCGAGCGCGCCTCGTTTGCCGTGAACGGCGCGCCGGTGGGCCAGGTGCTCGATGGCGAGGCCGTGCCGCTGCCGGTGCTGCCCGAAGAGGCGCCGCCGGCGGGGGCCGGCTCGATCATCGCCATCGTGGCGACGGACGCGCCGCTGATCCCGACCCAGCTCCAGCGGCTGGCCCAGCGCGCCGGTCTGGGCGTCGCCCGGCTGGGCGCCTGGGCAGGTAACTACAGCGGCGACCTCTTCCTGGCCTTCTCGACGGCCAACCGCGGCCTGCCGCCGATGAGCTACGGCGCCGGCGGCCCCGTGCGGGTGCCGCTCGAGATGCTCTCGCTGGGCTTCATCGACCCGCTGCTCGAGGCCGTCGTCGAGGCCACCGCCGAAGCGATCCTGAACGCTATGCTGCAGGCCGAGACGATGACCGGCCGCGACGGCGTGACGGCGCATGCGCTCGACGGCGCCCGTCTCGTCGAGGTGCTCGACCGCTACGGGCGGAGGACCGCGCACGCCTGACAGCGCCCGAGGCCACTTATCGGTCGCGCGATCTTACCCTCGATCTAGGCTGCCTTGCGCACCACCTCCGGGTGGGTGCTCACGCAGAGGATGTTGCCGTCGGGATCCTTGGACCAGGCCGACTTGAACTCGCCCATCGTGGCGACGCCGTTCACGGTCTTCAGACCCGGCTGATCGTAGTCCTCGAACCTGACACCCCTGGTGCGCAGATCGCCCACCGCTCCGTCGAACTCATTGGTGAGGAAGGTCGCCTGGGTATGATCGGCCTTGTTGGGCTCGGCGCGCTGGTAGAGGAACAGCTTGCTCGTCTCGCCGACCCGTACGACCACGTTCCCCGGCATCTCCGGGGTCTCCTCGACCTCGAGGCCGAGCGTGTCGCGGTAGAAGCGCTTGCTGCGCTCGATGTCGGCGCAGGGCAACACGGTGCCTACTTCAGTGATCCGATGCTGTGACACAAGAACCACCTCCTGGGCGGCTGACTAAAGCGTTCTCTCGGTCGTTTCCCGCTGCTCGCCGGGAGAAAACCGTCGCCGGCGCACGCGTCGCAGAAGACCATCCACGCTGAGAAGACGCGTGCCCGACGCCGCGGGCGGGCCAGGTCAGGCGGCCCGCATCTCCTGCGTGTCTGGGTGGGGCGGTGCCATCCTCACACGGTTTCTCGTGTGAGGTTCGACCACGGCTGCACGGTGGAAACAGGAGTATTTCTATCCGCTTATGGGGCACAGGTGCGACATCGGGCGGGGAGGCTCAGTGGCCAGACCCGAACCATCGCTTGGCAGGGTGAGGAGGGGCGTCATGGCGACAGCAGCCCAGCATTCTCTTGATCCACTTTCGCAGCTGGAGACCGGTTTTCACGGTGCCGTCGTGCGGCCCGAGTCCCCGGAGTACGACGAGGCGCGATCGGTGTGGAACGGCATGATCGACAAGCGTCCGCGCGCCGTGGCCCGGTGCGCCGACGTCGAGGACGTGGTGCGTTCCGTGGACTTCGCGAGACGCTACCGCTGGCCGCTCGCGGTGCGCGGCGGCAGCCACAACGTGGCCGGGCTCGCTACCGTCGACGACGGCCTCGTGATCGACCTGTCGGCGATGCGCCGCGTGACCGTGGACGTGGAACGCCGCGTGGCGCGCGTCGAGGGCGGCGCCACCTGGGCCGACGTCGATGGCGCCGGTCAGGAGCACGCGCTCGCGACACCGGGTGGGCTGATCTCGGAGACGGGCGTTGCCGGCCTCACGCTCTCCGGCGGCCTCGGCTGGCTGCGCGGCAAGCACGGCGTCACCTGCGACAACGTCATCTCCGCCGAACTCGTCACCGCCGACGGCCGCCTGGTCACGGCCAGTGAGAGCGAGAACCCCGACCTGCTCTGGGCGCTGCGCGGCGGCGGCGGTAACTTCGGCGTGGTCACCGCGTTCGAGTTCCTCCTGCACCCGGTCGGACCGGAGGTGATGTTCGCCTTCGTGTTCCACGACGGCCGGCGCCGCCGCGAAGCCCTGCGCTTCTTTCGCGAGTTCGCGGCGACGACGCCCGACGAGCTCGCCCCAGTGGCCGTCCTCGGCACCGTGCCGCAGGGCGCTGCCGAGTTCCCACCGGAGACCCATGGCCGCACCTTCACGGCCTTCGCCGGCCCCTACATCGGACCCATTGAGGTGGGCGAGCGCGTCGTGCGGCCGCTGCGCGAGTTCGGCGAGCCGCTCGCCGACTTCAGCGGTCGCACCTCGTGGCTGGACGTGCAGAGCGTCTTCAATGCCGAGTACCCACGCGGACAGCGCTACTACTGGAAGTCGGCGCTGCTCGACGACCTCAGCGACGAGGCCATCGAGGTGATCGCCCGCGCCGCCGACGCCCAGGTCTCCGAGCTCACCACGATCGACGTCTGGCATCTGGGAGGAGCGGTGCGACACGAGCCGCCCGGCGGTGCCGCCTTCGGCGGCCGCACCGCGACGTTCATGGCGAGTCCCGAGGCCAACTGGGTCCTGTCCTCCGACGACGCGGCCAACATGAAGTGGGCGCGCAAGCTGGTCACCGACCTGCAGCCGTTCTCGGGCGGTGCAAACTACCTCAACTTCCCCGGGTTCGTCGAGGAGGGCGAGGGGCTGATGCGGGCCGCCTTCGGCGACCGCTACGAGCGCCTCGTGGCGGTCAAGACCAAGTGGGATCCGGAGAACCTCTTCCGCCTGAACCAGAACATCGCGCCCCGAAGCGCCGGGGCATGACCCGAGATCCGACCGCGACGGTGCACCTCTACCAGGGCGGGCCGACCGTGGGAATGCAGCATGAGCGCATCCAGGACGGCAAGATCGTCTCGTACCACACCTACTACGATCAGCTCGGCCTGCTGACCCAGTTGGGCCTTATGGGCGGGTCGTGAAATGCAGGCCGGAAGCCTGGGCGTCGAGCAGAGGTGAGACACACGGGGGAGAGAGTCGACACGGGGCCTTCCCCGACGATGTCGAGGCACGGGCGCGAATCACCAGAGACCCGCGATTCGTGGCGCAGTCTTGGAGCCGACGCCCGGAATCGAACCGGGGACCCCATCATTACGAGTGATGTGCTCTGCCAGCTGAGCTACGTCGGCCCACGAGTGAACGCCGCCAGATTGTAGGTCAGCGGGCCGCTCGTGCCAAGCGCCGGCCGTGGTCGCGCGGCCGCGCTCGGGCGGCGCCCCGGCGCGCCCCCAAAAGGCAGTCATCGCGCACCCCGGTTTGTACACCTGGGACCGCGAATCGCGCGTGCTTCTGTGCTACTTTTCGAAGCTGGGGAATGCCAGAATCCGGCTGCACATGGGCACTCCCCATGCTACACTTCAGAGACTTGCACACAGATTCACAAGGCGCATCCAAAGCGCCGGTCGTGGGCCGGTTTTCCGCGGTCGCGAAAACCACGAGAGAGGCGGGGGAGCGAGCCTTGGTACTCTCACAGCGAGTGTCCGTACGTCCACACGTCACCGTCCAGAGCGGAGCGCGTGGGTGTCAAGTCGTGGGGAGCCACGTGATGATCTGGAGAGGAGAATGACGGAGCTAGCTACCACGCCACAGGCCAAAGCCGTGCACAAGGCATTCGTCGACGACGTCATGCGCATGCCCGCCGGCGAGAAGATCAAGATCTGTCAGCAGTGCGGCACCTGCACCGGTTCGTGCCCGACGAGCTACCTCATGGACTACGGTCCGCGCGAGGTGATCGGCGCTTTCCGGGCCGGCATGATCGACAAGGTCGTCAAGAGCAACACGATCTGGCTGTGCACGTCGTGCTATTTCTGCACGGTGCGCTGCCCGGCCGGCATCAAGATCACCGACCTCATGTACGAGCTCAAGCGCCTCGGCATGAAGTACGACCTCCTGCCGAAGAGCAGCAAGAACCCGGCCATGACCAAGTACTTCATCGACAGCGTCCACAAGCACGGCCGCAACCACGAGGTCGAGCTCATCGGCAAGTTCGTGATGACCAAGAACCCGGGCCTCGCCCTCAAGTTCACAGGGGTCGGCGCCAAGCTGTTCTTCGGCGGTCGCCTGCCGCTCTTCGCCAAGAACATCAGAGGCCGCGACGAGCTCAACAAGATCTCGGCCTATCTCGAGGCCGAGGAGGCGAAGGTCCAATGAGATACCTCTACTACCCGGGCTGCTCGGCCGAGGCGACGGGCAAGGCCTACGACATCTCGAGCCGTGCCCTCATGGCCAAGCTGGGCGTCGAGATGATCGAGATCGACGACTGGAACTGTTGCGGCGCCACGAGCTACTTCTCGGTGCGCGAGCTCGACTCGTTCGCCATCGCCGCCCGCAACCTGGCGATCGCCCAGCAGCAGGGCGACGAAGACCTCGTCGCCATCTGCAACGCCTGCTACACGGCGCTTTCCAAGACCAACCGCTACATGAACGACAGCGACGAGGTCTTCAAGGCCGTCAACGGCGCCCTGGGCGCCGTTGGCCGCAGCTACGACGGCACCAAGCGCGTACGCCACATCATGGACGTGCTGGTGAACGACATCGGGCTCGACACCATCGCCGGCAAGGTCACCCGGCGCCTCACGGGCATCAAGGTGGCGCCCTACTACGGCTGCCAGTTCTCGCGGCCCATGGGCACCTTCGACGATCCCGAGTTCCCGACCACCATGGACGCCTTCTTCAAGGCCCTGGGCGCCGAGGTCGTCGACTACCCCTCCAAGGTCAAGTGCTGCGGCGGCATGATGATGATGACCAAAGAAGACGCCGCCCTGCGCATGTGCCACGAGCTGTTAAAGACGGCCGCCGACAAGGGCGCCGACGTCATGATCGCGGCCTGTCCGCTGTGCGAGATGAACCTCGAGGCCTACCAGCCCCGGGTCAACGCCGCCTTCGGCACCGACTTCAAGATCCCGGTCATGTACTTCACCCAGCTCGCCGGCCTTGCGTTCGGCGTCGAACCCAAGAAGCTCGCCATCGACTTGCAGATCGTCTCCTGCGACGACGTGCTCGCGGCGATCCCGGCGTGAGCGGCGAGGAGGAGATGACGATGGCTGAAGAGAAGATCGGCGTCTACATCTGCCACTGCGGCACCAACATCGCCGGCAAGGTGAACGTCGACGAGGTCACCGAGTGGGCCGCCACGCAGCCCAACGTGGCCGTCGCGCGCGAGTACAAGTACATGTGCTCCGACCCCGGCCAGGACCTCATCAAGAACGACATCAAGGAGCTCGGCATCACGCGCGCGGTCGTGGCGGCCTGCTCGCCGACCATGCACGAGCCGACCTTCCGCAAGGCGGCCTCAGACGGTGGCCTCAACCCGTACCTGCTGCAGATGGCCAACATCCGCGAGCACTGCTCGTGGGTGACCATCGACCCGACGGCCGCCACGGCCAAGGCCAAGCGCATCTTGAGCGCGCAGATCCATCGTCTGCCGTTGAACGAGTCGCTCGAGCCCATCGAGGTGCCGGTCAACCACGACGTCCTGGTCGTGGGCGGCGGCATCGCCGGCATCGAGGCGGCCCTCAAGCTGTCGGCTACCGGCAAGCACGTCACGCTGGTCGAGCGCAATCCCTCGATCGGCGGCCACATGGCCATGTTCGACAAGACCTTCCCCACGCTAGACTGCGCCGCCTGCATCCTGACTCCCAAGATGTCGGCCCTCGGCAAGGACCCCAACATCACCCTCATGGCCTACTCCGAGGTCGAGCACGTCGAAGGCTACGTCGGCAACTTCACGGTCAAGGTCCGCAAGAAGGCGCGCTACGTCAACACCGACACCTGCACGGGCTGCGGCGCCTGCCAGGAGGCCTGCGTCGTGCGCAAGGTCAAGAGCGAGTTCGACCAGGGCCTCGGCTTCCGTAGCGCCATCTACATCCCGTTCCCGCAGGCGGTGCCGTTGCGCGCCACGATCGACCCGGCCAAGTGCCTCACGCTCTCCAAGGGCAAGTGCAAGCAGCAGTCCTGCGTGCCGGCCTGCGGCCCGGGCGCCATCGACTTCGAGCAGAAGGACGAAGTCGTCGAGCTCGACGTCGGCGCCATCGTCATGGCCACCGGCTTCGAGCTGTGGGACGCAAGGCAGGAGTCGCGCTACGGCTACGGCCGCCTCGACAACGTGATCACGAGCCTCGAGTTCGAGCGCATCTCCAACGCCTCGGGCCCGACCGGCGGCCACATCGTCTGCAAGAACGGCGAGGCGCCCAAGTCGGTCGCCATCCTCCACTGCGTCGGCAGCCGCGACGAGAACTACCAGGAGTTCTGCTCGCGCGTGTGCTGCATGTACTCGCTCAAGTTCTCGCACCTGATCAAGGAGCACCTGCCCGAGACCGAGGTGTACGAGCTCTACATCGACATGCGCTGCTACGGCAAGAACTACGAGGAGTTCTACAAGCGGCTCATGGTCGAGGGCGTCAACTTCGTCCGCGGCCGCGCCGCCGAAGTCACCGACGTCGCCCTCTCGCCCGACGAAGAGGGGCGTCTCGTGGTCAAGACCGAAGACACGCTGCTGGGCATAGTAAGGCGCATCCCGGCCGACATGGTGATCCTCTCGGCCGGGCTCTCGCCGGCCCACGACGCCAAAGAGGTCTCGCAGGTCTTCGGCTTCGGCTGCAGCTCCAACGGCTTCTACCTCGAGCGCCATCCCAAGCTCGAGCCGGTCGCCACGGTCACCGACGGCATCTTCATCGCCGGCTGCTGCCAGTACCCCAAGGACATCCCCGACACGGTCGCCCAGGCGGGCGCCGCGGCGGCCGGCGTGCTGGGCCTGGTCGACAACGACACCGTCAAGGTCGAACCGACCATCTCCTACATCGATCCCGAGAAGTGCTCGGGCTGCCACATCTGTGTGGGTCTGTGCCCGCACAACGCCATCCAGTACAACGAAGAGAAGGACGCAGCCGAGGTGATCGAGGCGGCCTGCAAGGGCTGTGGCGTGTGCGTTTCGGCCTGCGGCTCCAACGTGCCGCAGCAGCGAGGCTACCTCGACACGCAGATCTTCGCCGAGATCGAAGGGGCGCTCGCCGTCTAGGCGGGCGCGACCGTAAGGAGACGACAGTGAGTGACAACGGATTCGAACCACGGCTGATCGGGTTCCTGTGCCGTTGGTGCAGCTACAACGGCGCCGATCTGGCCGGCACGGCACGCCTCAAGTACCCGCCGAACATGGTGCCCATCAAGACCAACTGCTCCGGGCGCGTCGATCCCACGCACATCATGAAGGCCTTCGCCGAGGGCGCCGACGGCGTGATCATCGCCGGCTGCCACCCCGGCGACTGCCACTACATCAACGGCAACTACCGCACGGCGGGTCGCTACCCGCTCATGGAGAAGCTGCTCGAGCAGCTCGGCCTCGAGCACGGCCGCGTGCGGCTCGAGTGGGTCTCGGCGGCCGAAGGCGACAAGTTCGCCCGCGTCGTCTCCGAGTTCACCGAGGAGATCCGGGCGCTCGGCCCGCTGGGCTGGAGCGAACAGTTCAAAGACGAGGCCGCCGCAGTGGCCCCGGAGGCGGTGACCGCATGAGCAAGTTCAAGTTCGCCATGTACTGGGCGGGCAGCTGCGGCGGCTGCGAGATCGCCCTGCTCGAGATCAAGGACAAGATCATCGAGGTCGACCAGAACTACGACGTCGTCTTCTGGCCGGCCGCGGCCGACTTCAAGTACAAGGACCTCGAGGCCTACGACGACGGCTACATCGACGTCTGCCTGTTCAACGGCTGCGTCCGCAACTCCGAGAACGAGCACATCGCCAACGTGCTGCGGGCCAAGAGCAAGGTGCTGGTCGCGTTCGGCGCCTGCGCCACCATGGGCGGCATCCCCGGCCTCGCCAACGTCTCGAGCGCCCAGGAGATCAAGGACCTCGTCTACACGCAGAACCCGTCGCTCGACAACCCCGACAAGGTCTACCCGCAGGAGCACTTCACGGTGCCCGAGGGCGAGCTCGACCTGCCGCACCTGTACGACACCGTCAAGACGCTCGACCAGACCGTCGACGTCGACTACTTCATGCCGGGCTGCCCGCCCGAAGCCCACCAGATCGCGGGCGTGCTCGACGTCGTCACCGCCGCCCTCAAGGGCGAGGGTGCGCTGCCGGCCAAGGGAGCGACCATCGGCGTCGCGCCCAAGTCGTGCTGCGACGAATGCGAGCGCGTCAAGGACGAAAAGAAGATCGCCGGCTTCAAGCGCATCTGGGAGTTCATCCCCGATCCCGAGAAGTGCCTCCTCGAGCAGGGCCTGATCTGCATGGGCCCGGCGACCGCCGCCGGCTGCGGCTCGCGCTGCACCAGCGTCGGCATGCCGTGCCGCGGCTGCTACGGTCCGCCCGAGGGCGTGGTCGACCAGGGCGCCAAGATGCTCAGCACGCTGGCCTCGATCGTCGACGCACCCGATCCCGACGAGATCGCCCGTATCGCGGCCACCGTGCCCGATCCGGTAGGCACGTTCTACCGCTTCGGTCTCGCCAGCTCGCTGCTCAGGAGGGCGAGAGTCTGATGAAGAAGATAAGCGTCGATCCCATCACCCGCCTCGAAGGTCACGGCAAGATCGAGATCTTCGTCGACGACGACAACAAGGTGCAGAACGTCTACTTCCAGATCCCCGAGCTGCGCGGCTTCGAGCGCTTCTGCCTGGGGCGGCCGGTCGAAGAGCTGGCCCGCATCACGCCGCGCATCTGCGGCGTCTGCCCCGAAGCCCACCACATGGCCGCCACCAAGGCCATCGACCAGGTCTTCGGGGTCGAGGTGGCGCCCACCGGGCGCAAGCTGCGCGAGCTGCTCTACAACGCCTTCTACGTCACCGACCACACCACCCACTTCTACATCCTCGCCGGCCCCGACTTCATCATGGGCCCCGAGTCCGACCCCGCGAAGCGCAACATCCTGGGCGTCATCAACAAGGTCGGTCTCGAGATCGGCGGCGCCGTGATCAAGCTGCGGGCCGACGCCGCCGAGCTGATCAGCATGATCGGCGGCAAGCAGATCCACCCGGTCATGGGCCTGCCGGGCGGCGTCAGCCAGGCGATCACGGCCGAGCAGCGCGACCGCATGGTGCAGATCACGACCGAGCAGGTCGAGTTCGCCAAGTTCACTATGGGCCTGTTCAACGACGTGGTGCTGGGCAACAACGACTACGTCGACCTCATCAAGAGCGACGCCTTCACCCACGAGACCTACTACATGGGTCTCGTCGACGAGAACAACAAGGTCAACTTCTACGACGGCAAGGTGCGCGTCGTCGGCCCCGACGGGACCGAGCTCGAGAAGTTCGAGGGCAAGGACTACCTGGCCCACCTGGCCGAGCACGTCGAGCCCTACAGCTACCTCGTCTACCCGTACCTCAAGTCGGTGGGCTGGAAGGGCTTCGTCGACGGCAAGGGCTCGGGCGTCTACCGCGCCTCGCCGCTCAGCCGCCTGAACGCCTCCGACGGCATGGCCACGCCGCTCGCCCAGGCCGAGTACGAGCGCTTCTACGAGACCCTCGGCGGCAAGCCGGTGCACGCTACCCTGGCGACCCACTGGGCGCGCTTGGTCGAGCTGCTCTACGCGGCCGAGCGGGCCCACGAGCTGGCCACCGACCCCGATATCGTGAGCACCGACGTGCGCAACATCCCCACCGGCATCGTCGGCGAGGGCGTCGGCGTGGTCGAAGCGCCGCGCGGCACGCTCTACCACCACTACAAGACCGACGACAAGGGCATGGTCACGGCCGTCAACCTGATCGTCGGCACGACCAACAACAACGCCGCCATCTCGATGTCGCTCAAGAAGGCGGCCGAGGGCCTGCTGACGGGCGGCAAGGAGATCAAAGAGGGCACGCTCAACATGATCGAGATGGCCTTCCGCGCCTACGATCCGTGCTTCGGCTGCGCCACACACACGCTGCCCGGCGAGATGCCGCTCGAGATCACCGTCCGCAACGAGACGAGCCACGACGTCGTCGCGACAGCCAAGAGGAACATGTAGAACGATGAGCACCCTCGTCCTCGGCATGGGGAACCCGATCCTCTCCGACGACGGGCTCGGCCTGGTCGTAGCCCGCCGGCTTCGGGAGCTCCCCATGCCGCAGGACGCGGAGGTCGCCGAAAGCGAAGTCGGCGGCCTGCGCCTGCTCGAACTCGTGCGGGGCTTCACGAAGGTCATCATTATCGACGCGCTGCAAAGCGGCGGCACGCCGGGCGAGATCAAACGCGTCGACGCCGACGAGTTCCGCGGCGGGCACCGCTACGGCTCGGCTCACAGCATCCACCTGGGCACCGTCCTCGAGCTCGGCCACCAGCTCGGCCTGCCGATGCCGGCCGAGGTCGTCGTCTACACTGCCGAGGCGCTCGACGTCGAGACTTTCGGGGAGCAACTGTCCGCGCCGGTGGCCGCCGCCGCCGAGCGGCTCGTCGAGCTGATCGGCGACGAGCTCGCCACGGGCGCCTGCCCGGCCGGCCTGGCGATAGCGTCGTGAGCGTCCTGTCCGGCAGCCGCCAGGCCGGCGTCGACGAAGCGCGCGCCACGGTTAGCGTCGCCGTCGTGTCGACCCACGGCGTGGGCGCGCTGCGCGCCACGCTGCACCGTCTGCACGATACCGCGGGAGACGGCGTCGAAGTCGTCGTTCTGGCCGCTCAGCACGCCGACGACGTCGTCGCCTACATCACGCGTCACTACCTGAGCGGCGACGTGTCGGCCATCGCCCTCGAGGCCTCCGAACGCGAGATGGCCCACTGCGGCATCGACACGGCCTTCCAGATGTCCGGCGGCGAGATCCTCGTGCGTGTGCAGGACGATCTCGCCTTCGCGCCCGGCTGGCTCGACGCCGTGGTCGGCGCCCTGCGGGCCGACCCCGACATCGGCATGCTGGGGCTCGTGCTCGACGACGAGCCGCGACGCCGCGGCCGGCCGCCCAAGGTGCGTCTGCCCGAAGACGTCGATCGCGTCGACCTGCGCGCCTTCGCCGTCACCCAGCCGGTGCTGCGCCAGCACCTGAGCGAGCTCCAGGGCGACCGCTGCGCCGACGGCTGCCGGTTCCAGCGTCGCCTGCGCCAGCTCGGTTACCGGATCGCCTACCTGCCCGGTCAGCTCGCCGTGGGCGAACATCCTGCGGCCGGGCCCTCGGGCGCCGAGCTCGAAGCCGATCTCGCCTTTCACCCCGGCGAGCGCGAAGCGATGGCCCGGTTGCGGCAGAGCTACCGACTCGGCGAAGAGGTCCTCACGCCGTGCGCCGTCTGCGACGACGAGGAGTTCGAGGTCCTGGCCGCGCAGATCGACTTCTGCGAGGCCCACGACGTGCCGGTCGGCTTCACCTACACCCTGCGCTGCACCGGCTGCCGCGGACTGCGCTTCGAGGAGGACCACCAGTTCCGATGCCCGATCTGACGCCCGCGGCGCGGGGGGAGGGTGAGCGGGGTCGCCCGACGGCGCGCCGCCTGCGCGTGCGCGGCGTGGTGCAGGGGGTCGGCTTTCGTCCGTTCGTCTACAACCTGGCGCGGCGCTGCGGCGTGAGCGGCTGGGTGCGCAACACCTCGGCCGGGGTCGAGATCCAGGTCGAGGGCGAGGCCGGGCGCGTGGCGGCGTTTCGCACGGCTCTGCCGCGCGAAACGCCGCCACGCGCCTTCATCGCGGCGCTCGACGACGAACCGGCCGCCGCCGAGGGCGCGACCGGTTTCGCCATCCTCGAAAGCGCCGCCGATCCCGCCGCCTACCAGCTCGTCTCGCCTGACATCGCCACCTGCGACGACTGCCGCCGAGAGCTTCTCGAGCCGTCCGACCGCCGCTACCGCTACCCCTTCACCAACTGCACCAACTGCGGGCCGCGCTTCACCATCATCGACGACCTGCCCTACGACCGGGAGCGCACCACCATGCGGGTGTTCCCGATGTGTCCGGCCTGTCGCAAGGAGTACACCGACCCGGGCGACCGGCGCTTCCACGCCGAGCCCAACGCCTGTCCGGTCTGCGGGCCCCAGGTGACCCTGATCGACGCAAGGGCGGACGCCTCCAGCGGCACCTCAAGCGGCGGATCGGCGCGGCCTTCGGCGCCGCGGGGTACGGCCGGCGGCCCCGCGGTGGCCGGCGGCGCCGAGGCCGCGGCCGGCGCCGTGCTGGCGAGCGGTGGGTACGAGCCCGTCGCCCGTGCGGCCCGGCTGCTGTGCTCGGGGGCGATCGTGGCGGTCAAGGGTCTCGGTGGGTTCCACCTGGCCTGCGACGCCGGCGACGAGGCGGCGGTGCGGCGCCTCAAGGAACGCAAGCGCCGTCCCCACAAGCCGCTCGCCGTGATGTTCCGCGATCTCGACCAGGTCGCCGCCCACTGCCGCCCGACGCCCGCCGAGCGGACGCTGCTCGCCTCGGTCGAGCATCCGATTGTGCTGGTCGAGTGGCGGGGGCTCGGAGAGGGCTTCGCACCCGGCCCCGAGCTGGCCGGCGCGATCGGGCCGGGACCGGCTCCGGCCGCGATCGCGGCGGCCGGCGAGATCAGCCCCGAGGTCGCGGTGCGCCAGCGCTACCTTGGCGTCATGCTGCCCTACACGCCGCTCCACATCCTGCTGCTCGAGGCCGCCGGCCGGCCGCTCGTCATGACGAGCGGCAACCTCGCCGAGGAGCCGATCGTGGCCGATCTCGCCGAGATCGGGCGTCTCGCCGGCATCCCCGACTACCACCTGGTCCACGACCGCGACATCGCGGCCCGCTACGACGACTCGGTGGCCATCGTGCGGCGCGAGCGTCCCCGGCTCGTCAGGCGCTCGCGGGGCTACGCGCCGTTCCCGCTCGAGCTGCCGCGCGAGCTGCCCCAGGTGCTGGCCTGCGGCGCCGAGCTCAAGAACACGTTCTGCCTGACGCGCGACCGCAACGCCTTTCTGTCGCAGCACATCGGCGACCTCGAGAACCTCGAGACGCTCGAGCACTTCGAGGCGAGCGTCGCCCTCTACGAGCGCCTCTTTCGGCTCACGCCCGAACTCATCGCGTACGATCCGCACCCCGAGTACCTGGCGAGCAAGTACGCCCTGGCGCGGGCGAGCGGACGGCCCGCGGCGACGCCGCCCGGGGCCGTCGCGGGGCACTCGGGCGGGGCGCCGCTCGAGGCCGTGGCCGGGCACCCTCTCGGAGCGCCGGTCGAGGCCGTCCCCGTGCAGCACCACCATGCCCACATCGCCTCCTGCCTCGCCGAGAACGGGCAGGGCGGGCCGGCCATCGGCGTAAGCCTGGACGGCCTCGGCTTCGGCGACGACGGCGCCCTGTGGGGCGGCGAGGTCCTGCTCTGCGATCTCGAACGCTCCCGGCGCTTCGCCCACCTCGAGTACCTGCCGCTGCCCGGTGGGGCGCTCGCTATCACCAGGCCGGTGCGCACCGCCGCCGGCTGGCTGCTCTCGCTGCTCGGCCCCGAGGGCGTCGAGCGCGCCCGCGGGGCGGGCTTTGCCGTGGGCGACGCCGAGCTCGCGGCCGTGTCGGCCCAGGTCGAGTCCGGCCTGAACGCGCCGCTCACCTCGAGCGCCGGCCGCCTGTTCGACGCCGTCGCCGCCCTGGCCGGCGTGCGCGAGGCCGTGACCTACGAAGCCCAGGCCGCCATCGAGCTCGAGATGATCTCGACGGCCGGCGCGGCGCCGTACGGTTTTGAGATAGCCGGCGGGGGGCGCGGCGAGCCGCACGTCGTGCGGCTCGCCGCGCTCTTCGACGGAGTCCTCGCCGACCTCGAAGCCCACGCCGGGCCCGCCGCGATCGGCTCGCGCCTGCACGCCACGCTGGCGGCGATCGCCCTCGAAGCCTGCCGGGCCGCGCGGCGCGAGGCCGGCCTTGCGACCGTCGCCCTGTCGGGCGGCGTCTTTCAGAACCGTCTGCTCACCGATCTCTGCGAAGACGCCCTGGCCGCCGACGGCTTCATCGTGCTGACGCACGCCCTCCTGCCGGCCAACGACGGCGGACTCTCGTTTGGGCAGGCCGTTGTCGCGGGCTATACTGTGTTGCGCAGACGCGGCTTGCTCGACGTCTCACCCGACCCGCTGGAGCTTTGACCCCATGTGCTTGGCCATTCCCATGCGCATCACCGCCACCGACGGGGCCGCGGCCACGATCGAAGCCGACGGCCTGGTCCAGAAGACCAGCCTCATGCTCGTGCCCGAGGCCCGGGTCGGCGACTTCGTGCTCGTGCACGCCGGCTTTGCCATCGCCGTGCTTCAATCCGACGACGCCGCCGAGCGCCTCGCGCTCTTCGAGGAGATCGCCGCCATGGCCGCCGACGACGAGGCCGGGCCGTCCGCCGGGCCCGACGCCGGGCGGCCGCACGACCCCTCAATCTAGAGCGCCCGGACAGCGCCCCCGATCATGTCGCCGCTCGCACGCTCACGATGTCTCGCCGCAAGCCCATGACGTCGCCGGCGAGCTCATGACGCCGCCCTCAGGCTCGCCCGACGCCGGTCGCGTCGCGCGATTGGCGTCGGCTCTGGCTGACATGGCCCACGTCGATCGCACGTACATGGAGGTCTGCGGCACCCACACCATGGCCGTCTCGCGCTTTGGCTTGCGCGACCTGCTGCCGCCGGGCATGCGCCTGGTCTCGGGTCCGGGCTGTCCGGTGTGCGTGACCGCCGTCGGCGACCTCGACGTGGTCGTCGCCCTGTCGCGCCTGCCGGGCGTCACCATCGCCACCTTCGGCGACCTCGTGCGCGTGCCGAGCTCGCACAGCAGCCTCGCTCGCGAGCGCGCCGCCGGGGCCGACGTGCGCGTCGTCTACTCGCCGGCCGACGCCGTCGAGCTCGCCGCCGCCGCGCCCGAGCGCCAGTTCGTGCTCGTCGGCATCGGCTTCGAGACGACGGCGCCGACCGTGGCCGGCGCGCTCCTGCTGGCTCGCGAGCGCGGACTGGCCAACTTCTCCGTCCTCAGCCTGCACAAGACGATGCCGGGCGCCCTGCGCGCGTTGCTCGACTCGGGCGAGTCGCGCATCGACGGCTTCATCCTGCCCGGTCACGTGAGCGTGGTGACCGGCAGCGACTGCTACCGGTTCCTGGCCTCCGAGTACGGCATCGGCGGCGTGGTGGCCGGTTTCGAGGCCGACGACGTCCTCGAGGCGCTGCTCATGCTGGCTCGCCAGCAGCGGCCCGCGATCGAGATCGGCTACCGGCGCGCCGTCACCGCCGCCGGCAACCGCGTGGCCCAGGAGGTCATCGCCCGGGTGTTCGAGCCCTGCGACGCCGTGTGGCGCGGCTTGGGCGCCATCCCCGGGTCGGGCCTGCGCCTGAGCGACGAGTTTCGCGCCTTCGCCGCCGAGGAGCGCTTCGCGGTCGATGCGGGCGCGCCCGAGGAGCCGGCAGGCTGTCGCTGTGGCGAGGTGCTGCGCGGCCTCATCGACCCGCCCGACTGCCCGCTGTTCGGCCGCCGCTGTACGCCCGAGACGCCGGTCGGGGCCTGCATGGTCTCGAGCGAGGGTTCGTGCGCGGCCCACTTCCGCTACCGGGCGATCGACATGCCGGCCGGCGCCGATGCCTGAGGACGCGCGGAGCGCCACGGACGGCTCCGGGGCTGGGCAGCCGCGCATCCTGCTCGGACACGGCAGCGGCGGCCGGCTCTACCGCGACCTCGTGCGCGACGTGTTCCTGGCCCACTTCGACAACCCGGTGCTCGCGCGCTTGGACGACGCCGCCACCCTCGTCTCGGCGGGGCGCATCGCCCTCACCACCGACGCCCACGTCGTGCAGCCCCTCGTCTTTGCCGGCGGCGACATCGGCCGCCTCGCGGTCGCCGGCACCGTCAACGACTTGGCGACGGCGGCGGCGCGGCCGCTCGGCCTCGCCGCCGCCTTCGTCATCGAAGAGGGCTTCGAGATCGCCCGGCTGCAGGAGATCTGCGCCAGCATGGCCGCCACCGCGGCCGAGTCGCCGGTGGCGATCGTCACCGGCGACACCAAGGTAGTGCAGCGCGGCGCCGCCGACGGTCTCTTCATCACGACGACCGGCGTGGGCGAGATCACGGTCGACCACGAGGTCTCGGCCGCCGCCGCCGCGCCGGGCGACGTGCTGCTCCTCTCGGGCACGCTGGGCGACCACGCCCTCGCGGTGCTGGCGGCCCGCGGCGACTTCAACTTCACGCTCGACGTGCGCAGCGACTGCGCGCCGCTCTGGGGTCTCGTCGAGGCGGCCCTCGCCGCCGGCGGGGCGGCCGTGCACTTCCTGCGCGATCCCACCCGCGGCGGCCTCGCCACGGTGCTGGCCGAGCTCGCCGAGGAGACGACCCTTGGGATCGACATCGACGAGGAGTCGCTGCCGGTCTCAGCGGCCGTGCGCTCGGCCTGCGACCTGCTGGGCTACGACCCGCTGGCCCTGGCCAACGAGGGCAAGATGGTGCTCGCGGTCGCGCCCGCAGGGGCCGACGCGGTGCTGGCCGCGTTGCGCGGGCGCCCGGAGGGCGCCCGCGCAACGCGCATCGGCACGCTCGGCAGGGAGCACCCCGGCCGCGTCGCGTTGCGCACGGCCTACGGCACGCGCCGCGTGGTCGACATGCCCGTGGGCGAGCTCTTGCCGCGCATCTGCTAGAGGCGGATGGCCTCCTGCGTCGCCGGGCAACTTCCGTCGTCAGGGCTGCGAACGGAGCCTGGCCGAAGCCCATCAAGGGAACGCGAAGGGCGTCCGATACCCGAGATGTGACGACGAATGGCCACATCGAGTATGCAGCCTTCCGGTCAGCCCTCCAGGACGTTCGCAAGCGCGGCATCGCCCCTCGCATCTGCCTGCCGTTCGCGGCCCGGCCCGGCCAGGTCGTGAACATCGGCGGCGAGGAGTACAGGCTGCACGCGCCGGTGACGCACGAGGGCGAGCTCGCGGGCATCCTGGCCGCCGACGATCAGGTCGCCGGCTACAGGGTCACGCGCGTCTGAGCTTCCGGTAGAGCTCCAGCGTCAGGCGCGCCGTTTCGGGGAGACTCTGAGTCTCCGCGACGGCGCGTCCGGCTACCCGGGGCTCGCCGGCCGCCAGCACGGCCGCCAGGCGCACCCCCCAGAGCTCGGCGTCGAAGGGCGCGCACAGACACCCCTCGAGCCCGGCGAGCAGCGTCGGCGCCACCCCGACCGGCGTGGAGAGCACGGGCACGTCGCAGGCCAGCGCCTCGACGCAGGCGAGCCCGTAGCCCTCGCGCTCCGACGTGATCAGCACGACGTCGGCGGCGTTCAGCCACAGCGGCATCTCGGCGCGCGGACGTCCGTAGACCGGCCGCAGCTCCACGTCGGTCCCACCGGCCGCGAGGCGATCGACGAGGGCGAGGGCGTCGGCGAAGCGCTTTTCGGGGCGTTGCGGGTCGGCCGGAAAGACGACCAGGCGGCGGCCGCCGTCGGCGTCGAGCCCCAGACGGGTGCGGGCCTCGTGGCGGGGGAGGGGCCGGAACTGCTCGAGGTCGACCCCCGGCGGGATGACCGCGGCGACCGGGAACGGGCACTGCCGGGCGAGCTCATCGGAGACGGCCACCACGGCCGCGGCGCGGCGCGCGACGAGCCCGGTAAGGCGCTTCACGACGGGGTGGTGACAGTCGCGCCCATGGACCGTGAGCACCAGCGGCAGGCCCCGCGGCGCCGCCAGCGCGACCAGGCCGGACAGGCCGTAGTGGGCGTGCACGATGTCGGCGTCGACCGTGGTCAGGGCGAGCTCGAGCGCGGCGAGGGCGTAGCGCCAGGGCCGGCGGCGGGCGTCCCAGTGAAAGACCTCGACCTCGACCTCGCCGGTGGCGCGCAGGGCGGCCACCTGGTCGGCCACGAACACGCCGAAGGACGGGCGGGCGGACGACGGATACATGTTGGCGACGATCAGGACGCGGAGCCGGTCGGCGATCATGCCGGAAGCCTAGCGGCCGGCGCGGCGCGCGGCAACGCCGTCCGGCGACCTGCGTGCCATCGCGGCGGGGGAAGCACAGATTTCTTGGACACTATTGACAAAGGACAAGACCCTGATAACATCCGGCGCATATGCGGAAACCACCCAGGTGGATAACTCCGCATCTGGTCATGGGTTTTCCGGGCCCGGAGGGCCTGGGCACTGGGACCGACAGGCTCGCGACATCGGTGATCGGGAGGTTCTCCCGCCCGCCTATCCCGACGTTGATGTTGCGGCCGTCGGCTCTCAGCGGCAATGTCAAGCCGGATAGGGGGAGTGCGCATGGAAGCCGAAGACCGTCCGTTCCCGCTCGATATCTTGAACGCCCAGTACACGCGTCGCGACGTTCTCAAGGGCGCGCTGGTGGCGGGCGCCGGCGTGAGCCTCGCCTCTTTGCTCGCCGCCTGCGGCAGCAGCTCGAGCTCGAGCTCGAGCTCTTCCGCCAGCGCGTCGAGCGCTCCAAAGCAGGGCGGCAGCCTGCGCGTCGGCATCGTCGGCGGCTCCGCCGCCGAGACCCTCGACGGCCAGCTCGCAACGACCGAGCCCGAGATCGCGATCACGTTCCAGCTCTACGACGCCCTGCTCGGCTGGGACCAGAACTACAAGCTGGTCAACCTCCTGGCCGAAGAGGTCTCTCCCAACGCCGACGCCACCGTGTGGACCGTCAAACTGCGCCAGGGCGTGGTGTTCCACGACGGTACGCCGATGTCCGCCGACGACGTCGTCTACAGCTACAAACGCATCATCGACCCGAAGAACCCGAAGATGGGCGCCACACAGCTCTCGGCGCTCAAGGCCAGCGGCATCCAGAAGATCGACGCGAACACGGTGCAGTTCAATCTCGACTCGCCGAACTCGGTCTTCGACGAGGCCTTGGCCGTCTATGGGAACACCATCGTGCCCATCGGCTTCAACCCAAAGGCGCCGATCGGCACCGGTCCGTTCAAGTTGACGAGCTTCTCGCCAGGGCAGCAGATCGTTTTTGCGCCCAACACCGCCTACTGGGGCGAGAAGCCGCACGTCGACAAGCTCACCATCATCGAGTTCGCCGATCCGACGGCGCGGGTCAACGCGCTTCTGGGCGGGAGCGTCGACGCTATCTCCGACCTGCCGAGCTCGCAGGTCAAGATCGTGCAGAGCCAGGGCTTGAAGGTGCTGGACGCTCACACCGGCGCCTGGCAGCCGTTCACCATGCGCATCGACGTGAAGCCCTTCAACGACGTGCGCGTGCGGCAGGCCTTCCGGCTCATGGTCGACCGCCAGGCGATGATCAACCAGGCCTACGGCGGCTACGGCTGGGTCGGCAACGACATGTACGCGCCGTTCGATGCGGGCACGCCGACCAACCTCCCGCAACATGAGCAGGATCTCGCTCAGGCCAAGTCGCTGCTCAAGGCGGCCGGCTACGACAACAACCTGGCGGTCACCCTGACGACCTCCGATGCGGTGGGCGGTTCCGCCGTGGCCGCCGCCCAGGTCTTCGCCCAGCAGGCCAAGGGCGCTGGCGTCACGGTCAAGGTCAACAAGGTCGACCCGAGCATCTTCTACGGCAACCAGTACCTGACCTGGGCGTTCGCGCAGGACTTCTGGTACACGCGCAACTACCTGGCGCAGACGGCGCAGGGCACGCTGCCGACGGCGCCGTTCAACGAGACGCACTGGAAGAACGCCGCCTGGCTCAAGATCGTGCAGGAGGCGTTCAAGACGACCGACAAGACCAAGCGCGACCAGCTCATCGGAGAGGCACAGACAATCGAGTACAACCAGGGCGGGCTCATCATCTGGGCCTTCAACGACCAGACCGACGCCTACAGCGCCAAGCTCGGCGGGGTCGTGCCCGACAAGGGTGGCGAACCGATCTCGAGCTTCCATTTCAACAAGTTCTACTTCATCTGATCGAACCCACGCGAGAGGCTCGGGCGCAGGTGTCCCGGCCGCGAGGCCGGGACACCTGCGCGGTCCGTGAGAGAAGGGAGTGGCGTGCCACCGCTGTTGAAACTCATCCTTCGCCGGCTGGGCTTGGGCATCCTGACCCTGTTCCTTGTGTCGGTCGTTGTGTTCGGCGCCACCCAGGCCCTGCCCGGCGACCCCGCCAGGGCGATCCTCGGCAAGCAGGCGGCCGACAAAGCCATGTACGAAGCGCTGCGTCTGCAGCTTCACTTGAACAGACCGCGCTACGAGCAATACGGGATCTGGCTGAAAGGGATCGTGACCGGTCACCTTGGGACCTCGACCGCCTCTGGGGAGCCCGTGACTACGCTGATCAGGGCGCGTGTCGCGAACTCCGCGCTGCTCGTCTTGCTCGCGGCTCTCATCAGCATCCCCGTCTCGCTGCTTATCGGTGCGCTCGCCGCCCTATGGCGGGACTCTGTGTTCGATATCACGACCTCGGTAGGCTCCCTCGCCCTTGCGGCCCTGCCCGAGTTCGTCATCGCGATGCTGCTCATCTTCGTCTTCGCGACCACGATCATGCACTTCATGCCGGCGGTCTCGAGGATCGACCCGAGCGTCTCGGTCTGGAGCCAGCTGAACCTGCTCATCCTGCCCGTCCTCACCCTGGTCCTGGCGGTCGCCCCCTACATCAGCCGCATCCTGCGCGCCTCGATGATCGAGGTGCTTGAGAGCGACTACGTGCAGATGGCGCGCCTGAAGGGCATGCCGGAGCACACCGTCATGTCGCGTCACGCCCTGCCCAACGCGGTGATCCCGGCGATCCAGGTGTCGGCTCTGCAGCTCGCCTGGCTGGCGGGCGGCGTCGTGGTCGTCGAGTACGTGTTCAACTACCCGGGCATCGGCTCGGCCTTCATCGATGCCGTGAAGAACCGCGACCTGCCGGTCGTGCAGGCGATCGCGCTGCTGATCGCCGGCATCTACGTCCTGGCCAACCTGACCGCCGACATCCTCACCATCCTCGTGAGCCCCCGACTGAGGACGGGCCTGCGATGAGCGTCATCCCCCAGGACGCCCAGGAGATCATCCCGGGCGCGGACGAGCTTCTGCCCGAGCCGCGGCCCGGCGGTGTCCACCGGCGCCGCGAGTGGCTCGACATCATCGTCGGTTCGCTCAGGTTCGGGCGCACCAAGGTGGGTCTCGCGATTGTTCTGGCCATCGTCGCTCTGGCGTTCATCGGGCCGTACGTCTCGCCGCACTCGCCCTTTGCTACCGGCATCGCCGCCGACTATTCGGGGCCCTCGGCCAAGGCTTGGCTCGGGACCGACTACATCGGCCACGACGTCTTCAGCAGGGTGCTCTGCGGCGGTCGCACCGTGATCGGTCTGTCAGTCGCGGCGACGGTGCTCGCGATGATCGTAGGGACCGCCCTGGGGCTGCTGGCGGGCTACTCGCGACCGGCCGTCGACGACGTCATCATGCGCCTGCTCGACGTGCTCCTCGCCTTTCCATCGATCGTCTTCGTCCTGCTGCTGGTCGCGCTGCTGGGGAACGCCCTGTGGCTCATCGTGCTGGCGGTGGCCGTGACCCACGCGCCCCGCATCGCACGCGTGGCTCGCGGCGCCACGCTCGAGATCGTCGGACGCGACTTCGTGCGCGCTTCGGAGGCCCTCGGCGTGCCGCGCCGCAAGATTCTCGTCGGCGAGATCCTGCCGAACATCACGAGCCCGCTGCTCGTCGAGTTCGGCCTGCGTCTCACCTACTCAATCGGCCTCATTGCCGCCCTGAGCTTCCTCGGTTTCGGAATTCAGCCGCCCGCTGCGGACTGGGGCCTCATGATCAATGAGAACCAGATGGCGATGGTGGTGCAGCCGTATGCAGTGTTTGTGCCGGTCTTCCTGATCGCCTTGCTGACGATCGGCACCAACCTCATGACCGACGGGGTCTCGCGCGCGCTGATCGGCATCGATCGGGACACGGGGGCGAAATGAGCGACACTATGCTGACAGCCGAAAACGACATCGTGTTGACGGTCGAAGGACTGCGCGTCGAGCTCGACCCGTCAGGAGCCGACATCGACGATGAGGTCACGCTCTGGATCCGCAAGGGTGAAGTCCTCGGCCTCGTCGGCGAGTCGGCGTCGGGCAAGACGACCGCGGCCACGGCGCTGCTCGATCACGAACGCCACGGCGCGCGCATCGGCGGCGGCAAGATCATGGTCGACGGGCGCGACATCCTGTCCCTCAAACCGGCCGAGCTGCGCCGCGTACGCGGCGGGCTCATCTCGTACGTGCCCCAGGACCCGTCGATGTCGCTCAACCCGGCCCTGCGCATTCAGACACAGCTCATCGAGATCCTCGAGGCTCACGATTTCGGCGCCTCATCGGCCGATCGCGAGCAACGCCTCCAGGAGATGATGGCCGAGGTGCTGCTGCCTTCCGACCGGGCCTTCCGGCGCCGCTACCCGCATCAGCTCTCCGGCGGGCAGCAGCAGCGGGTGGCGCTGGCCATGGCCTTCGCCTGTCGCCCCGCCCTCATCGTGCTCGACGAGCCGACGACCGGTCTCGACGTGACGACCCAGGCGCACGTGCTGCGCACGGTCAGAGACCTGACCAAGACCTACAAGGTCGCAGCCCTGTACGTCACCCACGACCTCGCCGTCGTGGCCAACCTCGCCGACCGCATCGCCGTGATGTACGCGGGCCGTCTGGTCGAGGTCGGTCCCAAGGAGGCGCTGTTTGGGGCGGCCTGTCACCCCTACACTCGCAAGCTCCTCGAAGCGATCCCGGATCTCATGGGGGAGCATGCGTTGCGCGGCATCCCCGGGCGGGCGCCTGTCCCTGGACATCGCCCGCAAGGGTGCTTCTTCGCGGCCCGTTGCGACGATGTCATCGACAAGTGCCGACAGGAGTTCCCTGCCTACGACGGACCTGCGGAGGATCACCGCGTGCGTTGCTGGCGATGGCAAGAGGTGGGCTCGCGCCCAATGTTCGGCGATCGGGCGCTACGCATCGCCGCTGGGCCGACTTGCGCCACCGACGAGGATGCGCTCATCACCGTGCGCGGCGTCAAGGTGTTCTACGGGACCCATGAGATCCTGCACGGCATCGATGCCACGGTTAGCGCCGGGCGCTGCATCGCCCTGGTGGGCGAATCGGGCAGTGGCAAGACCACATTGGCACGCGCTATCGCAGGGATCCATCCCGGCAAGATCGAGGGTGAGATCCTCTTTCACGGCCGCCGGCTCGAACGCGACTCGCGGGCCCGGCCCAAGGAGTCGCGCCAGCACCTGCAGTACATCTTCCAGAGCCCCTATGGGTCGCTCAACCCGCGCAAGACCATCGGCCAGATCCTGGGCCAGCCTCTGAAGCAGTTCTTCAAGCTCTCGCGCGACGAGATGGAACAGCGCATGGCTGAGGCGCTCGAGCTGGTTGCGCTCGACGGCTCGTTGCTTGTCAAGTACCCCGACCAGTTGAGCGGCGGCGAGCGCCAGCGGGTGGCGATCGCCCGGGCGCTGGCCGCGGAGCCGTCGGTGCTGATCTGCGACGAAGTGACCTCATCGCTCGACGTCTCAGTGCAGGCCACCATCATCGAGCTTCTGGCGAAGCTGATCGAAGAGACGGGCGTCGGCATGATCTTCGTTACCCACCACCTGCCGCTGGTGCGCAACGTCGCCCAGGAGGTCGCCGTGATGAGCGAGGGGAACATCGTCGAGTTCGGGCTGGTGGGCGAGGTACTCAGGAACCCGCAGGCTGACTACACCAAGAGGCTGCTGGCCGACACGCCGACGATTTGACGGGCACGACGGTGTCGACTGCCCCGAAGAGCGCGGCCGTGGTCTCGAGCCCGCCGTCTGGGCGGACGGCGAGTCGCGTGGCGGCCGAGACCGAGATGGCTGGGCCGGCGGGCGAGCCAGGCGTTTCGGCGCCGCTTCGTCATTCCGCGCGCCGTCACGCCGACGCGCACTCCCGATCGCTTCTCGGGCGTGCGGCTCGAGCGCGATGTGCGCGTACCGATGCGCGACGGTGTCTTGCTTTCCGCACACGTGTTCCATCCGGCGAGCGCGGCGCAGCCCCTGCCCACCGTCCTCATCCGACAGCCCTACGGCAAGGACGACCACCCCTTCATGCACGCGCGTGGGACCTACTGGGCACGCAAGGGCTACGTCTGCGTGGTCCAGGACGTGCGCGGCAAGTACGGGTCGGGAGGGCTATGGGAGCCCCTCGTCAACGAGGCCGCTGACGGCTGGGACACGCTGGACTGGATCGCTGCCCGGCCGTGGTGCGACGGCCACATCGGCATGGTCGGCGAGTCCTACTACGGCTTGACGCAGTGGGCGGTGGCCGCTTCAGGACATCCCAACTTGCGTTGCGTGGCACCGGGCGACACCGCTCCCGACTTCTATCGGGCGGCCTACCCCGGCGGCGCCTTTGCGCTCATGACCGTGGGCGAGTGGGCCTATGAGATGGACACCCAGAGGCTGCGCAACCCGTTCCGCTTCGACCCGTGGCATTTGCCACTCGCCAGCGCCGACGAGGCCGCCGGCGCCCCCAGCCCAACCTTCAAGGAGTTCGTCGGCCATCCTCGCAGGGACGCCTTCTGGGAGCGGCGCGACCTCTCACGGGCGGATGTCGCCGTTCCGGGCCTCCACTGGAGCGGCTGGTACGACGTTCTGCTCGACGGCTCGCTTTGCGGCTGGCGGGCCGCCGCGGCGCGTCACGGCGACGGCGCTCAAGTGCAGCAGCTCGTGATCGGACCGACCGACCACGCACTCACTCCCATGAGCAGCGGTCGCGTGGGGCGCATCGAGGTGGGGCGCGACCACTGGTCGTTCGACCGGGTGGAACGGTTCTTCGAGCGCTGGCTGCGCGGCACGCAGCAACGGCGTGGATCACGACCCCGCGGTGCGCGTGTACGTCGTTGGCGGCGACCGTTGGCGTAACGCCGCTTCATGGCCGCTGCCCGGCACCGAGTTCACGAGTTTCTACCTGCACAGCCGGGGACGCGCCATGACCACGGAGGGCGGCGAACTGAGCCGCGAGGCTCCCGCCGACGAGGCCCCCGATCGGTTCCTCTACGACCCGGACGCTCCCGTCGCCTACTGGCTTGATCGCAGTCTCTGGGATCTGGCGAGCCAGCTCGACGACCGCCGGCCGGTCGAGGTTCGCCCCGACGTGCTCGTGTACTCCACGCCGCCTCTCACTGCCGAGCTCGAGGTGGTCGGCCCCCTGTCGGTGACGCTCTACGTCTCGTCGTCTGCGCCCGACACCGACTTCACCGCGACGCTGGTCGACGTGTTTCCCGACGGTTGGGCACAGCTTGTACAGGAGGGTGTCCGGCGGGTCGCCAGTCTGAATGGTAGCGATGGCACTCCAGCGAGCGATGGGGACCGGGTCCGCGAGCTCGTCATCGACATGTGCGCCACCGGCCATCTGTTCGTTGCCGGGCACCGCGTGCGGCTCGAGGTGTCGAGCAGCAACTTCGGTCGCTACGACCGCAACCTCAACACGGGACATCCGCCAGGTACCGACGCGCAGCGCGCCGTGGCCGCCCAGACCATCTATCACGATCGTGGGCGAGCCTCGCATCTGCGGTTGCCGGTCATCCCGGCCGAGCGTTGAAGACGACATGCGACGCCATCTGAACTGGTACTGACGGAGGGAGCCGATGCAAGCCCAAGCTACATGGCTGAGCGATGCCGAGAAGCACCTCGTCTACGACGAGGCACTGCTCCTGCTCGAGCGCGTTGGGCTGAGGATGGCCGGATCGCAGCGTCTGGCGGAGCTGCGTGAGGCGGGAGTCTCGGTCGACGAGGAGTCGGGGGTAGTCCGCTTTCCGGCGGATCTCGTCGACCGGCTGCGGCGCCAGTGTCCGCGGGAAATCGTCATGGCCGGGGCAGGGCCCGAAGACGACGTGGTCCTGCACGAGGGTGGGATGCCCCGCTTCGCCCCCTCCGGCTGCGCCGCGCTGACGCTCGACCACCGCACCGGTGAGCGCCGCCCCTCGACCCTCGAGGATCTGAGGAACGCCACTATCCTCCTCGACGAGACGCCCGAGCTCGACGTCCAGTGGACGACCGTGACGGCCAACGACGTTCCCCTCGAGCGGCGTGAGAAGCTCGAGTACTACACGGTCCTCACCGAGACCGACAAGCACGTGACCTTCGTCGACTGTCCCAGCGCGATCGAGCCCGTCCTTCAGATCGTCGAGGTGCTTTGCGGCAGCCTCGACGAGTTCCGGCGCCGGCCGCGGATCAGCACGCTCTTCACCGTGGCTTCGCCGTTGTCCCTCGATGGGCGCCTGCTCGACTTTCACGCGCGCCTCGCCGACTACGGCACGCCGATCGAGATCTACACCGTGCCCATCTCCGGAGCCACCGCCCCGGTCACGCTGGCCGGCGTGGTCGTCCAGGGCGTGGCCGAGCTTCTCGGCGCGGTGGCGGCGATGCAGATCCTCAGTCCGGGAGCGCGCCTCATCTGCGGTCCCTCGGGCACCGTCCTGGACATGCGCTCGACGAGCATCTGCTACGGGGCCGTCGAGGGGGGGCTGCTCAACGCGGCCTTCACCGAGGTGCTGCATGGTCTCGATCTGCCCGTGATCACCCCGGGCCTGGGCACCGACGCCAAGCACCTGGGTGTGCAGGACGGTTTCGAGAAGGCGCTGAAGGCGATCGTGACCGTGGCCGCGGGGTCGGACCTGCTCAGCGGGGGGATGGGTCTCATCGATTCCGTCAACACGCTCTACCTGCCCCAGATCGTGGTCGACGCCGAGATCGTCGCCATGATCCGCCGGCTCCTCGGGGAGGTCGAGTTCACGCAGCAGACGATCGCCCGCGAGACGATCGAACGCGTCGGGATCGGGGGCAACTTCCTCAGAGAGAAGGAGACCAGGCAGCGCATCCGGGCCGGCGAACACTTCGTTCCCCGGGTCGCGTCGCGTCTGCCCTACGACGCCTGGCGGGCCCAGGGCACGACCGAGATCGATGTGGCCGTCGCGCGCGTCGAAGAGATCCTCGTCGCCCGAGCCGAACGCGGCCCTCACCTCAGCGCCGACCAGCTTGCCGCGCTGCAAAGGATCTGCGACGTGGAGAGGACCAGTGTCGATGTGGGATACTGATATGGCTGTACTGATTGGAGCAGAGTGACCGAGATCGTACACAGTGGCCGGGCAGGGCAGAAGCCCAGCAAATGGGTTCCTTTCGAGAACCCTCTGTCGGCCCTTCCGGAGACGGCCCAGAAGATCCTGGCGGCGGCCTCGCGGCTGCTGGCAGAACGCGGCTATGCGGCCGTGACACTCGAGAACGTCGCCGCCGAGGCCGGCGTCAACAAGGCCTCGATTCGCTACAACTTCGGCAACAAGGCCGGTTTGGTGGCTGCCGTGGTCGACGGTTTGATCCACGACGAATGCCTGCGCCTTGCAGCAGATGCGCGGACCGTTGGCGAGCAGGACCGCCTGCATGCCGCCATGGTGGGTATCGCGGGCATGATCGTGAGTGCCGACTCGTTTCGGGGATTCTTCGACATCCTGCCCCATGCATTTCGCGACGACGACCTGCGCGATCGGATCTTCGAGCTCTACAGGTGGTGGTATCGACAGAACCTCGAATGGCTCGGTCTGGCGGCCGATACCACCGACGGGGAGCAGCACGAGCTGCTCACCGGGCTGGCCGAGCTCATCGCCGCGATTCCGGACGGACTGTCCGTCCAGGCGGGTCTTGACCCTGAGCACTTCGACCTGCGGCGCCCGCTCGCCGCCCTCGAGCTGCTGTTGCGCAACTCGATGGACGAGTTGATGGCGCTAGCCAAGAAACCCTCCTCGCCTTCTCGCTGAATGCCGCCCGCTCCGACAGGAGACAGCGGCCTTTGTGGCAGTTGTGTTATCCACCTGGGTGGGATAGCATCCGGGTGTCGTGAGCCGAAGGAGGTGGCGAAGTTGTGAGCACGATCATGACGCGCATGGGGGACGGAGCCTCTGTCGAGATGACGCGCGACGACCTGCGTCGCGATCTCATCGAGGGCACCGAAGCCGCTGCCAAGAAGGGCAAGATACCGACGCTCACCGAGAACGAGCTCGACTACCTCGAGGACATGTTCGCCAGCCCCAGTCGCATCTGGGGTGTGGAACGGGGTCACGAGGCGGTCATGAGCAAGGACGGCTCGGTCAACACGCTGTGCTCGTCTCGTCTGTCAAGCGGAGTGGCCGTCCCCATCGGTCGTGAGGCGGCGATCCGGCTGTTCGAGGCCGCCTTTGCCTTCGACTCCATGGAGGTCGGGCACATCGACTACTCGGCGAAACCCTGCAAGTTCATCGCCACCGTCGAGCAGGAGCATATGGAGCTTCTGCAGCACATCACGATCCTGCCGCTGTTCTACGGTTTCATGCCCAACCTCGGCCTGTATTACCGGCCCGACGGCGCCTTTGCCAACCCCTCGGACCTGCTGCCTCTGGGCAAGATCGACGAGGCACGCCGGACGCAGGAAGAAGCTCTCGAGGCCTGCCAGCAGGACACCATCTGGCTCAGCGAGAAGATGGTCGAGGTCGCCGCCGACGGCATCAACTACGACACGGTCGCCTCGACGGGCGACGCCGAGTTCCTGGCCGCGCTGCGCGCCTGCGAGTACATTTCGAAGACCACGGACATGGCCGTCGAGATCGGCATGGCCGCCGAGGTCGTGCTGGGCTTCCACGGTGAGCTCGAGTACGACGGGGTGCGGCTCGCCGGCCTGTGGCCGCATCAACAGATGAAGTTGGCCGAGAAGGCGGGGGCCGCCATCTTCGGCCCAGTCGTCAACAACAACTCGAGGAAATCGTGTGCCTGGAACGTCTCCCGCGCCGTGACGTTCGTGAAGGCTTGCACCGAAGAGGCGACCATCCCCATCCACCCGAACGTGGGCAACGGCGTGGGCGGCGTGCCCATGTTCGAAGTGTCGCCGATCGACATGGTGACTCGGGCCAGCGCGGCGATGATCGAGATCGGCCGCGCCGACGGGTTGTAGGTGGGTACCGGCGACCCCAACGGCATGGGCATGGCTCACGCCTTGGCCTCGTCGATTGGCGGCATCAAGACTGCCGGAGATCTGGTAGCTAGGATGCAGCTGAAGAAGATGAGGCTGAACGAGGCAAAAGCCTACGTCGCCGACAAGCTTGGCGTGAGCGTCTTCGATCTGTCCGACTCCACGCTCATGCGGACGCTTCGTGAGGAGCTCGACATCGGTACGGTGACCGCCGTTCCGGGTGTGGCCAAGGGGCTCGAGGCCAAGACGCGTATCGCCGAGCTGCTCGACATCAAGATCAATTGCGTGGAGCGCCTCATGCGCAAGACCGGCCTCGTGCGCGAGCTGGTGCTCGATCAGGGTCAAGGGCGCCCGGTGGAGTAGCCGCCTGCGCCAACGCCGGGCAGCAGCCGCTCATCCCCTGGCGGCTGCTGCCGCTTTCTGTCATCGATGGTCTGTCACCGGCGGGGGCCCGCCGACGAACACTTTCGTTAGGGAGGAGGTTGGTCATGAGGAGAAACCCCCACGCCGGGCATCAAGGGTCCGGCGGCCTGAGCCTCAACGTCTTCACCGACGACGAGCTCAGCGATATCCATCTGTCAACGCTGGAAGTCCTGCAGCGCACGGGCGTCTGGGTCGAAGACAAGGAGGCCCTCGAGGTATTCGCCGACGGCGGCGCCCAGGTCGATCCCGCAGCCCAGATCGTACGCATCCCGGCTCACGTGGTTGAAGAAGCGATCCGCTGCGCCCCACCGACGATCACCTTGTGCGGCCGCACGCCGGCAAACGATGTCGTCCTCGAGTCCGGTCGGGTCGGCTTCACGAACTTCGGTGAGGGCATCAAGGTCACAGACATGGAGTCGGGCGAGCTGCGTGAGCCGACCAAGCGCGACGTCGCCGAAGCGACCCGCCTGATCGACGCTCTGCCCGAGATCGATGTCCTCGAGCGCCCCGTCGGCGCCCATGACGTCCCCCAGGACGCGGTGCCGCTGCACAATGCCGAGGCGATTCTCGCCAACACCACCAAGCACGTCTTCATCGGTCCCATCAACGGCCGCTTGCTGAAGAAGATCGTCGAGATGGCCGCGGCCGTGACGGGCGGCATCGATGCCTTGCGCCGCCGGCCGCTGGTCTCCTTTATCACTTGCCCCGTCAGCCCGCTCAAGCTCGTGCAGGATTGCTGTGAGATCATCATGGGCTCGGCACGGGCCGGCGCGACGGTCAACGTGCTCAGTATGGCCATGGCTGGCGCCTCGTCGCCGGTGTCGCTCTCGGGCACGCTCGTGACGCACAACGCAGAGGTACTTGCGGGCATCACGCTGGCCGAGCTCACCACCCGGGGCGCACCCGTGATCTACGGCAGCTCGACGACCGCCATGGATCTGCGCCTGGCGTCTGCCTCGGTGGGCAGTCCCGAATGCGGCCTGATCAACGCGGCCGTGGCCCAGCTCGCCCGCTTCTACCTGCTGCCCAGCTGGGTCGCCGGTGCGTAGGGCGACGCCAAACTCGGTGACGCGCAGTCCGGTCACGAGAAGACTCTCACAGGCCTGCTCCCAGCGTTGGCAGGGGCCAACCTGATCTATGGCCTGGGGATGCTCGAGTCGGGTGTCACCTTCGATTACGGTCAGCTGCTCATGGATTGCGAGTTCGCGCGGCTCATCAAGTTCACGCTCGGCGGCATTCCGGTGACCGACGAGCTGCTGATGACCGACGACATCCACGCCGTGGGCTCGCACGGAGACTTCCTGAGCCTCGACAGTACCTACAAATACATGCGGGCCCAGTCCCAGCCCAAGCTGATCGACCGGCGCGTGCGCGACGAATGGGCGGCCGCGGGCGGCAGCGACCTCTACCAGAACGCGACCGCGGCAGCCCGCAAGCTGCTGGCAAGCTACGTGCCTGAGCCACTCCCCGCGGGGGTGCTTGCGAGATTGCGCGCGATCGTCGAGAGCAGCGAGCGTGAGCTCGGCGTCGAGCCGGCCCAGGTGGTCTTCTAGGGCGCGGCCCCGGTAGCTCGAATCGAGAGGAGCCACGATGGCAGAGACCTACGACAACCTCAAGGAGGCGATCATCGCGGGCGACGGGCCTCGCGCCCGCGAGCTTGCTCAGCGGCTGCTCGATGACGGAGCCAGCGCCCGCGAGATCCTCGATGGCGGCCTGCTGCCCGGCATGGACGTCGTCGGTCAGCGCATGCGCGACGGCGAGTGCTTCATTCCCGAGGTACTGCTGAGCGCGCGCACCATGCAGGGCGCCCTCGAGCTTCTCAAGCCCCGTCTCGCCGAGGGTGACTCCGGCAATCTCGGGACCATCGTCATCGGGACCGTCGAGGGCGACGTGCACGACATCGGCAAGAACCTCGTGGCCATGATGCTCGAAGGAGCGGGCTTCACCGTCATGAACCTCGGTACGGGCATCACACCCACGCAGTTCGTTGCCGCCGTAAGAGAGCATCAGCCGAATATCCTGGGCATGAGCGGGTTGCTGACGACGACCATCCCGAAGATGGCCGACACGATCAAGGCACTCGAAGCCGAGGGACTGCGCGACGGCGTGAGGGTCGTCTGTGGCGGGGCGCCGGTGACCCAGGCGTTCGTCGACTCGATCGGGGCCGACGGCTACGGGACGAACGCCGCCGCCGCCGTCGATCTCGCCAAGCAGCTGGTCCACTAGCAAGGAGCGCACGTGACCGCCAACAAAGACGAGCTCATCCAAGAGGCGATCGCTGCCATCGTCAACTTCGACGCCGCCGCCGCCGAGGACGTCGCCACGCGCGCCCTCGCTGCCGGCCTGGCCCCCGGCGAGATCATCAACGAGGGATTTGTCGTCGGCATCAGCCAGATCGGCGACGCCTTCGAGTCGGGCGAGGTCTTTCTGCCCGAGCTCATGCTGGCCGCCCAGGCGATGGACGCCGCCACGAGGGTCTGCAACGCCGCCCTGGTGGGCGGCGAGGGCGAGAAGAAGGGCACCGTCATCGTCGGCACCGTGCAGGGCGACGTCCACGACATCGGCAAGGCCATCGTCATCGCCTACTTAAAGGCCCACGGCTACGCCGTCACCGACTGCGGCCGCGACGTGCCGGCCGCCACCTTCATCGCCCGGGCCAAGCAGGAGCAGGCCGACGTCATCGGCATGAGCGCCCTGCTCACCACCACCATGGAGGAGCAGAAGAAGGTCATCGCCGCCATCAAGTCCGAGGGCCTGCCCTTCAAGACGGTGGTCGGCGGCGCCCCCTGCACCCAGCGCTGGGCCGACCAGATCGGCGCCGACGCCTACGCCGAAGACGCCGCCGACGGCGTCAAGAAGATCGACGCCCTGCTGGGCAGGGCCTGACAGCCGGAAGGAGCTCGTGGCAGGGGACGAGACCCGTTGCCGGAGTAGTCACGTCGAGGCGCCCCTGCGGAGTCTTGCGGGCCGGTGTATGTTGACAAGAGGGATGTGCCGGATAAGCTGTATCCACCCAGGTGGATAGGTCATTGGCCGGTTGAACTTGACCCGGCGGCGCGGGCGCTCGGATCGAGCTCTACGCGGCGAAAACCCGCCGAGCGGCTTCAAGGAGGAGCTATGGAAGAGCTCGAAGCGCAAGAAACGAAGCTCGAGGACGACTTTCTCGCCCATCTCTGGCCGCCCTTCACTCAGATGGCGGGCCTGAAGCCGGTCGTCATGGACCGCGCCGAGGGCGCGGTCGTCTACGACACCGAGGGCAATGCCTACATCGACGCCTTCGCGTCGCTCTGGACGGTCAATGTCGGTCACGGGCGAAAAGAGATCTTCGATGCGATTCAGGCCCAGGCCGAGAAGCTCGCCATCTATCACATCTTCCAGATCGCAAACCAGCCCAGCATCAAGCTCGCCGCCAAGGTGGCGAGCCTCATGCCCGGCGACCTGAACCACGTGTTCCTCACGCTGGGGGGCGGCGAGTCGGTCGAGACCGCCGTCAAGATGGCGCGCCAGTACCACCGCAACCGGGGCAAGGGCACGAAGTACATGGTGCTCTTCCGCGACCGCTCCTACCACGGCACGACGATGACGTCCACGAGCGCTCAGGGGCTCTCGGTCAACCGCAACAAGTTCGAGCCCCTGCTGCCCGGCTTCATCAAGCTGGGTGCGCCCTACTGCTACCGCTGCGCCTGGAACAAGACCTATGGCGACGACTGCGCCATGGAGTGCGCCAAGGTGGTCGAGCAGGAGATCGCCTTCTACGGCGCCGAGAACGTCGGCACCATGCTCGGCGAGACGATGATCGGTACGGGCGGTGTGATCCCGCCGCCGGCCGAGTACTGGCCGATGGTCTGCGAGACCTGCAAGGCCAGCGATGTGCTCGTCGTGAACGACGAGGTCATCACCGGCTTCGGTCGTTCCGGCACCTGGTTCGGCTTCGAGCAGTTCGGGTCGGACCCCGACCTCATCACGCTCGCCAAGGGCCTGTCGTCCGGCTATCTGCCGCTCGGTGCGGTGGGCGCCAAGGACGCCGTATACGATGCGTTCCTGGGCGGCCCCAGCGAGGCCTTCATGAGCGGCGCCACCTATAACGGGCATCCGCTCTGCTCGGCGGCCGGCCTCGCCAACCTCGAGATCGTCGAGCGCGAGCACCTGGTCGAGCGCTGCCACGAGGTGGGCGCCTACATGCAGGCGGGTCTGAAGACGCTGCTCTCGCATCCGATCGTGGGCGATGTACGCGGCGTTGGCCTGGTGGCCGGCATCGAGTACGTGCAGGACAAGGCGACGAAGGAGTGGTTCCCGCCGGCCGTCGGCGCGGCCGCCAAGGTGCGCGACGAGGCCTTCCGGCGCGGCGTGTTCGTGCGGCTTCTCGGCGGCGGCCACTGCCACGCGGTGGCGCCGCCGTTCATCATCACGACGGAGCAGATCGACCAGGTCGTGCGCGTCCTCGACGAGTCGATCGCGGCGGTCGAGAAGCAGCTCGGCTACTAGCGATCGCGGTCGTGGCGGGTGAGAGGGGGCGGGTCGGCGGTGTCGTTGACGGTGGAGCACCGCGCAGATGTGGGCCGACCCGCCCCCTCTCACCCGGGCGACGACTACTTGCCTGAAAGGGCAGGGAGTTGCCCGAGAGGTCGGCGGCGGCACGTCGCCGGGGAACACTCGTTTCTCTTCAGATAACTCACAAAAGGAGCGTCGGGTCATGAGCAATCCGAAGGTCGCAGTAGTCGGCTACGGTGTCATCGGTCAGCGCCTGGCCGACGGCGTCGCCCTGCAGCATGACATGGAGCTCGCCGGTGTGGTCGATGTCGCTCCCACTCTTGCCATCCGCGCGCTGCACGAGTCGGGCATGCCGTACAAGCTGTTCGTGGTGGCGCCCGAACAGAAGGCCGCCTTCGATGAGCTCGGTATTCCGGTGTCGGGCACCCTCGACGACCTGCTCGGCGAGGTCGACATCGTGCTCGACGCCTCGCCGGGAGGGATCGGCCGCAAGAACAAGGAGATCTACCAGGCTCGCAAGGTCAAGGCGATCTTCCAGGGTGGCGAGAAGAACGACATCGTCGACGTCTTCTTCCACGGTTACGCCAACTACGAAAAGGGCGTCGGCAAGGACTACCTGAAGCTCACGAGCTGCAACACGACCGGTCTTATTCGCGCGGTCGACTGCCTGGACCGCGAGGTCGGCGTGGAGCGCGTCATCGTCACGATCGTGCGGCGCGTGGCCGACCCCGGCGACACGCACCGTGGCCTCGTCGACGTGGCTCAGGTCGAACCGGTCCCCAACCATCAGGCCGTCGATCTCATGACGATCATGCCCCACATCGAAGCGACCGGTCTCCTGGTGCACGTGCCGACCACGCACGGCCACATCATCAACGTGTGCGCCACCACCAAGGCCGACATCTCGAAGGAGCGATCGCTCGAGCTTTTCGAGGCTCATCCGCGTATCCGCAACGTCAAGATCGCCGACGGCTTCAACTCCAACGCCTCGCTGTTCCGCTATGCGCGCGACCTGGGCAACAAGCGCGCCGACATGTACGAGATCGCGGTCTTCGATGAAACGATCGCCAAGAGCGGGCGCGAGTTCATGTTCGCCATCAACATCCCGCAGGAGTCCGTCGTCATCCCCGAGAGCATCGACGGCGTACGCGCCGCCCTGTCGTTGCAGACCGATCGTCTCGAGGCGGTCGCGTTGACCAACAGGTATCTCGGTATGCCCGCCGGTGTGCCGGTCGCCGCCGTGCGCTGAGGCGGCCATGAAGTACGCCATCAACACGCTCGACGACTTCGAGGTCGCCGGCAAGACCGTGCTCTGCCGGGTCGACATCAACTCGCCGCTCGATCCCACGAGCGGTGACCTGGCCGACACGACCCGGCTGCGTGGCTGCGCACCGACCATACGAGAGCTCGCCGAGAAGGGCGCCAGAGTCGTGCTGCTGGCCCACCAGGGTGGCGACCTCGAGTACCACAACTTCGCCTCGACCGAGCCGCACGCGGCGGTACTGTGTGAGCTCGTCGGCCGCCCCGTCACCTTCATCGACGACGTCTGCGGCCCGGCTGCCCGGGCCGTGATCGCGCATCTGGCCGACGGCGAGGTCTTGTTGCTCGACAACGTGCGTTTCGTCTCTGAGGAGATGACCCTCTTTGAGACCAAGCTCAAACTCTCAGCGGCAGATCAGGCCAAGACGCTGCTGGTACGTAAGCTCGCGCCGCTCGCCCAGCTCTACGTCTGCGACGCCTTCGCCGCGGTCCACCGCTCGCAGCCCTCGCTCGTCGGTTTCGAGCAGGTGCTGCCGTCGGCCATGGGCCGGCTCTTCGAGAAGGAGTACTCGGCGCTGAGCCACCTCCGCGAGGATCCCGTCCGCCCGTGCGTGTTCGTGCTGGGCGGGGCGAAGATCCAGGAGGCGTTTCCCATGATGAGCGCGGCCCTGCGCGACGACGTAGTCGACACGGTGCTGGCCTGCGGCCTCGTCGCCCAGGTCATGCTCCTGGCCGCCGGGCACGATCTTGGCGGGCCCTCGACGGCCTATGTGCGCGACGCCCACCTCGATGCCTTCGTCGAGGAGTCGCAAAGCATTCTCGCGCAGTACGGCGACAAGGTGATGCTGCCCAGCGACCTGGCCTACGTTGCCGGCGACGGTCGCCGGGAGGTGGCCGTGGCGGACCTGCCGATCGACGAGCTGTTCCTCGACCTCGGACACAGCACGGTCGAGGCGTACCGGAAGTGTCTGGCCGGCGCCGGCACCGTGTTCGTCAACGGTCCCGCCGGCGTCTTCGAGAAGCCCGAGACTGAGTACGCCACGAGGGCGCTGTGGGAGGCCATGGCGACCTGCGACGGCTACACCGCGCTGGGCGGCGGCGACAGCATCGCCGCGATGAACAGCTACGAGCTCGGTGAGAGCTTCGACTACGTCTGCACCGCCGGCGGCGGCATGGTGAAGTTCCTGAGCGGCGAGGAGCTTCCGGTAGTCAAGGCGCTCAAGGACGCCGCCGTGCGGTTCGCCTGAGTCCCGAGATCGACGCGGTGGTCACGACACCGTCAACGCTTCAGCCGAGGAGAGATCCATGAAGAAGATAGCCGTCATCCCTGGAGACGGTGTCGGTCCCGAGGTCGTGCGCGAATCGCGCAAGGTCCTGGAGCACATCGCGGCGGTCGATCCGGCGATCGAGTTCGGCTTCGACGAGTTTTCCTGGAGCGCCGAGTCCTACCTGAGAACCGGCGAGATGATGCCGCCCGATGGGCTCGACATCCTGAGCTCCTACGACGCGCTACTGTTCGGGGCGATCGGCTCGCCTCTGGTAGCAGACCACATCACCCTACGCGAGCTGCTCCTCAAGATCCGCGGCGGCTTCGACCAGTACGTCAACCTGCGGCCCGTGCGCCTGCTCGAAGGCATCCAGTCGCCCCTGGCCGGTGTGACCGCGGCCGACATCGACATGGTCTTCGTGCGCGAGGGCACGGAGGGCGAGTACGCGGGCGTCGGCGCCCGCCTCTACCCCGGCAGCGATCGCGAAGTGGCCCTGCAGACCGCCGTCTTCTCGCGTCACGGCATGGAGCGCGTCATCCGCTGGGCCTTCGACCTGGCCACCCGCGAAGGCCGTTCGGTCACCAGCGTCAGCAAGGGTAACGCCCTCAACTACTCGGCCGTCTTCTGGGATCAAGTCTTCGACGAGGTGGCCGCGCAGTACCCGGCCGTCCCGACCGAGCGCCTGCTGGTCGATGCCGCCGCGATGTTCATGGTCATGGACCCCAAGCGGTTCGGCGTCGTTGTGGCCTCGAACCTGT
>CAWCWZ010000064.1:0-34530 GCA_963799395.1 uncultured Actinomycetes bacterium
CGCATCGCCAGCATGCCTTCGCGCAGGTCGCCCAGGTCGACCATGGCGATCACGCCGTGCCTCTTGCCCGCCTCGCCCGCCGCCCGCTCGAGGGCGAGCACGGTCTCGAGCTCGCTCTCCAGGGAGACGTCGGTGAGGCGCACGGCCTCGGCGGCCAGCGCCGGCGTGGGCGAGCGCAAAAGCCAGATCGGGGCGGCGATGCCGGCGCCGCGCAGCCGCGCGGCGTTCTCGGGCCGCGACTCGCCGAGCGCCTGGGCGCCGCCGGCAAGCATGGCGCGCCCGACTTCGGGAGAGCCGCAGGTCACCTTGGTGACCCCGACCACGTGCAGACCGCCCAGCGCGGCGACCACCCGGCGGGCGTTGTCGGTGATCTTGTCGAGATCGATGCTGAGCGTCGCGCGAGCGGTCATGCCCCTCCCTGCATAATCTTGATACAGAAGCTTATGATGGACGGCGCCGCCAGTGCAAGCCGCCGCGTCAGACCCCGCGCCACGGCGCCGCAACCCGCCGGGCCGCCGCGCCACCGTGTCTGGCAGGCTTCACGCCATCTGCGGTTTTCATCACGCAGACTTAAGAAACGTCTGTCTATCATGGTCTACCTCTGCGGCGGGCTTTGTCCACGCCATGGAGAACCGCCCACTGTCAGGCGCGTATCGACCCGGACCGGAACGGCCGACGCGACACCCGACGACGAAAGACGGTCCGCCATGACACGAGCACAGCTCAACTTCGCGGTCGACGCCGTGATCGCCGTCGCCTTCCTCGTCTGCGCCGTCACCGGCATGCTCTTCCTGCTGCCGCCCGGCGCCCTCAGGGCCCTCGGCCTGGGTATGCCGGGCATGCTGGGGATCTCGTTTCGCACCTGGCACTGGCTGCACGACTGGAGCGGCGTGGTCGCCACCGTCGGCGTGCTCGTCCACGCGGCGCTGCACTACCGCTGGATCGTCACCATGACGCGCCGCACGTTCGGCTCCAACAAGGCGCCGGCGCGGCGCGGCGCCCGGGCGCCCAGCCGGGCCCCCGCCGAGCCTGGCCGGGCCGCTCCCCGCCCCACCGCCCCCGCCGGCTACTCGACGTACCGGGTCGACACCGCCAGGCGAAACGACCAGAGCCGCATCACCCGGCGGCGCTTCCTCGCCGGCGCGGCCGCCGGGCTGGGCGTCGCGTTCCTGCGGCGGCGCCCTGCTGCCTCGTCTCGGCGCCGTCGCGGCCGACGTCCTGCCGGGGACCAACGCTACGAAGACATCGGAGGGCGCCACGGGGTCGTCCTCCGGCTCGGGCGGCAGCACGGGCTCGAGTGGCAGCACGGGCTCGAGCGTCGGCGCCGGCTCGGGGAGCGCGACGCAGAGCGGCTCGAGCGCGGCCGTCCTGGTGAGCGTCGATACCTCTTCGTGCATCGGCTGCGGGCGCTGCCTCAACGTGTGCCCAGCGGGCGTGTTCGCCTGGGACGCGAGCGGCAGTCACGCCGTCGCGAGCAACGCTTCGCGCTGCATCCGCTGTCACCGCTGCCTGGAGACCTGCCCGGCGAACGCCATCACGGTGAACGGCTGAATCGACCCCGCCCGCTCAGATCGCGAGGCTCGACCTCATGAGGGCGGTGACGGCGGCGCCGTCGAAGTGCGAAAGCAGGGCGCCGCAGTCGGCGAGGATGTAGTCGGCGTCGAGCGCGCAGCGCGCCTCGGCGGGCGGCAGCAGGCGGTCGCCGCCGTCGGCGCCGCGCGTGGCGCCGAGCATGGCGAGGCCGCCGGGCAGCCGGGTGAGCGCGCCGCCGGTACCGACCAGCAACCGGCAGGCCGTGAGATCGCGGCCGCGGGCCACGGTCTGGCGGCCGGTCGGCGTGTAGAGGTGGGCCAGCCGGCCGGCGTGACGGTGTACGGCGGTCACCGCGCAGAACGCCGCGAGCGCTCCGGCCGCTGCGATCTCGGCGGGCGTCGCGGGCAGCGCCGGCGGCAGCGCCGCCGGCCGCTCGGCGTCGGGCATCATGGCGGCCACGTGAGTCGCGCTCACGAAGGTGCCGAGGTCGCCCTCGACCGTGCGCCGGCTGTGCGGCTGCGGCTCGGTCTGGATGGGTAGGTACTCGGCGCTGCCGTCGGTGATGGAGTGCACGTCGGTGGTCGCACCGCCCACGTCGACGACGACGAGGTCGCCAAGGTCGTCGGCCAGGCGCTCGGCGGCCAGCAGCACGGCGCCCGGCGTCGGCAGGATGCGCGCCGCTGACGACCTCGCCGATGCGCTCCATGCCGGGCGCGTGGATGATGTGCTCCTCGAAGGCGTCGTGGATGACCGCGCGGGCCGGCACGATGTCGAGCTCGTCGACCGCCGGATAGACGTTGCTGGTGACGCGCACCCGAAAGCCGGCCTGCTCGAGCAGCTCGCGGGCATCGTCGCGGACGACCGAGTTGCCGCCGTACACGACGATCGGCCGCAGCGAGAGCTCGCAGAGCCGGCGGGCGTTGGCCAGCACCGTCTCGCAGTCGCCGCCCTCGACACCGCCGGCCAGCAGGATGAGGCTCGGGCGCGCCTGCTCGATGTTGCCCAGATCGTGGTCGCGCAGCAGCCCGGCCGTCTGGTAGGTGACGACCGCACCCGCCCCCAGCGCGGCTTCGCGGGCGGCCATGGCCGTCATGCGCTGGGTGAGGCCGTGGACGGTCATGCGCAGGCCACCGGCGGCTGAGCTCGTGGCCAGGGTGAGGCGCGGCGCGAGCGGCCCGGTCTTCTCTTCGAGGGCCGCTCGCGCCGCGCCGACGCCGACGGTGACGTCGCCGTCCGCCACCGAGGTCGCCGCCACTCCCTGGCCGAGCAGCACCGGCCGCGTCGCCGGGGTAGCCGGCCAGGCCGTCGAAGGCCGAGACGACCGTGGTGGTCGAGCCGATCTCGGCGACCAGGGCGTCGATGGGGCGGGCGGCGCCTGCGGCGCCGCCCGCCCCCGCTGTCGGATCGGGCGTCACGCGCCGGTTCCCGCCTGCCGCTGCCGCTCGCGCAGGGCCTTCACGATGAACGAGGCGACGTCGATGCCCTTCGTGCCGCGGCCGAAGCCGGCGTCCATGCCCCAGTCGCGGGCCAGCTCGCCGGTGACCTGCGTGCCGCCGGCGATCAGCAGCAGCCTGTCGCGCACGCCCTTCTCGACGGCGAGGTCGGCGAGCTTCTCCATGTTCTGACGGTGCATGTCGCCGTGCGTGATGATGGTCGAGATCAGCACCGCGTCGGCGGCGTGCTCGATGGCGGCGTCGAGCACCTTCTCGACCGGCACCGAGGTGCCCAGGTACTCGCAGGCCACGCCGAAGCCCTCGAGGCCGCCGTGCTTGATGTCGATGATCTCGCGCATGCCGACCGAGTGCTCGTCCTCGCCCACCGTGGCGCCGACGACCTTGAGCCCGTGCTCCTTGACGAAGGCGCGGACCTCGTCGGCCGAGAGGATGTCGGGCGGCGGCGGAATGACGAGGGTGGCGGGATCGACGGTGGCGTCGAGCCGGCCCTTGACCTCGAGCAGCGTGCCCTCGGCCGGGTGCATCACCTGCTTGTGGATGACCTCGGGGTCGCGCAGGTTCATGGCCCGGGCCAGCTCGAGGGCGGCGAACTCGGCCACCCGCTCGGCGGCCGGCAGGAAGAGCGTGACCACGACGATGCCGTCGCCGGCCCACTCGACCTCGGGCTTGAGCAGACCCTTCTCGCGCAGCTCGGCGGTGCGCTCGAGGCGCACGTTGACGTTGTCTTCGGGGTCGAGCTCGTCGGTGAAGGGCACCTTCTCGGCGTCGCACAGCGTGCAGCCGCCGATCAGGTCGCACGGCTTGTGCGTGCTGAGCGGCGCCGGCTGCGCCGTCGCCCTCGCCGTAGCCCTCGGGCAGGTGGTTCGTCGCCGAAGTGGTGGCAGACCGGCGCCAGGTAGTCGTCGGCCCGCTCGACGATCGAGCCGGCGGCGACGCCGCGCGTCGGCGTAGCGCACGATGCCGTCGTCGTTGGTCTCGGGGTACTGCCCCGAGTCGACGAAGTAGCCCTGCTCGACCGCGGCGAAGTAGCCGCCGTCGCGCTGCATCGCCTCGAGGAACAGCACGGCCCGTTCCTTGAGCTCGCGCACCTTGCCCTGGAACTCGGGGTTGTCGAGGTCGAGCTTGACGAACTCGCGCAGCCCGTCCATGCCCACGAGCGACTGGCGGGCGGTGTTGACGGCGTGCACGTTGTTGTAGTGCCAGGGCACGTTGCGGCCCTCGTCGGGGGTGATCGTGCTCTGGATGTCGGCGCTCGTCAGGCGGCTGATCAGAAGGTTCATGACGTGGCTGACGGTGGCCTCGCGACCGCACGACTCCATGTAGCGGGTGTTCTGCTGGGCCCGCATCTTGTACTGCCCGAACAGGTCGCGCAGGGCGACCGCGTAAGGCAGGTCCATGCGCATGCAGGGCGCCGGCGGAGCGTCGGGCGGCACGGTCGACAGGCAGATGTCGGCCTTGGGCATGCCGGCCGCCACCGAGTAGGCGCAGTTGATGGCGTGCTGGACGAGCAGCTCGGGCATGACCTTCCAGGCCTCGCGGGCGGTGGCGTTGGCGTTGTGGGCGCCGTCGATCTGGGCCATGCGCACGCTGGCCATGACGTGCTTGGCCACGGCGGCGTCGACGAAGCTGCGGTACATGTTGATGTTGCGGTAGAGGACGTTGTACTGGGGGTCCTGGTGGGCGCCGTTGACGCCCTCCTCGGCGAACATCACGGCCATCTCGGGGCCGGCCACGCCGCTCACGTAGGAGTGGAAGTTGATCGGCCGGCCGACCTCGTCTTCGATCAGGTCGATCGCCCTGCGGGTGGCGCGCACCTGCTTGCGGGTGACGGCGATGCCGCCGACGCCCTCGGGCGTGCCCTCGAGCAGGCCGTCCATGTGGCTCTGGCCGGCGGTGCGGATGACCATCATGTGGTCGGCGCCGTGCCAGGCGGCCATGCGCATGCGGCGGATGTCGTCCTCGAAGCGGCCGCTGGCGATCTCGGTCGTGATCACGCAGTCGGGCTGCGGGTCGATGTCGCCGAAGTAGTGGGCCGCCGGCAGCGGCACGCTGCGGGCGAGACCCTGCGAGGTCTCCTTGTAGGTGAAGGGCCCGAGCTCCTGGTCGGCCACCGGCTCGCGCCAGTGCCAGCCCTTGCGCCGCGGCCGGTAGTGTTCGATGCCCTCGAGCAGGCTCGCGATGTCGAGCTTCTCGTTGGGCTGCAGGGCGCCGTCACCTGTGCGAGGCTCGTCAGGCATGACGCACCCCCCACGTCTCTTCGACGGTCTCCCAGCCCTCGCCGGCGGCGAGCTTGCGCGCGGCCTCGGGCACGGGGCAGCTCCAGGTCGCGCTGCACTGCAGCACGACCTGGCCGGCCCCGTGCCCCAGCAGGCCGCGCGTCTCGCACTCCGCGACGACCGCCATGCAGGTGCGCGAGTCGAGCCCCATGCGCATGAGCACGCTGCGCTCGATCGACGGCGAGGTGTGGGTGCGGGCGAGCTCGACGAGCGGCTCGACGATCTCCCCGGCGAGAGCCCAGAAGCGGGCCTCGAGCTGCTCGTCGGTCAGTCCGGCGAGGTGACCGCGGTCTTGCAGGTAGGTGTCGTCGCGCATCGCCCGTCAGGCCCCCTTGGCGGCAAGCTCGGCCAGCATCGTCTCGACGTCGGCCGGCGTGGTGTTGGTGTCGGCCGCGAGAAAGGCGATGTCGTCGCTCGTCGGCACGTAGCCCTCGGGCGCCGCCTTGACCGCGTTGCGCACGTAGCTTCTGCGCATGCGGGCGACGTCGAAGTCGTTGGCCTGGATCTGCTCGAGGCGCTCGGGAATGACGATGACCGTGCCCGGCTTGTTGTCGCGCGGGTCGCCCGAGCGCACCTCGACGCCCATCTGCCGGGCGAAGTTGAGCTGCGCCCAGTGGTGCTTGCCGGCGCCGGTGTACTCGGTCTCCTGGACGACGATGGTGGCCTCGCGGGGCAGCTCGCGGGCCAGCGAGACGGCGACGGTCATGGCCGTGTTGCCGGCCGGACCGCGCTCGAGGCCTTCGAGCTTGACCAGGGCTTCGGTGACGTAGAAGACCTCGCCCTGGGTGACGGTGAGGTAGCGGTCGATGTAGCGCAGCGGCCGAGCCGCGTTGCGCGGCACGTCGGCACGGTCGGGCCAAGTGGCGAAGGGCACGCCGAAGCCGGTGTGGCCGGTCGTGAAGCTCTTGCGGTTGAAGTCGTTGTCGGAGGCCATGTGCAGGCCCGACAGGTCGACCGAGGCGCTCACGATCTGCGTGGCGGCGGCGCCGGCGCGTTCGAGGCCGCGGGCCGTGCCGGTGGTGTTGCCGCCGCCGGCGTGGGTGATGACGCAGGCGGTCGGGTCGGCGCCGGTCAGGGCGCGCATCTCCTGCGAGACCTCGAGGCCGAGCGTCTCGATGCCCGAGACCCCGAACGAGCTGTACAGCGAAGCGGCGAAGTAGCCGGTCTGGTCGAGCAGCTCGACCATGTGGAAGAACAGCTCGGGACCGACCGTCAGCTGTACGACCTCGGCCCCATAGGCTTCGCAGACGCGGGCCTTCTCGACGATCTCGGGCTGGCCGATCTTGCGGCTGTCGTAGCACTCCTGGACGATGATGCACTTGAGGCCGGCGCGGGCCGCCTGGCTGGCCACGGCGGCGCCATAGTTGCCCGAGGTCGCCGCGATCACGCCCTCGTAGCCCTTCTCTTTGGCCACATGGATGCTGACGCTGGCGCGGCGGTCCTTGAAGGCGCCGGCCAGGTTGGCTGCCTCGTCCTTGACGAAGATGCGGGCGCCCCTGCCCGGCTCGCAGGTGGAGCGCACGAGGTCGGTCAGGTTCCTGAGCTCGAGCATCGGCGTGTGACCGACCCCGGCCCTGGTCTGGATCTCGACGATATCGTCGAGGCTGTAGCCGTGGTCGGCCATCATGCGCTCGTAGTCGAAGGCGATGGGCGACAGCTCGAACTCGCTGTAGTCCATGCCCAGGGCGCGGCGCATGATCTCGCCGCGGCGGGCCATGATGGCGTCGAACTTGGTGGCCATCAGGCACCCCCGTCCTGTGGGGCGCTCCGGGAGGCGCTCTGAGCGCCGCCCTCGGCGGCGTTCTCGGCGGCGCGGTAGGCCGCAAGCTGGGCGCGCAGGTCTTTGCCGATGTGCACGAGCTCGGGGATTGGCTCGCCGAAGGTGTGGAAGTAGCCGGGGTTGATCGCCGACAGCTTGCCGGCGACCTTGCGACCCGTCATGGTCTCGACCGTGACGGGTTCGCCGAGGGCCGCCCGGCCCTCGGCGAACCCCTTGACCCACATCATCAGCGGCTTCTCGGCGGTCTCCGCCGGCAGGTTCGCCGACCTGTCGGCGGGTTCGAGCAGCACGCACTCGACCTCGACCCAGTCGCCCGCTTGGGCCTGCTGTGTCTCAGTCATGTGGTCCTTCTTTCGTTTTCCTCGTGGCTTCGCGTGAGCCGTTTACTTCGTGGGGGCCATGAAGCGCGGCAGCGGCATGTCGACGACGGTCAGCATGCCGGCCGGCGCGCCCTTCATCAGCGGGATGTAGTTGCCGGTGCTCGCGTAGGTGCCCTTGCCGCCCGGGATCTCGGGGGTGTTGGCCATGTTGACGTTGGGATCGCCGACGATCTTGACGTAGTCGCCCGTGCCCTGGTCGGCGAGCTCGGGGTGGATCTGCTGCGGGTGGATCAGGTGGATCTTGAGCTCGCCGTCGCTGTAGCCCTTGCCGACCTGCTTGCAGCCGGCGACCCAGCCTGCCGGCACCTTGACGTGCGGCGTGGAGCGCTCGACCTTGGTGACGATCGGCTCGCGCGTCTCGACGATCTCGTCGATCTTCCAGCCCAGCGCCTTGGCGATCAGCATGATCGACTCGGGAAAGCCGATGTGGCCGACGATGCTACCGTCGGCGACGCCCTTCTCGAACTGCTCGATCGTGGTGCCGACGCCCTGTCCGGTCATGACGGTGGGGCCGAACGGCGAGAGGTCGTTGACGCGCGAGGCCTCGATGCTGTCGACGCGCAGGCAGATGGAGCTCCACATGACGATGAGGGCGTCGAGCATGAAGCCGGGGTTGATGCCGGTGCCGAGGATGGAGACGCCGTTCTCTTTGGCGACGCGGTCGAACATGTCGGCGCGCGCGGGGTCGCTGGCCCACGGGTAGGCTGAGCTTCTCGGCGATGCAGATGACGTTGGCGCCCGACTTTACGGCGGGCACGATCTGGGGCTCGACCTCGTTCAAGTTGGACTGCGTGTTGATGCAGACGACGTCGGGCTTGGTGGCCAGCACCTTCTCGAAGTCGGTCGTCATCTTGACGTCACAGGGACGGCCGAGGAGCTCGCCGACCGTCTTGCCCTCTTTGGCGGGGTTGGTGACGATGCAGCCGGTGAGCTCGATGTCCTTGGGCCGGTCGAGGATGAACTTGAGGAGCCCCTGCCCCATCTCACCGGTACCCCATTCCACTACCTTGATCATGGTGCCTCCACGGCTTGATTGCATGTCTGAATAGAAACGATGCAAGTATACGGATGCGACCGCGCCGCTCAACCGGAAATGCGGCGAACGTCGGCGGCGGTGGCGCCGCCGGTCGCGACGTGGCCGGTGGCGGCTGCAGGCGTGTCCTTGCCGGTGCGGCGCGGAAAAGCCACGCCGCGCGAGGATCAGGCGGGAGGAGGCTGGTCGACCTGGACGGGCGTCAACTCTGTGAAGTCTGGCTTCGTCGTCGCCTCCGAGGTCGCCGGGGGTGATGGGGTCGCGGGCCAGATGCTATGGCCCCGCGGCACTCCGGGTCAACCGGTGGCGGGGATAGGGGATAGACCACCGCGAAGCGGCACAAAGTGCACGCCCTACTCTAGAGTTCCGCCGCGCTCGCCGGGCTGCGCCCGGCTCGCGCTATCCGGCGCACCAGTCGACGTTCAGACCGCGACGAATCGCGATCACACTCTGCGCCGCGCGGATGCAGGAACGAGGATTGCGGGAAGCGGGGATGCGGCCGGGCAGGGATGGTAACGAGACGGCCTGCGCGTGTCTCATCGATGACGTGTAGCGTCTTTGCGTCGGCCTCAGGGCACGGTGAAGGAGGTCATCGGGCCGACCGCCTTCGTGTCGATTGGTCCGTCCTGGAGACCGAAGTCGAGGACGCCACGCGTGTGCGTGTCGGCGGCGTAGACGAGGGTCGTCCCCTGGGGGGCGGGTGGTCCCGGAGGGGCGCACGATTTCTCGTCGACGAAGTGGCCGGTGAGAACGACGAGGTAGACGGGTACGTCCGCGACCGTGGCCGGCTGACCCGGCTCGCCAATGGCGTCAAACACCTTGCGCCTTGTCGTCAGGCAATAGGCCGCGGCGGTGGGAGCGGAGTCTCCCTTGGTCGCCGCCACCCGCTCGGCCTGGGCGACCAGCCAGGCAGGCGCGCCATCCTTGGGCTTCGACATCGAATGAGCCGTCGCAACAAAGCTCACCGTCGCTGCCAGGGCGATGATGACGATCCCGAGAACGCTTAGGCCCATGCGCCTGTTCATCACGCTCTTCTTCGGTCGAGAGGCAGGCCGCCTGCTGCTACGTAATTCACCGTAGTCCCACAGTAGCGACACGTCAATGCCGTCAACATGCACTCGAACCATTCGCACCCAAGGCAACGCGCCCTGCCGTGATATCGCGCCGCCTCAACCCCGGATTCCCAGCTCGCGCTCCTTAGCCCGGCGGAGCAGGGACGTCCATCCCTAGCCGGGCGGTCGCTGGTCGTGAATCGGGATCGCGGGAAGTGAGGACGCGGCCGGGCGGCTACGCTGGCGGGACGCTCAGAAGTGCTCGTGGCTACGCCCGATGATTATGGGCGGCCAAGGACTCTTTCGCGCCAGCCTGTCGCACACGACGATGTAGCCAATGCCCAGAACCCCGATGATGACCCAGACGGGGATGAAGCCGACGTAGTCTCGTGACTGGGAAAGGGTGGCCACGAGCGTGAATGGCGTGCTGCCGCTGCCTCCCACCCGCAGGACGTAGGGACCGCTGCCGCCTACGCTTCCGGCGCGCACGTCACCGACGTCTGCGGAGTAGCTCGGCGGCTTCAGGCTCAAAGCTCCACTTTCAGCTTGGGTCGCCTGTTCGCTCGGCGGAAGCAGCGTCCAGCCAATGTCGGACTGAAAGTCGGCGGGAAGCTTCCGTTGGCCAGCATTCGGCACCGCCACAAGATGAAGTCTGGCCGCCCGGGCGGCCAGCGAAAACGACGCAGAATTCATCACGTTAGCTTTGTTTCCGGTGTTCTGGACGACGAGCTTCTCCGCGACAACCGTGCGCGAGTTCAGAGGCGCCCACGGCGCGAGCGTCGCTGCCCAGACGCCGAGGGCAACGACCAGCACGACGAAGGCAAACTTCGCGTTGAGGAGCAGTGTCATGCTACGAGTTTACTTGGAGAGGCGCATGTTGCCGAGGCAGCGAGACGTCGGGACATGTGAGCCCGGTCCGCCCGGCTCGCGCTCCCGGCCCATGGGAGCGGGAGTCCCGTCCCTGGCCGGGCGGTCGCCAGTCGTGAATCGCGATCGCGGGAAGTGGGGACGCGGCCGGGTGGCTACGCTGGTGGGGCGGCGATATCAGACAGTCGCCTGAGGGCGCAGTCCCACAAAGATTCGCCTAATGGGGGCGTCACCCGGCAGCGGCTCACAGTCCAGTGGAGCTGTCACGGCGACTTTCCCCGTGGTGAAGAATCGCTTGAGAAACCGGCTCAGCTCAGAGTTTCACCACGAGCGCCAAGCCGAGGCTGGTGCAGCCGAGGTACTCGAACTCGCCCGACGGAAGAACCAATTCGTTCAGCACACGGCGCTCATCTGCATCAAATGCCTCATCGAAGTAGAGAAGATCGCCTGGCCGGAGCAAGGGTTGCACAAAGTTCCAGGCTGCCGCTGTGGGCTCATAGAGATCGAGGTCGAACAGAACGAGACGGCCTCCGTCAGAAACCTTGGCACGATCCATGTCGGCGACCGTCACGTCGACATCGCCGACATGCCACGTGAGGCGTAGATCGTCGATCGAAGGAGCACGGCCTCCGGCATCGAACGTGCCCTCCTCGTTTTCACGCCACGCTCGTGGCAGGCCGGTGAACCGATCGAATCCGTCCCAGCTTGACCCGGGAGTGTGGGGAAGTCTCTCAAGCCACCAAGCCGTCGCGTATCCCCACGCGACTCCGAACTCGATCCCATGCCAGACGCGCCGCGAGTCCATGCGACGCGAAAGCGCAGACCAAAGGCGTTCTCGGGATGAAAAGACAGTTGTTCGGCCGAACTGAGTCGCCTGCCAATCGACAAAGTCCGCGATCTCTCCCGCATGCCGCGCTCGACGCCTCAGCCCGGGCGAGCGCGCATATGCTTTGGCGGCAAGCGCTTGTAGGGCAACCATGACCACAGGCGGAGCTGCCTTCAACCTTCGATTAGTCATCAAAGCGAATCATATGTCGTTCGTGAAGAACCCTCGATGCCAGTTCACGCCCCGAGTCGAGTGGTCTGGAGTTGACCCGGACCGGAAGCACGCATCTTCCCACTTGCCAAGACAACCTCCCATGGGGCTCGTCAGCTCAGTCAACGCACACGCGACAGCGATCTGTCCACGGGCTCGTCGCGTCTATGCTACTCCGAAGGGTCAGGATCACTCCTCCAGGGCCGCTTGCCTTGACACCCTGCCGCCTCAGTCGTGCGGCGTGCCGAAGTACCGCCCCTTCGAGGAGCCCTCCGATTTGGGCAGGTCGTCGTCGATCTCGTAGTAGTCGCTCTTCTCCGAGAGCCAGATGTGGCCGGCCACCTTGATGCCGGTGGGAGCGTCCAGGCTGCCGGCCGAGAAGTAGACGAACTTATAGCCCTGCGGGTCCCAGAAGACACTTGCGCCGCACTCGGAGCAGAAGCCGCGCTGCACGTTGGGCGTCACGTCCTTGTCGGTGTGGTACCAGCGCAGGGTCCTGTCCTGCGTGATGACGAGGTCCTCGCGACGGCTCGAGGCGTTGGCCGAGAAGTTCCCGGACGTGCGCCGGCAGTTCTCGCAATGGCAGAAGAGGACATCTCGTACAGGGCCTCTCACCTCGTACTGCACGCCGCCGCACAGACAGCCGCCGGTCGCTCTCGGCGTTTCGGATTCTCCCGACATCAGATCCTCCAGGTAGTGACCGTCAAGTTCCGCGAGTATCTGAGTCTGTTTCGGTCACGTCAATGATATCTTTGACCTGATTTGACCGTTCGCTCACCACTTCGCGCAAGAAGGGAGTCAGTCGCCGATCATGAAGCCAGTCATGAAGGAGAGCGGTGAAACGCCCGTTGCCCGACGAGTCGTGGCGGAAGAGCGCCAGCGACGCGTCGAGGAGCTGCTGCGACGGCAGGCCGTAGCGTCGCTGTCGGAGGTCATGGAGGTGACGGGGGCCAGCGAGGCCACGACCCGCCGCGACCTTGTGCTCCTCGAACGTCTGGGGCTGCTGGCGCGTACCCGAGGTGGCGCTCGGGCGGTCCAGCGCCACTCGACCCTCGAAGAGGAGTTCGAGATCCGCCAGAGCCGGGACCGGCGCGAGAAGCGGCTCATCGCCCAGCGGGCCGCGGAGCTCATCGAGGACGGAACGACCCTCTTTCTCACCGACGGCACGACCACCTACGCCCTGGCCCAGTGCCTCGTCCACCGTCATCTGACGGTCGTCACCGGCGCCCTGAACATCGCCCAGTTGCTTGCCAGCAGCGCGGGCATCGAGGTCATCGTGGTCGGTGGCGAGCTGCGTGCGACCTCGTTCGGGACGACGGGACCTTTGTCGGTGGACACGATCCGCAGCCTGCATGCCGACGTGACCTTCATCGGCCCCGATGGTGTCACCATCGACGGAGGCGTGCGGACCTTCTCCCTCGATGATGCCGCCTCATTCAGAGCGATGAGCGAGAGCTCATCGCGCACGGTCGTGCTGGCGTCTCCGGCCAAGATCGGGTTTCCCGCGCGGGTGCGCGTCATCGACTGGCCGCGGGTGGACACGCTCGTGGCGGCGCCCCTGCCGGCCGAGTTCACGGACAGCCTCGGGAAGCTCGGAGTCGAGGTGCTGCCGGCTACTTGATGTTCGAGTGACCTGCGCCCAGTCGGCCGCAAGAGCGTCCCGGGGGTCGCCCAGTGCCGCCGTCACCCGACCCGCGCAATCAAGGGCCGGGCGTCGCCTGCCGATGGTCGGAGCGACGGCTCCAAGGGAGATCCTGCGTGAAACGTGTGCTCCGAGGGACGCTTCTTGCCTGCTTGCTGGTGTCGGCGGCGCTCACCGCCGGCTGCGGAGCGGTCGGCAACAAGGCGAACCCCTACGGCTCGCTGCAGACGCCGGGTCCGCCGCCACCGGCGCGGCCCGGCTCACAGGTGTTGGCCGTAGGCATGCCCCTTCTCGTTGTCGCCAGCGCAGACGGAGGCGCGACCTGGCAGACGAGTCATCGAGCGCCGCCCGGCGACCCTTTCCGGCAGGTCCTGTACGGCGTCGCCTTCGGCGACGCCCACCACGGTTGGGCCGTCGGTAAGGCCGAGGTGATCCTGGCGACCGCCGACGGCGGTTCGAGCTGGCAGGTACAGCACGAAGGCGCGACGGATGGTTGTCTGCTGGACGTGGCGGCAAGCGACGGGCGGCACGCCTGGGCCGTGGGGTACGCGGACGGTCGCGCCCACGGCCTCATCCTCGCCACCGTCGACGGCGGCAAGACGTGGCACCGGCAGTACGGCGGCCCAGACGATCTGAGCGCAGTCGCCGTCGGCGATGCCGACCACGCCTGGGCGGTGGGCAGCAGGGGCATCCTCGCCACCACCGACGGCGGCGCCCACTGGTGGTTGCAACGAAGAGTCTCGAGCGAGTGTCATCTGCTCGCGGTCGCCTGCAGTGACGCCCGCCACGGCTGGGCCGTTGGCGGCACGGGCAGCGGCGTGATCAAGCCCGGGTTCATCCTGGCGACGAGCGACGGCGGCACACACTGGACGACGCAGCTCCCGGCGACGAGCGACCGTCTGAACGGCGTCTCGTTCGTCGACTCACGTCGCGGCTGGGTCGTCGGTAACGAAGGCGTGCTCTACCGCACGACCGACGGCGGCAAGTCGTGGGGGCTCACCCACATGAGCGTCTCCTGGGAGCTCGGCGCGGTCTCGTTCAGCGACGCCGAGCACGGCTGGGCGATCGTGCACCCTCACTGGGACGTTCATGCGGCCTCGGAGGGCGACACCGGCGACGGCTGGGGGCTCCTTCGGCAGCTCGTTCTCCTCAGGACGAGCGACGGGGGCTCGACCTGGACGGCGGTCCAGTCGGCCCGCGGGCTCGCCGCGCCCGTCATCCTCACCGCGGTCGCCTGTAAGGACGTGCCCGGCTCGCCCTGACCGCGCGGCCGCAGCCTTACATTCACACTCATCTTGAGACCCTGCCCGCCGCGATGCCCTTGGCCGGCCAGGCCGGACGTCGCTGGGGGGCACCTGGTGAGACGACATATGATCGGCTCACTAGCCCACGCCCCAAAGGGGAGATGGGCACGGGACTATCATGACGGGTGGAGGGAAGCGACTTGACGGAGAAGTGGCGTCAGTGACCGGCCGGGCAAAGAACATCCGTCGCGCCATGGTTCGTGGTTTCGCGGACGCTGAGGCCAGGTCGCTGGCGGCGGGCCCACTCGAACGGGCGCTTGCCGATGCCCTTTCTCCCGGTGCGGTCAAGGGTAGCGACCTGTACCGAGGCATCTACGGCCGCGACGCTTCATCTTACGACTACCGCCCACAGGCGGTTGTCCGTGTTTCATCGGTCGACGAGGTGCAGCGGCTGCTCGCCGTGGCCCGCGGATGGCGAGTGCCGGTGACGTTCCGGGCGGCGGGCACGTCGCTCTGTGGGCAGACCCTGGGTACAGGCATCGTCGCCGAGCTGCGTCTGGCGTGGAAGGGACTCGAGGTGCGCGAGGGCGGAGCCGCCGTGTGGTTCGAGCCCGGCGTCATCCTCGGGCACGTGAACCGTGTGCTCGAGCCTCTGGGGCGCAAGCTTGGCCCCGATCCGGAGTCGGCTGCTTCGGCGATGATGGGAGGCGTGCTGGCAAACAACTCCGGCGGGCAGCAATCCGGGGTCGAGCAGGATCCCTACGCCACCTTGCGATCGCTCGAGTTCGTGCTGGCGAACGGCCATCGCTACGATACGGCCCGCGCCGACGATCGCCGCCGCTTTGCGGCTCAGGAACCGACGATCGCGCAGGGACTGGTCTCCCTGCGCGACCGGGTGCGGGGCGACCCGGCGCTGGCTGAGCGGATCCGGCGCAAGCACCGCATCAAGAACGTCATGGGCTACGATCTGCGCTCCTTTCTGGATGCCGACGACCCCGTCGACATTCTCGCCCGCCTGCTCGTCGGTTCCGAAGGCACCCTGGCGTTCATCGCTTCGGCGGTGCTCGCGACCGTGCCCCTTCATCCGCAGTGGATGGTCGGCCTGCTCTTCTTCCCGACCGTGACCGAGGCCGTGGCCGGCGTGCGTGCGCTCGTCGACGACGGCGCGACCACGGTCGAGCTCATGGACAGGCCCTGCCTGCGTGCCTGGAGCGGCAAGCCGGGGCGCCGGCCTACCTCGACGAGCTGCCCGCCGACGCAACAGCCGTGCTCGTAGAGTACCGCGTGGCCACCGTGGCGCAGCTCGATGAGTGCTTGGCATCGGCTCGAGAGTTGATCGGCACCTTCGGCCTCGTGTCTCAGGAGCCGCTCACCGCAGACCCTTTGACCCGAGAGCAGTGGTTCGGCCTGCGCTCGGCCATGTATCCGCTGGTGGCGGCGACGAGACCGCCGGGAACCAGCGTCATCATCGAGGATGTCGCCGTCCCCCCCGATGGGCTGGGTGAGCTCATCCTCGGACTGCGAGGCCTCTTTACACGCTACGGCTACAGCGACATCGGTTTCATCTTCGGCCATCTGGCCGCCGGCAACGTGCACTTCATCACCCTCGACGACTTGCGCAGCCCCAGCGGCATCGAGCGTTTCGGCTTGTTCATCGAGGACCTGGCCGAGCCTCGTGCTCGGCCTCCAAGGCTCCCTCAAGGCCGAGCATGGCACCGGCCGGGCGATGGCGCCGTTCCTGACGCGGGAGTGGGGCGATGAGGCCGTGGCGGTCATGCGTGAGGTCAAGCGCCTTGCCGACCCCGACGGTGTGCTGAACCCGGGCGTGCTGCTCAACGACGATCCAAAGGCCCACCTGGCCCACATCAAACGCACCCCGACCATCGGTGACGACGTCGTGGACCGCTGCGTGGAGTGCGGCTTCTGCGAGCGCGTCTGCCCAAGCCGCGCGCTCACCCTCACCCCCGTCAACGCATCGTCGGTAACCGCATCGCAGCCGAGTCCGGCGCGGCGACCGAGGCCGACCGGAGCGACGGGCTTTGGGACGAGTACGCCTACGATGGCACGAATACCTGCGTCGCCGACGGCATGTGCGCCACGGTCTGTCCCGCGGGGATCAACGTCGCCTACCTCATCGACCATCAACGGGCCGAGCTGCACGGGGCCCGCCTAGAGGAGCTCATGGATTTCGCCGCCCGGCGTTTCGCGCTCGTCGAGGAAGTCCTTCGTCGTGGCTGCGATCTCGGTCGCACCATCGACGACCGGTTTGGTGGAGAAGCCATGTCGTGGGCGACCGCCGCGGCACGGCGTCTCGTCCCCGACCTGCCGCAGTGGTCGAGCTCCGATCACCAAGGCGCCACCTCGTCTTCACTGCGAGCCGGCCGACCCGCAGCTCGTCTACTTCCCCGCCTGCGTGAGCCGGATCATGGGATCCTCCGCGGTCGGCAAGGACAGCCTGATGGCCACCGTGCTGCGCGTCGCCGGGCGCGCCGGTATTGCCGTGCGTCTTCCCTCCGCTGCCGCCGGCCTCTGTTGCGGACAGATATGGGAGCACAAGGGGTTTTCCGCGGGGCGGGCGACGATGGCCAATCGCCTCGTTGTTGCCCTCTGGGAGTGGAGCGAGGGCGGGCGCTTGCCCATCATGTGCGACGTGACGTCCTGCGCTCGCACGATGCTGGTCGAGCTCGAGCGTGAGCAGTTCGGTGCCCGCGAGCAGCTCTTGAGCGACGCCAATCGGGAGCGCTACGCGCATCTCCGGGTCATGGACCTCGCCGAGTGGCTGCACGACGACGTGATGGGCCTGTTGGAGATCAAGCGCAAGAAGAGAAGCGTGCTCGTGCACCCCACCTGCGCCTGCATCGAGCTGGGGCTCGACACCAAGATCGCCGCCATCGTTGCGGCGTGTGCTCAGAACGTCACGATCCCAGACTCTCTCGGCTGCTGCGGCGCCGGTGGAGATCGCGGCTTCCTCTACCCGCGGCTCGCCGACGCCGCCACGCACGACGAGGCGAAGGAGGTCAAGGGGAGGTCCTACGACGGTGCCTACTCTTTTGCCAGGACGTGTGAGATCGTGCTGGCCGATCGCACCGGGCAGCCCTTCGAATCGCTCATCTACCTTGTCGACGAGGTGATGGGCTAGAGACGGCTCGCTCCTACAAGATCACGGGCCGCCTCGCCACCCGCTCAAAGGGTTTCGAGGACTCCCGTCTGCGCGTTGAACGCCTCGACGAGCTCGTCTATCTCCTGTACTTGGCCGTGAATACCGTTCCAGTACTCGGGGTAGTCATCCCACTGCCGGTTCAACTCGTCCAGCGGTTTGTGCTGCTGTTCGACCCAGGTGAAGTACTTGAGCTGGTGAATGCGCTTGCGGGCCTGGAAGTCGAGTTCCAGCATGTGGTCGGTGCCCTCTCCCAGCAAGTAGCGATGGAACCCACTTGCCGCGTCCATTCCGGTGTAGTGCCCCCCGGACCGACGCATCTCCTCGAGCCGCGTCCCATACAGCTCCGACGAGTCGGTCAGGACGGTCAAGACGAGATCTCTCGTCCCCAACTCGAAGTACTTGGCGAACTTGATAGCCGACAGCAGGTTCCCGATACCGGAGATACCGAGCAGCGCGAGCTTGTCGAGAAACGTCTCTGGTATGCCTTGGGATCGGAGGTAATCCAGGCCCTCCGGCTCGTGGAACAGCCTGAACAGACTGAGACAGGCTTCATCATCTATCGCCATCACGACATCGGTGGTGCGCACGTTGTGGATCCACGGGACGTGCTTGTCTCCGATCCCCTCGATGCGGTGATCCCCGTAGCCGTTCATGAGGAGCGTCGGGCACTGCAGCGCTTCGCTTGCCACGATCTTTGCCCCGGGAATCGCTCCTTCAGGTAGTCCCCGGCTCCCAGCGTTCCGGCCGAGCCGCTCTGGGAAACGAAGCTGGCCAGGCGCCCCCGCTCACCCGACTCCGCGGCGACCACCTCCTCCATCGCCCGCCCCGTCACGTGGTAGTGCCAAAGATGATTGCCGTACTCCTCGAACTGATTGAAGACCACGACATCTGTCCGCGTTCGCAGCAGCTCCCAGCACTTGTCAAAGATCTCTTTGACGTTGCTCTCGCCGCCGGGCGTCGTGATGACCTCGCCGGCCACACGAGAGAGCCAGTCGAAGCGCTCCCGGCTCATGCCTTCCGGCAGGATGGCGATCGAGTCGCAGCCCAGCAGGGCCGCGTCGTAGGCGCCGCCCCGGCAGAAGTTCCCGGTCGACGGCCACACAGCTCTCTGTGTGGTGGGATCGAACTGCCCCGTGACCAGTTTGGAGACGAGGCACCCGAACGTTGCCCCGACCTTGTGAGACCCGGTGGGGAACCACTTGCCCACGAGAGCGATGATCCTGGCCTCTACCCCCGTCAGCGCCGAGGGGAATTCTAGGTGGTTCACGTCCCCGAACAGGCCCCCGGACGGCACCGGTTCGTTCTTCCAGGTGATCCTGAAGAGGTTCAGGGGATCGATGTCCCAAAGCCCGACCGCCGCCAGCTTGTGCTTGATCTTCTCGGGAATCTGCCCCGGATCGACCATCTGCCGAAAAGTCGGGATCAGAACTCGCCGCTCCCGCGCCCTCTGAACTGCCCGCTGCAGCCGGCTTTGCCTCGCCGTCAGGTCAGACATCGGTCACCCCCGATCGAGTTCTTGGAGAGTCGTCCAGACATCGATGGCGTGCCTCCGCTCCGCGTTGTCTGAGCGAAGACCACGGTATGGGTCTCTCCGCAGCGGTTCAAGTGGCAAGTGTTGTCCGCCAGGATCCAACGAACGCGCGAACATGGCGAGTCGCGGGCGGCGGCCATGGCGTGGACGAGGTAGTACGCGGGCGACACGTCCCGCAGAGTCGCCGGCAGGGTGTCCGGGCGAGCACGTCGGCCGCGCCACCCCCCACCGGCGTCGCCGGGCCGGCGGGGTCAGGCCGGCCGCGCCAGGCGCGGCCGGCCTCACCCGATAGTGGGTGCCGGTCCTCTAGCGCCTGAGGAGCTGAGCGCGTTGAGGAAGGCCTCGCCGTTCGGCGAGCCCATGCCGGTGACGTCGTCGTAGCCGGGGAGGGTGCGCAGCGTCCCGGTCTGGTTCATGGTGCGCACCGAGAAGGTGACCCCATCGGCGGCGTTCTCGCCGTTGTCGAAGTCGCTGCGCACGACCGCCACGATGCCGCGCGGGTTGACGATGTCGCGGTAGGCGCGGCTGCCGGCCAGCTTGTAGAAGGCGGGATTGGCGAAGCCGTGCGCGTGACCCGCGCGCTGATCGGCGAGCGCCATCAGACCGGCGAACAGGGGGCACGAGACGCTCGTGCCGCCGATCCGGTAGGTGTCGTAGTAGACACCGTCCGAGAAGGTCTGCGTCTCGCCGACGAGCATGCCGGTGTTGGGGTCGCCGTCCATGGCGACGTCGGGCACCGCACGCCCCGGCTTTGACGGAGTACTGGCTGATGCCGGCATCGACGCCGAACTGATACCAGGGCTCGCCCATGAGCTGGCTGGTGCCGCCGCCGCTGCCGTAGACGTAGTCGCCGGGCAGGTCGGGCGTCCAGACGCCGTCGACGAGCGTGCTCTGCTGGTGCCCCAACCGGTCTCGAACAGCTACTGTTCGACGCCCACGCCGAGCGAGGTGCCGCCTACGTCGGTGACCCAGGGGCTCGACGCCGGCCAGTCGACCGTGCGGTACCCGAGGTCGGCGATCTCGTCGCCGTCGTCACCCGACGAGAAGTAGACGCCGATGCCTTCGCACGCCGCCTGGACGAAGATGGCGGTCTCGGCCTTGACCAGGTCGGGCGCCATATCTTCGCCGATGTCGCCGTACGAGTTGTTGACGATCTGGGCGGCGTGGTGGTCGACGACCCAGTTCAGGGCCACGTCCATGTCGCTGTCGCTGCTGGTCAGGGAGCCCACGTACACGATCCGGGCGCCGGGCGCCATGCTGTGCACGGCCTCGATGTCGAGGGTCTCCTCGCCGTACCAGTCCTGCTCGTCGCCCTGGGCTGGTTCGGTGACCAGACCCGGAGCCCAGACCTGCCTGAACTGGCCCTTCGTGAAGGCGGGCACGCCGCTGTCTTTGGAGAAGCGATTGACGTCGTAGACGATCGTCGGCGCGGCGTAGGCGTCGATGACGGCGACCGTCACGCCGCGGCCGTCGTTGCCGTGCCTGATCGCGCCGGCCACGCCGTAGGCGCCGCGGAGCTGGGCGGGTGTGTAGCCGCTGGTCGCGTACGGCAGGTACCGGCCGTAGGCCTGCGGCTGATCGGTGGCCGTCTTCTGTGCCCAGAACGACGACGACGGCTGACCAATGCGAAAGCCGGCCGGCGGCGGGGCGATGATCCTGGTGCTCAGCGGGTGGGCCGCGCCACTCTGGTCGAGGCCGACCACGGCGGTAACGACGCCCGCGAGCGACGCGGGGACGGTGACCGGCAACGCCGGCGCCCGCAGCACCTGGCCCCGCACGCTGTACTCGTTCAGCTTGACGCCGAAGGCCGTCTCGGCCTGGGCCACGGTCCCTCGTGCGGCCACGAACAGCCGGTTGGCGGGCACCGCCGTGACCGTGAAGCCTTGGTTCGCAAGCCAGGCGCGCACCGCCGCCACGGCCGACCTGCTGGGCGCGAACCGGACACGGAACTTCGCCGGGCTCAGGTAGTGCCCGTAGGCGGCGCTCGCCGGGTTTGAGACGGCCTTGGCCAGGGCCTCGGCCCGTCCGGCGTGACGCCAGCCCAGGTAGACACTGAAGTTCACGGTCGCGGTGCCGCTGGCGGGCGACTTGAGCGCGGCCGCCGTAGCCCAGGGCGGCACGCTGCCACTCAGTTTGGTTCCCGCAGACGGCGCGGCCGCAACGCTCGCCACCAGCAGCACGGCGAGCGCCGCGCCCAGGACCAGCGAGATCACCGTGCGTCGCACGTATCGGTGCATTGCCCCCCCTTTTTGTTCGTGTTCAGTCGCGCCGGCTCTGCCGGCGAAGCCCGAATCTACAGCGCCCCGGTGTGTCCTTCAAGCGTCTGCCGCGAGGCGCGCCCGGGCAGCGAGGCGCATCGGCAGGACACGCCGGCACGACGCACCGGCGAGGTCTGGCGGCTCGGCCGGCGCCGCCGCGACCGGCCTCACTCGTCGCGCAGGTAGTCGGCGATCGCCTTGCTCACGTGACGTTCGACGTCGTCGGGCAGGGGCGGCACGTCGCTTGCCGCGATGAGCTCGTGGGCCCTCTCCCAGGCGTCGTTGACCAGCGGCGTGCCGACGTACTGGTCGAACGAACCGCGGTGCCAGAGATGGGGCTGCCAGAGCTCACCGGCCCGGTAGAAGGCGCGTGTGCTCCTGCGCGCCAGAAAATGGCCGCCGATCCCGACCTCGATGATGTCGGAGACCAGCGCCCCGGGCTTCGTCGACCGCGTCGTCGCGCGCGAAGCGCTCGATGGCGTTCACGGTGTCGGCGTCGAGCACCGTCTTGGCCAGGCTGGCCGTCTGGGCGCTGTCGAGGAGCCCGAAGGCGAGCATCACCTCGCAGCCGGCCAGGGTCGCGGCCATGCCGGTGAGCATGCCCTCGGCGCCGGCCTGCAGGTCGCAGGCCTTGGCGTCGCAGCTCACGGCGCTGCCCTGGACGTGCAGGCCGTAGAAGTGGCTCATCTCGATGCAGGTCACGTTGATGAGCGCGTCCTCGGGCGTGCCCGACAGGTAGAGACCGCTGCGCATCTCGGCGACCGCCGAACCGACCGCCGAGACCAGCGCACAGCCCGGCGCGGCGAGCTCGAACAGCACGACGGCGCTGAGCAGCTCGGCCATGTTGAGGATGCTCGTGCCCAGCACGCTCATGGGCCCGGTGGTGCCCATCTGCGGCATGGGCAGCACGAACACCGGGCAGCCGGCCCGCGCCATGAGGATGTGGGCCTCGGTCATCTCGCGGTCGTGCTGCAGGGGGGCGATCGTGCAGTTGGTCACGGAGTAGATGGGCCGCTCGGCGAGCGGCGCGCCGGCGATCGCTTCGAGCATGTCGATGAACACCGGCGCCTGCCGGGGCACGCGGACCTCGTCCTGAAGGTGCTTGCGCGAGTTCTGGAAGGCGATGCGCGCCATCTCGAGGTTACCGGCACGCGAGTCGACGTCGCCGGGCGTGATCGTCGCCCAGGTGAAGTCGATCTCGGGCACCGCGTCGTAGAGGCGCATCATCTGGGCGAGGTCGTCGCGCGTGCCCTCGTGGCGCTCCCCCGTCAGGTCGTTCAGCATGTAGGTGGCGGCGCCGTCGCTCGTGTAGAGCAGGCCGTCGGCGCCCACCCGGCAGTCGTAGGCCGGGTCGCGCCCGGCGAGCAGCACGGTGCGCGGCACCAGGGCAAGGCAGCGTTCGATCAGCTCCCATGGGAGCCTGGCCGTGAGCGTCGCGGCGTCGACGGTGGCGCCGGCAGCCATCAGCGGTTCGGTGAGTGTGGGCGTGTTGTAGGCGACGCCGACCTCGGCCAGCACGCGCAGGGTCTGCTCGTGGATGAACTGCCTGTCGGCGTCGCTCAAGTACTCCAGATGTGCCCTGGCCACGTGTCCTCCACTCGTTTCGGGGTACCGGTCTTGACGCTGGTCCGGGCGCGCCGCCGACTCGTCGGAGGTGACACCGGCCAGCTCTCCTGGCGCTACGCCGTCTCGGCCCCGACCTCGACCCGGTCGCGTCCGGCGTGCTTGGCGCGGTACAGCGCGTCGTCGGCGAGCTCGACCGTGCGATCGGGGTCCCAGCGGCCGACCGGCCGGGTGACCACGCCGACCGAGAGCGTGACGGCGGCGGCGGCGGCCGGCAAGCCGGCCGCCGCCGCCACGCCCGCTGAGCCCGCCCGGATGCGTTCGCCGACCTCGAGCGCCTGCCCCGCGTCGGCGTTCGGCAGTATCACGGCGAACTCGTCGCCGGCGTAGCGCACGACGATGTCGCCCTCGCGCACATGGCGTTCGATCATGCGCGCGACCTCGGTGAGCGCGGCGTCGCCCTGCAGGTGGCCGAAGGTGTCGTTCACGGTCTTCAGGTGGTCGAGGTCGATCATCAGCATCGACAGAGGCCGGCCGGCGCGGTCGGCGCGGGCGACCTCCTCGGTGAGACGGCGAAAGAACTCGCGCTGGTTGAGCAGACCGGTCAGGCCGTCGCGGATGGCCGCCTGCCGCAGCGTCTCCTGGGCGTCTTCGACCTGAGCCGCCATGTCGTTGAAGGCCTGGCCCAGATCGTTGGTCTCGTCGCGCTTGACGGCCGAGACGGGCACGCGGCGCTGCAGGTCGCCGGAGGCGATGGCGTGCGCCGCGACGGTCAGCGAGCTCAGCGGCTTGACCAACTGGTTGGCGAGGATGACGCCGATCAGGGCGGCCACCGCCAGGGCCCCAGAGCGGCGAAGACCGTGCCGCGCACCAGCTGGTCCTGGGCGGTGACGATCGGCGTGCGCGTCTCGGCGGCGATCATGCTCGCCTGCCCCCCGGGCAGCGGCAGCGCCTCGCTGGCGCCGCTGTAGCCCCGAGCCACGTGGACGCCGCCGCCACGACCGGCTGGAGGCCGCCTCGATCGTCCTGACGAGCGGCCAGATCGCGGGGTCGGTGAGGACGACGAGGCGGCGGTCCAGAAGAAAGGCGACCTGGGAGCCGGTGGCTTGCCTGATCGCCTGTGCAAACGTGTTGTCGACCTTCTTGGCCAGGATCACCGTTCCGTAACGTGGCGCGCCGGCCCTGTTGCCGACGATCGGCGCCGCGGCCACCAGCCAGAGCGCACCGTTCCACGTGGCCCACTGCGACCCGGCCACGCCGCGCTCGGCGGCGAGCACGACGGCGGTCGTGAGGATGGGTGCGGGAAACTCCGGCGAGCTCGCCAGCGGAACGCCGTGACTGTCGAGCACGACCACGATGTCGGCACGTCGGGCGCGCACCAGGCGGTCGACCAGATTCATGTGAAGCCAGGAGATGTCACGGCCGGCGACGTGCGGGGCGACGACGGGCGACCCTGAGTCGGCCGCCAGCAGCTCGAGTGCCGCGCGATGGTCGGACAGGACATCGACGGCGACACTCAGGTGATCGGACGTTCGGGAAGCTTCGAGCTGACTGAGGCTGTTCGAGGAGGAGGTGTACGAGATGGCGAACTGAGCGGTGAGCGCCAGCACCGCGGCGAGCAGCACACCTGCCAGGACCTTGGGTCGCAGCCGCGGGTGACGAAGCCGCTGCAGCACGGTGACCGAGCCGTCGCGCTTCGGTCGATCTGAGCCAGGCGTCATGCCGTCTTTCACGAGCATCCGACCATCTGTCTGGTTTCTAGCTTATCAGCCCCGCCCCTTCCCGGAGGCGCGTCTCGACCAGCGCGCGCAGGGAGGGATCGTAGGACAGGCGCACGACCGTGGCCGCGCCCGCGGCGTCGGGGCGAGCGGCCAGAAGCACGTCGACAGCCGCCACGCGACCGCCGCCGGCCGCCTCGAAAGCGAGGGCATAGGCGCCGGCCTGGCCGCCGTAGCGGGCGCGCACGGCATCGGGCTGCAGTTGCGCGTCGGTCTTGTAGTCGACCACGACCCAGCCGCCGAGCTCGTCGTCGCGGTAGACCAGGTCGATCGCGCCCTCGATCAAGGTCCCACCGTGGCGGGCGCATACCGGCAGCTCGCGGTAGTGCGCGCTGCGCGCGGCGGCGCGCATCGGCGCCGCCCGCCAGCAGGCGCGCGCCAACGCCGCGACCCGCTCGGTCTCGCCGTCGAGGCCGGCCTGCGCGGCGGCTTGCGCGGCGAGCTCATCGAGGGCCGCGTCGTCGCTCAACGACACCCGTTCGAGCACCAGATGGACGGCCGTACCCAGCGCCAGGGCGCGCTCGCGCCCGAGCGGACGGCGAGCGGTGCCGGCCACTGGCCCGTCGGTGGACCCGGGCTCGCTGGGCGCGCCGCCACTCGCCGGCGCTCCACTCACCGCCGAATCGTCGGGCGCGGCCTCGGGCGACGGCGGCCGCGCCGCGGAGACCGGTCGGTCGAGCCAGTCGGGGGGTTCGAGGCGTTCCAGGGCGCTCGGCGCGAAGATCGGTGCCGGGCGCGAGGCACGCGCGAGGAGCGCCGCACGCACCCTGCGCCACGCTTCGCGCCCGGCCAGCGGGTCGGCGACGGGCGACGGAGACGGCGCCGGCTGCGCGGGCGCCGGGGATGCCATCCACTCCTCGACCCGCGCGAAGGCGCCGGCCGGCGACTCGCCGCCCTCGAGGGCGCCCTGCCACAGAGCCTGCAGGGAGCCCTGGCGCGGCTCGTTCGTGACGACCGGCAGCACGAGCAGGTCGGCCGCCCGCGTGAGAGCCACGTAGAGGAGGCGCCGGCGCTCGGCTTCGAGGGCCTGCTTTTCGCGCTCGAAGCGGTCTTCGAAGGCGGCGCTCTGGAAGCGCACGGTGGCGCCCGCGCCGTCGGGGTCGGGCGACTCGCCGGAAAGCGAGCAGTCGAGGCGGCGGGCGCTTCGGTCGACGAGCGGGTCGCGGCTCGCGCCGCGCGGCGTGAGCATGCCGGCCGCGAGCACGACGATCGGGAACTCGAGGCCCTTGGCCTTGTGGACGGTCAGGAGCCGGACGAACTCGCCGGCCTCGCCCACCGGCGATTCGGCGGTGTCGGCGGCGGCGACGTCGCGCCGCGACTTGGCCACGAAGGCGTGGAAGGTGGCCTCGGCGCTGTCGGCGAACTCGTCGGCGAGAGAGATCAGCTCAGCGATGTTGCCGATGGCCTGCTCCGGGTCGTCGGCCCACAGGGCGAGACTTTCGAGGAGGCCGGTACGGCGCACGAGGTCGTCGAGCGTCTCGGCCGGCGGCCGCAGGTTGCGCCGTTCGTGCAGCTCTCGCAGGTCGGCGAGCGCCGCGCCGATCTCGGAAAACGCCTTGGGCGGCGCGGCCCCCAGGTAGTCGAACACCCCGCCGCCCGCGTGAAAGGCATAGAGGTCGTCGTCGGAGAAGGCGAACAGCTGTCCGTGCAAGGCGGCGTAGACCGCCACCGGATCGGCCGCGGCGTCGAGCGCGTGCAGTACCGCCAGCGTGTCGAGCACCTCGCGCCGGCCGAAGAACGTGCGGCCGCCTTCGACCCTGTACGGCAGGCCGGCTTCGCGCAGGGCCTGTTCGTAGTAGCCAACGTGTGTGAAGGTCGGCATCAGCAGGGCGACGTCGCCCGGCGTCGCCGCGCGCCAGCCGTCGCCCGCGCGCTCGCCGGCGCGCACCATCCAGCCGAGCCGCTCCATGTCGGACAGGAGTCCGGCGACCACGCCGGCCTCGTACCGGCAGAGCTCGGCGGGAGTCGGTGGACGGGCCGCGCCTTCGCGCCGGGCGTCGGCCGGCGCCCGCACCACGACGACGTTGCGACCGGGCTCGCCGTCGGCGCGATGGGGCGAGAGCGCCGCGTAGCCGGGCTGCAGGCCCGGTTCCGGCACGAGCAGGCCGGCGAACACATGGTTGACCCACGACACCACGGAGGCAACTGTGCGGAAGTTCTGCCGCAGGGTGACGACCTCGCCGCCCTGACCTGCGACCAGCGCGGCGACCTCGTGGTACATGGCGATGTCGGCCCGCCGGAACCGGTAGATGGACTGCTTGGGGTCGCCCACCAGGAACAGCTTGCCGGGGCGCAGCTCGACGTCGCGCCAGCTCCGGGTCGTGGGCTCGCGTTCGGCGAGCAGAAAGGCGATCTCGGCCTGCAGCGGATCGGTGTCCTGGAACTCGTCGACCAGCAGGAAGCGGTAGCGCCGCTGAAAGGAGCCGCGCACGCGGGCCACCTCGGCCGGATCGGCGCCGGGCGCGCCGGCGAGCAGGTCGCGGGCGCGGCCGAGCAGGTCGTCGAAGTCGAGCACCCCCGCTTCGGTCTGGGCCGCCGCCGCGGTGCGGGCGAAGTCGGCGGCCACCGCCAGGGCGAGGCCGGCGACGTAGGCGCCGTAGACGCCGGCGGCCTCGGAGACGCGGTCGCGCAGGGCGTCGCGGTCGGCCAGCATGAGCTCCTTACCCCCCGGCCAGTTGACGGCCTTGCCGGCGTTCTTGCGGGTGAAGGGACCCGTGCGGCCAGCGGCGATGGTGAGCGCCCGTCCCAGCTCGTGGAGATCGCCGGAGTCGGGGAGTGCGGCAGCCTCGGCCGCCAGGCCGAGGCTGCCGCACTTGAGTCGGTCGGCGTCGTCGGCGCAGTCCCGAGCCGCGGCCGCGAGGCGCGCGGCGTCGGCCTTGGCGGCGGCGATCAGAGCGGCGAGGTCGGGCGGCGCCGGCGGGTCGCGGTCGGCGACGGCGAAGCGCTCGGCAAAGCGGGCGCGAGCAAGCTTGGCGATCTGCTCGATGGGGACGCCGGCGCGCAGGATCTCTGCGAGCTGGCTCGCGGGCCCGGCGCCGTCGGGCCGGTCGGCGTTGGGCTGGTCGCCGTCGGGCCGGTCGGCGTCGAGCAGCCCCGACAGCCAGTCGCGCCACAGACGCTCGCCCAGCAGCTCGGAGCCGACCTGGTCGAGCTGCTCGAAGGCCGGATCGACCCCTGCTTCGACGGGGCGTTCGCGCAGTAGCCGGGCGGCGAAGGCGTGGATGGTCGAGATGGGCGCGTCGTCGAGGCCCGACAGGGCCAGCGAGAGCCGCTCGCGCACCGGCGCGGAAGGCTCGGCGCCGGCTACGAGCCGTTCGAGCTCGCCGCGGATGCGCTGGCGCAGCTCGCCGGCGGCCTTTTCGGTGAAGGTGATGGCCACCACGCCGGTGATCGGCGGCGCCTCGTCGGCCGACAGGCAGGCGAGGTAGCGGTCGACCAGCACCTGGGTCTTGCCGGTGCCGGCGCCGGCTTCGACCAGGAAGGTCGTGGCGAGGTCGGTCGCCACGCGCCGGCGCAGGTCGGCGTCGATCGGCTCGGCGAGGTCGTAGGGCCGGCGCGGGTCGGGCTCGGCGGGCTCACGCCCGTCGCCGCTGGGGCCGGCGCCGTGGACCGCGCTCACGACGCCTCTCCCCCGGCCGCGACGCCCGGCTCTTTAACTGTGACGTCGGGCTCCTTGATCGTGACACCGGGCTCCTTGAACTCGAGCAGCTCCCGCAGCCGCGGGTCGTCGCGCTTGGCGAAGAAGGCGATGCGGTCGGCGCCGCAGCTCGCCGCCGCGTCGCAATGCTCGCAGCCGCGCTGCGGCCAGCGCGGGAACAAGCCGTTCTCGATGCCGCCCACGGCGACGGCCACCGTGCCGGCCAGGGCCGCCCGCATCTGGTCGAGGTCGCCGCCCAGCGCGACACTCGCAAAGCCGGAGCGTCGCCGCACCATCCGGTACTCGGCGACGATGCTGTCGGGAGCCTGCCCACCGCCGGCCAGCATGGCCAGGACGTAGACCGGCAGCTGCACGTCGCGGCCGGCGTCGACCCGCGTACGCTCGCTAACGCCCTTGCCGGTCTTGTAGTCGACGAGACGCACCCGGCGCCCGTCGGCGCTCGCGTCGAGGCGATCGACCCGGCCCCGGAAGCGCACGAGGCGCTCGCCGACCATGAGCTCGGGCAACGCGACCGGACCACCCTCGGCGGCAGGGCCTGCGGCACCCGTGTCGCGATGCTGCGGCCCGCCAAACGACCACTCGAACCGGGTAGGCACGAGCCCGTCGGACCAGCACGGGTCGGCCGCGACGACACGCCGCAGGTCGGCGAGCAGCCCGTCGGCCACGACTCGCCACGACAGCGGAAACCCGGTAAGGCCGCGGGCTTCGGCACGCGCGAAGGCAGGTCCGGCGACCTCGTCGAGGGCCTTCAGGACCGACTCCCGCGACGGGGCGCCCGCCTGAGCAGCGGTCGCGTAGGCGCCCTGAAGGATCTCGTGGGCCACGCTGCCCAGGTCGACCGGCTCGATCGACAGAGAACTCGTCGGGCTCGTCGGGTACCTCGAGCCCGAGCACGTACCTGAGATAGAAGGCGAAGGGGCAGGACAGGTAGGACTCGACGGCACTCGGCGAGATCGGCGCCGCGAACACGGCGGCGGCGGCCCGCGCGGCGTTCGCCGGCGACAGCGCGCCGTCGTAGGGACCGAGCGCGGCGCGGCGGCGGCCTCCGGCGGCCGCCGCGCTGCGCTCGGTCCGCGCCGTCCCCAGCACCACCGCCGCGTAGTCGTCGAGCCACGCCGGCCGTGGGCTTCGCCGCGGCGCCGCCCGCGACAGCGCGCCCACGTCGAGGTCGCGAAGGTCGATCGGCTCGCTCAACCCGGCGCCGACCCTGCGCACGAGCCCGTCGCAGCCGCCGTCGGCGTTGAGCTCGGCGAAGGCCACCGGCCGGCCGACGAGCTCGCGGGCGAGGCCGAGGAGGGCCCGCGACGGCAGCCGCGGGCGCCCGGTCGACGAGTCGAGTCGAGGGTAGACGAGCACGAGCTGATCGAGCGCGGCGTCGCGCGCCAAGGCAAACAGGGCGTCGTGCTCGGCCGGCAGCTCGGCGCTCCCCGGCAGGCGGGCTCCGCAGGCGCTCGCGACCGCCGCGCGCTCGCCGTCGAGGAGCACGGAGTCGGGCGCCGGCCGCGGTGGAAAGCCACCCTCGGCGAGATCGCAGAAGACGACAAGCCGAAACGACAGGCCGCGTAGCTGCTGCGGCGACACGACCGCCACGCCGTCGCGACCGACGCGCCGCTCGGTGGCCGCCTCGAGCAGGGACAGGGCGCGCCGCGCGACACCGGCAAACGACTCGCGCGGGCTCTCGTCGTCGACGAGCGCCACCTGGGCAAGCTCGGAGAGCGCCGGCAGCACGGGATCGTCGGCCGGCACGCCACAGAGCGCCCGCGCGCCGTCCAGAAAGATCGCCGTCGCCTGAGGCCAAGCGGGAGCGGCGAGGAGCCGCCTGCGCAGGCCCGCGAGACGGGCGGCGAACTCGCGTAGCGAGGCGGCGGCGGCCGCCTCGTCGGGTCCGTCCGCGGAGGAGGATCGGCCGCCTGGCCGCAGATCGGCGCCGGCCTCGCCGACTTGGGCCGCCTCGCGCTCGCGACACGCCGCCAGCGAGTACTCGAGACGGCTCAGGCGGTCGCACCATTCGTCGTCGGCGACGATGCGGGCGCGCCGCGAGAGGTCGTCCCAGAGCGCCACCGTCGCCGTGTCGACGGCCTCGGAGAGTCGCGGCGCGGTCGCCGCGAGATCGATCACCGCGTCGCGACGCAGGGGCCGCCCGGCGACCGGCAGCAGGCAGTCGAGGAGCAGCCGGCAGGTGCGCGCCGAGATGCCGTCGTCGGCGCCCCGCGACGCGACCGGCACGGCCTGCGCCCGCAGGGCGGAGGCCAGGCGGTCGCGGCCCGCCCGGTGAGGGGCGACGACGGCCATCTCGTAGAAGGCGACGTCGTCGGCCGCGCCGTGCAGCACCACGGCGACCACCGCGCGGCGCTCGGCGACGTCGTCGCCGACCGAGACGACGCGCACATCGGCGCCGGCTCGCGGACCTTCGGCTCGGGGCGCCGCGACGTCGAACGCCAGCTGAGGACTGCCGGCGCCTCCTCCTGCGACGGCACCGCCAGGCTCCACGGCGCTCCCGCCGGATCGCGCGGCGTCGCCGCCGGGCCCCGGGAAGTCGGGCGTGCCGGCCGGGCCGTCGCCGAGCTCGGAGGGCTCGAGACCGAGGCCTTCGAGAAAGGCGCGGGCCGGCGCCGCGAAGCCTCTGACCCCGTCGGCCCAGGGCAGGAAGGCGGCGAACGGACGATCGGCCGCCAGCGCCGTGACGAGCGCCGCCTGCATGGCCGGCAGATCGTAGAGCCCGAACAGGGCGATCGGGACGCCGGCGGTCGCCGGCGACTCCCCGGCGGCGGCCGCGTCGGCGGCGAGCGCGTAGAGGGCGGCGTCGTCGACGAGACGGCGACGCCGCAGCGCGGCGACGTAGTCGCCGTACAGTGCCGCCAGGTCGGCGACCTTGCGCGACCCGACGGCCGACAGCGCCGCCACGGGCACGCCCGCCTCGCGCAGGTCGTCGATGGCGCCGGCCAGCGCCCGCGGCAGCCCGGGCGTACGTTCGACCGGTCCGAAGTACCACGCCTCGCCGGCGCGCCGCGAGACGAGGGCCGCGACCAGACGCTCACGCAGCAGGGGCGAGAGCGCCCGCAGGCCGGCGCGCTCGAGGCGCTCCTGGGCAAGAGCGGGGGCCAGCGCGTGGATCGACACGAAGCGCACGCCGGCGTGAGCGCCGAGCCGTGCGGCGACCGAGCGCGAGAGGTACCCGCAGGCGAGGTTGGAGCCGGTCACCACAACGACCTCGCGCAGCGGATCGTGGCCCTTGACCAGCGCGATCCACTCGGCGAGGGCCGCTTCGAGGCGTGCGCGACCGCCGAGAACGAGTCGTCTGTGCCTGGTGTCGGCGCCGGTCGCCATGGGTCGCGGTGACCTACGCTAGCACCAGGCGGCGACGGAGGCGCGAGCGCGCGGAGCCGGGGGTGTCACGCCCTCGAAGGTGACGGCGCGCCCGGGCGCCTAGTGGATGAGGGAGCGGACCACGAAGAGCATGATGACCGCCGACGCGATCGCCAGCGGCCGACCACCATAAGAGCGCGAACGAGCCGCGCTTGGCGATGCCCTGCACGGCGGTGACGACGCCGATGAGGGCAGCGACACTGGTGAGCGCGATGCCGACGTAGACGCCGAGCACCGTGGGCAGATGGTGCATGGTGACGGCGCGGTGGATGTTCTCGGCCATGGCCAGCGGAACGATGGTGCCGCAAAGCAGGACGACCAGGCCGGCGATCCCGAGGAGCACGCCCGCCGCGCGCAGCGTGCCGACCGGCACGTAGTCGCTGATCTGGCTGGCCCACGGGTACCGGGTCAGTTCGTCGGGGGTCAGCGGACGGGCCACGTCGCCTCCTTTCCGGATCGTTTGCCTCGCCAAGGATACGTCGCCCACGCGGATGGTACAATCCAGCCGCCGGTCGGCCGACGCCGGTTCCCGACCTCGCCTCAGTCCGTGCCGGCGCCAACCAGCGAGCCCGAGCCGCCCGTGAGTCAGGACACCATCGTCGAGATCGCCGGCCTGCAGCAGCGGTTCGGCCGTCGCGCCCGCACGGTCACCGCCCTCGCCGGCGTCGATCTGGTCGTGCGCAGGGGCGAGATCTTCGGTCTGCTGGGCCGCAACGGGGCCGGCAAGACCACGCTCGTCAAGGCGCTCCTGGGCCTGCTGCGGCCGACCTCGGGCACGGTGCGCGTGTTCGGGCGCGAGCCCGGCGACGCCGGGGCTCGCGCCCGCATCGGCTACTCGCCCGAAGAGCCGGGCTTTCCGCGCTATCTCTACCCCCGCCAGATCCTCGAGCTCTGCGGCGCCCTGAGTGGCATGACAGGCGACGCGCTGGCCGCGGCCGTCGAGCGCCAGCTCACCGCCTCCGAGCTGCAGACGGTCGCCGGCCGCCAAGCGCGCCAGCTCTCCAAGGGCATGGCTCAGCGCCTGTCGCTGGCTCAGGCGTTCCTGCACGAGCCCGACCTCCTGATCCTCGACGAGCCGACGGCCGACCTCGACCCCATCGGCCGCCGCCAGGTGCGCGACCTGATCGTCGCCGTACGGGCGCGCGGCGGCACGGTGCTGCTCAACTCCCATCTGCTGTCCGAGGTGGAGCGCATGTGTGACCGCGTGGCGATCATCCACGGCGGCCGGGTCATGCGCGAGGGCGCGGTCGACGAGCTGCTCGCCGGCGACCGCGAGCTCGAAGACGTCTTCATCGAGGTCGTCGAGGGCGCCGGCGGCGGCACGGGCTACGGCCCGGCCGCGGGCTGGGCCTCGCCCCTCCCGCCGCCACCCACCTCGGAACCGCCCGGCGGACCCACGCCGCCCGCCCAGCCCGGCGCGCCCGTGCCGCCCGTCCCGCACGCCCAGCCCGGAGCGCCCGCACCGCCGCCCACCGAGCATCCGCCGTGGCTGGCGCCGTGAGCGGCCGGGCGCGCAACGTCGCGCTTATCGCCCGGGCCACCCTGTTCGAGCAGGCCAACCGCCGCCTACTGTGGTGGCTCGCCGGCGTCGCGCTGGCGCTCGTGACCGGCCTCGCCCTGCTGGGCATCCTCCACCCCATCGCCGACCTGAGCACGAAGGAGACGGCGAGGCTCTTCGCTCGCGGCGCGGCCGGCTTCTACACACTCATCTGCGTCATCGTCCTGGGGATGGGCATCATCGGCTACGACCTCGACTCGGGCGCCGCGATCATGTTCGTCTCGCGGCCCGTGTCGCGCGGCCAGTACCTGACCGGGCGCTATCTCGGCAACGCCGTCACCCTGGCGATCACGCTCGGCGCCATGGGTCTGGGCACGTTCGTCGTCTCGCTGGTCGGCGGCCGCACGGACTGGACGCTCCTTTACGACTTCATCGTGCTCGCCTGGAACGCGGCGGTCGTCCTCGCCGTGATGGTGGCACTCACGGTGGTCGCCGGCATGATCGCCACCGCCATCATCGGCTTCATCACCTGGGAAGTGATCGGCAACACCTACCTCCTGGTGGGCCTCATCCACGCCCGCGAGATCGCCGGCATCGCCGCCAAGCTGTTCACCGTCTTCGTCGTGATCTCGCCGCACGTGCTGAGCTCGCCGCTCGTCGCCGGCAGCGTGACCTCGATCAACGGCGGCCGCGGCTTCCGTCATGCCCGGCCCGACCCTGCCCGACTTCGTCTGGTCGCTCACCTGGATCGTCGGATCGCTCGTCGTGGCCACCGCACTCTTCGAGCGGCGCGCGCTCTAACGGCCGCGCCGGCTGCGCCGCGCCGCCTCGCGCCCTACGTCAGCTCGCCGATGACGCCGGCCGCCTGCGGCCAGCCGGCCGCCAGGACGTCGCGGCGGCCGAGCTCGAAGTCGGAGTACTCGAACCCCGGGGTCACCACGCAGGTGACGAGCGACCAGTCGGGGACGGGCTGGGCGGTCGACCCGGGGCCGGCGGCAGCCGGGAGCACCCGGGCCGCCTGCCAGACGTGAGCGGCGACGCGCGCCGTGGGGCGCGTCGTCACCCTCGCGTCGTCGAACCCCGGGCCCAAGCACCACGCTCCGCACCCCGCCGAGGGGTTCGAGCAGCCACAGCTCGAGCGGCGCTCCCCCCTGATGCACCCACAGCTCGTCGGACAGAAGGCGATGAAACCGGCTCGGCCGGTCGACCGTCAACAGGAACGCGATCGCGGTGGCGCTCGCCCGCCGACGCTGAACGGCTTCGACGAGGTCGACCGCGCGGAAGGTCTCGCGGAAGAAGCCGCCCTCCGGGTGTGGCTCGAGCCCCAGAGCGGTGATGACTTCGCCGGCGGCAGGAGCCTGTCGCTCATGCCGTCATGATGGCAGAAAGTGATGGCATGATGGCGCGTCTCGCCTGAACAG
>CAWCWZ010000065.1:0-63242 GCA_963799395.1 uncultured Actinomycetes bacterium
CCGGGGGCACGCTGACCGGTCGCTGGGTGCCCGCCGCCGACTGGAAGAAGCTCATGGAGCCCGGCAAGTTCTGGGACTTCGGCGCCATCGCTTCGGGCCTCGCCCACACCGACACACACCCGCCGCTCTACTTCTGGATCCTGCACATCTGGATCGCCGTCTTCGGCATCCACCTGAAGGATGGCATCGTCATGAACATCCTCACCACCCTGGCGACGGGGGTCGTCCTCTTCTTGCTGGCGCGCCGTCTGCTCAAGGATCTGCTCGAGGCCGCGCTCGTGGTCCTCGTCTGGAACACGAGCCCGCCGGGGCTCACCACGTCGATGATCGCCCGCCAGTACGACCTGTTCGCGTTCTTCGTCGTGCTGTTCGCGCTCCTGGTCGTCCGCGCCGCCGACCTCGAGCTTCCGTTTCGCCGGCGCGATTTTGCGGCGCTCGCGGTGGTGACGGCGGCCGGCATGCTCACCCACTACCAGTTCGTCGTGGTCGTGGCCACCGGCGTCGTGTACGCGGCCATCTTCCTCGCCCGGCGCCACCGGAGACGCCTGCTGGGCGTGGTCGGCGGGTTTGTCGCCGGGCTGCCGATCTTCCTCGTCGCCGCGCCCCAGTTCTACCTGTCGGTGCGCGGCCAGGAGGGGTTGCAGGCCTACGGCTTCAGCGCGAGCGCGCTCTGGGGACGCGTCCATACGGTGGGCTCCGGCCTCTACCCGTGGTTCGGCCTCGCGGTGAGCGATCTGCGGGCGGCGCCCGGCCACACGGCGGCGGTTACGCGGCCCCTGTGGGGTCCGCTGGGCAGCGGCGCCGCGGCCGTCGTGCTGGGCGCCGCCCTCGTGTGCGCCTGCGCGGTGCTGGCCATCGGTCTCGCCCTGCCGCGCTCGCGGGCCGCCGTGCGGGCCTATCTGGGGCGCATCGACACGACCGGCGTCGTCAAGGTGCTCATCCTGCTGGCCGGCGTGGCCGGCGGCGTCATCGGCATGTACCTGTCGTTTCGCTCGCCCTGGTATGCGATGCACGACCGCTACCTGGCGCCCGTCTGGGTGATGCTGGCGTTCGTCCCGGTGCTCGCCGCCCGACTGTTGATCGGACGAGCGCGGTACGTCGTCGTCGCGCTGTTCGTCGTCCTCGTCATGGTGCCGGCAAGTCTCGGCCGGCTGCACACGCTGCGCAACCCGTCGCCGAACCCCGGCCCCGCGCTCCAGGCCGCGAGTCGTATAGTCCTCGACGGACCCGATCGCGGCAACATCGCGCGCCAGGTCTTCTGGATCCCCGACAAGACCCCCGTGTTCGTCGACTGGCAGTCGCAGCTCAGGCAAGACCCACAGGCCTGGTTGCCGAAGCTGCGCCTCGGGGACGTCTACCTGAACCTGGAGGTCCACACCAACACGGATTCCTCGTTTGCCGCGATCGCGCGGCTCATCGGCACGCGGTTCGGCATGCGCCTCCGACACGACGGCGTGCGCGGCGTCGGTCGCCTGTTCGTCCTGACCGGCAAGGCAAGCCCCGGCGCCGGCACGTCCCCCTAGCGGGTCGCCGCCGCCCGGTTCGGGCCGGCGCGTTGCGGGGCCGCGTCCGGGCTCGTCGCGCCGTTCGCCGGGCGCAGCATCCACGTCGCCAGCACCACCAGCACGACGAGGCCGGCGATGATGAACGAGTCGGAGTAGATGACCTGGATGCCGTGATGGTGGTAGACCGCGTTCCTCTTGTATGGCACCCACCAATGGGGGCCAGATAGAAGAGCAGACACCAGGCTGCGCTCGCCGCGAAGAGCCACGCCGAGCGCCTCGCCACGGCCGTCGAGACGAGGGCGACGCCGACGGGCACCGTCCACACCCAGTGGTGATCCCACGAGATGGGGGAGACGGCGAGGCCGGTGAGACCGCAGGCGCAGGCCCCCCAGAGCTCCTGACCGCGCCGCGCGAGCTTCACGGCGACCACGAGGCCGCCGCAAAGGACGACCGCGGCGAGGATGATCCAGAGGTAGTGCCGCTCCGGGGCGCTGCGAGTGAGACGGGCCAGCACTCCGGCGAGAGACTGGTTTGCCTCTGCCTGCAGGCGCCCCACTCGGCTCGTCTGAAAGACCAGGCTCGTCCAGTAGCGGCGCGCGTCGTGGGGAGCGAGAGCGAAGCTGAGCAGCGTGGCGCCGACCAGAGCGCCGGTCGCCACGAGCGCCGCCCTGAGGCGGCGTGTCGCCGCGAGATAGACGATGAAGATCGCCGGCGTCAGCTTGATCGCGGTAGCAAGGCCGATCAGCACACCCTGCGGCGCGCGGCCGTCCAGGAAGGAGAGGTCTGCGAGGACGAGCGCCAGGATGACGAGGTCGATCTGGCCGTAGTTGAAGGTGGACCGGACCGGTTCGAGCAGGGTGGCCGCGGCGCAGGCCGCGAAGGCGATCGTCCAGGACAGGCGCGGCGCGAGGTCGGGGCGCGCGAGGCGGACGCTGGCCGCGACCGCGATCAGCAGGGCGCCGAGTGAGGTCAGTGCCGCGGCGGCGCGCGCCGTGTGGAAGCCGACGTAGCCGAGGGGCGCCATCAGGAGGGCGGCAAACGGCGGGTAGGTGAACGGCAGGATCCGGCCGTGCACGGCGTAGAGGGAGCGCCCGTGCAGGAACCCTCTGACCGCCCACTGGTAGGCGTCGAGGTCGACCATGTGGGCGCGGATCAGCGCAGGTGTGCTCATGGCCACGGCGACCGCCAGGAGGGCCACGGCCGCGAACGGCATCGCCAGAATGATTCGCGAACCGCGGCCTCCGCGTGGATCGGTCCCGGGGGTCATGTCAGTGGACGCGGCGGTAGACCGTCACGCCGTCGTCCGAGAACAACAGCGAGTAGTCGCGGTTCCTGGAGAATGCCAGGGCGGTCGCGCGGGCTCGCGAGCCCGGTCTGTATCGCGCCAGGTCGATGACGATGTACTGCGCGTCGTCGACGTAGGGGAAGAGGTAGACGACGCGCCGCGCCGAGAGATGCGAGCCGACCCCGTTCTCGACAGACACCACGGCATTGGCCGGCACGAGGCGGATCGCGCGGTCGATGACCTCGGCGTGGGCCGTCATGGCGAATCTGCTCGGCGAGGCCTCTGCCCCGGGAAGTCCGAAGGGCAGAGGCCCAAGGATGTAGTTGCCCGCCAGGCTGACGCAGAGAAGGAGCCCCGCGAGGACCGCGACGGTGCGCGACGGCGGAAGCGGCAGCGTTCGGCGACGCCGCCCCATCCAGCGCGCGATCCGCGCGATCCCCAGGAGCGCGCCGGCAAAGAGGAACGGCACTTCGGCAGCCACGTAGTGGTTGGTGGCGTGGTGCTGATAGGGCACCTTCGAAAGTCCGTTCAGCACGTACTCCGGCAGGGCGATGAGGGTCGTGAGCGGACTGGCGAGTGGTGTAAGACCGAACGGCCACAGCAACTGCCAGAAGTACCTTGCGTTCAGGCGCGTGGCGAGGCCGCGGAGGGTGGCGACCGGGTGGAGCAGCATGGTGCGGGCGATCTGCCCCATGCTCGACCCGTACGCCGAGTAGCGGTCGATGAATGGGCTGCCGCCGGCCCGATAGTGGGGCAGTACGACGGCCACCGCAAGCAGGAAGTACGCGCCGGCGGCGAGAGTGACGAGCAGAGGTCGCCAGGAGCGCTTCCGCAACGCGAAGTACAGACCCATGCAGGCGATCACGAGCGGTACCTCTTCCTTGCACAGGGCGGCGAGCACGAGGAACGGCGCGGCGGCGAGCAGTCGGTCCTCGTCGAGGTACAGGAAGGCAAACAGCAGCAAAGGGATCGCCAGCGTGACCGGGTGGAACTCGTTCAGGACGGCGTACTCGAGCGGCGGGTACAGCAGCAGCGCCAGCGCCCCGGCCAGGGCCGCTCGCGAGTCGCCGAGCAGGCGCAGGCCGAGCCGGTAGGCCGGCCAGGCCGCCAGGCAGACGATGATGGCCTGACCGATCAGCAGAACGGCGGGGCTCGGCCACAGGAGCCAGGGCAGGGCGAAGACGGCGAGGATCGGGTCGACGTGCGAGCCGAGGCGCGACGTCTGCCGGCCGTTGGCGTCGGTGATCTCGAGGAACCGCCCGTGGGCAGTGTTGTCGACCGCCTGCACCATGTTGCCCAGATCGAACCGGGCGTCGCCGTAGCGGCGATACTTCTGGACCGAGAGGACGCTGAGGAGGAGCGCCATCAGGACGATCGCCGCGACGACGACGATCACGTGGCGCGGCACCGCTCGCCCCGCAGCCGACCCTTCGGCGTCGGCTCGGCGCGCCGATCGCTGGTCGGCTCGGTGCGCCGTCGTCACGCCGGCCGAGGGAGAACCCATGCTGGCCATCATAGGCGAGTGCACGCCGCGAATCGACTTTCGCCGCAGCCTGCTCGTCGCCAGCCACCTTCGGCCTGGTGTAGAGTCGGGCGGACCGCGGCGACTGCTTGGAGGCATGTCGTAGACCCTGACCCCGGAGCTCTTGCCACCGCTACAGCGCCCGCCGACCTGGGCCGCGCCGTCGCCGACCAGGTGGCGCGCGTCATCGTCGGCAAGGCCGACCAGACGCGTCTGGTCACGGTGGCCCTGCTGGCCGACGGCCACGTGCTGCTCGACGACGTTCCCGGTGTCGCCAAGACCCTGCTGGTGCGCACCGTCTCCGCCGCTCTCGGCCTGAGCTTTTCGCGGGTCCAGTGCACCCCCGACCTGCTGCCCGCCGACGTGACGGGCTCTCTCGTCTTCGACCAGAAGCGGGGCGAGTTCGAGTTCCGCCCGGGGCCGCTGTTTGCCAACATCGTCCTGGCCGACGAGATCAACCGCGCCACGCCGCGCACCCAGTCGGCCTTCCTCGAAGCCATGGAGGAGCGGGGCGTGACGGTCGACGGCGTGACACACGCCCTGCCGCGGCCCTTCATGATGCTCGCCACGCAGAACCCGGTGGAGCTCAAGGGCACCTTTCCGCTGCCCGAAGCCCAGGTCGACCGGTTCCTGCTGCGCCTGCGCCTGGGGTACCCGAGTCACGACGAAGAGACGCTCATGCTCGAGCGCTTCCGCAGCGGCGATCCCCTGGCCGAGGTGCGCCCGGTGACCGTCGCCGCGGCTCTGCCCGCGGTGCGCGCCGCGGTGCGCGCCGTGCACGTCGCCGACGACCTCGCGCGCTACATCGTGACGCTCACCCAGGCCACACGCGAGACGCCCCTGCTCAAGCTCGGCGCCAGCCCGCGCGCCTCGCTCTCTCTCCAGCGCGCGGCGCAGGCGGCGGCCGCGCTCTCGGGGCGCGACTACGTCATCCCCGACGACGTGCAGGACCTGATCGTGCCTGTTCTGGCGCACCGCCTGATGCTCTCGCGCGACGCTGTGATCGACGGGCGCGATCCCGTCGATGTGCTGCGCGAGGTCGTGGCTGCCGTCCCGGTGCCGGCCGAGACCGGCGAGGACGCTCCGGCCGCCGGTTGACCCGGGGACGGTCGTGCGCCTGAGATCCATCGCCTGGGCCGGCCTCGCCGGACTTGTGGTGGCGGCGCTGCTGCATTCCGACACGGTTGTGTTCGCGGTCCTCGCGGCGGCCGCCCTCGCGGCCCTCGTCGTCCTGACGCGCCGCCACGTGTTCACGGGCCTCGCCTTCGAGCGCACCCTCTCGCGACGCGTCGTCTCGTGGGGAAGCGAGCTCGAGATCACGATGAGCATCACCAACGCCAAGCTGCTTCCGCTCCTGTGGATGCGCGTGCGTGATGAGTGGCCCGCCGGCCTGGAGCCGCTCGGGTTCGCGCTGACGCCGGTGAGTCATCACGGGACGCAGTCGTTCATCCAGACCGTCTCGCTGCGCTGGTACGAGCGCCTCCGGCGGCGCTATCGGGTGCGCTGCCCGAGCCGCGGCCTGCACAGGTTCGGGCCGGTCGAGCTCGAGGCCGGCGACCCCTTCGGGGTCGCCGGCGTGGAGCGCACGCTCGAGGCGCGAGCAGAGTTCGCCGTGCTGCCCAAGGTGCTCGACGTCCCCGGCCTGGACCTGCTGACCGGCCACCCGCTGGTCGAAGAGACCGTGGCCCACTCGCTGGCGCACGATCCTGCGGCGCTTCGCGGGATCCGGCCCTACCGACTCGGCGATCCGGTGCGAGCCATCAACTGGCGGGCCACCGCGCGGTCGGGAGCGCTCCACACCAACGAGTTCGAGCCGGCCGGCCTGGCCGCCGTGCGGCTGCTGCTCGACGTCGGCGTGCTGCACAACACCTGGCAGGGCATCGGAGCGGAGCGCACAGAGCTCCTCTGCGTGGCGACCGCCTCGCTGGCCGCGGCGTTCGCGGCCCGCGGCTTCGGCGTCGGCCTCGCTTCGAACGCCAGGCTGACCCGCGACTGGCGAGTGGTCGACGTCGAGCCGGCCCAGGGCGCGCTCGCCGATGTGCTCGAGACCTTGGCGCGCGTGGATCTGTCCACGGTCCGCGACTTCGCTCAGGTGCTCGCCGCGGAGCTCGCCGACGAGAGCAGCCACGCCGAGTGCGTCGTGGTCACGGGCGCGCTGCGCCCGAGCGTGCGCGGCTTCATTGTGCGGCTGCGGGCCGAACGACCGACGAGCGTGGTGTACGTCGGCCGTCCCACGCGGGACGAGGCGCCGCTGGTCGACGCCGTCGTGCCGGGCGACTTCGATTGGAGATCGAGCCGTGCGCTCCCGCTCCGGGCTTGAGCGGGCGGGCGTCGCGCTCGGGGCCGCCGCCGAGGGTATCTGGGCCGGCTGCCTCGCGGCGGCGCTGACGGGCGTCTCGGCGCTCGCGCTGACCATCTTCGCCGGTGTCACCGTGCTCGCCGCCGCGGTGCTGGCGCGACGCTTCGGCGGGGGTGTGGGGCGCGCGCGCGGCGCCCGGCTGCGCGCGGTGGTGCTGATCCTGCTCGCGTCCGCAGCGCTGCTCGTCGCCGGCCGCGCCTGGGCGCACCCGTCGTCGCTCTGGCTCGTCGTGCGCGCCGTCGTCTACGCGAGCGGCCTGGTCGCCCTGGGCCTCTCCCTGGGCAGCGACCCGCCGTCGCCGGAGGCGGCCTTCCGGCGCGCCGTCCGCGGGTTCGCGCTGCTCGCTGCCGTGCTGCTCGTCGCCGGCCTCGCCGGCGCGATGCCGTCGTGGGCCCCCTGGGCCGTCGTCGCGGCTCTCGTCGTCGGCGTACTTCTCGTGGCCGTCGTGCGCTACGAGTCTCTGACCGACCTGGTCGACCCCGTCGAACGGCTGCCCGCCTGGCCCTGGCTGCTGGCCGTGGCCGGCGCCGTGCTGGTCGTCATCGCCGTGGGAGCGTTGCTGAGCCAGGTCCTGCGTGCGAACGTGCTGCTCCTGGGGCTCGACGTAGTGGCGGCCGTGCTGCGCTTTGCGCTCGCGGGCGTGGCCTACCTCATCGGTTACGCCGGTGCGGGACTCGTGCGCGGCATCGCCTGGTTGCTCGGCGGGCTGCACCTGCATTCGTTCCAGCCCATGCAGCGACCGCGCGCCCTGTCCGCGCCGGTGGCGCTCCGTCACCTGAACCCGCGACATCTCAGGCTCTGGAGCGGGTCCCGACTGCTGTTCACAGCCTTCGCCGCGCTCGGCGCCCTGGGGCTCGCGTTCGCGCTCGTCGCGGTGGCGCTGCGGCGCTTTCGCCGTCAGCCGTCCCGGGAGGACATGGTCGTGGAAGAGCGCGAGGCGCTCGTCTCGCTCCGGTCGGCCGCCGGGGCGTTCGCGGCGGCGCTGGGGCGGCGGCTGCGCCGCCGCCTGCCGGCGCGCCGCCGCGATCCGCGTTCGCCCGCCGAGCTCGTCCGTCGTCGCTACGCTGAACTGGAACACCGGCTGGCAGGTGGCGGCCGGCCGCGGCCGGCCGGCGCCACCGTTCGCGACCACCTGGCGGCGGCTGCGCCGGCCTCCGTTGACGCCGGCCGCGGACCGGTGGAGGGCGACGAACCGGCCGCCGAGCTCGCCTCCATCTACGAGCTGGCGCGCTACTCCCATCACTCAGTCGACGCTTCGCAGGCGCGCCGCTTCGAGGCGCTGGCGCGAGCGTTCGGAGTGTAGGCTCGTCGCGGCATCGCGATCATGCCGATCAGCGCGGGGCGAGCCGCAGGCCGTACGCGGCCAGCACGGCGCTGACCCAGCCCCTCTTGGCCCGGAGTCGGCGACGGAGCTCACGGCGCATCCGGGCGACGTCGGCGAGATCCTGCTCGTCGGCGGGCCGACCGCCGAACACTATGGCCTGGAGGCGGTCCGCGAGCGGTGTCGCGTCGAGGTCGACGTACTCTTTGAGGAACCCCGACATCTCGTCGAGAGTCTGCGAACGGGGCACGCCGACGCCGTAGTCCCTGAGTAGGCCGTAGACCAGCCCGAGCGCGGCGCCCAGGCGGTTGTCGAGGCCTCCGCGACGCAGACCGCGGCGGCGCACGGACGCTCGTCCGAGGGGCCAGACGAGCAGGACGACCGCGAGGCCGAGCGCCCAGGGCTGCCAGTCCAGGGTCGTCGAGGGTGCGGCCGAGGTGGCCGAGCCGGGGTTCGGCTTCTTGCCCCCTGGGCCGCCGGGGAGTCCCTGCAGCTTCGGCGCCGCGGTGGTCGCGGCGGCCGGACCGCCGGGGCTACGGTCCTGGCGGTAGGGGTTCACGAAACCCACGTTCGTCGACGACGGTCCGGCGCCGGGAAGGTCGTCGCCCGGTGTGGGGTCGAACGCCGTCCAGCCGATGCCGGGAAAGTAGACCTCGACCCAGGCGTGGGCGTTGGTCCTGCGGACGAGGTAGGTGTCGCGGCCCACGAGCGCGCCGGTCGTGAACCCGACGGCCACCCGCGCCGGGATCCCATTGAACCGCTCGAGTATGGCCATGGCGCCGGCGAAGTGCTGGCAGTACCCGACCTTCGTGTCGAAGAGGAAGGCCGCGTACGGCGAGCGATAGCGACTCGGAGGCGGAGTCAGGGAGTAGAGATAGTGGGAGCGCAGGTACTGCTCGATCCGGAGGGTGATCTGGTACGGGTCGGTCGCGCCCCCGACGATCTCGCGGTTCAACCCGTACAGGCCGAGCCACTCCCGGAAGGGAGTCTCCTTCATCGCCGCCCGCCACTGCGCCTCGGCGCCGGCGCCGGTCGCCGCGATCGCCGTCGGGAAGGGCAGCACGGTGGAGGGCAGGACGTCCAACGGATAGTCGCGACCACGGTTGACGAGGTCGTCGGGCTTGAGCCGGGGGGCCACGGCCACGAGCGAGTAGCTGAACGCCGGACCCAGTGGCTGCCGGAGCCGAAGCGCCCGGAGAGAGTTCGTGTACACGGGTACGTGCTCGCCGAAGATCAGCGTCCTGGGTGTGCCCCCCGCGAAGAGGAAGTCGGTGTACAGCGAGCTGACCCTGAAGACCTCGGTGACGGTCGGGCCGGGTGGCGTGGGGTCGCCTGCCGGAAGGGCGAAGGCGTCGGGACCAGCGGAGCCTTCGGCGGTGAGCCGGTCACTGAACGGGCCGCTGGACAGCCAGGCCGTGCCGCTGAAGTAGTCGAGGGCGTTCGCCCGCCAGTATGAGGCGACTGGTGACTCGACACGCATGACCGGGCCGTCGGTCTTCGGGTCGAGGAGGCTCGGGAAGTTCAGCATCCAGTCAAAGGCCAGTGTCGACGACGTCTCGCCGACCGGACCCCACGTGGCCCAGTCCTGCCACGGCCGCCCGGCCGCCACGGGGGTCGCGGCCACCAGCACGATGGCGAGAAGCGACGCGACCACCGCCGTGACCGCGCCGGCGGCCACGTCGGCCGACGCCCAGCGCCGGCGCTCGAGCGACCGCGAGAGTGTCAGCAGGCAGACGCTGAGCAGGACGAACACGAGCGGCAGCAGGATCACCCTGTCGGCGCCGTCGACCGTCAGCCCGAACCCCAGGGGCACGAGGAAGACGGCGACGGCCGGCAAGGCCTTGCGCAGGCTGAGGGCGGCAAGCGAAGCGAGCCCGGTGGCGGCGTAGATGACCAGCGACAGGAGGAGCTTGAGGCCCACCGCGCCCGCGAGGTCGAGGGGGAAGGTGTGCGTCGCGTAGTCGTGCGCGCCGGAGCGAAGCTGCCCCAGGTAGAAGCCGTACTGCCCACCGAGCCCCGGGCCATGAGCTGGCACGGGCAGCTGCGTCCGCATGATCACGTACGCTCCCAGAGGGAGCAGGACGAGGGCCGCCGGCCACGCCCGCCGCCGGATGAGCCCCGGCGCGCCGGCCAGAGCGGCCGTAAGAGCGCTGAAGACCAGCCGAGGGGCGATGGACGGCCTGCCGAGGCGGGCGAGTCCGAGGGCCGCGACCACGGCCAGGGCCGCGAAGCAGACGAAGTAGAGGAGCTTGCCCGTGACCCTCATCGCAGCGGGGCGAGAAGGCTGCTCTGCGCCTGGGGGAGCGACAGGGCCGAGCGCAGGTCGTCGCCGCGCTCCAGGCTGAGGCAGACCACACCCGACGCCGCGAGCGCGACAAGCAGGTCCGGCTTCTCGCCGCCGGGCGCGTCGGCGGCTCCGGGTGCGAACGAGCCGGCGACGACGTGGATCACCGAGACTCCCAGGCCCTCCCTGCGCAACGCGATCAGCGAGCGCACGAGCTCCCGGTCCAGCGACAAAGCGACGAGCGTCAGGATCTGTGTCCGGGCGAGCCGCCCGCCGCTCGAGCGTAGTCTCTGCAGTGAGGCCGGCAGCGGCGACCTCGCGTCGGGCCTCGCCTCGGCCAGGGTGTCGAGGAGCAGATGATGGCCGTTGAAGTCGGGCGCCAGGCGAGTCTGCCGCCACCGGCCGTCATGGACGAGCAGGTTGACGCCCCGACCGGCGCCGAGAACGAATTCGGCTACCGAGCCGGCGGCCTGCAGGGCGAGCTCGAAGTTGCTGGAATCGTCCTCTCCGACGACCTGCGCCGCCGTCCCGTCGAGCAGCACGGCGATGTCGCCGCTCGTGGGGTCGTCCATCTCGCGGAGCATGAGGTTCCCGGTCTTGGCCGTGGCCTTCCAGTCGATGTGGCTGAGCGGTTCGCCCGGGTTGTGCGGCCGGATGCCGCGAAACTCCGACGCGCCGAGCCGGACGAAACCACGTCGTCCGATGTCGCGCCGGGCGCCGATGTCGGCGAACAGCACGCACGAGCGGAGGTCGACCAGCCGGGGGTAGACGGTGACCTGCAGGGGATCGCCCAGGCGCCGTCGGGTGTGGACCAGCCCCAGAGAGTCCTCGGCGTCGACCCAGAGCGCCGGGAGATGGTGGATACCGCGCCGCGCCGGTCGCGCCGCGCTCGTCGCGGCGCGCTCCTGAAGCGGTCCCAGGCTGGCGAGCTCGATGGTCTGGGGGTGCGCGCTCAGGTCGCCGGTGGCGTTGGGGAGCGTGACCTGGAGTCCGGGCAGCTGGGAGCCGTTGGTCACGCGGACCGTGACCACGACGTCGTCGCCGGCCGCGGGCTGGCCGGGCCACAGGGTGCGCGTCGCGGTCAGTTTGCGACCGGTCGCCAGCACCACGAGCCACGACACGAGTAACGTGGCCAGGAAGGAAAGCGACACCAGGTAGAGCTCCCAGGTGCCGACGATCCGGGCCGCCAGGTAGGTGGCGGCGGCCACGGCGAGAAGGGCGAGGCCCCGGCTTGTGGGACGAGTGATGGCTACGCTCCCGGTACGGGGACCCCCTCGAGCAGCCTGACGATCACCGCTTCTTCGGTTTGTCCGTGCACCCTGGCGTCGGACGAGAGAATGATCCGGTGACCCAGTACTCGAACGGAGAGGTCCTTGAGGTCCTGTGGTACCACGTAGTCGCGCCCGCGAAGCACCGCCAGGGCCTTGGCGGCGCGCACCAGGGCGATGCCGGCCCGGGGACTGGCGCCGAGGTAGATGTCGCGGGTCGTGCGCGTGGCGGTCAGCAGCGCCACGACATAGCGGTGGAGCGCGGGCACGACCTTCACCCGGCTCACGGCCTTCTGCATGGCGAGCACCTGGGTCGCGTCGGCAACCGCACCGAGCTCGGCAAACGGGTCGCGCGAGGTCTGCTCGTGCAGCAGCGCCTCCTCGGCGTCGAGGCCGGGGTAGCCGAGGCTCACCCGCATCATGAAGCGGTCGAGCTGCGCTTCGGGCAGTGGATAGGTGCCCTCGTATTCGATGGGGTTCTGGGTGGCGATGACCATGAAGGGAGCGGCGATCGGGTGCGTGGTGTTGTCGATCGTCGCCTGTCGCTCTTCCATGCATTCGAGCAGGCTGGCCTGCGTCTTCGGCGACGCCCGGTTGATCTCGTCGGCGAGGACGATGTTGGCGAAGATCGGACCGGGACGGAACTCGAACTCCCCGGTCTTCTGGTTGAAGACGCCCACGCCGGTGACGTCGCTGGGCAGCAGGTCGGGCGTGAACTGCACGCGCGCGAAGCGGCACTCGACGGACCGGGCAAGGGCCTTGGCGAGGAGCGTCTTGCCGACCCCGGGATAGTCTTCGACGACGATGTGACCGCCGGCCAGCAGGGCTACGACGCAGGCCCGGATCACCTCGTCCTTGCCGAGGATGACGGATGCGACGTTGGCCTCGATGAGCTGCGCCCGTCGCGTGACGTCGCCCATCTGCTCACTCTGGAAGGGCGCGTCCTCACGGGTGTCAACCGCCATGAGCTTCTCCTGGTCTGTCTTGCCCGACATGCAGGTTCCCGCGCGATCCTGGTCGCGATGCTCGAGTGGTAGTGCGTGTGTCTGGTGAGACTATCCCACAACGACCCGAAGCCGGCACCGATCGTCACTGAGAGGCGGCGCGCTCGAGCGGCTCTCCCCGCGTCACCTGGCCGCCTGAGGACCGCCGGTGAAGCTCATTCCGGCCGGCTCGCGGCGCCGCGGCGGCCGGGTCGGATTGACGAAGACCTCGGTGAGGATGGAAGATGGCCAAAAGCGATGCTCGCGGTTGGCCGAACGGGCCATCTCCCGCGACCACCGGGCAAGGGGTGGGGTGTTTGGAGGACCGGCCACAGTTCCACGCAGAGCTCACGCGACAGACGGGCGATGTCGCCGTGGTGACCCTCGCCGGCGAGGTCGACCTCTACACCGCCCCCGAGTTCAGAGAAGTGCTGCTCCGGGGCATCGACGAAGGCGCCCGGCACGTCGTCGTCGACCTCTCGTCGGTGACGTTCGTCGACTCCACCGCGCTCGGCGTTCTGGTCGGCGGCGGCAAGCGGCTGCGCCAGCACGACGGCGCGCTGCTCATCGTCTGCGGCGCCGATGGGATCAGGCGCATCCTCGAGATCGCCGGCCTCGCCGGCGTGTTCGCCATCCACTCCACGCTCGACGAGGCGCTGGCCGCGGCGGGATAGCGCCTCGCCGCTCTTGTCGCAGACCCCGCCGTGCTCGGCAAGGCGCGCCGCGGTCGTCGGCGCCGCAGGAAGTCGGCTCGAGTCGCCGCCGAATGGGTACTACTAAGGCATGCACACACGAAGAAGCCTGCTCGTCGTCCTGCTCGTCGTCATCGCGTTCGCTGCCGGCTTCGGACTTGCCACCCAGCTGGCGCGCGGGGGGTCGAGCGCTGGCGCCAGGGCTCAGGCCGACCTCTACACGCAGGTCCTGCGCGACCTGCAGCGCGACTACTACCGGCCGGTCGACGTCGCCCAGCTCGGCCGCTCGGGCATCGCCGGCCTGCTGTCCTCGCTGCACGACCCCTACACCGTCTACTTCACTCCGCAACAGGCGCGGGCCTTCAGTCAGGAGTTGAGTGGCGCTTACACAGGGATCGGCACCGCTGTCGTCGCCAGGGGCGGCCACCTGACGGTGACCCAGGTCTTTCCGGGCTCGCCGGCAGCTCAGGCCGATGTCCGCCCCGGCGAGGTCATCGTCACGATCGACGGCGTGTCGACGGCCGGCAAGCCGGTGAGTGCGAGCGTGGCCCGGATCGTCGGTCCGGCGGGCACCCAGGTCCACCTTCAGCTGCGCCCGGCCGGCGCCGCCGGCCTCGTGGATCTGACGCTGACGCGACGCCGGATCTCGCCGCCTCTGACGACCTCGCGCCTGATCGATGACCACGGCGTGAAGGTCGGCTACGTGTCCCTGAGCGCGTTCGCTCAGGGCGCAGGGCAGCAGGTCGGTCAGGCGGTCGCCGACCTCCAGAGGCGCGGCGCCCAGCGGCTTATCTTCGATCTGCGCAACAACGGCGGCGGCCTCGTCGACGAGGCCATCAAGGTGGCGAGCGACTTCTTGCCGGCCGGCAAGGTGGTCGTGACCACGCAGGGCCTGCACGCGCCGAAGGACGTCCTGAAGACGAGCGGCGGCGACCAGACCGGTCTGCCGCTCGTCGTCCTCGTGAACGGCAACACGGCGAGCGCCTCCGAGATCGTCGCCGGCGCCCTTCAGGACTACCGGCGCGCCACCCTGATCGGTACGAAGACCTTCGGCAAGGGGGTCGTGCAGACCGTGCTGCCGCTGTCGGGCGGAGCGAGTCTCAAGATCACGATCGCCGCCTACCTCACGCCGCTCGGCAGAAACATCAACCACAAAGGTATCGAGCCCTCGATCGTGGTCGTCCAACGGCCGCGCAGCAGCGTCGATCAGGCTCTGCAGCGGGCGTTGCGGCTCGACGCCGGCGGACGGTAGGACGCGCCCGGCGGGCGCCGGCTTCACGACCGCGTGCCGGGCGGTCGCGCTTGGGCCGGTTCCTCACGGGGAATGCCGACAGCACCTGACCGCGGCGACCTCGTCCGGGTGTCTCGCGGCCCGCCCACAGAAACGAAGGGAGTCGTCATGGCCCATTGTCACGAGATGAAGACAGGCGAGGTCTACGTCTGCGAGACGTGCGGCCTCGAGATCGAGGTCGTAACCTCCTGCGGTGACACCGGCGCCTGTTCCTGTGCCGAGCCGGTGTCCTGCTGCGGGCAGCCGCTCACGCTCAAGGCGTAGCGCCGGTGTTCCTCGAGGAGAGCTCGTACGGGATAACCTGGCAGCTCGACGAACCCCTGGCGCGGTCTTCGCAGGCGCTCGCGTCCGGCGGGCGGGTGTGGCTGGTCGACCCGACCGACGAGCCGGCGGCGCTCGAGCGCGCCCTGGCGCTCGGCCGGCCGGCGGCCGTGCTCCAGCTCCTCGACCGCCACAACCGCGACTGCGCTGCCCTGGCGGCGCGCCTGGACGTGCCGCACCTGAAGGTGCCCGACAGCCTGCCGGGCACGCCCTTCGAGGTGATCCCGCTGGTGGGCGCCCGGCTCTGGCGGGAGGTCGGTCTGTGGTGGGCCGGGCCACGGGTGCTCACCGTCGCGGAGGCGATCGGCACCTCGCCGGGCTATGCGGTGGGTCGCATGGGGGCGGGGGTCAGTATCGGGCTGCGGCTGTGGCCTCCGCGTCGCCTGGCGGCCTACGAGCCGGAACATCTTCTGGTCGGCCACGGCCCGGCTCTGCACGGACCGCAGGCCACGGCCGCGCTCCACGAGGCGCTCGGCCGCTCGCGCCGCGACCTGCCGCGCGCCGCCGTCGCCCTGCCCAGGGCGCTCGTCGGCGCACGTCGCCGACCGTCTGCCGAGCGGCTACAGTAGGACCTTCTCCGGCAAGGGGCAGCGAGTGCACCACGTCTACCACATGAGCTACCTGCAGGCGATCGTCATCGGCTTCGTCCAGGGCGTCGGTGAGCTGTTCCCGATCTCGAGTCTCGGCCACACGGTTCTCATCCCGTCGTGGCTGGGTGGCAGCTGGGCTACCCTCGTGTCGCAGGAGTCGACGCCCGAGAGCCCCTATCTGGCCTTCGTTGTCGGGCTGCACCTCGCCACCGCCTTCGTGCTCGTCGGCTTCTACCTTCGCGAGTGGGTGCGCCTGGTGGGCGGTTTCGCGCGTACGCTGGTGGCCCGCCGCATCGCGAGCGACGAAGAACGGCTCGCCTGGCTCATTGTGATCGCGACCGTGCCGGTCGGCATACTCGGCCTTGCCTTCGAGCATCAGTTCCGGGTGCTGTTCGCCAAGCCCGCGGCCGCGGCGCTGTTCCTCATGGCCAACGGCGTGATCCTCCTGGCCGGCGAGATGTTCCGACGCCGCAACAGCCGCCTGGCGGCCGCCATGGCCGCACCGGTTGGCGCGACGGCGGCACCGGCTCGGCCCAAGTTTCGCGACGAGGCCATCGTGCCTATGGACGCCGCCGCCGAGCACGAGCTCGCCAGGATCGGAATGGGCAGCTCGGCGATGATCGGAGCTTCACAGGCGCTGGCCCTGTTCGCCGGCGTGAGCCGCGAAGGTGTCGCCATGGTCGGCGGCTTGTTCCGCGGGCTGAACAACGAGAACGCCATGCGCTTCTCGTTTCTGCTGTCGACCCCGGTGATCTTCGCGGCCGGCATCCTCAAGGTGCCCGACCTCGTGGGGCCGCTCGGCGCCGCCATCCGCGGCCCGGTGCTGGCGGGGACGCTGGCCGCCGCCGCCTCGTCGCTCTTTGCCATCGTCTTTCTGTCGCGCTACTTCAAGACGCGAACGCTGCTGCCGTTCGCGGTCTACTGTCTTGTGTTCGGCGGCGCGTCGGCGATCCGGTTCGGGGTCTTCTGACGGCGTATCGGGGCGGTAGCGGCGGCCGTCTCTACGAGGCGGCGCGCTCCGACTCCGCCGTCGCGACGGCCGGCTCGCCGTCGCCCGGCGCGATGATCTCGGCCTCGGCCGGGGTGATCGTCTCGGCGTCGGCCGGCGCGATCGTCGCGTCGCCGCCGTGCACGGATGTCTCTTCGTCGCCATCCGCGACCGTCGCGAGCTCGGTGTCCGCGGCCGGCGCGGCGATGGCGAGGGGTTCGGCGGGCGGCTCCCCGGCTGGCGCAGCGGGCAGCTGCTCGTCGACCGGGGTGTCGCTCAGTCCCGCGATCCCACCTCGGAACTCGCGGATGCCTTGGCCGAGCGACTTGCCGAGGTCGGGCAGTCGCTTGGCGCCGAACAGGAAGAAGAGGATGGCGAACAGTATCAGCAGATGGACAGGGGTGAACAGGTCCTCGATCACAGGGCTACCTCCCCGGGGGTGCGACTCGTGCCGATCCGTCTCCATCGTGGCCGTCGCGGGCGGAGGCGTCAAGCCCGTGGCCCGGCGACCGCGACGTCGCCAGGACAGACCCGCCGAGGATGAGCGGCAATCCGATGGCCATGCCCGGGGTGAAGGACTCACCCAGGAACACGACCCCCAGGAGCACGGCGACCAGCGGGTTCACGTAGGTGACCACCGTCGCGCGCGCCGGGCCGACCTCGACGATCAGGGCGAAGAAGAGCACGAAGGCCAGCGCCGTGCAGAGGAGTGCGAGCGCGGCCACGGCGGCGACCGTCTCGAAGGACACCGACGCCGGCAGCTCGGTGAGGCCGAGCGGGGCGTACACCACGGCGGTGATCGCGAGCGAGGCGGCGACGACGCCCAGGCCGGGGAGATCGGCGAGCCGGCGGCTCACGACGAGCGGCCCGATGGCGTAGCAGAGGGCGACGACCAGGACCTCGAGCGCGGCGCGCGGGTGGCCGCCGCCCGTGCCGAAACCGACGAGGACGGCCACGCCAGCGAACCCGAGAACAAGTCCGGCCAGGCGGCGCCGGGTCAGGTTCTCGGCGGTGCCGGTGAGCCGGTAGAGCACGGCCCCGATCAGCGGCGTGGCGGCGATCAGCAGGCCCGTCAGCGAGCTCGGCAGCCGCTGCTCGGCGTGGGCCAGCAGCAGCCACGGCACGGAGATCTCGGCGATCGTGTAGGCGAGCACCCAGCGCCAGCGCTCGAGGAGCGCGAGCAGCTCGCGGCGGTGCGCGGCGATGGGCAGGAGCATGAGCGCCACCGGCGCGGTGCGCGCGAAGACGAGCGTCGCCGGCGTGAGCTCGCGTACCGCCACGCGGATCAGCAGGTAGGGGATCCCCCAGATGACGCACAGGGCGCAGAACAGCAGCCAGCCTCTGCGCGACACGCCTTACCTCCTGGAAGAACGAAGAAGACCCCCCGACGCCGGCGCGACCAGACTCGCACCAATAGCGGCGCCGCCGGCGGGGCGGCGGTCCTCGCTTTCGAGGACCGCCGCCCCGCCGGCGGCGGGTGGCGGCTACGACTCCTCGACCGGACCCGTCCGGCGCCGCCGCAGGAGCCACACGACGGCGGCGATCACGACGATGGCAGCCACGACGCCCGCTATCACGAGACCGACCGGCGTGCTGCTCGTCGCCGCGGTCGGCTTCAGGTTCACAAAGCGGTAGCTGTCGATGTTGTCGTTCGAGAAGACCACCATGCCGCCGTTGCTCGGGTAGCGGACCCAGCCCTGCCAGCTGCCGCTGTTGTAGGCCTGCAGGTCCTGGCGGTAGGCAAGCACCACGTACGGCGCCGCGTCGTAGAAGATCTGCTGCATCTGCTGCACCTCGGCGGCCCGCTTGGTCGGGTCCATCTCCTGCGACTGCTCGTTGTAGAGCTTGTCGTACTGCGGGTTGGAGAAGCAGCAGTCGTTCCAGCCGTTGATCTGCGACGTGGTGAAGACGTTGAGGATGTAATCGGGATCGACGTACTCACCCCAGCCCCAGAGGAACATGTCCCAGTCGGGCGCGTAGGTGTTGCCCTTCATGGTGTAGATCGCGGTCTCGAGCTGGCCCTCGTCCTCCGCCGAGTACTTGATCTTGAGACCGAGCTTTGTGAACCAGCTCGTGATGAGCTTGCCGGCGACCTGACTTTCGGGCTCCTCGTTGCGTGACCAGAGACGCAGCACGATGGGCTTGCCCTGCTTGTTCAGGCGCACGCCGTTCTTCAGCGGGTAGCCGGCCGCCGTGAGCATCTGGCTGGCCTTGTTCAAGTCGAAGCCGAAGGCCTCGCTCGCCGGCGGCTGCCACGCGTACTCGAGACCGGGCACGACGATCGACGAGCCCGCCACGGCGTGGCCGCTGTAGGCGACCTGGATGAGCTTCTGCTTGTCGACCGCCCAGGAAAGCGCCTGCCGGAACTTGGGGTCGCGCAGGACGGGATTGCCCTGCGAGTTCGGGCTGTTGTAACAGTTGAAGGCGAGCTCGTCGAAGTACTTCTCGGCGGCGATGTTGCTGGCGATCGGAGTGATGCCGGGCCGCGAGGAGAGCGTGTTGAACTCGGCAGGCGGGATGTGCTCGGCCACCTGGATGGTGTCGGTCTTCAGGTCGTCGACCATCGTCTCGGGGTTCTGGTAGATCTGAAAGATGACCTCGTCGACTTTGGGCGCGCCGCCCCAGTAGTGCTTGTTGGCCATCAGACGGACGTACTCGCCCTTCTTGACCTCGACCACCTGGAACGGGCCCGAGCCCACGATCGGCGGCTTATTGATGTAGGAGTTGCCGGCGACCTTGCCCGAGATCTTGCCCCAGATGTGCTGCGGCAGGATCGGCACCCAGAGGCGCAGCATGTCGGCCTTGGGTCTCGCGAGGATGAACTTGACTGTGGTCGGGTCGACCGCGACCACCTGCTTGATGCCTGTCGTGTATGACGTGAAGGCGAACAGGTTGTTCTTGATGATGTAGTTGTAGGTGAAGGCGACGTCGCTCGCGGTGAGTGGCACGCCGTCCTGCCAGGTCACGCCGTGACGGATGTTGAAGGTCCACGTGAGCCCGTCGGCAGAGTGCCGCCAGCTCGTGGCCAGCTCGGGCCGGGGCGCGAAGTCGTTCGGGCTGTAGCCCACGAGCAGGTCGTAGTTCAGGTGGAAGATCTCGTAGGCGGTGCCCGAGTAGCCGATGAAGGGGTTCAGGTTGTCGGCGTCCTGCTGGGTGCCGATGCGCAGGATCGTCAGCTTGGCGGTCGGTGACGGGCTCGCGCTCGACGCGAGAGCGCTGCCGATGCCCCACAGCAGTCCGCAGGTCAGCGCGGCTACGGTCAGAAGGACGACCACACGCCCCGGGTGTCGCTTCGAATGCCTGCTTCCCACGGTCCCTCCCGTCGCTCCCGCCATCGGCCTTGGAGCCGAGACGTTGCCTATGACCTGACTGATCTGCACTGTGCGTCGGAGCCCAGGGAAACGCTGCGCGAGCAGGCGGAAGAGCGAGAGTCCCACGTCGTGACCCCACCGGAACCCCAGATGCCCGCGGCGCCCTTGGCGCCAGCAAGCAGACTAGACCAGAGAGCAGGCGCGAATCAAACCGCCGGCGCAAGGCCCGGCTCGCCTGCCGCCGTCGCCTCCCGTACACTACGGTCCGAGGACGTGAGCGCGCTCGGTCCCAGCCCGTGGCTGCGCGGGGGCGTGGCGCGAGACGCCGGGTCGTACAGCGCCGATCTCGTGCGCACGGCTCGCCGCAACGGAGGGGCAGGGTCTATGGGGGCACGACGCGCATGGCGGCTTCTGGCAGGGGGCGGCGTGGCCGTCGCGCTGTGCCTGACTCTCCTGGTGGTCCCGGCCGCCGTCTGGGCCGCCGCGGGCTGGCTCGCGCAGACCGCGACCCCCGCCACCAGCGAGAACCTCGCCGGCGTGGCCTTCGCCGACAAAAGCGACGGCTGGGCCGTGGGCGCCGCCGGCACCATCCTCCACACCACCGACGGCGGGACCACCTGGAGCGCGCAGACCGCCACCCCCGCCACCAGCGAGAACCTCGCCGGCGTGGCCTTCGCCGACAAAAGCGACGGCTGGGCCGTGGGCGCCGCCGGCACCATCCTGCGCACGACCGACGGCGGGACCACCTGGAGCGCACAGACCGCCACCCCCGCCACCAGCGAGGACCTCGCCGGCGTGGCCTTCGCCGACTCAAGCGACGGCTGGGCCGTGGGCGCCGCCGGCACCATCCTGCGCACCACCGACGGCGGGACCACCTGGCTCGCGCAGACCGCCACCCCCGCCACCAGCGAGAACCTCGCCGGCGTGGCCTTCGCCGACAAAAGCGACGGCTGGGCCGTGGGCGCCGCCGGCACCATCCTGCGCACGACCGACGGCGGGACCACCTGGAGCGCGCAGACCGCCACCCCCGCCACCAGCGAGAACCTCGCCGGCGTGGCCTTCGCCGACAAAAGCGACGGCTGGGCCGTGGGCGCCGCCGGCACCATCCTGCGCACGACCGACGGCGGGACCACCTGGAGCGCACAGACCGCCACCCCCGCCACCAGCGAGGACCTCGCCGGCGTGGCCTTCGCCGACTCAAGCGACGGCTGGGCCGTGGGCGCCGCCGGCACCATCCTGCGCACCACCGACGGCGGGACCACCTGGAGCGCGCAGACCTCGGGCGCGATCGCCGATCTCAAAGGCGTGGCATCCTCCGGCGCGAGGTGCGGCTGGGTCGACGGGGCCGGCGGTACGATCCTCGCCACCCTCAGCGCCGGGGTCCCCGACGTCACCGCTCCGGTCACCAAGGCAACCGGACTGCAGGCCGACGGCCACTCCGGCTGGCGCAACAAGTCCCAGACGATCACCCTCGATGGCTCTGACGCGGGCTCGGGCGTGGCCGCCACCTACTTCGTGGTCGACGGCGGCGTCCAGCAGACCTATGCGGGCCCGTTCCCAATCTCCACCCCCGGTTCGCACGTCGTCGCCTACTGGTCGGTCGACGCTGTCGGCAACACCGAGGCCAGGCACACCGGCTACGTCAACATCGACACCGGCCGGCCGATCTGCCTCGCGGGCGCGAACGTCGAGGCGAGACACGGTACGCTCGTCAGGTTCGCGTTTCGCGTCCGGGATCCGAAGCCGAGCTGCGGCCAGGTCACCGTGACGATCAGGATCTATCGCGGCCGCAGAGTCGTGAAGGCCATCCGCCTGACGGGCGTCGCCGTGAACCGCCGGGTCTTCTACAACTACCGGGTGGCGTTGCCCAACGGCACCTACACCTGGGTCGTGACCGCCACCGACCTCGCCGGCAACGCACAGTCGAAGGCGGGCAAGAAGCAGCTGCGCGTCGTCAACTGGGTGATCCACTCGACCGCTGACGTGCAGCGCTGTCTGGCGTCGCTGGGCTATCTGCCGCCGCACGGCGCCGTGAGCGGCGTCGACGACTACCGCACCCAGCAGGCGCTGATGGCCTTCCAGGCCTGGAACGGCCTTTCACGGGACGGGGTGGACGGGCGCCTCACGAGGGCGAAGCTCGAGGTCGCGACGCGGCCGAGGCCGCGCGCCGAGTCGGTCACCGGCCACTATGTCGAGGTCTTCCGCAGCCTGGGCGTGCTGCTCTGCGTGAACAGCGGCAAACTCGTGCGCGTTGTTCACTGCTCGACCGGGCGGCCCAGCCTGCCGACGCCGGCGGGCCGCTTCAGCGTCTACCTGAAGTCGCTCGACTGGTGGTCGACGAAGTATCTCGACTGGATGCCGTTCGCCAGCTTCTTCTCGGGCGGCGACGCGATCCACGGCTTTCCCGACGTGCCCTCCTACCCGGCCTCGCACGGTTGCGTGCGGATCTCGATGCCCGAGGCCCCCTGGGTCTACACGTTCCTGTACTACGGCGCCCCGGTCTTCGTTTACTAAGGGGACCGCGGCCGACGCCGTCGGGTGTCGTCAGGCCGCTTCACGGCCATCTTGCGCCGTTGCGGCCGGCAGGCCCGAGCTCTCGTCGGGCGTGCACATCGGGGGCGCGTCGAGTGGGCACGAGAAGCGCGCGCTCTCCTCGGCGGCGAGGCCGGGGACCGGCTCGCGCCGGACGGTGAACGCGGCTACCACACCGCCGAGGGCGCAGGCGCCCGCGGCCAGCCACATGGCGAGCCCGAAGCCCGAGCCGAAGTCGGCGGGCCGCAGGTAGCTCGAGGCCGTGAGCCCCGCGGCGGCCGGCAGCACGGCCACCGCGATCAGTCCCGCGCTGCGGGCGACGGCGTTGTTCACCGCCGAAGCGAGGCCGGCGTGCTTGACGGGCGCCGCCCCCAGGACCGTCGCGGTCAGCGGCGACACCGTCAAGGCGAGGCCGAGGGCGAAGACCACGATGGCCGGCAGGAACGTGCCGAGGTAGGTCGCCCCCGGCTGGACCATCGACAGCAAGGCCAGGCCGATGCCCGCGACGATCGGCCCGAGCGTCATCGGCAGCCGCGGCCCGATGCGCTGCGACAGCCTGCCGGCCCGCGCCGACAGGGCCAGCATGACGAGCGTGATCGGCAGGAGCGCCGTGCCCGCCTCGAGTGGCGAGTAGCCCAGGACGGTCTGGAGCTGGATGGGCAGCAGGAACAGCGCGCCGCCCAGGGCGCCGTAGACCATGAAGGTGACGACGTTGGCGCTCGTGAACTGCCGGGAGCGGAAGATGTCGAAGGGCAGCATGGGGTGCGTCGCGCGGCGCTCGACCGCGACAAACGCCGCCGCCGACACGACGGCGATCGCGAGGGCGGCGACCACGCCGGGTCGCGTCCAGCCGCCGTCGGCCCCCTCGATGAACCCGTAGATGAGCGTGCCCAGACCCAGGGTGGCGAGGCCGGCGCCGGCGAAGTCGAGCCGCCCGGCGGCGGTCGGGTCGTTCGTCTCGGGCACGTGGCGTCGGCGATCCAGACGACGGCCGCGACCAGCGGCAGGTTGATGAGGAAGATCAGGCGCCAGGAGTACGCCTGGATCAGGTAGCCGCCCACGAACGGCCCGACCGCGGCGCCGACACCGCTCAGGCCGGACCAGGTGCCGATCGCCTGGGCGCGGTCCTCGGGGCGGAAGGTAGCCTGCAGAATGGCGAGGCTCTCGGGCGTGAGCAGCGCCGCCCCGACTCCCTGGAGGGCGCGCGCCAGGATGAGGACGCCGGCGGTCGGCGCGAGGCCGCAGGCCAGCGAGGCGGCGGCGAACCACAGCACCCCGATGACGAAGCTCCGGCGACGACCGTAGCGGTCGCCGATCGAGCCGCCCACGAGGATGAAGGCGGCCAGCGTCAGCGTGTAGGCGGTCACCGTCCACTGGAGGGTGGCGAGACCGCTGTGGAAGGTGCGCCCGATCGCCGGCAGGGCGACGTTCACCACCGTGCCGTCGATCATGACGATGCCGGCGCCGAGCACGGACGCGGCGACGACCCAGCGCCCTCGCGCGGTGTGCAGACGCAGGCCGGGCGCCGCGGCGGCGACCTCCGGCGCGCTTTCTGGTCGCGGCACGGTCAAGCGGCGCGCCTTCCGTTGCCGACGGTCGGGCCGAGCCCGAGGTGCCCGCGCACGGCGACGATCAGCGCCGACAGTTGCTCGTCGCAGGCGGCGAGCTCGCCGACCACATCGCCGGGGAGGTCGAGCAGCAGCATGGCAGCCACCGCCACTCGGCAGCCCTCGGCATCTTCCAGGACCTGGGCAAGAGCGGCGGTCCTGTTGCCGCTACGATCCATCGGGCACCTGCCTGGCGTGCCGCGCACGCCGCTCGGGATGACCCATCACACCTGCAGATACCCAGTCGCCGCCCGCGAATCTCTTTTTTTGCCGGTCGCCGGCCCGGTCGCCGGCGCGATTTCCCGAGCTGCCGCCGGGTCGCGGCGACGGGAAACGGGTCGGGCTAGGGCGCCGGGGAGTCGAGCGCCTCCGTCACGTAGCCCAGGTTCGCGGTGAGCACGCTGGACAGCAGCTCGTCGATCGCGCCGTCGCCGCCGTCGACCACGACCACCCGACGCGAGTCTCTCTGCCTGAGGATGGCCGCATAGACGGGCAGGTAGCACGCTGTCGCCTCGTCGACTGTGAGGGCGTCGACCGGCAGGGGGATGCCGAGGTCCGCCCCCGCCCGCGCCCAGCGCTCGCGGGCGGCGTCCTGTACGACCGAACGCCACCTGGCGAACGTCGACTCGATCTCGCCGCGCAGGCTGCGGACCCGGACGCGCGGCGGCAGGCGATAACGACCGATCTCGACCTCGGCGACCGACGGGTCGACGGCGAAGCTTTCGAGGAGCCTTCCGTCGAGAGCTTCGTAGAGATTGAAGACCGACGAGTGCCGGGTGCGCCTGTGCAGGCGGCCCTCCCGCCGGGTGCAGCCCAGCGTCAGCAGCAGGCAGGGAAGCCAGACCAGGTCGAACCAGGCGACCTCCTCGGCCCCGAGCCCGAGCACGCCCTTGCCGCGCTGCCGCTCCGCGAGGCGGGCGGCGCGCGCCTCATCGACGGCGACGGCGAAGCCGAGCGCCGTCGACGCGCGCGCCGCTCCGAGCGCCGCGAGTTGCACGCGACCGAGTCGCCGCTCGATCTCGTCGGGCCCCCAGAGCTCGACGCCGAGCTCGGCGGCCGAGAGCTCGGCGCCGCCGGTCGCGCCCCGCAGCGCGACGACGATGGTCTTGTCGGCGCCGACGTCGGCGGCGACGAAGGCCGCCTTGGCGAGGACCTCCTTGTCGACGGGCCGGTCCCAGGCCTTGCATTCGACCATCACCGAGAAGGTCGTGAGGCCGTCGCCCTTCTCGGCCAGGATGTCGATCTCGTGGCGCGCCCCGGAACGACCCTCGCGCAGCACGTTGCGGCGGGCGGCGTAGCCGCCCGCCGCCAGCACGCTGGGCGATCTCGATCTCGAGGCGGCGACCCTTGTCGGCGCCGTCGTCGTCTGCCGTCACGTCCACCTGAGGCTCCCGGTCGCCGGCTTCATCACTAGTTCGTCGCGCCGGCCGGCTTTCTTGCCGGCGCGCCCGGCCGGTGCGCGTCCGGGCTCGTCTCGCTATAGACTGACGGCGGCTCTGCACAACACAAAGGGAGCGGAGGAAGCAGATGAGCCTGGCCAAACGTCTCGAGTCGCTGCGCGAGCGGGCGCAGCGCGATGTCTTCGCTCTGGACGACGATACGCTGCTGTCGTCCCGGCACGCCGCAGTACCGGGAGAGATCGCGGAACGCCACTACCTGGCGCCGGTGCGCCTGGGCAGGGCGTCCTACGACGCGCCGCGGCAGATCAAGATGGCGGTCGCCGGCGAGCCGGGTCGCGAGACGCCGGGCGGGACCCCGATCGTCGTGCCCGGGACGAGGGTCGACCTGTTCGTCGCCGTCGAGGGCGGCGAGACGCTCGTCTTCATGCACGAAGAGGATGACGAGCTCGACCACGCCAGCATCGAGATCGACCTGGGCGAACGGCGGGTGGTCGTCGCCTACATCGCGGACCGATCCGACCGCCCAGGGCGCGAACCAGTTCTTCGAGCGCAGCCTGGAGATGCTCGAGGCCGACGTCGAACGCGCGAATGAAACGGCGCGGCAGTTCAACGAGAGGCTCGTCCCGGCGCTGACCGAGGCCCTCGAAGCGGCCCGAAAACGAGCGCAGGAGCGTCAGAAGCTGGCGGCGAGCCTCACGCCCCCGAAGTCCTACGAACGCTGGTGGGGGCGGCCGTAGCGGCCTGCCGCGAGGTCCGGGCTCAGGGCAGGACGGCGACGATCTCGCCGACGGCGTCGTCGTGGTCGTTGTGCACCGGGGCGACGCGCGACCGGCACGACCGCGGCCGGCACGTCGTCGCGGCCGAGGCAGCGGGCGAGCAGCGCCGCGAGCGCCGGCCCGGTGGCCCTGTCGTTGCCGTCGAGGACCTTGACCGCGACGCCGCGTCCGTCGGGCAGCGACGCGCAGCCCACGCCTTCAGCGCCGGCCTTGGAGATCACGCCGGGGTAGCCCTGCATGATCACCATGTCGGGTTCGCCCCGGCCCTCGATCAGCACGGGATGGGCCGACAGTCTCCCTCCCAAGAAGTCGCCGACCTCACCGCCGGTCGCGGCGGACCGGCGTCCGGTCGCCCTTGCCCGAGCGCTCCATCTCGTCCGGGTCGCCGAATGATGAACACACTCGGCGGCGCTCGTCCAGCCGCGGTCGGGCGGCGAGCCCGCCGCCGGTTAGCGGCGGGCGAGGTCGCTGGCGGTTAGCGGCGGGCGAGGTCGCAGGCGGCGACGAAGTTGGCCACGAGGCGCCGGCAGAGCGCCGAAGAGGCGGGCAGCCGGCGCCGGCTCTCGGTGAGCAGCTCGTCGGCCCCGCGTGCCGCGCTGCGGGCGACCGTCTGCCGATCCTCGTCGACCCAAGCCGTGAGGATCTCGACGGTCACCTCGGGGTGGAACTGGACGCCCCAGGCGGCGCTGCCCAGGCGGAAGATCTGCGGATCGCCGGCGCCGCTCGCGATCAGTGTCGCCTCCGCCGGCAGCCGGCAGGCGTACCAGCGCCACTGGAAGACGAGGGTCTGCCGATCGATGCCTTCGATCAGGGCATCGTCGCGGTGCACGGCGATCGCATGCCAGCCGAGCCCCAGCGTGTCGCGCCGCACGACGCCGCCGCCGGCGGCGGTGGCGAGCTGCTGCGCGCCGAGGCAGATGCCGAGGGTGGGAACGCCGGCCCGCAGGGCTTCGCGAAGGAGCTCCCGCTCAGCCACAAGAAAGGGGTAGTCGGCCTCATCGCCGACGTTCATGTCGCCGCCGAGCACGATCAGCGCGCCGCCCTCCGAGAGCCCGGTCGGGACATCGTCGGCCTGGTCGAGCCGGCGCACGTCGAGCCGCCATCCCGCCTCGCTCAGGAACCGGGCCAGCAGTGCCGGCGCCGCCGCCGCTTCGTGCTGCAGGATCGTGACGGTGGGCGTGGACGCAGGCATCCGGGCCTCCTGTGGCGGTGCGCACCGGCCGCCGGCAGTTGCACCGGCGCGGTCTGGTCCGCCAATAGTAAATGAAGAATCTCTCGGCTTCGGGCATTAACCAACCGCCACCATCGGCCGATGAAGGAGAACGTGGGTGACGGGCCGCCGCCGGGGAGCGGGGGCGGGTCGCACGGGCGCGTCCGAGGAGAGAGCGAGTGCTCCTGCAGGGAAACCTCAAGGAATTCAACCTGCCGAACGTCTTTCAGCTCGTCAAGATGAGCTCCAAGACGGGGGCGCTGTCGATCGACCGCGAGGGCGAGTCGGGCAAGATCTTCTTCCGCAACGGGCAGATCTACTTCGCCACCGCCCACCCGGGCACCATGCCGCTCGGCGAGCGCCTCGTGAAGTCGGGTCACGTCACGAGCAAGCAGCTGCGAGCGGCGCTCGCCGAGCAAAAGAAGAAGTCGGCCAAGGGCCGCATCGGCTCCATCCTCGTGGAGCACGGTTACATCGACCGGGCCACGCTCGAGCAGTCGGTGCGCGATCAGATCGAAGACGTCACCTTCAACTTCTTCAGCTGGACCGACGGCGACTTCACCTTCGAGGCCGACGAGACCGTCACCGACGAGGACATCCACGTCGAGATGAACGTCGAGTCGGTGATCATGGAGGGCTGCCGGCGGATCGACGAGTGGGAGCTCATCTTCGCCACGCTCGGCTCTCTCGAGCGCGTTCCGCGGCTGCGCTACAACGACATCGTCGAAGAGGACGGGGGGGTCAAGCTCGCCCCCGACCAGTGGCGCGTCGTGTGCTGGATCGACGGACGCCACGACATCAACACCGTGCTCAAGGAATGCGGTCTCGACCGCTTCCACGGCGCCAAGGTCGTCTACGACCTGCATCAGGCCGGCCTGCTCACCGTCAGCGACTCGGCCATCGAGGAGATCGGCCGCGGTCGCTCGATCGCGGTGCGCGGTCCGATCGACGTCTACAACCAGGTCTTCATCAGCACGCTCGCCGACAGCAACGTGACCGAGCACCTGCGCATCGAGCTGATCGACGAGCGCGAGGTCGAGATCCCGATGGTCGCCGCCGCCTACACGCCGAACGGCGTCGACCACGACGACGACATGCCGTCGTCGAGCGGCGACGAGGCCCTCGTGTTCACCGCCACGGTCAGCTCGCCCGAGGAGATCTGGCGGCGTTTCGCCGAGCAGAGCTCGGCCTTCATCGTGCTGGCCAACGCCAACTCGACCGACAGCCTCAAGTCGTCGGTCCGCGACCTGAACTTCGTGCGCAAGCTGGGCGACATGCCCATCGTCGTCGCCACCTACGTGTCCATGGAAGAGGATTCCCTCGAGCCGGCGGCCGTCGCCAAGGCGCTCGGCCTGCCCGACAAGATCCCCGTCCTTTCCTGCAGCCTGCGCGACCGCGAGTCGGTCGAGGCCGTCGTCACGAAGGCCATCGAGCTCATCGTCGAACCGTAGAGGCGCCCCCGCGGCCGCTGCCCTCGCGGCCTTGTCAGAGCGGCGGGCCGGGGAATACATTCCGTAGAGCCTAAGGTCAGGCTTCGCCTATGGAAGGACCGGATCACATGTACTTTCCCACGTACCGCATGCGGCGGCTGCGGCGCACCCCCACGCTGCGTCGCATGATGCGCGAGACGGCGCTCTCGCCAGACGACCTCATCTACCCGCTGTTCGTGTCGCACGGCGAGAACGTCAAGCGGCCGATCCCCTCCATGCCCGGCTGCGAGCAGCTCTCGATCGGCAACCTGCTGCCCGAGGTGCGCGAGATCCAGAGGCTCGGCATTCCGGCCGTCCTTTTGTTCGGCATCCCGTCGCACAAGGACTCGGCGGCCGGCAGCGCCTACGATCCCGAGGGCGTCGTGCAGCTCGCCGTGCGCGCCATCAAGGACGAAGTGCCCGACCTCGTCGTCGTCACCGACGTCTGCCTGTGCGCCTACATGGACCACGGGCACTGCGGCGTGGTGCAGGACGGCGAGATCGTGAACGACCTCACGCTCGAGCTGCTCGCCAAGATGGCCGTGAGCCATGCCGAGGCCGGGGCCGACATCGTGGCGCCGTCCGACATGATGGACGGGCGCGTGGCGGCCATCCGCGCGGCCCTCGACGACGAGGGCTTCGCCGACACGGTCATCATGGCCTACTCGGCCAAGTTCGCGTCGGCCTTCTACGGCCCGTTCCGCGACGCCGCCGAGTCGCCGCCGATGTTCGGTGATCGCCGCACCTATCAGATGGACTCGGCCAACGGCGAAGAGGCCGTGCGCGAGGCGCTGCTCGATATCGAAGAGGGCGCCGACATCGTCATGGTCAAGCCGGCGCTGCCCTACCTCGACGTCGTCAAGATGGTCAAGCAGGAGACCAAGTTCCCGCTCGCCGCCTACAACGTGAGCGGCGAATACGCCATGATCAAGGCGGCCGCGGCCAACGGCTGGCTCGACGAGCGCGCCTGCGCCATGGAGGCGCTGCTGTCGATCAAGCGGGCCGGCGCCGACCTCATCATCACCTATCACGCCAAAGACGCGGTGCGCTGGCTGCAGCAGGAGCTCTAGCGGCCCACGGGGGCGGGCCGGAGCGGCGTGCGCCCGCCCCCGCCGCCCCACCATACTGCGGAAGGTTGCGATGGAGACTTCCGACCACGGCGCCGGCGCGACGCCCTACGGATCTCCGACGGCGGTCCCGGCGCCGGCGACGGCGGCCACCCGGCCGCCGACGTCGCCGCCCGCCAGCCGCGGCGCCGCACGACACTCGACTCGAGCGCGCCGCGCGTCGTGGCCTGGGAGGTCACCCGCAGCTGCAACCTGGCCTGCGCCCACTGCCGGGCCTCGGCCTTGCACGGTCCCTACGAGGGCGAGCTCTCTACGACTGAGTGCCTCGAGCTCGTCGGCCGCATCGCCGCCACCGGCAAGCCGATCCTCATCCTCACCGGCGGCGAGCCGCTGCTGCGGGCCGACATCTTCGCGATCGCCGACGCGGCCCGCGACGCCGGGCTGCGACCCGTCATGGCGCCCAACGGAACACTCGTCACGGCCACGGCGGCGGCGCGCATGAAGGCCGCCGGGATCGGCCGCATCAGCATCTCGATCGACTTCCCCGACGCGGTCGAGCACGACCGCTTTCGCGGCTGCCCCGGGGCCTTCGACTCCGCTCTGCGGGGCATCCGCAGCGCCCAGGACGCCGGCATCGAGATCCAGATCAACTCGACCATCACGCAGTTGAACGTGGGGTACCTGCCACGCCTGTTGGCCCTGGCCGAAGAACTCGGCGCCGTCAGCTTCCACCCGTTCATGCTGGTGCCCACGGGGCGCGGCAAGGAGCTGGCCGAGCAGGAGCTCGACCCCGACGACTACGAGCGCACCCTCAACTGGATCTACGACGCGCAGCGCACGTCGCCGCTGTTCTTCAAGCCGACCGACGTGCCCCACTACTGGCGGGTCATGCGCCAGCGCGCCCGGGCCGAAGGCGCGAGGCTCGAGGTCCACCCCCACTCGCACGGCGGCCTCGACACGCTGAGCCGCGGCTGCCTGGCCGGAGTCGGCTTTTGCTTCATCTCGCACGTCGGCAGCGTGCAGCCCTGCGGCTACTTCGACATGACGGCCGGCAACGTCCGCGAACAGGACTTCGGCGACATCTGGCGCACGTCGCCGCTCTTTACCGACCTGCGCGACCTCGAGGCGCTCAAGGGTAAGTGCGGCGCCTGCGAGTACAAGCGCGTCTGCGGCGGCTGCCGGGCGCGCGCCTTCGAACGCACCGGCGACTACATGGCGGCGGAGCCGTACTGCGCCTACGTGCCGCCGGGGCTGGGCGCCGGCGAGCGGCTGACCCGGTTCAGCGCCGGGCGGGCGCGTCAGGCCGGTGTGAGCTCCAGTCGCATCGTCAGCGACTCGCCCTCCCACCCGACCACCACGAACCCGGCATGCTCGTACAGCCGCCGGGCCTGCTCGTTGCCGCGTGCCACGCTCAGGCCCAGACTGGGGATGGCTCGCTCGCGAGCGATCGATCGTCGCGGCAGCAGCGTTCCAGTCCCGGCTCGCCGATGCTCGGGCATCGAGGCCGAGCCGGGAACATCGGCGCCCAGGAAACCGTACCCGGGGTGGGTGGCGGAGAACCGGCGAAACGCAGACAGGAACGCCGCCGCTCTCGGCGATGACGCCGCCGTCACCGTCGCGGCCCCAACCCTCGATGTAGTCCGCGATCCGGGGATCGTCAGCAGCTCAGCCAGGGGCGGAGCCGGACGCTCGGGCGGTCGATCCCAGGCGGCAGCCTCGGCGAGCATCGATCCCAGGAACGCGGCGTCGTCCACTCTCGCTCGTCTGAGGTCGACGTTCGTCGGACCACCCTCACGCGAAGTGCTTCTCGAGCTGCAGCGACTCGTCGACCAGGCCGTGCTTGCGGTACAGGGCCGCCGCCCGGTGGTTGTCGAACTCAGTGGAGACCGCGGCCTCGCGACAGCCGCTGGCCTCAAAGCGCCGCAGGGCCGCGGTCATGAGCGCGTCGCCGACGCCTCTGCCCTGGGCGGGCGCCGTGACGATGAGCTCGTCGATGCAGCCCCAGCGGCCGCCGTGGAAGAGGCCGGGGCGCATGAAGTAGGTCAGCGCGCCGACGAGGCGGCCGTCGAGCTCCGCCACGAGGATGCCGCTGTCGCCGCGTTCCCGGTAGGCCCGTACGTCCTCGGCCGTGACGTCGCTCGTCACGTTCTCGATGCGGGCGAGCTCGTGGATGAGCTCCGCGACGGGCGCCGCTTCGTCGGCGCGCGCGTCGCGTACAACCACCGAGCCCTCATCGACTGATCCGGTCATCGTCGCCTCGCAATCTCGTCGACCGTGTCGCGCACCGGGCCACAGAAGTGCGTGCCGCCCATTGTACGACGCGATCCCTTTCCGTCGCAGGTGTGTCGCGGCGCGCGCAACGGGGAGTCTTCGGAGTACTTGAGGTGAAGTGACAGTATCATGTACTTTCAATCACAAGGGCCGCGGCACGGGGAGGGGAGTTGAACACCGAGACGTCGAAGCGCCTGTTCGACGAGGCGCTGCGCTGCATCCCCGGCGGGGTCAACTCGCCGGTGCGCGCCATGAAGGGCGTGGGCATGGCGCACCCGCTGTTCGTGAGTCGCGCCCGCGGCGCCCACATCTGGGACGCCGACGGCAACGAGCTCGTCGACCTCGTGTCGTCGTGGGGCCCGATGATCCTCGGCTGGGGCCATCCCGAAGTCGTCGGCCGCCTGCGCGCCCAGATCGATCTCGGCACGAGCTTCGGAGCGCCGACGCAGCTCGAAGTCGAGCTCGCCCGCCTCATCTGCGACGCCGTGCCGTCGGTCGAGCTCGTGCGCATGGTCAACTCGGGCACCGAGGCCACCATGAGCGCCCTGCGGGTGGCGCGCGGCTTCACCGAGCGCGACAAGGTCGTCAAGTTCGTGGGCTGCTACCACGGCCACGCCGACCCGTTCCTGGCGGCCGCCGGCAGCGGTGTGCTCACGCTGGCGCTGCCCGACAGCCCGGGGGTCACCAGGGCCACCACCGCCGACACCATCCTCGTCGAGTACAACGACGCCGCGGCGCTCGCCGAGGTCTTCGCCGCTCGCGGCGGCGAGATCGCCTGCGCTCATCGTCGAGCCGGTGGCCGGCAACATGGGCGTCGTGCCGCCGCAGCCCGACTTTCTCGAGACGGCCCGCCGCCTGTGCACCGACGCCGGCGCCCTGCTGATCTTCGACGAGGTGATCACCGGGTTCCGGGTCGCCTGGGGCGGCGCCCAGGAGCGCTACGGCGTGGTCCCCGACCTGACGACCCTCGGCAAGATCATCGGCGGCGGACTACCGGTGGGCGCCTTCGGCGGTCGCGCCGACATCATGGAGACCGTCGCCCCGCTGGGCGCCACCTACCAGGCCGGCACGCTGTCGGGCAACCCGCTGGCCATGGCCGCCGGCATCGCCACGCTCCAGGTGCTGGCCGAGCCCGGCGTCTACGAGCGGCTCGAGGCGCGCGCCGTGCAGGTCTGCCAGGGTCTCGTCGAGGCCGCCCTCGGGGCCGGCCTGCCCACCACGCTGAACCGCGTCGGCGCCATGATGACGCTGTTCTTCTGCGAGGGACCGGTGACGAGCTTCGCCGACGCGACGGCGGGCGGACACGGCGCTGTACGGGCGCTACTTCCGCCACATGCTCGAGCACGGCGTCTACCTGGCGCCGTCGCAGTTCGAGTCGACGATGGTCTCGCTCGCGCTCACCGACGCCGACGTGGCCCTCGTCGCCGACGCGGCCGCGTCGTTCTTCGAGGTTCTCTAGGGAGGAGCAGATGGCGCGCCCCGTCGACAAGAGTGCCGTCCCGGCGGTCACCGTCCCGCGCCTGACGGTCTATCTGCGCAAGCTGCGCGAGCTCCAGGCGCGCGGCGTGGAGCGCGTCTCGTCGAAGCAGCTCGCCGGCCTGATCGACCTGAACGCCGCCCAGATCCGCAAGGACTTCTCGTACTTCGGCGAGTTCGGCACGCGCGGCGTGGGCTACGAGGTCGACCGCCTGGTCGACGAGATCAAGCGCTGCCTTGGTCTGGAGCGGTCGTGGAACGTGGTCATCGTCGGCGCCGGCTCGCTGGGCACGGCGCTCGCCCGCTACCGGGGCTTCGCCGAGCAGGGCTTCAAGCTGATCGCCATGTTCGACGCCTCCCAGCGGAAGGTCGGCGTGAGCTTCGGGGACGGGCGCACCATCCGCGACGTGGCCGACCTCGAACGCTTCTGCCACGACGAGCATGTCGACATCGCCATCGTCGCGGTGCCGGCGCACGCCGCCCAGTCGATCATCGACCGGCTGGTCGGGCTCGACCCGGCGGAGCGCGTCCACGCCATCCTCAACTTCGCGCCGGTCAAGGTCTTCGCGCCGCGCGACGTGATCGTCCGCCAGGTCGACTTCTCGAGCGAGCTCATGTTCCTGTCCTTCTACCTCGATCGCGAGGGTTGACGGTCGTGGACGACGCCACCATACGCGAGACGTTGCGGGCGGCGGCGGCGCCGTTTGCAACGGCGCCGCCGCCGCCCAGGTTCGACCTGGTCTACGCGCCGCTGTTCGCCGCTCTCGCCCCCGACGCGGGTCCCGGCCTCTACCCTCTGGCACTCGAGTTCGTCTACGAGGGCTACCTGTCGCACTATCGCGTCGGCCGCCTGCTCGAGCCCGACACGTCGTTGCCGACGAGGTTGCTGGCCGGCGACCATTTCGACGCGAGCGGACTGCGCCTCGTCGCTCGCGCCGGCGACCTCGATGCCGTCAGGCTGCTCACGCGGCTCATGGCGAGCTGCTCGTGGCTGCGGGCCGAGGCCCGGCCGTTTGCCTGGGACGACGATCTCTGGGCGCTGTGCGTGGCCGGCATCGCTTCGTCGGCGTCGGGCGGCAACGCCCTGGCGGCGCTGGGCGCCTTCGACGAGGTCGGCCGCCTGTTCGCGCGCGACCGGGCCGAGCGGCTGCCCGAGGTCGTGCGACGCGCGGCGGCGACGCTCTGGCTGCGCGACGCCACGCCGTTGCGCGTCGCCCTCGGCCTCGACACCGCGCCGGTGCCCGCCGGAGCCGGGTCGGCTGCGCCCACCGTTGTGGCCGCCGACCCGGCCCCCATCGAGAGCGAGGCCACCCTGTGAGCCTGCGCGAGTTCGTCGAGCTGCTGCGGCGCGAGGGCGAGCTCGCGGTGGTGGCGGCGCCCGTCGATCCGTACCTCGAGATGGCCGAGATCGCCGACCGTGCCAGCAAGGCCGGCGGACCGGCGCTGCTCTTCGAACGGCCCGTCCCGGCGGCCGCCGCGGGCGCGCCGGCCGCGAACGCGCACCGTCTCACGGGTGCGCCGCTGCCTGTCCTCATGAACCAGTTCGGTTCGTACCGCCGTCTCGAGCTGGCGCTCGGCGCGCCGCTCGACGCGCTGGCGGCGCGGATCGGCGAGCTCGATCGACCTGCAGGTGCCCAGGGGTCTCGTCGGCAAGGTCAAGGCCCTGGGGCAGCTCCGCGAGCTGGCCTCGTTCGCTCCCAAGGTCGTGTCCAAGGCCGCGTTTCGCGACGTCACGGTCGAGCCGCCGGATCTCGGCCGGCTGCCGGTGCTCACCACCTGGCCGGGCGACGGCGGGCCGTTCATCACCCTGCCGGTCTGCGTGACCAAGGACCGCGAGGGGCGGCGCAACGCCGGCATGTACCGCCTGCAGGTCTACGACGCCAAGACGACCGGCATGCACTGGCACGTCCATCACGACGGGGCGCGCCAACTTCCGCGAGGCCGACGGACGCCTCGAGGTGGCCGTCGCCCTGGGGACGGACCCGGCCGTCACCTACGCCGCGACCGCACCGCTGCCGCCGGGGATCGACGAGCTCATGTTCGCCGGCTTCTTGCGAGGCCGGCCGGTCGAGCTTGCGTCGTGCGCCACCGTCGCCCTCGAGGTGCCGGCCGACGCCGAGATCGTGCTCGAGGGCTACGTCGACAAGGGCGAGACCGCGCGAGAGGGGCCGTTCGGCGACCACACCGGCTACTATTCGCTGGCCGACGACTACCCCGTCTTTCACCTCACCGCGATGAGCATGCGCCGCGACGCGATCTACCCGGCGACGATCGTCGGCCGGCCGCCCATGGAGGACTGCTTCCTGGGCAAGGCCACCGAGCGCCTCTTCCTGCCGCTGCTGCGCCTGACGCTGCCCGAGATCGTCGACCTCGAGCTGCCCATCGAGGGCGTCTTCCACGACTGCGCCGTCGTCTCGATCCGCAAGGCGTACCCGGGTCACGCGCGCAAGGTGATGAGCGCCGTCTGGGGCATGGGCCAGATGATGTTCACCAAGTTCGTCGTGGTGGTCGACGAGCACGTCGACGTCCACGATCCGCGCGAGGTGGCCTGGCGTGTGTTCAACAACGTCGACCCGCGGCGCGACACGATGATCGTCGACGGGCCGCTCGACGTGCTCGATCACTCGAGCCCCACGGCCGGTTTCGGCGCCAAGATGGGCATCGACGCGACCAGGGCCTGGCCCGCCGAGGGCCACCCGCGGGAGTGGCCCGACGAGCTCGCCATGGACCCGGCCGTGAAGGCGCGCGTCGACGCGCGCTGGGCCGAACTGGGCCTGCGGTTCGAGTAGGACACGTGACGACGACGTCCCATCTGCCGCACGCGTCCGTCCGTCCTGCCCTGTTCGCCCGCCTCGTCAAGTTCGAACACAGCGTCTACGCCCTGCCCTTCGCCTACGCCGGCGCGGTGCTGTCCGAGCAGCGCATCCCGGCCTGGTCGACGCTCTTCTGGATCACCGTCGCCATGGTGGCGGCGCGCAGCGCCGCCATGGCCCTGAACCGGCTCATCGACGCCGGCATCGACGCCCGCAATCCGCGCACGGCGCAGCGCGAGCTGCCCACGGGCCGCCTGTCGCGCGCCGAGGTCGTGGCCTTCACGGTCGCCTCGCTCGGCGTCCTCGTGCTTTCCACGTTCTTCCTGTCGCCGCCGTGCCGCTACCTGTGGCCGATCGTCGTCGCGGCCTTCATCGTCTATCCGTACACCAAGCGGTTCACCTGGTTCTGTCACTACGCCCTGGGCCTGACCGACGGCCTCGCGCCGGCGGCGGCCTGGGTCGCCGTGTCCGGCCGCATCGCCCTGTCGCCCGTGCTGCTGTTCCTGGCCGTGGGGCTGTGGGTCGGCGGCTTCGACGTCATCTACGCGATCTTCGACATCGATTTCGATCGTCGCGAAGGCATCCACTCGATCCCGGTGAGCCTCGGCTGGCGGCGCGCACTGCTCGTCGCCGCGCTCTCGCACCTGGCCGCGGTCGTCCTGCTCTTCGCGGTTGGTCTCCTGCTCGGCCTGGGCCTGCCCTACGCGGCCGGCTGCCTGCTGGTCGCCGCCATGCTCGCCTGGTCGCACGTCGACATCGCCCGCGCGCGGCCTGGCCCGCGTCGGCATGGGGTTCATGACGGTCAACGGCGTGGTCAGCCTGGTCTACGGCGTCGTCGCGATCGTCGCGCGTGCTGCTGTTGTAGCTGACTGCGACGATCGGGCGTCGGCGGCGGCGGGGCCGGGGGCTCGGGCTCTCGCTTCGCGAACCAGAGTACGGCATCCGCGGCTGCGCCGCGGATTGCGCTCACGCTCAGAGTTCGCCCTCAACCCCCGGCCCCACCTCCGCCGACTCCTGCCAGCCGCTGCGCGACACGACGACGCGACTGTGCCCGGCAGTCAGGGTCAGAACGGCCCATCTCGGCCCTGCGTCTGCTGGTGTCCTCTCGGGCCTCGACGGTCGAGCGGTCGAGCGGTCGAGCGTGCGTGTGCCGATAGGCGCCCCGAGACCGACCGCATCGGGGCCTCAAAGGACCGACGCGAGCGGGCGTCACAGACCCGGAGCGATCCTCGACCACGTCATGCGACGACAGAGCAGACGCGTTCCCGGTCGGAGCCCCTGCGACTGAAGCATGGCGCACCGCTTGGGGGCGTCTGCTCGGACGCCTTGTTGGTCGGCGAGTGTCGAATGACCTGGAGCCGAGACTCCGAAGGCTGGCGCTGGCGGCGTAGTCGTGCGATGCGTACGATTGCCACGCTACTCGCGTAGGCGAACGGGGGCGGCCAGGATCAGGTAGAGCGTCGGTCTGTCACCTTTCGCGACGGCAAGCAGCGGTCGTCTGAGACCGGTGATTCCAGCGACGGCCCGGCAGGCCACAACCAGCGGCACCGGGCCGTCAAGCTGTTGGGTCGCGGTCGTCAGCGGTCCAACACCGTGCGTTTGAGCTGCCGAGAGTCCGCCGCTCTTGGCGCAATCCTATGGCGAGTCAGCTCGGAACGCGTGTTGGCCACGGTCCCACACCAATCACCCGGACACTGGTTCGACGGTCTCGCGCCCTTTCAGCATGAGGACTCCAGAGACGACCAGCGCAGCGCTGCCAGCGACCAGACGAGCGCCAGCTGACCGTGGTTGCCGGGATCCGCGAGCCGGTAGGGGACGTCCACCAACGGGTTGAGGTGAGCGACCACGCCGGAGACGGCCGCCCCGAGGAAGCGGCCTGCGGCGCTGCCGAAGACCAGGTACAGCCCGCGGCGGTTGACCTTGGGGGAGCTGCACACGCGAGGAACGCGAGGCAAGCAGATGTCAGCCATGCGACGACAGTCACCACCATCGGATTGGACGGCGTGTAGGTGCCCTCGATCATGTCCTTGGCCCACACGTCTCCGTGCCACAGCGCGGTGAATGCCAGAGACCAAGCCGGTGACGGCCCCCGTGGGCGCCAGCAGCCTCCATGTGGGCCACGCTGGAGAGTCGCGTCGCAGCGCGACCAAGCCGGCGGAGATCGCGGCCACAGCGAAGCCCGACCACGTCGCGGCCAGCGCCCACTCGGGGAAGGATGCAATCTCCACCATTTGGTTCGGGACCATGGAGGTGGCCACGTGAATCGGGCCAAGGAGCGGGACACTGAGGAGGCTCAAGCCCGTGACGGCCAGGCAGGCCACGGCCACCGGACGGGGAAAGCGACGGACCAGCACCGAGCACACGCCGAGGGCGACGCCCGCGCAGAATCAGACGACGATAGCTCCGCGACCCGAGGTCGATGGCGAGAATGTGCCAACAGAACCCTGCGTCTGCCAGAAGTGGACTCTCACCGCGAGGAGCACCCCGCCCAGCAAGGCGTACAGTGCCGCAAGAGCGCTCAGGGCGCGCGCCGTGTTCCTGTCCGGACTACTGCTGACGGCGATCGACTCCCCCCTCGAGAGGACTCTGCCTAACGTGTGGCGTTTGAGCTGCGAGCGTCGCCGCTCGCTTTTGTCACAACCCTACTGCGAGTCTGCTCGAAACGCTTGTTAGCGGTCACTCGGCCCGTTCCTGCCAGCGGCGCGGATCGCGACGCGCGTGCATGCAGGCCACGACGCCAATCAGCTCGGCCGTCGAAACGAAGTAGATGCCGTAGGGGAACCGGCGCAGCAGGGCGCGGCGGCAGGTGCGGTGGACGACGGGAAAGCGCTCGGGTGTGCGAGCGATCTCGGCGAAAACAACATCGACTGCGCGCAAGAACTCGGAGCCGAGGCCGGGGGCGCGCTGTTCGTACCAGAGTGCGGCTTGAACGATGTCTGCCTCGGCGGCCGAGCGGACGACGAGGCCTTGGATCATCCGGCCTGGGCAAGCCGCCGCTGGATGCGCTCGCGCACGACTTCCCATGACTCGCCCTCGCCGGGGTCGTGCTCGAAGTCGGCAAGCCGCAGCTCGAGCTCGGCCTTCTGGGCGTCGGTCAGCGGCAGGTCGCCGGTGTCGGCGGCGACGCTGTCCCAGAGGTCCTCGGCCAGCTGGATGCGCTCGGCCACGGTCAGTTCGCTGAGCTTGAGGTCGATCGGCTGCATGTGATCAGTCTGCCCGTAGGCGCCGCGGTTGGCAACACTGCAGGTGGTGGACAACTGCGGCTCGCGCTGTACCGCTCACAGGGATTCTGCAGTCTGCGTAACGCCTCCGGACCCTACGCCCTTCTGCAGAAAGGTCTAGGAAGTGGTGCTGCGCGACGGATGAGGGAGTCGGCGGAGGCGGGGCCGGGGGTTGAGGGCGAACTCTGAGCGTGAGTGCTATCTGCGGCGCAGCCGCAGATGCCGTACTCTGGTTCGCGAAGCGAGAGCCCGAGCCCCCGGCCCCGCCGCAGCCGACGGACCCGCAGGCCTCGACGCGGGGACGTCGCCGTCGGACGCGCGGTAGGATAGGGGACTGCCAGGGTACCCCGGCGCGCGGGAGCGCAGGGACGGCCACGGACACCGAAGGAGCTCTTCGTGAACAAGCCACCCGCCAGCCTCTTCGTCGGGGTCACCGGCGCGAGCGGCGCGCCCTACGCCGTCCGCCTGGTGCAGGTGCTGGCCGAAGCCGGCTGCGAGCTGACGCTGTGCCTCTCCGAGGCCGGCGTGGCCGTCGTGGCCCACGAGCTCGAGCTCGGTGTGTCGGGCCGCGCTGAGGTGACGGCGGCGTTCCTCGCCGCCGCCCATGCCGAGGCCCGGGTCTACGCGCCCGACGATCTCGAGGCGCCGGTGGCCAGCGGCAGCAACTTTCCCGAGGCGGCGGTCATCTGTCCCTGCTCCATGTCGACGCTGGCCCACATCGCGCTCGGCACGACCCGGACCCTCATCCACCGGGCCGGCGACGTCGCCCTGAAGGAAGGCCGGCCCCTCGTGCTCGTGCCCCGCGAGACGCCGCTCTCGGAGATCCACCTGGCGCGCCTGCTCGAGGCGCGGCGGGCCGGCGCCACGATCGTGGCGCCGATGCCCGGTTTCTACTCGCTGCCCCGTACGCTCGACGACGTGGTCGACTTCGTGACGGGCAAGGTCCTCTCCGCCCTGGGCTTCGAGCAGCGGCTCTCGCGGCCGTGGGAGGGTCCGCGCCGGTGAGTTCGGTCCAGCCGGCTCGCGACCCCGAGCGCATCGCCGCGATGTTCGACCGCATCGTGCCGCACTACGACCTCATGAACCGGTTGATGACGGTCGGCCTCGACCGGCGCTGGCGGGCAGCGGCCGCCGCGGCCGCCGCGCCGGCGCCGGGCAGGCCGGTCCTCGACGTCTGTTGCGGCACCGGCGATCTCTCCCTCGCTCTCGCCCGGCGCTACCCGGAGACGCCGGTGACGGGCCTCGATCTCTCGCAGGCCATGCTCGAGCACGCTCGCCCCAAGGCCGCCCGCGCCGCGGCGCGCGTCGAGTTCGTCCACGGCGACCTGCTGGCGCTGCCGTTCGCCGACGCCACGTTCGGCGCCGTCACCGTCGGCTGGGGCGTGCGCAACGTCGCCGACCTCGAGCGCGCCTTCGCCGAGATGGTCCGGGTGGCCGCGCCGGGCGCACGCGTCGTGTGCCTCGAGGCGACCACGCCGGCCGGCGCGGCCGGTCGGCGGTTCCATGCCGTCTGGTTCGCCCGGGTGGTGCCGGCCATGGGCGCCCTGGTCACCGGCGACGCCGAGGCGTATGCGTATCTGCCGGCGTCGGTGCGTTCGTTTCCCGACGCCGAGGGCCTGGCGACCGTCATGCGCGCCGCCGGCCTGCGGGGCGTCCGCTACCGCCTGTTCGGCTTCGGCGCCATGGCCCTGCACGTGGGCGAGGCGCCGTCGTGAAGCCGGCCGACGTCCTGTCGTGGCGGTCCGCCGCTCAGCGCCACCGCGTCGCGACCGGCCTCGCCGCCGTCGAGGACCGCCTCTCGCGGGTCGTTTCGTCGGTCCCCGGCCGGCTGGCCGAGGCCGGCGCCTCGACCCTCGCCGCCGGCGGCAAGCGCCTGCGCCCGCTTGCTCGTGCTGCTGTCGGCGCGCAACACCGGCCCGCTCGACGGCCCGGTGCTGCGCGCCGCCGCAGCGGTCGAGCTGCTCCATATGGCGACGCTCGTGCACGACGACGTGCTCGACGGCGCCGACCTGCGGCGCGGGCTGCCGACCGTGGCCCGCACCTACGGCGATGAGATGGCGGTCTCGGCGGGCAACTTCCTGCTGGCGCAGGCGTTCGCCGAGCTCGCCGGCGCCGGCGACGCCGCCGCGGTGGCGGCGCTCGCCGAGGTCGCCTGGGGCCTGTCCGAGGGCGAGCGGCTGCAGGCCGCCGACGCCTTTCGCGTAACGGTGACCGTCGACGACTACGTGCGGCGCTGCCGCTCTGAAGACCGCCGACCTCTTCTCGGTGGCCTGCCGCCTCGGCGCCCAGATGACCGGCCTCGGCCCCGAGACCGTCGAGGCTCTCGGGGCCTTCGGCGACTCGCTGGGGCTGTCGTTCCAGATGCTCGACGACATCCTCGACCTGACCGGCGACGAGGCCGTCACCGGCAAGCGCAGGGGGGCCGACCTGCGCGACGGCACGGTGACGCTGCCGATCGTCCTCGCCATCGAGGCGCGACCCGACATCGGGCCGCGCCTGCTGACCTGCCGCGACAACGCGACCTGCCTCGCGGGCGTCGTCGACGACGTGCTGGCGAGCGGCTCGATCGAGCGCGCCCGCGGCATGGCCCTCGAGTTCATGAACGAGGCCCGGCGCCGTCTGGCCGATTGTCCCGGCGGCTTCGAGCACGAGCTGCTCGACGAGCTCGCCGGCTCGATGGTCGACCGCTACAGCTGACCTGCTCCGCCGGGCGGCGCTCGACCGTGGCGCTGACGGCCGCTACTCTGGGAGTGACATGAGCTTGGATGCACAACGGATCGAGAGCCTGAGCCGCCGCGCCGGACTCTCCCACGTCTGGGACAAGGTGGCCACCGGCGAGCGGCTGTCGGCGGGCGACGCCGGTGACCTTCTGCGGAGCTCCGACCTGATCGCGGTCGGCGCGCTCGCCGACCACGTTCGCCGGCGGGCGGCCGGCGACGACGTCTTCTTCATCGCCAACCGCCACATCAACCACACCAACGTCTGCCGCAACCGCTGCCTGTTCTGCGCCTTCAGCCACGACGACGGCGACGCCGACGCCTTTACGCTCTCGGTCGACCAGGTGCTCGACAAGGCCCGCGAGACCCTGACCGGCGGCATCACCGAGATCCACATCGTCGGCGGCGAGCACCCCGACCTGCCATTCGGCTACTACCTCGAGATGCTGCGCGGCCTCAAGGAGCTCGCGCCCGACGTGCACATCCAGGCCTTCACGGCGAGCGAGGTGGCCCACCTCGCCAAGATCAGCGGCCTCGGCGTGCGCGAGACGCTCGTGCAGCTCAGGGACGCCGGCCTGGGGTCGTTGCCCGGCGGCGGCGCCGAGGTCTTCAGCGGCCGCGTGCGCGACCTGATCTGCGAGCGCAAGATCTCGGGCGAGGAGTGGCTCGACGTCATGCGCGCCGCCCACGGCGTGGGGCTCAAGTCCAACGCCACCATGCTCTACGGTCACGTCGAGACGCCGGCGGAGCTCGCCGACCACATGACTGCGCTGCGCGACCTGCAGGACGAGACCGGCGGCTTCAACGCCTTCATCCCGCTGTCGTTCCAGCCGGCCAACACCGGACTCTCCGAGCTGCCCGGCCCGACGGGCTTCGACGACCTCAAGGTGCTCGCCGTCGGCCGCCTCGTGCTCGACAACTTCCGGCACATCAAGGCCTTCTGGATCAACGTCGGGCTCAAGCTCGCCCAGGTCTCGCTGTCGTTCGGGGTGAACGACCTCGACGGCACCGTCGTCGAAGAGAAGATCAGCCACGCCGCCGGCGTCGACACCGGTCAGGAGCTCACCCGCGCCGAGCTCGTGCGCGTGATCCGCGGCGCCGGCCGCGTGCCGGTCGAGCGCGACACGCTCTACAACGTGGTGCGACGTTACGACGACGGGGCGTCTGCGTGAACGCTGCGCCCGACGGCTCCGGCTCGCGGGCCCCTGTCCGCCGCGGGCGGCGTCCGGCGCGCGCGCGTCGGGCGCATCGAGTTCGTCAACTGCTACCCCCTCTACTGCCATTTCGTCGAGGAGCTCGCGCGCCTGGGCTACGAGGCCGATATCGTCGAGGGCACACCGGCCCAGCTCAACCGGCTGCTCACCGACGGCGAGATCGACATCGCCCTGCCCTCGTCGATCGAGTACGCTCGCCACGCCGACACGCTGGCGCTGCTGCCCGGCATCTCGATCAGCTCGTTCGGGGCCGTCGACTCGATCCAGCTCTTCACGCAGATCCCGCGGGCGCAGCTCGAGAGCATCGCCCTGACGGAGAAGAGCGCCACCTCTGTGTGCCTGCTCAAGGTCCTGTGTCGCGAATGGGGCATCGCGCCGTCGTTCGGCGCCCGCCAGGGCCCGCTCGCTCAGGCCCTGGCCAACTTCGGCGGCCTGCTGCTGATCGGCGACGAGGCGCTCCACATCCTGCGCGCCGGCGTCTACCCGCACAGCTACGATCTGGGCGAGGAGTGGCGCCTGGTCACCGGCCTGCCGATGGTGTACGCCGTCTGCGCCGTGCGCCGCGAGTTCCTGGACGAACGCGCCGACGAAGCGCGCGCCGTCGAGGCGGCGCTCGTCGCCTCGCGCGACCGCTGCGCCGCCTACCCGCTCGAGACCGCGACCGCCGCGGCTCAGATCTACGACTTCAGCGCCGCCTACCTCGACCACTACTTCGACCAGCTCAAGTACGGCTTCCCGGCCGAGTATCGTCGGGGCCTCGCCGAGCTCTACCGCCGGGCCCGGGCCATCGGCGAGCTCGACGCGGCGCCGAGCCTCGAGATCGATCTCCCCGCGGGGCGGTCGTGAGCCCCTGCTGCGGCCTCCTCATCCGGCATGCCCAGCCGCACGACTGGGAGCGCGTGATGGCGGTCATGCCCGCATGGTGGGGCGGGCGCGACCTGCGCGACATGCTGCCGCGCATCTTCTTCGAGCACTTTCGCACGACCTCGTTCGTCGCCGAGTACGAAGACAAGCTCGTCGGCTTTCTCGTCGGGTTTCTCTGCCCGACGCACGAGGACGAGGCCTACATCCACTTCGCCGGCGTCGACCCTGCCTGGCGCCGGGCGGGCCTCGCCCGCGATCTCTACGGCCGCTTCTGCGCGGTGGCGCGGGCCGACGGGCGCCGCCGCGTGCAGGCCGTGACCTCGGTCGTCAACCGCGACTCGATCGCCTTTCACCAGCGGCTCGGCTTTGCCCTTCTGCCCGGCGACTTCGAGGTCGACGGGCTGCCGGCCAGCGGTGAGCCCAGCGTGCCCGAGGGCGCGGTCGTCAGGTTCGAGCTTCGTCTCGACGAGCGCGACGGACCCCACGATCGCGTGGCGCCCGCGCCCGCGTCCTCGGCGGGTGGCTGTGACTGACGGGCCGTCGAATCGCCTCTCCGCAACCGCGGCGCTCGACCTGCTGGAGCACGGCGATCTGCTCGAGCTGGGGGCGGCGGCGGACGAAGTCCGCCGCCGTCTGCACCCCACGGACGACGTCACCTTCGTCGTCGACCGCAACATCAACTACACCGACTACTGCGTCTCGGGCTGCCGCTTCTGCGCCTTCTACAAGGAGCCGGGCAGCGGCGCCGGCTACCTGCTGAGCCGCGACGAGATCTTCCGCAAGATCGAGGAGACGCTCGCTCTGGGTGGCACCGCGATCATGATGCAGGGGGGGCTGTCTCCCGACCTCGACATCTGCTGGTTCGAGCGGGTCTTCGCCGACATCAAGGCGCGCTACCCCGTTCACCTCCACTGTCTGTCGCCGCCCGAGGTGGCCCACATCGCCGCCCAGAGCGGCCTGACGGTCGCCGAGACCCTGCGCCGCCTGCGAGCGGCCGGTCTCGACTCGCTGCCCGGCGGCGGCGCCGAGGTGCTGGTCGATCGCGTGCGCAGCGAGATCAGCCCCCACAAGATCCCGACGGCGACCTGGCTCGGGGTCATGCGCGAGGCGCACGCGCTCGGCATGAGAACGACGGCGACGATGATGTTCGGGTCGGTCGACACGCCGGCCGAGCGCGTCGAGCACCTGCTGCGCATCCGTGAGCTGCAGGACGAGACCGGCGGCTTCACGGCTTTCATCCCCTGGACGTTCGCGGCCGCGAACACCGCCCTGCGGGAAGGTCACCCGACGGCCACGGGTAACGATTACCTGCGTCTGCTCGCCCTGAGCCGGGTCTTCCTCGACAACGTGCCGAACGTGCAGGCCTCGTGGGTCACGCAGGGCCTGCGCCTGGGCCAGGTCGCACTGGCCTTCGGCGCCAACGACATGGGCTCGACCATGATCGAAGAGAACGTGGTGCGCGCCGCGGGCGTGAGCCACGCGGTCACGGTCGAGGAGCTGGTGCGGCTCATCGCCGCCGCCGGCTTCACGCCCGTCCAGCGCGACACGCTCTACCGCGAGGTCAGGCGCTACCCGCGGTCCTGACGGCCTCGTCCCGATCCCGGCGCCAACCGTTTATCACTACGTCCACAGGGAAATCCTCTTGTCAGCCACTTCGGCCATGCAGGGCCGCGGGGCACGCGCAAGTACGGCGGAAGGGTTTCCGCCCCTCCGCCATGGCTTTTCGGAAGGAGGGGACGTGGAAGGTGCAGTAGTGCCGCTTCCCGAACCCACGGCCAAGGGCGACGCGACGGTGCGACCGGTCGACGACGCCAAGGGTCTCAAGACCAACGCCGTCGGCATGCTGTCGAGCATCGTGATCGGGATAGCCTCGACGGCTCCGGCGTACAGTCTGGCCGTGACCCTGGGGCTGATCGTCGTGGTCGCCGGCATCGGGCTCAAGTCGCCGGCGATCATGCTCGTCTCGTTCATCCCCATGATCCTCATTGCGAGCTCCTACTACTACCTGAACAAGGCAGACCCGGACTGCGGCACGACCTTCAGCTGGGTGACGAGGGCCATCGGCCCGCGGACCGGCTGGGTGACCGGCTGGGTCATGGTCGCCGCCGACATCATCGTCATGGCCAGCCTGGCGCAGATCACCGGGGTGTACTTCTTCCACCTGATCGGCGCCAATAGCCTGGCCAACTCGCTCTTCTGGGTGACCTTCGTCGGGGTGGCCTTCCTCATCATCATGTGCGTGATCACGGCGATCGGCATCGAGATATCGGCACGACTGCAGTGGTTCCTGTTGGGCTTCGAGTACCTCATGCTGGTGATCTTCTCGGTCGTGGCGCTCACCAAGGTCTACACGTGGCCATCCGGCCGGCTCCGTTCATCCGGCTGTCTCGTGGTTCGTGCCGAACATGAGCCTCGGGGCGCTCGCCGGCGGCGTGCTCCTTGCCCTGTTCATCTACTGGGGCTGGGACACCGCCGTGTCGGTCAACGAGGAGACCGAGCGCAAGTCGATCGTGCCGGGCATCGCCGCGATCCTGAGCACGGTGGCGCTCGTGTTCATCTACGTGCTGGCCACCACCGCGGCGCAGGCCTTCCACGGTCCCGTGTTCCTGGGCAACAACTCGGCCGACGTCCTCAGCCCGCTGGGCAACGCCGTACTGGGCTCGGGCTTCGACAAGCTGCTGATCGCCGTCGTGCTGACCTCGGCGACGGCGTCGACGCTCACCACCATCCTGCCCGGGGCCCGCACTACGCTGTCGATGTCGGTGCACAGGGCGATCCCCAGCGTCTGGGCCGCGTCAACCCGCGGTTCCAGACGCCCGTCTGGGGGACCGTGATCTACGGTGTGCTGTCGGTCGTCTGGTACGTCGGACTGACCCTGCTCAGCCAGAACGTGCTGGCTGATTCGATCGCGGCGCTCGGGATCGCCATCGCCTTCTACTACGGCATCAACGGTTACGCAGTGCCGCTGTTCTACCGGCACCACGTGTTCGACAGCTGGAAGAACACCGTGATGCTGCTCGTCTTCCCGCTGATCGGCGCGGCCATCCTGACCTGGGTGTTGATCGCTTCGTTCGACTCCCTCTACTATCCGGCGAACTCGGCATCCGGGACGTCGTGGTTCGGCGTCGGCCCGCCCTTCTTTATCGGCGCCGCCTTCCTCGTTACGGGCGTCGTCGGCATGATCCTCTTCAACGTGTTCTCCAAGCGCTCGCGGACGTACTTCGCGCGCAAGATGGAGACCGTCGACGCAATGGTGCCCTGGGACGATGACCCGGACGAGCAGCTTGGCGGGCAGCCCGCCGAGCAAGTCGCCCAGATCCGACCGCCCGGCAAGGCGGCCTGAGAGCGGCCCCTGAGCACGGCGCACCAACGACATACCCGGCCGCGTAAACAGCACGAGAAACGGCGCCGCGGCTGGAGTTACAAGAGAGGCGGGGGTGGCTGAAAGCCACCCCCGCCTCGTTTTGCCGGGGAGTCAGGCGCTCAGGGGCTCAGAGGTCGCCGAAACGGCGGAGAGGCCAGTACGTGAAGAAGGCCCGTCCGATGATCGCCTTGCGGGGCACCGTCCCCCAGTAGCGGCTGTCGCTCGAGTCGGTGCGGTTGTCGCCCATCACGAAGTAGTGGCCCGCCGGCACGCGGAACGGTCGCGAGAGCGACCAGGGCGCGTCGGGCTGGGTGCTCGCGTACGGGTCGGCGGGGTCGGTGGGCTCGGTGATGCCGTCGACTTTGTCGACGAAGGGCTCGTTCTGCTGCACGCCGTTGACGAAGAGGTGCCCGTCGTGCACCGAAAGCAGGTCGCCGGGCAGTCCCACGACGCGCTTGATGAGCACGTCGCTCGGGGGCTCGGGACGGCGGAAGACGATGATGTCGCCGCGATGCACCGGGCGGTAATGGTAGACCATGCGGTCGACCAGGACGCGTTGCCCCGGCACGAGCGTGTTGGCCATCGAGGTCGACGGAATGAGGTACGGCTTGATGGCGAACGTCTGGACGAGGATGGCCAAGGCGACGGCCACCAGGGCCGTGAGTCCGTAGTCGATGATGATACGGCGTGCGCCGCTCTCGGGGCGGATCTTCTTGAGCATCTGGACCTGGCGCTGGTCGGGAACCGGTGCAAGACAAACGGTACTCCGCTGCCGGCCGCCGTTCAAACGGTCGGTCGCGCCGCCTGCTAGCGCAGCGGAGAATGCTCCTCGTCGAAGGCGGCGTGGCCCGGCGTGGCGGCGAGGCGCTCAGCCTCTGCGAGGCTGAGCGCCTCGCCTTCGGCCCGGATCCGCTTCCACGCCTGCCCCAGGATCGGCGCCGCGACGGCGAGGCCGCCCAGCGCCAGAAAGCCGCCCACGCCGATGGCGTAGCCGCTGATCCAGGTGAAGAGGAGCGGCGCCGTGAGCGTGCCGACCCAGGCGGCGAGCTGTGCCGAGGACTGCTCCATGCCCTGCACGGTGCCCAGCCAGCGGCGCGGGCTGGACTGGATGAGGAAGGCCTGTTTGGCCGGCATGGAGAGGGCGACGGCGACACCCTCGAGCGCGTTGAAGAGCAAGAACACCGTGAGGTTGCGGGTGAAGCCGTACACGACCCAGGAGCACGCCGAGAACGTGTAGCCGGCGAACATGAGCCGGAAGCGGTTGCCCTTTTCGGCCAGCACGCCGCCGGCAAACGAGAACAGCATGGGGATCGAGAAGGCCATCCAGGTGGCGCTCACGAAAGCCATGGAGGCGCCGAGGTGGCGCAGCCAGAGGCTCCAGAGCACCTCCCAGCCGCCCATGGCGAAGTTGCTCGTGGCGGCGATCACCAGGAAGGCGACGATGGCGGGCGTGGCCAGCGACCGGTAGCTGGGCCGGGCCACGACCTCCTTGCGGCGGGCGGTGACCTGCGCGGGCTCCCTGAGCAACGCGGCCAGCAGGACTCCCATGGCGAGCGTCATGGCGCTGCCCGCCAGGAAGATCGCGTAGAAGCCGCTCTTGCCGCCGCCGCCGAGGGTGTTCAGCCCGATCGCCAGCGCCGGGCCGGCGACCAGGCCGCCGAACTGGGCGCTGGTCAGCAGGCCGTAGGCGCGCCCGCGCGTCTCCTCGCTCGAGATGTCGGCGATGAAGGCGCTGCCGGCCGGCCCGACCGAGGCGGCCCCGATCCCCTCGCACAAGCGAAACAGCAGGAACCACCAGGCGTTCGTCGTCGTCACGAACAGGAAGGTGGCGAGCGAGAAGATGAACATGCCGCTGACCACGACCGGCTTGCGGCCGATGCGGTCGCTCAGGCGGCCGAGCGGCGACGAGAACAGGAACGTGCCGGCGTAGTACATCGAGGCGATCACCCCGATCATCCAGATCGGCGCGTGGGCCTGCTCGTGCAGGAAGACCGGCAGATAGGGCAGGATAGCGCCGAAGCCGGACCACACGATGAACGACGCGAAGCAGATCAGCGCGAGCTGGGACCAATCCGTCTCGCCGAGCGCCGGCGACCCGCTCGTGTTGGCTGCCGGGGTCACGATGTCCTTCCTTGCGGGTGGGCCGGCTGCGCCGTCGCCTCACCTGTGTGCCGGCGCTAGGCTACCACGCCGGTCGCACGTCAGACGTCGCGCACGACCGGCACGAACAGGCCGACCAAGGCCGGCACGAACACGATCAGGCCGCACAGCCCGAACAGCGGTCCCAGAGCCACGCCGGTGGCGAGCCCTCCGGCCACGAGAATGCCCAGGGCGTACACCCCCTGCGTGAGCGTGAAGCGCGCCCCCCAGACGCGGCCGCGCAGCGCTTCGGGCACGACGGCCTGCACGTAGGTGTCGATCGAGACCAGGACGGCCGCGTTGGCGACGCCGAGCACGACGAAGTCGGCGAGGACGAAGGGCAGGGCGTGCAGAGCCCAGGGCAGCGCGTAGCAGACTCCCATCACCATCAGCCCGATCGTCATCGCCAGACCCTTGCGCAGGCGCTTGCCGAGGGCGCCCGCGACGATGGACCCGCCGACGGAGCCGATGGCGATGGCGGCCTCCATGACGCCAAAGGTGCCCGGGCCGTGGAACCGCTCGGCGGCCAGCAGGAACGTGAGCGGGTAGAAGGCGCCCACACCGGCCACCGCGGCGACGGCGAGCAAGGTGTTGGCGCGCAGCCCCGCATGGTGGAACAGGTAGGACACGCCCTCGCGGATCTCGGCCCAGAAGCCGGGTTTGCGGGCGAACGCGCCGGCCGCGGCTCCGGCGCGGCCCTCGTGTTCCGCGGCGCGGCCGAGCGTCATCGCGAGGAGGGTCACGGCCGACACGCCGAAGGTGGCGGCGTCGACCGTGAAAACCGTCCGGGTGCTGAGGTAGAGGACGACGAACCCGGCGGCCGCGTAGCCGACGGTCTCGGTGACGTGCGTGCTCGCGGAAAGGACGGAGTTGGCCGGCAGCAGCTCTTCGCCTGTGACGATGTCCGGCAGGAGCGCCATCATGCCGGGCTCGAAGAACACCGTGGCGCAGGACGTGAGGAAGGCAAGCGCGAACACGCCGCCGGTCGAGTGTTCCGCCACGAACGGGACGGCCAGCACCAGGCCGCCACGGGCGATGTCGGCGGCGACCATCACCCCGCGCCTGTCCAGGCGGTCGAGCACCCCTCCGGCGACGGCCCCGAACAGGATGTAGGGGAGGGTGAACAACGCCAGGACGACGCCGGTGGACAGCGCGGAGTGGGTCGTCGTGAGCACGAGCCAGGGGAACGCGACCATTGCCAGCCGGTCGCCCATCTGCGAGACGAACTGCCCGCCGACCAGGAGCAGGAAGTTGGCGTTGCGTGACAGCGGGCGAGCGGCGTCGCTGCCGCCGGCGAGCGTCATCTGCGGGGTCTCCGGCAGGCGAACGAATCGCGACGGTCTGGACGTGTTGTCAGACTAGACACAGGGCAGAGCATACGGAATCGGCACATGTGCGTACGAGGCCTTGCACATGCTTCCGCCCTGTGTATACCATTCAGGCCACAGCAATCGTCAACCTTATTTTATCGGCAGGTTGGCACGGGACTTTAGGGGGTCCTCGATGATTCGCACCATGACCAAGCTCCATTAGTTCTCTCCACTACTTCTGTCGGAGAAAGATGGTTCCCATGAAGAAAGTCGAAAATGCCTTGGCGTCGATAGTCTTGGTCCTCGTCGCCTCCGGTGGCAACAGCAAGATTCACTAGGCTCATCCCTCGCCCGTAGCATTTGCGCTAAAGCGCCGAAGGCGACGCGCCGATACATGCGTGTTGACCTTGGGGCGGTGCCAAGTGCAGGTTAGCCGAGCGCGAGCGCAGTTTCTGGAGACTCACGTTAGTGGCGAGCGTTCTCGCTGCGTTGTGCGTTCTGTACGCTGGCAGCCTCGCAGGCGCAAACAGTTCACTCTCACATCACGTTCTCGACACGGTCATCTTCGCCCTGATTGCGGTCATTGCCGACGAGATGGCGGTCGAGGTTCGCGACCGAGTCACAGTCACGGCGGGCACGCTGCCAATTCTCCTGGCCGTGATGTTCCTGGGACCAATCCCCGCGATGTCGGTCGCGGCTGTGGTTGGGCTGTGGGGAGCATGGCGCGAGTCCTCCCGGACGATCGTAGTCTTCAACTGCTCCAACTTGGTCATGTCTGCATTTGTGGCTGCGGAGGTATTTGTCTTCCTCCATCGTCAGTTGGCCATCCCGCTCGGGAGTGTCTCGCTCCGGCTGCTTGTTGCAGGCGCTATCGGTGGACTCCTTTACGAGGCGGTCAACAATGTGCTCACTAGCCTCGGCGCGCGCGTCAAGTACGGCATTCCGCTGACAACCTACTGGCGAGACGATATGCCGTCGCAGCTGCGGTCGTCGGTTGTCGTTGTTGGCATGGGGGTCGCCGTCGCGGCCCTCTATGCGACGGCTGGCATCACGGCCGTTGTCCTCCTCTTCATCCCCCTCTTCGCCAGTCAGTACATGCTCAAGCTTCTCGTGCGCGAGCGCGCCCATGTCGAGACCCAGAAGGAGCTCACTGACAAGTACCTCGAAATGAACCTGGGGCTGGCGGTGGCGATGGTCGTGCTGCTCGACAGCAAGGACGAGTACACTGCCGATCACTCCGCGGCGGTGGCTATGTACTGCCGTGACATGGCTCTGGCCGCGGGCATGGCCGAGCACGAAGCCGAGGAGATCCACCTCGCCGGTCTCCTGCACGACCTGGGCAAGGTCGGTACGCCCGACGCGATCCTGCGAAAGGACTCGTCACTGGACGACGACGAGTGGGGCTATATCCGCCAACACCCCGAGAAGGGCGCCGAGGTCCTGTCGCACCTGGCTGCCTATCAGAACGTCGCCGATATCGTCCGCTATCATCACGAGCGGCTGGACGGCACCGGCTACCCGCTGGGCCTGATGTCCGAGTCGATCCCCGACGCCAGCAAGATGCTGGCGGTGGCCGACACCTATCATGCTATGACGTCAGATCGCCCGTATCGCCGGGCGCTGAGCTCGTTCGAGGCGCTCAAGGAGCTTCGCAGCATGGCTGGGGCGCAGCTCGACGCGCGGTGGGTCGAGATCCTCGCCGGCATCCTGCGAGACAAGGACCTCGCCTATCGGGACGGCAGCGCGACCGATTTCATGGACGAGTACGAGCGAGGCCGCCTCAATCTCCGTCTCCGCGGGTCGGCGTTGGCCGACCTCAGCGGGATCGCACGGGCGCACGGAGACCCGACGGCAGGCTGACGAGCGCGCGAGCCGTGAGTGCGGCCACCACGGCCTTGGCGGCGTCGCCCGGAATGAACTGCAGGACGCCTCCCCAGAGGATCGGCCACGGGGCCGTCGCGTGCAGCTGCCAGGCGAGCCACGCGGCGCCGATCGCGTAGATCGGCACCAGGCCGGCGAGGGCGATGCCGAACAGCGGCCAGAAGGTGCGAGCCTCCCAGCGTTGCGCAAGCGCCCCCACGACGAAGGCCGCGACGACGAACCCCACGAGGTAGCCGCCGGCGGGCCCTACGAGGGCGCCGGGACCCGACGCTCCTTGCGCGTAGACCGGCGCGGCGAGGCCGACGCACAGATAGGCGACGACGCTCAGGGCGCCGAGCCGGGCGCCGAGCACCAGGCCGGCAAGCAGCACGAACAGCACCTGCAGGGTGAGCGGGACCGGGCCGAACATGGGCACGGACACGAGAGCTCCGATACACATGAGCGCGGCGAACAGGGCCGCGAGGGCGAGATCACGCGTTGAGAGCGAGGAGTGCAATTGTCAACTCAGTGGGGCCAAGGTGAGTTGACAATTTAGGGTGCGGGGCGGCCCCTGTCAAAAGGGTCCGCCCCGCCGCCGCTAGTGGTGCAACGTCACATCGCCGGAATGGAACCGCCTGACGTGGCGATCGGGCAGCGCGACCAGGAGGGCCCCGCGGTCGTCGATGCCGGCCGCCTCGCCTACCACCGGCCCCTCGCGCGTCTGCATGCTGACACTGCGGTGGAGCAGGTAGTCGCGCTCGCGAAACTCGCGCAGCGTGCGGTCGAAGCCGTTGGCGAGGCAGTCGAGGTAGTCCTTCTCGAGCGTGAGCAGGATCCTCGCCAGGAGCACGCTGCGGTCGACCGTCTTGTCGGTCGCCATCTTGAGCGAGATCGCCGTCTTTCTGAGCGGCACGGGCAGTTCCGCAAACTCGACGTTGACGTTGATGCCGATGCCCGCGACCACCCAGTCGACCCGATCCTGCTCGCCGGACACCTCGAGGAGGATCCCGCCGGCTTTTCGGTTGTCGACGATGAGGTCGTTCGGCCACTTGAGGTGCACGGGGATCTTCACCTGAGCCTCGATCGCCTCGGCGACGGCGTCGCCCGTCGTGAGCGTCAGCAGGTGGGCGTCGGTCATGGCTATGCCGGGCCGCAGGATGACCGAGAAGAGAAGGCCCTTGCCGGGCGGCGAGGTCCAGGTGCGCCCCATGCGACCTCTGCCCTTGAGCTGGCTCTCGGCGACGATGACCGTACCCTCGGGGGCGCCGTCGGCGGCGAGCCGCTTGGCCTCGGCGTTGGTCGACTCGATCTCGTCGTGGTACCTGAACGACGTACCCAGGACGGCGCCCTGGGTGAGCTTGGCGACAACGGGCATGACCAGACGGCGCGGCTCTTCTTCGAGCCTGTAGCCGCGCCGCGAGATGCCCAGAATGCGAAAGCCGCGCGCTCGCAAGGAGTTGACGTGCTTGTGCACGGCGTTGCGCGAGATGCCGAGCGTGTCGCTGATCGCCTGACCCGAGACGAACCCCGGGTTGTCGCGCAGGATCTCGATCACCGTTCTCTTGCGTGGGCTCATGCGCCGCGATTCTACGAAGACGATGGATGCGGATGATTCCATGACCTCCCCTCCCAGTCGACTGATGGGGGGAGGCTATCGGGCACGCGTTCGGGCGGAATCAGTCCGTGGTTGTATCTTGCCCGGCGCCCGGTTCGATGCTCGCACGATAGTACAGCACGGCCTGGACGCGGTCGGTCACGCCGAGTTTGGCGAAGATGTGGTTGATGTGAGTCTTCACGGTCTTCTCGGACAGGTACAGGTGCGCGGCGATCTCGGCGTTGCGACGCCCCGCCGCGACAAGGCCGAGCACCTCGTGCTCCCGGGCCGTGAGTCCGGCGGTGGACGCGGCCCCGCCGGCGCTCAGATCGAGCGTCTTCCTGAGCGACCTGAGCTGGCTTGCCGACCCGTGCTTCCTGGTCCACTCGAGGAGCTTCTGGGCAACCGCTGGAGGGGCGAGCCGCCCGCACGCGTCGATCACCAGCGCCTGCTGGGGTGCGGTGCCGGCGGTCATGACTGAAATGAGGAGCGGGACCGACTTCGTGCTGTGGGTGAGAGCGTCGATGATGCCGACTTGCCACTCCGCCAGCTCATCGTCGGCGAGCGCGCGCTCGTTCAGCTCCGGCCACTGTGCGAGCTCCTGGCAGAGGAAGTCGACATGGCCCAGGCGGAGCTGAACGGGCAGGCAGCGGCGCAGGGCGTGGGTAACAGTGCGATCGTCGCCGCGAGACAGAGCGACGACGGCCTGAAAGAAGATGCACTGGTTCGCGACGAAGGCGAGCTCGAGTGCGGCACTCTGTTGCTCGATGTCGGCCAGAGCCGTCAGGGCCTCGGCCGCCTCGCCCAGGAGCCCCCGGACGAGGTGCCCGCCGGCTTCCGCTGCCAGGCGAAGCGATGGGGTGCCGATCGCACGGGCTGTTTCGGCCGCCTGTTCGTAGGCCGACAGTGCCTCGTGAAGGCGGCCGACATGGCGGAGTGTCACGGCCAACCCATGGAGCGCTATCGACTTGGAGAAGGCGTCCTGTTCAACCTGTGGCGACGAGACCAGTTTCTCGAAGTCCCGAACATGAAGCGCCTCGTCGGTTTCGGCGCAAGCAAGGCGGACGAGGCTTTCGTCGAACATATGCCTGAAGAGCCCTGAGCTGAGTCGATCACACTCCTGGATGGAAGCGTTAGCCGTCGCGTGGGCGTCCTCGTAACGCCCAAGGTCGCGCTCCACATCGATCAAGGCTCCCAGAAGGGTCACGGTAAGGCCGCTCGATCCGCAGGCCGAGACGGGGGCCATGGCCGCGTGGAGGTGAGCGTCGGCCCCCGCGAAATCGCCCCGCAGGTATCTGCTGTTCGCACGCAGGGCGGCGATCCGGGCCAGTTCCCGGCCGCAGGTCGGAGGCGCTGCCGCCTGCGCCTGGTTCCACAGGTCCTCGGCATCCGACCATCGGCACACGTAGCCGCGCGCCGATCCGAGGCTTACCAGCGTGTGCACGCGCTGTTCTGCCGTCGTGGCGGCATCGAGCGCGGCTTCGCAGTAGGTGGCGGCTTGCCCGAAATCGCCCCTCCAGAACCAGATGGCCTCGATCGCGCTCAGCGCGTGGTACACGCCCCAGCGATCGTCGCAGGCCCGGAACGAGGCTTCGGCACGGGTCAGGGCGTCGAGGGCTTTGGACGGGTCGCCCTCTCTCAGGGTCAGCTGTCCGGCCAGGAAGAGTACCCACGGATCTTCGCTCGCGGCGTTGGGCGTCAGCCTCTCGAGCCACGATCGTAGCGAATCGAACCTGCAGTTGTCGGTGACGAGCTCGCCGCTGCGCGACACGACGGCGAGGGCTTCGCCGGGCTCGTTTGCGGCGAAGTAGAGTTCGATCGCCGTCTCCGGGTCGCCGGCGTCTTCGACCGCCGACGCGGTGTGGAGCTGGAGATCGCGGAAGGCCCCCGAGCCGTGCTCGTTTGCGTACCACTGGCGCAGGTAGTCGCGCAGGAGCTGATGATAGCGGTACGTGCCGGTCGCCCGATCGACGAAGGTGAACACGTTGTGGGCCACGAGCCGCTCGAGAGAACGCTGCCCGTGGTCGGTCCGGGCCACCTTGTCGGCGAGTTCGACGGTCATCGATTCGAGGCAGCACGTCGCCTGCATGAAGGCGACCGTTTCGGCGTCTTCGCGGCGCAGGGCCTCTTCGGACAGGTACGAGAAGATGTCGCTCGTGAGGCGCGGGTCGACGAGCGCGTGCTCGATGGAGCCGAGGTTGGTCCAGTCGAGGGCGCGGCTGATGAGGACGAGGCTGGCCGGCCAGCCCTCGGTAAGGCGCACGAGTCGCTCGGCCTGCTCGTCGGTCAGACGGGCGTGCGAACGCCCCGCGAAGAGCTCGGCGACCTGCCCGGCATCGAGACGCAGATCTTCGAACGTCACCTCGATCATCTGGTCGGAGAGCTTGAGACGGGTCGTGGCGACCACCGGCTGGAACCGCGTGAGAAGAACGATGTGTACGTTGTCGGGCAGGTTGGCCAGGAGGTAGCCGAGGGCGCGATTGAGTTCGCTCGACGCGATCGCCTGGTGGTAGTCGTCGATGACGACGTGGAGCTCGCCGTCGACTTCGTCGCGCAGCTCCGAGACAAGGAGGGCGGCCATCTCCGACGGAGACAACGGCACCTCGTGAGCTTCGGCGAATCGCTCGATCAGGATGCCGCCGAAGTCCGGCACACGTTCGCGCACTGCCTGCACCACGGAGGCGATGAAGACGGCGGGATCGTGATCGAGGACGTCGAGCCTGTACCAGACGGCGCGCCAGCCGAGTCGGCGGGCGGCCTCGGCGACGACCGCGGTCTTGCCATAGCCGGCCGGCGCGCGGACCGTGAGGAGCCGCCGGCCGGCGCCCCGGGCAAGCTTGTCGACCACCTCGGGCCGGATGAACGCGCGGCCGATGTCGGGCGTGGCGATCTTCGTCGCGACGAACGCCGGAGCGCCGACTATCGGGCGCTGCGACGGCGAGCCTTGTTGATCCCCCACTGGTACCTGCTCCCCATCCGGGAGTGCACTCCCCCGAGTCCAGAGCGTCTACTCTATCAGTCGTACCGCTGCGGATTTCGAGGCGCCGCGGTCACTCGTGGTTGACAAAGCCGCGGAACGTGGCGTGGACGATGGTCTCGATGGGTCGCACCGGGCCTTGGGCTCGACCGTGGCGTTTCTCCGGTTAGAATAGTGGCAATGACGCAGCCACCCCAGAGACCGCCGCGGCGCCGTAAGAAGAAAGAGCCGCTCGTCATCCTTGTCATCGGCCTGCTCGTGGCCCTCGTGGCGTGGCCGTTCGAGAAGCTCGTCGGCCACGGCGGCGGTGGCGTCGTCGGCCGCGACCGCGGCCGGACCCGCTTCGTGGCGCTGATCCTCGTCGGCGTCGCGGTCGCGCTCTTCGTCGCGATCGTGGCCTTCGCCGAGGCCACCCAGAGCGGCACGATCCACCACAACGTCACGGTCTACGGCGTCGGCGTCGGCGGCCTCACGGTGACCGAGGCGACGCTCAAGCTCGAGCGGGTGGAGCCCCGGGGCGGCGCCGTCACGCTGACCTGGGGCGGCCGCCGCTGGAGCCTGAGCGCGGCCGCGCTGCACGCCCGCCTGAACGCCGCGGCGGCGGCGCGCGACGCCTACGACTACACGCGCACGGGCAACGTCCTGACGCGCGCCTGGACGAGCCTCTGGCTCTGGTTCTCCGGCCACTCCGTGCAGCCCGCGGTCACGTTTGCCGAGCCGCGCACCCGGGAGCGGCTCGACACGATCTCACAGGTCGTCGACGTCAAGCCGGTGCCCGGAGCGGTGACCATCCGCGGCGCGCAGCCCGTGGTGGGGCAGGCGAAGGACGGCCGCGCGGTCGACCGCGCGGCCGTCCTTCGCCTGCTCGCCGCCGCCGTCATCTCGGGCCGCGACGTCACGGCGGCGCTGCCGGTGGCCACCGTCGCGCCCGACGTCTCCACCGCCGACGCCGAGACCGCCGCCGCGACGGCGCGCGCCTGGCTTTTGGGCCCACTCGCGCTGACTCACGGCGGCCACACCTGGACCATCGCCCGGCAGGACCTCGGCCAGTACCTCGCCTTCGTTCCCCAGAGCGGCAAGCCGCGTCTGCGCGTCACCTTCGACTCGCCGGTCACGCGCGGTTACTTCGACTTCATCACGCAGCAGGTCGGCAAGCCCGGCAGGAACGCGACCTTCACGCTGGCCGCGGGCGGCAAGCGCGTCAAGGTCAGGCGCGGCACGCCGGGCTACGGCGTCGTGCCCGGCCCGACGATCGCCAACATGGAGGCGGCGGCGGCGAGCGGCGGCGCCCGGACAGCCGCGGCGGTCTTCGGCAAGGCGCCGCCGACGCTCAGCTACTCCGACGCCAAGTCGATGCGCATCACCTCGCGGATCGGCACCTACACGACCAGCGTGGCCGGCACCGCCAACCGCCTGAGCAACGTGGCCCTCGGTTCCTCGCTTCTGAACAACACCCTGATCGCGCCGGGCAAGATCTTCTCTGTCAACGCCACGACCGGCGAACGCACCGCCGCCAAGGGCTTCAAGATGGCGCCGACGATCATCGCCGGCAAGCTCGAGGACTCGGTCGGCGGCGGCATGTGCCAGGTCTCGACCACGGTCTTCAACGCCGCCTTCGAGGCCGGTCTGCAGATCGTCGAGCGCCACAACCACGAGCTCTACATCTCGCACTACCCGCTGGGGCGCGACGCCACCGTGAGCTACGGTTCCTACGACCTGAAGTTCCGCAACGACACGCCCAACTGGATCCTCCTCAAGACCGACTTCACGGGCTGGTCGCTGACGGTCTCGCTCTACAGCTCGCCGCTGCACCGCAGGGTCGTCGCCTCGACCAGCAGCTGGTACGACTTCGTGCCGTTCACAGTCGACAAGAAGAAGGACCCGACCCTGCCGAAGGGACGGACCAAGGTCGACACGCCGGGCGTCGGCGGCATGAGCATCGACTGCTTCCGCAAGGTCTACGACGCTCACGGCAAGCTCCTCTGGAACGACGACTTCAAGAGCGTCTACTCGATGGTCCCCGAGGTGCTCCTGGTGGGCACCAAGACGGCCAAGCCGACGAGCTCGCCGTCGCCCTCGCCGTCGGGTTCAGGCACCCCGAAACCCACGCCCAAACCGAGCGCCAGCGTCACGCCCTAGCGTCGGCCGCGCCCGGCACGGCGCGGGTCGCCGGCTGCGCACTACTTCCGTCCCCGCGACCGGGCGGGTGTTGCCCGTTCAGGATGGACGGTTCCTGTCGAATAGAACTATCGCGGGGGAGTCGTGCGACCGCCCCCCCGTCTCGTGGCGCTCGTGGCGCGGCGTGACGCTAGCGACGCTCTACCACGGAGGGGTCGAGCATGAAGTCGTCGGTGCGCATGTCACGTCCCAAGGCAGGTGCGGCCACGGCGGTCGTCGTGGCGCTCGCCATTCTGGTGTTCGCTGCGGCGACCGCGCTGGCGGTCGCACCCACGTTCAGCGCTCCGGTCGGCTACACGGTGGGCGACTCGCGCCACGCGGTGGCGGTGGGCGACTTCAACGGCGACGGCAACCTCGACGTGGCGGCCAGTCACTCGCGTCCGCACCGTCTCCATCCTGCTCGGCCTGGGGAACGGTAGGCTCGGCGCGGCCAAGAGCGTGGCCGTCGGGCTGCATCCCAGCGCCATCGTGGCCGCCGACTTCAACGGCGACGGCAAGCTCGACTTGGCGGTCGCCAACAGCGGCTCCAACACGGTCTCGATCCTTCGGGGCAACGGCGCCGGTGGCTTCACCCTGGTGCAGACCGTGGCCGTGGGCGCCGGCCCGATGTCGCTGGCCTGCGGCGACCTCAACGGCGACGGCAAGCCCGACCTCGCCGTCACCTGCTACACCGGCAAGGCGATCTCGGTGCTCATCCAGAACGGCGCAGGCAGCTTCGTCGGCCAAGACGCTGGCGGTACCGGCAGTCGCCGCCCTTCGAGCTCGAGGGCCCGCGGGCGATCGCCATCGCCGACGCCGACCACGACGGCAAGCTCGACATCGTCTTCACAGCCTCGTTTACCAGATACGATCAATCCATCGAGGACCTCGGCATCTACTACGGCGATGACAACGGGAGCTTTATCCGACCGTCCACATGGCAAGCGTGCCCGACGGCGACTCAGATGGTTCAGCGTCCCCGACGGCCCGTCACCGACGCCTCGCCGTCGGCGACCCCTCCTGGCCAACACCGGCCTCACCGAGATCGTCGGGGCGAGCTGGACCGCGAACCAGGTGTGGATGTCCACCGAGAGCGCCAAGGGCTCGCGGGACTTCACGACCCCCGATCCGAACAGTCCGCTCGTCGCCAACGTGGGCTATCCGGGCTCCCTGTTCGTCCAGGACTTCAACGGCGACGGCGTGCCGGACATCGCCGTGACCTGCCGGGCAGCAACGAGGTCAAGATCTACCTGAGTCGCTTCAACACCCCCTATTGGCAGTTGGCGGGGGGGCCTCTGGAATACTAGGGCAGAACGAGCGTGACGATCCCCGCCGGCGAGGATCCCGGCCCCATGGTGGCGGCCGACCTCAACCGTGACGGCAACGACGACCTCGTCGTCGGCGACTATGGCTCCAACACGGTCTCGGTCCTGACGAAGATGTGGCCGCTGCGCAGCGGTGCCGCCTTCCAGCCCTTCGTCGAGTCGACCGGGACGGGCGCTGAGTTCGCGCAGCTGGCCCTCGGCGATCTCAACGACGACGGCTCGTTGGACGTGGCCTCGACCCTCTCGACTCTTCTCGGGGGCACCGACGGTACGTTCGGTTCTCCCCTGGCTCACCCCGCCGGCGACGACCTCTCTGGCCGACGTCAACGGCGACGGCAAGCCCGACCTCATCTCCGTCGACACGGCCGCCAACGAGGTGTCGGTGGCGCTCGGCCTGGGCGACGGCACCTTCGCCACTCCGGCGACGTTCGCCACCGGCGTTGGACCAACGCGCGTGCTGGTCGCCGACGTCAACGGCGACGGCAAGCCCGACATCGTCACGACGAACTCCGCCGGCACGGTGTCGGTCCTGCTCGGCGACGGCACCGGATCGTTTGCCGCGCCCATCGACACGACGGTCGGCAGCGACCCGGTGGGGCTCGCCGCCGGCGACATCAACCGGGACGGCAAGCTCGATCTCGTCGTGGCCGACAGCGGCTCCTCGAGCGTCTCGGTCCTGCTTGGCGATGACACAGGCTCATTCACCCGCAGCGACGTGTCGGTCGGCGCCAGCCCGAGGCCGTCGGGCTCGGCGATTCAACCGTGACGGCAAGCTCGACCTCGTGGTCGGCACGGCGGCGGGTAATGTGTCCGTGCTGCCCGGCGACGGCAACGGCGGCTTTGGCCCTGCCGTGACTGTCGCCAGCCCGAGCGGCGCCACCGAGCTCGCCATCGGCGACTTCACCACCGATGGCACGCTCGATGTCGGCCGCGACAGCGCCGCACGCAGGCGGTGCCTACGGCGTCAGCCTGCTGGCCGGAAACGGTGCCGGTGGCCTCGCTGGTAGCGGCGACAACCTGCAGGTTCCCGGGAACATCGATCACGGGGCTGGCGACGGCTGACTTCAATCACGATGGCGCCCCCGATCTGATCGTCGGCGGCTACGACCCGAGCGACACGACCAAGGGCCGTCTCTACCTATTGCTGAACGATACCTTCGCGCCGCACACCGATGCCCATCTGACGCCGCTCGTGAGCCTCAGCGGCGGTGGTGGCAGCGGCGCCACGGCGGCGGCGACGGTCGAGGACGGGTATCTCACGTCGATCGCCGTGACGAACCCCGGCTCAGGGTACGCTGCGCCACCAGGCCATCACCCTCACGGGTGGCGCCGGCGTCGACGCGGTCGCCCAGGCGACGGTGGTGGGCGGCAAGGTGACAGCGATCACCGTCATGGACCGCGGTTCCGGCTACGCGTACCCGCCGACCGTCACCATCGGCACGGCCGCCCAGGCGACGGTCGTGAGCGGCAAGGTCGCCTCGATCCTGGTGGTCGACGGCGGCATGGGCTACCTCTCGGTCGACTTCGGCGGCGGCGATTACGCCGCCGCGACGGCCAAGGTGACGGGCGGTGTCGTCACCGGGGTCACGATCACGAACCCCGGCGAGAACTACCTCTCCGTCGGCTTCAGCGGCGGCGGCGGTAGCGGCGCCACGGCAATGGTGCAGGTGACGGGCGGGGCGATCACCGGTGTCACGATCACCAACCCCGGCTCCGGCTATACGACCGCACCCTCCGTCACGATCAGCGGCGGCGGCGGCAAGGGCGCGACCGCCACGGCGACGGTGGCCGGCGGTGCCATAACCGCCGTCAACGTCACCAACGGCGGCTCGGGCTACACCTCGCACCGTCCGTGGCCATCACGGGCGGCGGCGGGGCCGGTGCGACCGCCACGGCCACGGTGTGGCGCGGCATGATCGCGGTCAACGTGGTGAGCGGCGGTGCGGGCTACTCTCCGGCGACCGAACGCCACGATCAGTGGCGGCTGGGGCAGCGGCGCGACCGCCACACCGGTGGTCGTGGGCGGTGTGATCACCGCGCTCAACCTCACGAACCCGGGCTCCGGCTACTTCAGCCCGGTCGCCACCGGATCCGACCCGATCGCCCCCTACGTCTACTGGATCAACCACCCGGTCACGGTCACGCTCGACCCCGGAGAC
>CAWCWZ010000066.1:0-14800 GCA_963799395.1 uncultured Actinomycetes bacterium
CGGCGCGCGTCTCAGGTCGTCGACGGTCACGCGATTCTCCTGACAGACCCAGTCCGACACCAGGCTGAGCATAGCCGGGCGGCTAACGCTCGCGTCCGAGTCCCCCGTTGTCCGGTCTGACAACGCGTGATGGAGGCAGAACAGAAGATGAACGCCGATACACAGGGACGCATGCACCGATGCCGTATATGTTGTCCGGCGGTGGTCGTGTGCTCGGGGACAGACCGAGGGAGAGCGTCGTCGTGACTGGGGACCAGAACGGGTCGGTCGTGTGTCTGCGTCTGCCGCTCAAGGCGCCGCATCCGCCCACCTGCTGCGCAGGTCCCTCGCGCGTCACCTCGCGCAGAACGACGTGCCGCGCCCCGCGGCCGCCGACGTGCTGGTGGCGGCCGACGAGGCCTATGTCAACGCCTTCATGCACAGCGGAGACGTCGGCGGCGAGGTCGACGTGCGGGCCGAAGTCCGGGCCGGTCGCGTGCTCCTTCTTCTTCGTATCAGCGACGGCGGCTGCGGCTTCGAGCTCGGCGCGGTCGACGTGCAGTCGCGGCCCGATCCCTTCAAGGCGCACGGTCGCGGCCTGTTCCTCATCCATCACCTGATGGACGACGTGAACGTGCGCGCGCGGGCGGCGCGGGCGGCCACGGCACCGTGCGCTGCGCATGGGTCAAGGACTTTCGGCCACGGCCTTCGACGGCCGCCTCGGTCACGACCTGATCCCCGGTTCGCCGGCTCGCCGGAGGGCGCCCGCCCGACGGGGGCGGGGCGCGCGGCCACGGCGGAACGCTGCTTGGGGGCCGGACCATCGCCTGAGGGTATGATCGACTTGCGGGGCCGGTGCCGGAGCCATCACTGGCCACGGCACGAGAACGCCAGGGCTCGGGCCGACGAGGAGCGCCGTCACCTCATCGCTTGGTCGGGGTCGGACGCAAGCGCCGAAGGGCGCCGTGCTTCCCCACGGGTGCTGCGTGGCATCGTGTGGTTGCGCGCCCACCACGATCTGGTGGTCGCGCTGACCGTAGCCGGCATCGCCGCGTCGTTCGTTCTCGATCTCGTCATTCCCGGGTACGCGATCGCCGGGCTGTACCTCGTGCCTCTTATGCTCGTCGCGTTTGCGCTGCGCGAGCGCCTCGCCACCGTGGTCGTCGGCGTGGTCTGCCTGGGTCTGACCGTCATCGCCATGGTCATCCAGGGTCGCGCCAATGCGCAGAACATCCTGTTGGTCTGGTGCGGGGCGCTCGGCGGCACCGCGCTGATCGCACTCGGCGACCTGTACAACCGGTTCGACCAGCTCTACGAAAGTCAACGATCGACGACCGGGAGGTTGCAGCTGCTGACCGCGCAGCTGCAGCGGCTGCAGGAGGTCTCGGTGCTGCACTCGGACCGGCCGCTGTCGGAGCTGCGTCATCACATCGTCGCGCAGGCGCGGCAACTCCTGGCGAGCGACGGCGGGAGGCTGTTCCGGTTCAACGCCGACGGAGTCACTGACCTCCAGGCGCGATCGGCGAGTCGGGCGACGTCGGCGAGGAGCTGTCGCTCTCGATCGGGCGCGGACCCGGTCGGTCGGGCGGTCGCGAGCGGCGGCCGGTGGCCGTGCCCGACCTCCGGCCCGTGGACGACGACGAGCCGCGATGCCACGTGCTCCCCCCGCGCCGGTGGGGCGTGTCTGGCCGTGCCCCGGTCGTACGAGACGAGGTGTACGGAGTTATCGCTCTCATCTACCGCGAACCGAGGCTGTTCGACGACGAGGACGTCGGCCTGGCCCGCTCGTTCGGCGACCAGGCGGCCCTGGCGATCGAGAACACGCGGCTGCGGGAGCAGGTGGAGCGCAGCGCGGTGGCCGCAGAGCGCTCACGGCTGGCCCGCGACCTGCACGACTCGGTGACGCAGTCGCTCTTCGCGGCCAGTCTGAAGGCCGAGGCGCTGCAGCGGCGATCGGACCCTCCGTCACCGGAGAACGGCGAGAGCCTCGAGGACCTGCGGCGTCTCACGCGCGCGGCCCTGGCCGAGATGCGCACGCTCCTTCTGGAGATGCGTCCGGACGCCCTGGCGGAGTCGTGGCTGGGCGACCTGTTGCAGCACCTGGTCGACGCCACCGAGGCGCCGGACGCACACCTCCGTCAAGCTCACGGTCGTCGGCCGGCTCGCTGCCTCCAGACGTCACGATCGCTCTCTACCGCATCGCCCAGGAGGCCTTGAACAACGTGGTGCGCCATGCCGGGGCGCGCCGTGCCTGGGTGACGATGAGCTGCTCGGACGGAGCGGTGGAGCTGGACGTCGGCGACAACGGCCGCGGGTTCGATCCAGCGCGGATCGGGCCGGAGCAATTCGGCCTGCGGATCATGCGAGAGCGGGCGGAGACGGTGGGAGCGGTCTGACGATCGGGAGCACGAGCCGCGGTGGTACCGTAGTGAGCGACTGAGTGGCCAAAGGGACGGGGATGACCAATGAACGGCGGCGCGGGGGAGCGCCAAAGACGATCAGGGTGGTCATAGCGCGACGATCACGCTCTGGTGCGCAGCGGACTGCAGAGCATCCTCGCGCTCTTCACGACATCGAGCTGGTGGCGCAGGCGACAGCGGCGCGGAGGCCATCAGGATGCGAGCAGACCAGACCCGACGTCGTTCTCATGGACCTCGTGATGCCCGGCATGAACGGGGCAGCGGCGACCGAGGAGATCCTTCGCCGCTGCCCCGGTACCAAGGTCCTGGCGCTCACGAGCTTCTCCGACGAGGAGCTGATCGAGAACACGCTGCGGGCCGGAGCGATCGGTTACCTCATGAAGAACGTCTCCGGAGACCAGCTGGCGGAGGCCATCCGCGGCGGCCAGCGTGGGCAAGTCCACGCTGGCCCCCGAGGCCGCTGAGGCCCTGATCCACGCCGTCGCGCCGCGGGCAGCGGCCGGGCGGTGACCCTCACCAGACGCGAGCGGCAGGTGCTCGCGCTCATGGCGGAGGGTCTGACCAACGCCGAGATCGCCGACCGCCTCGTCATCAGCCTGTCCACGGCCAAGACGCACGTCAGCAGCATCATCTCCAAGCTCGGGGTCTCCAGCCGCACTGAAGCGGCCACGATCGCCGTGCGGCATCGCCTCATCTAGTGCCGGCGCCACCGTCCAACGACCGACCAGAAGTTCGGCCGACTGACCGATGGCGAAACCGTCTGTCGGCCCGATGCGGCCGGCCGTCGTGGGCGCGTACTCTGGGGTCGAAGGCAAGCCACGTAAGTCGCGCCCGACGCCGCCGTTCCGACCGACCCGCCCGGTCCGGCCGACAGCGGCTCGGTGGCGCAGGGAAAGGGGGCGGCCGACGATGTTCGAGAGGATCGTCCTGGCCGTAGACGGCTCGGACCAGGCGAGAGGAGCCATCGCGGCCGCCATCGACCTCGCCGCCAAGTCCCGGGGCGAGGTCCTCGTCGTCCACGTGCACGACGTCGGCCTCGTGTCTCGCGAAACGACCGACCTGGAGACCCAGGATGAGGCCCGTCTTCTTACCGAGGCCGCTCTTGAAGTGGTCGTGAAGGCCGGGGTGAGCGCGCGCAGCGAGCTCAGGGCCGCCCGGTCGTCTGATGTGGCGAAAGAGATCCTGCACGCCGCCAAGGGCTTCGACGCCGACAGCATCGTGCTGGGCTCGCGGGGGCTCGGAGACTTTGCCGGGCTGCTGCTGGGCAGCGTCGCCCACCGGGTGATCCAGCTGGCCGACTGCCCGGTGATCGTGGTCCGCGCCGCCGCCGTCGTCGCGGTCCATGATCGCGGCGAGGGGCAGACCGTGACCGCGTGACGGAAACCGAGGCCGAGTCGCGATCGAGGAGGGACGTATGAATGGCCTGTGCGAACTTGCTCGCCTGACCGATCTTGGGCGGCTGTACGACGTGAAGCACGCTCTGGAAGCCCGCGGCATCGAGGCCGAGATCTGGGGTGACTGGGGCGGCGGCAAGCGGCACCCGGGAAGCCGCCGGACGCCACGTCTGATGATCCGGCAACGGGACCTCGTGTACGCGCGATGGGTGGCCTGCGCGGCCGGGCTCGATGTCTGGCCCGACGAACCCGGCGAGAGCGAGGCAGGTCTCGCGCGGGCGAGCGGGTCCCTCAGCGGCAAGGCGGCGTGAGGGGGCGATGGACGATGAACCACAGCGACCTGGTTGTGGCTGCCGCCGGCGTCGCGGTCACGGTCGCCTCGATCGTGATGGGCGCCTGGTTCGATCTGCGGCCGCGCAAGAGCGACCGCGCTGACCACGGCAAGACGCGGGACGCCGGCTGAGCCGGCCGCGCCGGCGCCGCGCGCGCGTCCTGCGCGAAAGGGGGCGGCATTCCGTGCCGACACCATCGTGGTGGGCTCGCGCGGGCGAAACAGACTGGCGCGGAGAGCACGGTGAGGGAGTTCAGTGACGATCAGCTCGTGGACTTCGTTCTCGGTTTGGGGACAGACCAGGGGCTCAAGGACGCCATGCGAACAGAACCCGCATTGCGCCGCCGCTGTCGCGCCCTGAGGTCCGAGCTGCGCGGTCTCGACGACGAGTTCTCCGGGCTCCTTACGAACGAGTCGCCCGATATCCTGAGCTGGGAGTCGTGGCGTGTCCTTCTGGCCGTGAATGGATCCGGCAGTTCGCGTAAGGCGACCCTGGCCGCATTGGCGCTCGCGTCGCGAGGCGAGTGTGTGGTCGAGGTGTTGCACGTCTGCGAGTATGGGCAGCCCATAGGCCGGGCCGGCTCTTTGCCCGGCGAGACTCCGGCCGGGGCGGCCGCCTTGATCGACCCTATCCTCGGTGAGCTGCGTAGTCGGGGGGTGATGGCTCGAGGGCAACTGCGCGCCTCGCCTCCCGGTCTCGTCGCCAGGAACATCCTCTGGGAGGCCGAGGAGATCGCGGCCGACATCATCGTGATCGGCGCGAGTGCCTCCTGGTTGTCGGCGCTGTGGGCGCCCAGGGTCGGCTCCGCGGTCCTCCGCCAGGCGGGATGCCCGGTGCTCGTGGCCCGCTGAGAGTGCGGGCGCCGCGAGGGCGCCGCCCGCCGCCCACGTGTGACGCTGCCCCGTTTGACGCCGCCCAAGGCGTCGACTAGTGTTGGCGGCGTTCTCCCGGTTCGTGGGAAGCCGGTGCAAGACCGGCGCTGCCCCGCAACTGTGACCGCCGACGAACGCCGCACACCGCCACTGCCCCGCGGGGTGGGAAGGCGCGGCCAGTAGGACGAAGCGGGAAGCCAGGACACCGCGGTCCGGGAGTCACTGCGTTACATGCCTCGTGGGAGGGCTGCGGTGGTCTCTTCACCTGAAGACCCGACTCGACTCGTTCTCGTGCTGGGCGGCGCGCGCGGCGGCAAGAGCACGTTCGCCGAGCGCCTCGCCGCGCGGCTCGCCGACGAAGGTCGTGTCGCCTACCTGGCCACCTCTCAGACCAACGACCAGGAGATGGCGGCCCGCGTGGCCGCGCATCGCGCCGCCCGGCCCGCCGCCTGGGTCACGCTGGAGTGCCCACTCGACGTCGCGGCGGCGGTGCGCGACGGAGGCGTCCAACGACCCGACGCCGCCGCGGAGCGCCTTGGCGCCGGGGGTCCCGTCTTCCTGCTCGACTGCGTCACGTTCTGGGTCAGCAACCTCATGTTCTCGGCGGGTGACCTGGGCGGTACGGTGCCCGAGGGCCTTGGCAACTTCGACAAGGCGTTCATCCCGCGCGAGGTCGAAGAGGCGGTGGCCGCGCGTATCGGCGGCGCCCTCGACGAGCTGCTCGCCGCCCTGCGCGAGACCGGCTCGACCATGATCGCCGTCTCCAACGAGGTCGGCCTGGGAGTCGTCCCCGAGTACCCCATCGCTCGTCTCTACCGCGACGAGCTCGGGCGCGCCAACCGGCGCCTGGCCGAGGCCGCCGGCGAGGTCTACCTGCTGGTCGCCGGCATCCCTCTCGAGATCAAGGCGCTGGCCGCCGATCCGTTCGCCGCCGCCGAAGGGCATCCGCCCGGCTCCGCTCCGCGCGCGCTGCGCCTCGCCCCCCGACCGCCCTCGCTGACAGAAGAGGAGCACGACGAATGACCGACCAGCTCGCCCAGACCATCGCCCGCATCCAGCCGCTCGACCGGGCGGCGATGAGCGCCGCCGAGGCGCGCCAGCTCGAGCTCACCAAGCCGCCCCGTGCGCTCGGCCGGCTCGAGGCGCTCTCCATCCAGCTGGCCGGCATCACCGCCAAGCCGCGGCCCCGGCTCGTTCACAAGCTCGTGGCCGTCATGGCCGCCGATCACGGCGTCGTAGCCGAGGGCGTCTCGGCCTTCCCCGCCGAGGTCACGCCGGGGATGGTCATGAACTTCGTCGCCGGTGGAGCGGCGATCAACGTGCTCTCGCGCCAGATCGGCGCGCGCGTCCTGGTGACGGACGTGGGCGTCAACGCCGACCTCTCCGCCGCCGTCGGCGTGCGACAGCGCAAGGTCCGCATGGGCACGGCGAACATGGCCGTGGGCCCGGCGATGAGCCGCGACGAGGCGCTGCAGGCGATCGCCGCGGGCATCGACCTGGTCGACGAGGAGCTGCGCAACGGGCTCGACATCGTCGCCACCGGCGACATGGGCATCGGCAACACGACCGCGAGCTCGCGATCATCGCCGCCCTGACCGGCCTGCCCGTCGCCAGGGTCACCGGACGCGGCACCGGCATCACGGCCGAGGCGCTGACGGGCAAGGTTGCCGTCATCGAAAAGGCGCTCGCGGTCAATCAGCCCGACCCGAGCGACCCGGTCGACGTGCTGGCCAAGGTCGGGGGGCTCGAGATCGCTGCCTACTGGCGTCGTGCTGGTGTGGCGGCCAACCGCGTGCCGGTCGTCATGGACGGCTTCATCCTCGCCGCGGCCGTGCTCTGCGCCGTGCGTCTCTGCCACGAGGCCGTCGACTACATCCTGCCGAGCCACGTCTCGATCGAGATCGGCCACCAGGCTGTGCTCGACGAACTGGGACTCATCCCTCTCTTCGATCTCGAGATGCGGCTCGGCGAGGGCACCGGCGCGGCGCTCGCCATGGGCATCATCGAGGCGGCCGCCCGGATCCTCGACGAGATGGCGACCTTCGAGAGCGCGGGCGTGGCCGGCGATCCCGGCGAGGCCGACTCCGACCTGCGCCGCTAGGGCGCGGCGCCTCCAGAGCCTGCGACCGAGGCAGCGGCACCCGATGAGCGACGACCACGAGACCGACAAGACCGCGTCCGTTTCGTCAGCAGGCGGCGGGGCCGCGCCACCGGCGGCCCCGCGGGCAGACGACGGCGCGCCACCGGCGGCGCCGACCGCCCGAGGCGCGCGCGGGTGGCTTGCCACCCGCGCGCGCCACCTCACGCTCGCCGTGACCTTCCTCACCGCCCTGCGCCTGCCCGACGCCGGCGCCGCGGCGACTCCCGTCGACCTGTGGGCGAGCATGGGCTTCTACCCGCTGGTCGGCCTCCTTCTGGGCCTCTCGGCCTGGGGCGTCTACGCTGTCTTGCTCTACGCCGTGACGCCGCTGGTCGCCGCCGCTCTCGTGGTCGTCGCCCTCGAGCTCGTCACGCGGGCGCTGCATCTCGACGGACTCATGGACACGGCCGACGGCTACCTGAGCGGCGCGCCGCGCCGAGCGCGCGCTCGAGATCATGAAGGACAGCCGGGTCGGCGCCATGGGCGTCTTTGCCGCCGTCGCCGTCATCGTCGTGAAGGTGAGCGCGCTCGCTTCGCTCGCGCGCCCCGGCGCCGCCCTGGGTCTGATCGTCGGCCTGAGCGCGGCGCGCCTGCTGCCGGCGCTCGACGTGCGCTTCTTCGCCTACGCCCGGCGCGAAGGTATCGGCGCGGCCTTCGCCGGCGCTGGCACCACGAACGGCCCGGTCGTGGCGGCGGCGGCGATCGCCGCCGCCGCCGCCCTCGCCACCGGCGCTCTCGCCCACGGTGGCCTCGGCGGCGCCTTCCTGGGTCTCGATCTGGGCGCCACGGCGGTGGCCGTGGCGCTCGGCGTGCAGGCGCTCGTGGGACGCCGCCTCGGCGGCCTCACCGGCGACGTCTACGGTCTGGGCATCGAGCTCGCGGAGGCGCTGGCGCTGGTCGGCGCCGTGATGATCGTGCGATGAAGCTCTACCTCGTACGCCACGGGCGGTCGGCGGGTAACCTGCCGGGCCGGATGACCGGCTGGAGCGAGCATCCGCTGACTCGTCTGGGACCGCCCAGGCGCGCCGCGTGGCCGCCCGGCTTGCACCGCTCGGACCGATGCCCGTCTACGCGAGCGACCTGCCCCGGGGCGCTCGACACGGCTCGCCTCATCGCCGCCCGGTGGGCGCCGGCTCGAGAGTGCGCGACGGCGGCGAACGCCGAGGCGGCGCAGGCGGTCGGGGTCTTCCCCGACCGCCGCCTGCGCGAGATCGATCTCGGCGACTACGAGGGGCGGTCGTGGGACGAGTTCTCCGCCGACCGCGCTCTCGCCGCCGCGTTCCTGCGCGAGCCGCTCAGCACGAGACTGCCCGGCGGTGAATCTCTGGCGATGGTCCGCGAGCGCGTGGTCTCCGCCTTCGACGAGATCGTGCGAAGAGAGCATGCCGTCGCCTGCCTCGTCTCTCACGACGGTCCGATCCGCACGATCCTGAACCATGTGCTCGAGGTCCCGCCGGAGCGCCACTGGGCGATCTCGACCAGTCACGGCGGTCTGAGCCTGCTCGAGACGAACGGCGACTGGGTCAGCGTGCGGTTCGTCAACGACACGAGCCATCTGCGCGGCCTCGCCGCGGACCCCGACGGCGTGGCCGCCGCCGAGGCCCCGGCGCGGGCGCTCGAACATTCGGCCGAGCACCGGGGCGAAGGCGCGGGCGGGCCCCGGGGCTGAAAGCCCGCCTGTCCGACAGCGATCGCGCGCCGGCGCCGGGCCCCGCGTTTGACCGGGGCGCGCGGGCTGGGTACCGTTGCTGGGCTGGACGGCCGACCCGTCCGGTGGCGTCCGGTTGCTCGTACTGTCGCCGCCGGTCGGCGCACAACGGTCGCGGATCACGTGGGAGCTGCAGGATATGCAAGAGGCGAGCACCAGACGACGCGCCTTGGTCCGCGGTCTGCGGAGCCGCTCGCCCCTGATCCTCGTCGCGGCGGCCCTGCTCGCCGTTCTCACTCTCGCCGGTCTGCAGTGGTTCGTGGCCAGCGGCGCCTTCACGGTGATCCCCGAGCGGCTCATGCTGCGTATTCCCAACGACGACTACGTCAACATCTCCTACCGGATCGCGGACCTCAAGCGCCGGCCGCCGACGACGACCGTCGTCTACCTCTTCGGCGGCTCCGGCACCATGGAGATGATCCGCAGCGAGAGCACCCTGGCGAGCGCGATCTCGGCCGACACCGGCGCCGCCGTCGGCGTCGTCAGCCTCGCGGCCCATGACCAGAGCATCGGCCAGACGCTGTCGCTCGTCGACAACCTGCCGGCCGGCCACGGGCTGCTGGCGATCGGACTGTCGCCGAACCGGCTCATCGGGGCGCCCAGCAGCGACGCCAGCCAGGTCTCGGGCTCGCCCCTGGCTCTGACCAGCTCCCGGCTCGCCGCCGAGCTGGCCGGCCGCACCTCGCTCAAGAAGCCGCTGCCCGGACTGCTGCCGGGCGTGTTCGACTTCGCCGTCTCGTATTTCAACCAGCGCATCTTCACGAGGAGGCCCGACCTGTCGCCGATCACCTACGCCGACCACTACTACACCGACGGTCCGATCGCGAGCCCCTCGGCCAAGGCTCAGGGCAGCGCCGCCGAGCTCGCCCGCGAGAAGCCCCTCTACGCCGCCAACGCCGCCTACAACCTGACGGTGCTGGCCGAGGTCGTCCGTCTGGGCCGCCAGAAGGGCTACGCCGTGACCTTCTTCCAACAGCCTCTCGGCCCCGAGGCGAGCGGGCCGGCGTGGGACGCCTACCTGGCCACCTATCGCCACGACGTCGCCGGCGTCGCCCGGCGACTCGACGTGTCCGACATTGCCGTGCAACCCCAGGCCCGGCTGGTCGCAAACGACTTCGCCGATCTGTTCCACCTCGTCGACTCGGGCCGCGACAAGTGGACACCCCCTCTGGCGCGCGGTCTGGCGGCCGTTCTGACACAGGGCGGTTAGGCCGCGCGGCCGTTCGCGCGGGGTTGACGCGCCGGGGAGAGGTCGAGAATTTCTCTCAACTGTGACCCGAAGCCAACCGTCATCATCATCCTCGCCCGCCGCGTCCGCGCCGGCGACCGCCGACATCGACGAGGTGTTTCGCTCGAGAGGCATCCCCATGACCCACCAGCGCCGGCAGGTCTGGGAGTTCTTCGCCCTGGGCTCGCGGGCCGCCACCATCGCCGAGGCGGCCGAGGGGTTGCGCGAGGCCGGCATCGGCCAGGCGACCGTCTACCGGACGGTGACACTGCTGACCGACCTCGGCCTGCTCGTCCGCGTGCAGGACCGCCGCGGCGACATCGGCTTCACGGCGCCGCCGATCGGCCACAGCCATCCGCTCGTCTGCGGGCTCTGCCGCCGGGTGGTGCGCTTCGACGGCGAGGGCGACCTGACGACGCTCGAAGCCAGGCTGTCCGCCGAGACCGGCTTTGCCATCTACGGGCACCATCTCGAGGTCTACGGGGTGTGCCCGGAGTGCGGTGGCGCGGCCGGCGGAGCGGGGCCATGACCTGGCCGTCGCCCGGCCGTGGTGCGGAGCTCGACGTGGTCGCCGGCCGGGCGTTCTTTTCCTCGTGGAGCGGCGGCAAGGACAGCTATCTCGCGTTGCAGCGCGCCGTGGCCGGCGGCGGCCGTCTCGCCGCCCTGCTCACCATGACCGAGACCGACGGCCGCCGCACCAAGAGCCACGCCCTCCCCGTCCCGCTCGTCCGTCGACAGGCTGCGGCCCTGGGCGTACCGCTCGTGCTGCGCGGCGCCTCGTGGGACGACTACGAGGAGGCCTTTCTCGACGGCCTCGCCGAGCTGCGCGACCAGCTCGGCCTGGGCGTCGGCGTGTTCGGCGACATCGACCTGCAACCGCACCGTGACTGGGTCGAGCGAGTCTGCCGCGAGGCCGGTCTCCGGGCCTGCCTGCCGCTGTGGCTCGAGCCCCGGCGCCCCCTGCTCGACGAGCTGTTCGAAAGCGGCGTGAGCGCGACGATCGTCGTGGTCAATACGGAGCGCCTCGACGCCGGCTTTCTCGGCCGCCGGCTCGACGCGGCGCTCGTGCCGGAGCTCGAGGCCGCCGGCGTCGACGCCTGCGGCGAGGAGGGCGAGTTCCACACCGTGGTCACCGAGGCGCCCCTCTACGCCGCGCCGGTCGCCTTCTCGTGGCGTGGCACGCTCGCCGTCGACCAGTACCGCTTCGTCGAGGTGGTCGACGAGCCGTCGCCGCCGACCACGTCGACCCACCGTCCCCGCTGAACCCGTGAAAGAAGCCGGCACCGCAGAAAGGAATCACATGTCGCCTCACCGCCCAGCTCATCTCAGGACCGTATCCATCGTCGCCGCGCTCGCCGCGCTTGCGCTGTCGCTCGCCGTCCTGGCGGCCTGCGGCTCGGCCGGCAGCGCAACGAGCTCGCCGAGCGCCAGCGCCGGCGGCCCCCTCACCGCCACCGACGACTCCGGCCATCAGGTCACGCTGTCCAGGCCGGCGGCGCGGGTCGTGTCGCTCGCGCCGGCCAACACGGAGATCGCCTTCGCCATCGGCGCCGGCGACAAGCTGGTCGCCGGCACGAGCTACGACGACTACCCCGCCGCCGCCAAGGCGCTGCCCAAGATCGGCGACTTCGCCAGCCCGAGCGTCGAGAAGATCGTCTCGTTTCAGCCCGACCTGGTGCTGGCCACGGGCGGCATCCAGGCCGGCCTGCGCGCCAAGCTCGAGAGCCTCGGCATCAAGGTCTTCGTCGTCAATCCCAGCACGCTCGACGGCGTCTACTCCGACCTGACCGCCCTGGGGCGACTGTTGGGTGTGTCCGGCAAAGCGACCAGCGTCGTCGCCGCCATGAAGCAGCGCGCCGCCGCGGTCGAGCAGAAGGTCGCCGGTCTGCCAAAGCCGACGGTCTTCGTCGAGATCTACAGCAAGCCGCTCATGACCGCCGGCACGGGCACCTTCATCGACAATCTCATCAGCCTGGCCGGGGGTACGAACGTGGGCGACACCGCCGGCAGCGGGTATCCGTCGTTCAGCGAGGAAGTCCTGCTCAAGGACAACCCCGACGTCTACATCGCCACCACCGGCAGCATGGCGAGTCCCGGGCAGATCGCCAAGCGCAGCGGCTACAGCGCCCTCAAGGCGGTCAAGGACGGGCGCGTGTACGTGATCGACGACGACCTTCTCGTACGGCCCGGACCACGGCTCATCGACGGCCTCGAGCAGCTCGCCCAGATGATCCATCCCGAGGTCTTCGGCTCGCCGTCGCCGGCGGCGTCGACGACGCCGTGACGAGGTAGCACAGTGAGGGCGAGAGGCCGGCGCGCGTGGGCCGGGTAGCCGGCAGGGGCTGGCGCGGCATCGCGCTGGCGGCCGGCCTCTCGCTCGTCTGCCTGGTCGTCTCGCTGTCGCTCGGACCCGTCTCGATCTCTCCCGGGACAGCTCTGGCACGAGTTCCTGGCCGGGCCGGGCGCGCACACGGCGGACAGCATCATCTTCTGGCAGATCCGCATGCCACGCGTCGTCCTCGCCTTTCTGGTCGGCGGAGCGCTGGCGGTCGCGGGCGTGATCCTCCAGGACCTGTTCCTCAACCCGCTCACCGATCCTTACGTCACCGGCGTGTCGTCGGGCGCCGCGCTCGGCGCGACGATCGCCATCGTTCTCGGTCTCGCCGGCGGATTGTGGCTGACCGGCCTGGCTCTCGTGGGCGGCCTCGGCACGCTGCTTCTCGTCTGGACGGCAGCGCGCCGCCGCGGCCGCATCGATGTCTACGTGATGCTGCTCGCCGGGGTCACGGCCTCGTATCTGTTGAGCGCGATCATCACGGTGCTCATGATCCGTGCGAACGACGACCTCGGGGCGATCCTCTACTGGCTGCTGGGCAGCTTCTCGGGGCGCACCTGGACCGACGTCGAGACGGCGCTGTTCGCGGTGCCTTTCATGGTCGTGCCGCTGTTCTTCACCAAAGAGATGAACATCCTCCTGCAGGGCGAGAAACGCGCCCTCGAGCTGGGCGTCGATGTGGAGCGCACCAAGGCGGTGCTCGTGGTCACGGCCGCGGTCCTTGCCGCGATCGCCGTCTCGGTGTCGGGCATCATCGCCTTCGTCGGCCTCATCATCCCGCACTTCGTACGGCTGATCGTCGGACCCAGCCATCGCCGCCTGTTGCCCCTGTCGATGCTGATGGGCGCGGCGCTTCTGAGTATGGCGGACCTCCTGGCACGCACCCTGGTGGCGCCCACCGAACTTCCCGTCGGCGTGGTCACCACGTTCATCGGCGCGCCGGTGTTCGTGTACCTGCTGCGTCGGGGCAGGCGGACATGACGTCCGGCACGGGTGGCGACGGCGTGTGCGGCGGCGCGGGCTCGGCCGGCTCCGCGGCCGGCGCCGAGCGGTCGCCGATCGTCTCGGTGCGCGGGGCGTCGTATGCCTACGATCCCGATCACCCGGTGCTCAAAAGCCTGTCGTTCGACGTGGCACCCGGCGAGTTCGTGGGTGTGGTCGGGCCCAACGGCAGCGGCAAGAGCACGCTGCTCGACCTGATCGACGGCGTGCTCGCGCCGGTCGCGGGCGTGGTGCTCGTCGACGGCCGGCCGACGCGCCAGTACCGGCGCCGCGACATCGCCCGACGCGTGGCCCTCGTGCCCCAGCACTTCGTCCTGGAGTTCGACCTCACGGTGCGCGAGGTCGTCGAGATGGGCGCCTACTGCCGGGGCGCCGACTGCTCGCCCCAGGGCGTGGCCGAAGCGGCGCTCGGCAAGCTCGGCATCGCCGAGCTTGCCGAGCGCCGCTTCCCCGAGCTGTCGGGGGGCGAGCAGCAGATGGCCGTGCTCGCCCAGGCCCTCGTCCAGGACGCCGGCGTGCTGCTCCTGGACGAGCCGGCGTCGAGTCTCGACGTCTCCCACCAGCTCGCCCTGTTCGAACTGCTCAAGCAGCTCAACGCCGACGGGCTCACGGTCGATCTGCGTCCTGCACGACCTGAACCTGGCGCTCACCTACTTCGAGAAGCTGCTCGCTTGTCGGACGGCGGGATCGCCGCGTGGGGCCCCGCCGAGGATGCGCTCTCGCCGGAGGTGCTCGAAGCCGTCTACGGGGTGCGCGCCCTGGTCCACCATCACGGCGGGCGCACCTTCCTGACGTTCTCGCCGCGGCGGCCCTCGCAACCGCGCGAGAGGGGTCGCGTGCACCTGGTCTGTGGCGGCGGCACCGGCTCGACTCTCATGCGCGAGCTCACCGATCACGGCTACAACGTCAGCGCCGGGGTGCTGAACGCGCTCGATTCGGACGAGGTGACGGGTCGCGAGCTGGGCCTGCCGATGGCAGTCGAGGCGCCGTTCTCGCCGATCGGCGACGACGCGCACGCCGAAAACCTGCGGCTGATCGCCGACGCCGACTTCGTGGTGCTGGCAGCCGTGCCGCTCGGCCACGGCAACGCCCGCAACCTCGACGCCGTCCAGGCAGCCCTTGGGGCGGGCACGCCGGTGTGGGTGGCGGAGTCGCTCGGGCAGAACGATCCTGGCGGCCTGGCGGCCGCTCTCGCGGGACCTTCGCTGCGGCGCTACGGCGACGAACGCGAGGTCCTGCAGAGCCTGGCCGCTGAGGTGGAGCGCGGCTCGGGTGGGGGCGCGCCGGGGGAGTCGTGATCGTGCACGCGGCGGCGCGCGAGCGGGGCGGAACACAAGAAGAGGGGCGGGCCTTAAGGCCCGCCCCTCTTTTGAGGCATAGCGTCTCGTAT
>CAWCWZ010000067.1:0-53839 GCA_963799395.1 uncultured Actinomycetes bacterium
ATACACTGCCACCCGGGGCGGCGCCAGTACGCTCGCCCGGCAACGGGGCGGCGTGGGTGCTCGCCCGGTCGGGACGGCTACCCTGTCCGGCCCAACCGGTTGCCGCGCCCGGTTCAGCTATTTGGGCAGCCGCACCGCGGCAGGAGCGATGCCCGTGGGCAACGCGACCACGAGCGCCTGTTGCCGCTCGTACGAGAAGGTCGGGAGTCCACCCGACGTCGCCGCCACGAGCGGCCGCAGATAGGCGATCGCCAGCGAGCCGGCAAGCGGAGCGCTCCCGATCGCTCTCAGCACCAGTGAGAACGACGCCGGCGGACTGCCCTTGAGCGTGCGTACTACCGTGAAGCTCTGGTCGGCTCCCCTTATGGGGCCGGCGCGCACCACGGCGACGTCGCGATACGCGGCCGCCTTGAGCGCCACCGGGCCGCTCGCGCTGCCCGCCGAGCGTGGGGGTGGCGGCGCCGTTCGTGGCGCCGCCGGGCGCCACTAAGGCGCCGCCCTGCGAGCCCTGGCCCGACGCCGCGCCTGCGGCGCCGGCCGGCGCCGGCACGGACTCGGCACTCTTGCTGGAGGCGTGCGACGCAGTGCTCGGGCTCGACTGTCCGTGTGGCAGGATCGCCGCGACGCCGATCACGATCGCCAGGGCGAGCGCCGCGGCGACCAGGGCGGCCGTCAGGCGGCGGCCGCGGCGCGGCCAGCCGCCTGACGGCCTCATCGTCGCCGAACGAGCGCTGCAGCCGGGGCCAGCGTGCGGCGTCCGGGGCCGCGTACGACTTCGTCTACCGGCGGGATCAGCGCCGCGCAGCTCCGTCTCAATGGCGGCCAGGTCGGCGGACTTGAGGTCGGCCAGCCGCTCGCGCAGCCGGGCCGAGACTGACAGTGCGGCGGCGAGCTCCGGATCGTCCTCGAGGCCGAGGGCGTAGTCGAGGAGACGGTCGTCGTCGAACGCGGCTCTCTGGCTGTCGTTGCGATCGCTCACTAGTGGGGTTCCTCAGTAGCCATATGCCCCGAATCGCCGGGGCTAGTCCCCTCAAATGATCGGCCGGCCTGGCCGGGGCCGGCGGGCGCCGTGAGGGCGGTCCGCAGGCGGGCGAGGGCGGTGTGCAGCCGCGACTGACAGTGCCGGTCGGCACGCCCTGGCAGCGGGCGATCTCGTCGAGCGACAGGTCGGCGAAGAAGCGCAGAGCGACGGCCTCGCGAAACTCGGGGGCGAGCACCTGCAGGGCGTCGCGCAGGCGCCGGTCGCCGGCCGGAGGCTCGGGAGCTGGCGCCACGTCGGCCGGCGCCGTGTCGGTGAGGCGGCGCAGGAGCCGCAAGCGGCTCCTGCGCCGGCCGGCCCAGATCGCGCCCGGTGTTCACGATCACCTGGTAGAACCAGCCGAGGAACGTCTCCTCGCCGGCGGATTGTCGCCCGGAACACCTTGACGAACACCTCCTGGACCCCGTCGTCCACGTCGTCGCACATACCCTGCAAAAAGAGGATCCCCCGCGCGCGCGGGGCGTACAGGCGGAAGAACTCGGCGCGCGCCTCGGGCGTGCCGCGCCGCAACCGCGGGAGCAGACCAGGGGCAGGCCTTCGATCCTCGTCCTCCTCAAAGGGGAGACGCGGCGGTCGCGATCGAGGTTCGCGGCGCCCGGACGAGGCCAGTATAGCGCGCTCCTGCGGAGCCGCCCGGGCGCGAGCGGCACGGCGCTCCCGCACGGGCCGCCCGGACGCGATCGGCACGGCGCTCCCGCGGAGCCGCCCCGACGGAATCGCACCCGCGGCGGCGACGCGCCTCACTCGAACCCGAGCAGGACCACCTCTTCTTCGAGACGCACCCCGAAGCGCTCGAACACGCGGCGGCGCACCTCGGCGGCGACGCGCCTTGACGTCGTCCGGCGCCGGCGCCGGGGTGGGCGGACGATGAAGTTGGCGTGCGCGGGGCTGACCTCGGCCAGGCCGAGGCGCAGTCCCTTTGAGGCCGGCCTCGTCGATGAGCCTGGCGGCGAGCAGCTCGCGCGAGGGGTTCTTGAAGTAGCTGCCGCACGAAGCGTACTCGAGCGGGTGCTTGCCGCGCCGCACTTCGGCATCGCGGGCGATCTCGTCGAGCAGCGCGCTGCGCCGGCCGGCCCTGAGCGCGGAAGGGTCGCTTCGAGGGACGACGGCCTCGTGATTGCCCTTGAGGCCGCTCGTGCGGTAGCCGAGCGCGAGGTCCGGCCGGTCGGCGCGCGAGGTGCTCCTCGCCGCCGGCCAGCACGCGGGCGCGCACCAGGGCGTCGCCCACGGCGCGCCCCGTAGGCGCCGGCGTTGCCGACCACCGCGCCACCGATGGAGCCCGGGATGTTGGCGGCGAACTCGAGGCCGGCCAGGCCTTGCTCAGCCAGGGCCGACGACGACCTCGGGCAGGCAGGGGCGCCGGCGCCGGCGGTCAGCACCTCGCCGTCGAGGTGCGTGGCGGCGTTGCGGGCGAGCACGACGAGACCACGGATGCCGCGATCGCTGACCAGCACGTTGGTCGCCTGACCCAGGACCGTGACCGGCAGGCCGAGCTCGCGGCCAACCACGACGGCGTGGCGCAGGTCCTCGGTGCGCAGCGCCGCGAACAGGTACTCGGCCGGTCCGCCGACCCGGTAGGCGCAGTGCGGTCCGATCGGCACCGCGCGCTGCAGACCGGGAAGCTCCCGCTCGAGTATCTCGCCGGCGTCAGGCTTGACGCTGTCGTTCATCGTGTCCTTCCGACACCTCTGTGGCCGAACGATTATGACATCCCGGGCTCACAACCCCCACCACGGCCACGAGATCCACGGCGAGGCGCGCCTTGACGCTCTCTGTTTTGTGAGGTAAAGTGCGTAACTCCTGTAGGAAAGAGGGAGATTACGCCGTGCACATCTCGATCCGCTGTCGCTATGCGATCAAGGCGCTGGTTCGTCTTGCCCTGTCCTACGGCGGTGCGCCCGTTCAGTCCCGCGACATCGCGGTGTTCGGCGGCATCCCCGTGAAGTACCTGGAACAGGTCATGCACGACCTCCGCCAGGGCGGGCTCGTCACGAGCACGCGGGGCAAGAACGGCGGCTACGTTCTCGCCCGGTCACCCGATGTCATCACGTTCGCGCAGGTGCGCGAGATCGTCGATGGGCCGCTGGCCGACCCTGAGCGAATGCCGCGCGCCGGTCAAGCCGACGCCCTCGTGGAGCCCGTGTGGCACGACGTGCGGCAGGCGGTCCGTGAGGTCCTGGCCGGCGCGACCATCGGCGCGGCCGCGGAACGCGCGCGGTCGAGCCACATGTATGCCATCTGACGGCAGCTGAACGCACCACGATCCCCCTGGAGTGACGATGACCGACCTGAAACAGAACAAACCCGGCTTCGAGACGCTCGCGTTGCACGGCGGTCAGAAGCCCGACCCGGCGACCAACGCGCGCGCCGTGCCGATCTACCAGACGACGTCCTATGTGTTCAACGACTCCGACCACGCCGCCAACCTGTTCGGCCTGAAGGAGTTCGGCAACATCTACACGCGGATCATGAACCCGACGAACGACGTGTTCGAGCAGCGCGTCGCGGCGCTCGAAGGCGGCGTCGGGGCGCTGGCCTTCGCCTCGGGCTCCGCGGCCGTGACCTTCTCGATACTGAACATCGCCGGCGCCGGCGATCACGTGGTGAGCGCCAACAGCCTCTACGGCGGCACCTACAACCTGTTCGTGCACACGTTGCCGCGCTTCGGCCTCGAATTCGACCTGATCGACCCCGTCGACCCCGAGAACTTCCGTCGCGCCCTCAAGCCGAACACGAAGGCGCTGTTCGCCGAGACGGTCGGCAACCCCAAGCTCGACACCCTCGATATCGCCGCCGTGGCGCAGATTGCGCACGAGGCCGGGGTACCGTTGATCGTCGACAACACGATGGCGACACCGTACCTGATCAAGCCGATCGATCACGGCGCCGACATCGTCGTGCACTCGGCGACCAAGTTCATCGGCGGTCACGGCACCTCGATCGGCGGCGTGGTCGTCGACGGCGGCCGCTTCGACTGGTCGCAGAACGACAAGTTCCCCGGCCTCGTCGAGCCCGACGCCAGCTATCACGGCCTCAAGTTCTACGACGCGCTGGGGCCGATCACGTACATCGTCAAGTTGCGGGTCAGCCTTCTGCGCGATATCGGCGCGGCGCTCTCGCCGTTCAACTCGTTCCTCTTCCTGCAGGGCCTCGAGACGCTGCCGCTACGCATGGAGCGGCACAGCACCAACGCGCTGGCCGTGGCCGAGCACCTCGAGGCGCACGACAAGGTGGCGTGGGTCAGCTACCCCGGCCTGTGTTCGCACCGCTCGTGCGACCTCGCCCAGAAGTACCATTACCGGCGGCCTCTACGGCGCCATCGTCGGCTTCGGCATCAGGGGCGGACGCGAAGCGGGTCGGCGGTTCGTCGAGAGCACCGAGCTGTTCTCGCACCTGGCCAATATCGGCGACGCGAAGTCGCTCGTCATCCATCCGGCCACGACGACCCACTCGCAGCTCGAGCCCGACGATCTGCTGGCGACCGGCGTGACCGACGACTTCGTACGGCTCTCGGTCGGTGTCGAGTCCATCGACGACATCATCGCCGACATCGACCAGGCGTTGGCGCGATCCTAGGGCGTCCTCGCGTCACGGGGCGCGGGGGCGGCGCTTGGCGTCCCCCCGCCCCAAGCGCGTAGAATCTCTCGCTGATGGCTCTGACCGGCGGCGACAGCACGAGTGCGGCGACGACCGGCACGTCGCAGATAGGCGACGTGCCGGTCGTCGACGACCCCCAGGCCGGCTCCGCCGGCCTCGTCAAGACGCACCGCGTCACGGTCGCGAGACCGCCGCACACGCTGGCCCTCGAAGGCGGCCGGTCGCTCGGACCGATCACGGTGGCCTACGAGACCTACGGCACGCTGAGCGAGCGCCGCGACAACGCCGTCCTCGTCTGTCACGCGCTCTCGGGCGACGCCCACGTCGCCGGCCGCCACACTCCCGACGACAGGCGCCTGGGCTGGTGGGACATGCTGATCGGGCCCGGCAAGGCGCTCGACACCGAGCGCTACTTCGTGATCTGCGCCAACGTGCTCGGCGGCTGCAACGGCACGACCGGGCCGGCCAGCGTCAACCCGGCCACCGGCGAGCGCTTCGGCACGAGCTTTCCCATCATCACCATCGCCGACATGGTCAATGTCCAGGTGCTGCTGCTCGACAAGCTCGGCATCCCCCGGCTGCTGGCCGTGATCGGCGGCTCGATGGGTGGTATGCAGGCGCTGCAGCTCGCCACCGCCCATCCCGAGCGCACGCACAGCGTGATCGCCATCGCCACGGCCGCCCAGCAGCCCACCAAGGCGATCGCCTTCAACGAGGTCGGCCGCCAGGCGATCATGGCCGACCCGGAGTGGCGCGGCGGGAACTACTACGGCCACAAGCCGCCGCGCCGCGGCCTGTCGGTGGCGCGCATGATCGGCCACATCACCTACCTGTCCGACCACGCCATGCGCGAGAAGTTCGGTCGCCGCCTGCAGGAGCTGCCCGACTACTCGTTCACGTTCTCGGCCGACTTCGAGGTCGAAAGCTACCTGCACTACCAGGGCATGGCCTTCACCGACCGTTTCGACGCCAACAGCTACCTGTACATCACGCGGGCGATCGACTACTTCGACCTCACCCGTGGCAAGTCGAGCCTCGCCGAGGCGCTGCGCCACACCCAGGCGCGGTTCCTCGTCATGTCGTTCTCGAGCGACGGGCTGCACCCGCCGTACCAGCTCAAGCAGATTGTCAGCGCGCTGCGCGCCACCCACAGGCACGTGAGCTACTACGAGGTGCAGTCCGACTTCGGCCACGACTCGTTCCTGCTGGAGCGCTTCAAGATGGAGGGCGTCATCTCGAGCTTCCTGGCGAGCAGCGCCGCGGATTTCAGGCCGCCCGCCGCGGCCACCACGCCGATCTGACCGGGCGGGCGAGGGGCATGGGTGAGGAGATCATGGACCGCTTCGACTACCGGCTGATCGAGGAGATGGTGCCCGACGGGGCCACGGTGCTCGACCTCGGCTGCGGCGACGGCGAGCTCCTCGCTGCGCTGGTGCGCGACAAGCACGTGCGCGGCAGCGGGGTCGACCTCGACCCGGCCGCCGTCGAAGCCTGCGTGGGCAAGGGCCTGTCGGTCTTTCACGGCGACCTCGACGAGGGTCTCGCCGACTACCTCGACGGCTCGATCGACGTCGTCATCCTGAGCTTCAGCCTGCAGCAGCTGCGCCGGCCCCGTATGCTGGTGCGCGAGATGGCGCGTGTCGGGCGCCTGGCCATCGTCAGCTTCCCGAACTTCGCCCACTGGTCGGTGCGCGGCCAGCTGTTCGTCCAGGGGCGCATGCCCGTCTCGGGCGAGCTGCCCTACCAGTGGTACGAGACGCCCAACATCCACCTGTGCACGGTGAACGACTTTCGCGACCTTTGTCGTCGCGAGGGGCTGCGGATCGAGCGCGAGGCCTACCTGAACCGCCTCGATCGCCCTGCCCGCAGCCTGCGCCGGCCGAATCTCACGGCGCGGGTCGCCGTGCTGGCGGTCACGCGCCCGGGGCCGGCGCCGGCCGGTTAGCGCCGGCGCTTCCGCCCTTCGGGGCGTCGTGGCGGGCGGCCGGGATCGCGCTCCCGGGGCGCCCGACGTCAACGGGCGCAGCGGGTTTCAATCGACGGAATCTCTGCGTACACTAAGCTGTGGCGCAACGCAGAAAAGAAAAATGGCCGGACCCATACGCGCCGCAACCCGGCCGAGCGCAACCGTAGCCCACGCACGTGTCGGCATGCGGGCACGCTCCAGAACTGAGGAGGAACAGGTGCCTCAAGGTACAGTCAAGTGGTTCTCGACACAGAAGGGCTACGGGTTCATCACACAAGACGAAGGCGGCGACATCTTCGTGCACGTGACCGGTCTTGCTCCGGGCACGACCGGACTCGACGAAAACCAGCGGGTCGAGTTCGAGCTGAGCGAAGGGCGCAAGGGTCCGCAGGCCACCGACGTCAAGCCTGCTCCCGCCGAAGCCTGAGTCGGCACACTTAGAAAGACGGGACCCGACGACCCGCGCGGGCGGGGGCGGTCGCCGCAGGCGACCGCCCCCGCCCGCGCTCGTTTTCCCGACGGCCCCGACGGGGCAGACTGCAGTGGTGGCGGGGCCGGGTCCCCGTCGTTGGCAAAACGAAAGGGGGAACGCATGGTCGAGCACGTCGCCTGGCTCGGGCACGATTCGTTTCGCATCAGCGGCTCGAAGACCGTCTACATCGACCCGTGGCACATCGCCGCCGGCGCGCCGCCGGCCGATATCATCCTCGTCACCCACGAGCATTTCGACCATTTCGACAAGGACGACATCGCCCGGCTGTCGCAGCCGGCGACCGTGCTCGTCGGTCCGGCTGAGGTCACGCGACAGGCGGCGGGCGACACGCGCACGGTGGCGCCGGGTGATGTCGTGACCATCGCCGGCGTGACCATCCGCGCGGTGCCGGCCTACAACACCGACAAGTTCCGCAAACCCGGGGTCGTGTTCCATCCACGAGAAGACGCCAAGGTCGGCTACGTCGTGGAGCTCGACGGCACCAGCTACTACCACTCCGGCGACACCGATGTGATCGACGAGATGAGCGCTATCGACGTCGACGTCGCCATGATCCCGGTGAGCGGCACGTACGTGATGACCGCCGACGAGGCGGCGCGCGCCTGCGGCAAGCTGCGCGCCGGGGTCGTCATCCCCATGCACTACGACACCATCGTGGGCTCGATCGCCGACGCGGAGCGGCTGGCTGAGCTCTGCCCTCTGCCGGTCGAGATCCTGCCCAGGAGCGACTGACCACGAAGGCGCCGCCGAACGTCACGGGCGGCGCCACGGCGCCGGCGTACCGTGCCGCCGCCCCGACGAGCTAGTCCTCGTCCTCCTCGATGACGATGGCCTCCTCGGGGCAGGCCTCCTCGGCGCGCCGCACGCATTCCCACAGGGTGGGGTGCGGTTCAGGCTCGAGGACGTCGGCAAGGCCGTCCGACTCGCGGATGACGAACACCTCGGGGCAGACCGCCTCGCAGGCGGCGACGCCGGTGCACTTGTCGTAGTCGATGCGCACGCGCATGCCCATGGCGGCAGTCTACGTCAAGGCCAACGCCCTGGGGAGCGCGGGGCGGAGAGCGCAGGCGCTGTGGCGTGCGTCGTACGGTCGCGTCCGTTTGGCGCGGCCGCGGGTGGGCAAAACGCATACCGTGGAGTGATGCCGTCCAGACGCGGGGTCGGCGAGCGCGGACCGGGCGTGACCAGGGAGGGACGATGCTGAAAGAGGGCGACAAGGCGCCGGCCGTGACCGGCACGTCGTACGACGGGCGCACGTTCGAGATGGGCGCGCCGGCGGCGAGGACGGTGCTCTACTTCTACGGGGTGGCCAGCACCTCGGGCTGAACCGTCGAAGCCGTTGAGTTCAACGGCCTCCTCGACGAGTTCGAGGCGCTCGGCGTGCAGGTGATCGGGGCGAGCGTGGATACGGTCAAGGCGAACGCGAAGTTCGCGCAGCGCTACGAGCTGTCGTTCCCGCTGCTGTGCGACACCGACTACACGGTCTCGGCGGCCTTCGGCGTGGCGCGCCCCATGGTGGGCGTGGCCAAGCGCACGACGTTCTTGATCGATACCGACGGCACCCTGCGCAAGGTCTACCCGAAGGTGACGGCCAGGGGCCACGCCGCCGAGGTGCTGGCGGCGGCTCGTGAGATCTGGGGAGGCTGAGCGGCCCCCGCGACGAAGACGGCGCCGCCGAGCGGCGTGACGAGAGGGGACCGCGCCGGCGGGTGCGGCTCCGGGGAGGCAAGCACATGCGGCGCGAGCACGACTCGCTGGGCGACAGAGAGGTGCCGGCGGAAGCCCTGTACGGCATCCAGACCCAGCGCGCGATCGAGAACTTCCCCATCTCGGGGCTGCCGCCACGGCCGGAGCTCGTCGAGGGCATCGTGCTCGTCAAGAAGGCGGCGGCGCTCGTCAATCGCGAGCTGGGGCTGTTGCCTGCCGACAAGGCGCAAGCGATCGTGCGGGCCGCCGATGAGGTCTTGGGCGGCGCCCACCGCGACCAGTTCCGGGTCGACCCGTTCCAGGCGGGCGCCGGCACCTCGCACAACATGAACGCCAACGAGGTGCTCGCCAACCGCGCCAACGAGCTGCTCGGCGGCGGTCCGCGCGGCGTCTACAGACCGGTCCATCCCAACGACGACGTCAACCGGGGCCAGTCGTCCAACGACGCCATACCGACGGCCATCCGCCTGGCGCTGCAGCGGCCGGCCGGCGAGCTTGCCGACGCGCTGCTCTCCCTGCAGGAGGATCTCGAGGCCAAAGGCGCCGAGTTCGATCATGTCCTGAAGAGCGCGAGGACGCACTTGCAGGACGCCGTGCCCATCCGCCTGGGCCAGGAGTTCGCCGCCTATGCCGTGACGGTGCGCAAGGCGCGCGAGCGCATCGCGGGCGCGCTCGAAGGGACGCGCGCCCTGCACATCGGCGGCACGGCCGCCGGCACAGGGCTGAACGCCGATCCGCGCTACGCCGGCCTGATGGTCGCCCGTCTGTCGGAGCTCGCCGGGGTGCCGCTGCGGGCCGCCGACGACCTCGTCCAGGCGACCCAGAGCCTCGACGACTTCGTCTCCTTCTCGGGCGCTTTGCGGGGTGCGGCCCTGAGCCTGATCCAGCTCGCCAACGACCTGCGGCTGCTGTCGAGCGGCCCGCGCACCGGCCTGGCCGAGATCACGCTGCCGCCCGTGCAACCGGGCTCGTCGATCATGCCCGGCAAGGTCAACCCGGTGATGGCGGAGATGCTCGACATGGTCTGCTTCCACGTCGTGGGCGCCGACGCCGCCGTCGCCCTCGCCGCCCAGGCCGGACAGCTCGAGATCAACGTCATGACGCCCCTCGTCGCCTTTGAGCTGCTGTTCTGCCTGCAGGTGCTGGGCGCCGCCGTGACGGCCTTCACCGAGCGCTGCGTACGGGGCATCGAGGCAAGCGAGGACAACTGCCGCCGCTGGGGCGAGCTCAGCCTCGGCCTGGCGACGGCGCTCAACCCGGTCATCGGCTACGAGGCCGCGGCCGAGGTGGCCAAGGAAGCCTACCGCACCGGCAGGTCGGTGCCCGAGGTGGTGCTGGAGCGCGGCATCCTGGATGCCGCCGAGCCTGGCGGAGCGACTCGATCCGGCGGCCCTCACCCAACCGCGCTCCGTGCCGCCTCGGGACGGCGAAGCACACGCGCGACGACTAGTCTGCCTATCCCCGCGTAGTCGCGGGTTGCCGGGGTGCGGCCGCCGGCAGGCGTGGAGCGTTCGCCGGGCCCGCCGCCGCGCGGCGCCGCTACCTGCGGCGCGTGCGCGAGTACGAGACCCACAGCCGCCAGGCCAGCAGGGCGACGGCCACGCCGAAGACGACCCTGACGATCACGGCAGCCTAAAAGAGCGCCGCGCCCGCCGGCGCGCCGGCCTCGGCGGCCGCCGGTCGGTCGTCGCCCGGGGAGCGCATCGCCGGCCGGCTCGCCGGCGCGGGCCGCGCCGTCGTCGGCGGCCGCGGCCAGATACGTGTAGCCGTCGAGCATGTTGCACCAGCCCGACCAGCGCGCGCCGTCGGCCGTGCGGCCGGCGATCTCGTCGACCGCCGCGAGGCGGGCGGTCATGTCGTCGCAGAAGTGCACGATGACGGCTTCGCGGGTGGCCGGCACGACCGGGCTGCCCTTTTCGCGCTCGCCGTGGTGCGACACGACGATGTGGCGCAGCTGGGCGGCCATCTCGTCGGGAAAGCCCGGGATCTCGTCGATGAGGCCGCGCACGATGTCGTGGCCGATGACGATCTCGCCGTGCAGCCGGCCGGCGTCGGTGAAGCCCGGAGCCATGGGGTCGGCCGAGTACGAGCGCACCTTGCCGATGTCGTGCAGCAGCGCGCCGGCCACGGTGAGGTCGCGGTTGACGGTGTCGAAGCGCTCGGCGACCGCCGCGGCCACCTCGGCGACGATGAGCGAGTGCTCGAGCAGGCCGTGGCGGTAGGCGTGGTGGTTGCGCACGGCCGCCGGCACGATGGCGAAGGTGGCGCCGGGTTCGTCCCCGGGGTCGAGGGCGCGCACGAGCAGGGCATGCAGCGAGGGACTGTGGACCGACGCGATGAGGTCGGCGAGGCGCCGCTCGAGCTCGTCGAGGGGCACCGGCGAGACGGGCACCAGCGTGCCGATGTCGTACTCTCCGGTCTGCATGACGCGCAGGCGCTTGATCTGGAACTGCTGGCCGTACTTTTCGTGGACGGAGTAGGTGCCGCTCACCTGGACGACGTCGCCGTTGGCGAGGCCCTCGACGACGCCTTCGTCGGCGTCGAAATGGATGGCCTTGACCTCGCCCGACGCGTCGCGCAGCTTGAGCCGCAGGAACGACTTGCCGTTGCGGTCGGTGGCCGGCTCCTTGTCGAGGGCGACGAAGTAGGTGGTCACCTCGCGGCCTTCGGGAAGCTGAGCGACGAGGATCTTCTGCGGGAGGCCGCCGTCGGCGGTGCTGTTGGTCATGTCGTCTCCTTGGTCGCCCCTAGCGTAGCAGACGGCGACGACGGCAGGGCGGATGGTGACGACGGCCGCGCCGCCCGGCGAACGCCAGCGCACCAGCAACAGGACGACGCCCAGGCCGATGACGACGACGAACGGCAGGCCGAACGCCTCGCGGTAGAGGGCACCGCCGAGCAGCGCGCCGCCGGCCATCGGCAGCCCCATGCTGGCGTCGAAGACCGCGTAGCCCCAGACGGGCGGCACTGAACCGAACGAGCGGCTCACGATGCCGGCCGCGACGAAGCGGAACGAGTCGAAGGCGCCGTAGAAGAACACCGCCAGGGCCCAGACCGGAGGCGCCCAGCCGGCGAGCAGCAGCACCGCGCCGAGGGTGACGCAGGCGATCGTGAGGCCGATGCCCCGGCGGTGGCCGTAGACATCGGTCGTCCGGCCGGCGACGAAGGTGATGGCGCTGCCGCCCAGGGCGCCGATGGCGGCGAGGACGCCGAGCGCCGGTGTACCCGAGGTGGTGCACCTGGGCGAGGTACGGCTGCACGAACGGCTGCGCCACGTAGACCATGAGAAAGCCGCCGAAGAAGAAGATGAGGTTGCGCCGGAAGACCCTGTTGGCGAGCAGGTCGGCGAGCTTCCAGGGCCGGCCGGCGGCGTGATAGGGCGTGTCCTTGATCAGGCTGATGACGATCGACGACGCCACATAGAAGCCGATCGCCACGACGAACACCAGGCGCATGCCGTAGCGGGCGGCGAGCCAGCCGCCGGCGAGCGGCCCGATCGCCATCCCCAGAGGGAAGCTGGCGAAGACGTACGAGATGTTGCGCGCCATCCGCGCCGGCTCCGACTTGAGCATGATGTAGACCTTGAACGCCGGGTTGTTGGCCATGTACAGGCCGGTCAGCAGATAGCCCGGGACCAGCCACGGCCAGCTCGGCGCGAGGGCGAAGCTCAGGGCCGTCGGCACGGTGAGCCACCACACGGCGACGATGATCGGCTTGAGACGCACGTGGTCGGCCGCCCAGGCGCCGGGGATGTAGCCGATCGCCGTCATGCCGAGCTGGATGGCGACGAGCGCGCCGATCATGAACCGCGGCGCGCCGAGGTTCCTGATCGCGTAGACGTTGAGGAGCTGGTAGTAGAGGCCGAGTCCCAGCGCGAACAGCAGGTTCGAAAGAAACGACAGCCACAGGTCGCGGCCGAACGCGGCGCGCGCGAGACCGCCGTCTCCGACCGCCGGCCCTCAGGCACCCGGACGCTCCGCGTCATCGCCGGCGAGCAGCCGCTCGAGATACGCGGCGACGCCGTCGTCGCCGTTGCCGTCGATGACCTCGTCGGCCGCCGCCAGCACGTCGGGGTGAGCGTTGGCCGGAGCGACGGCGCGCCCGGCCCAGCGCAGCATCGACAGGTCGTTGACCATGTCGCCGAGGGCCACGACCTCGGCGGCGGCGATGCCGAGCCCGTCACAGAGCCTTTGCAGAGCGCTCCCCTTGGTGACGCCGGCGGCCGAGATCTCGAGCAGCTCGAGGCCCGAACGAGTGACGATCGCGTCGTCGCCCGCCACCGCCTCGGCGAGCGGCAGCAGGAGCTTCTGGACCATGCTCCGGGTGCCGCGCGAGCAGCTTGGCGACGCCGCGGTCGGCGAACCGCGGCGCGTCCTCCACCGTGTCGTGTCGTTCGTCGAGAGGGTCGCCGGCCGGCCAGGCCGGCTCGCGACAGAACGACAGGCCCGCCTCGGCGGCGAACACGACGCCGGGGGCGGCCCGGCGCAGGTCGGCGACGAGACGCGTGACGACCGCCGCGGGGATCGGGCGACTGTCGAGCAGCCGGTCGGCGGCGAGGTCGAAGAGCAGCGCGCCGTTGGCGCAGACGGCGACCTCGACGCGGCCGCCCAGATCGAGACGGCGCACGCCGCGCGGCGGGCGGCCGGTGACGACGACCACCGGGAGGCCGCGGGCGCGGGCGGCGCGCAGCGCCGCCCGCGGCCGCGGCGTGACGACGCCGTCGGGCGTAAGCAGGGTACCGTCGAGGTCGGTCGCCACCATGCGGAACGTCGCGGGCATCGCGGCAAGCTTACAGCACGGCGCCCGTGCGGCCGGGCGACCGACCGGTCGGCAGCCCGCGCGGGCGGTGGTAGAACAAGCGAGGGGCGGGGGCCGGTTGGCGCCCCGCCCCTCGGGCGGCTCGATGAACGACAGCCGCGTTTCGGGTGAGCTCAGATGCTCAGAAGACGACTGCCTTCCGTCTCGCTGCCTCGGAATCCGTCATCAGCCACCTCCTGTCGTCGCCGGCGGTACGCGCCCCGGCGAGCGCTCAGCCAGGGCGTGCCCGCAGTATAGGCCAACTCGGCCGAAAGGACAGCCGATCGGCCGATGGGAAGCGCACGCCGGGGCGGCGCCGGGTAGTATGGCATCGCATCCGGGAACAAACCGGTGAAGGCGCAGGCGCACGGCGCTCGGCGGTGTGACGAACACGCGGCGGGCCTGCGGCCCGCCGCTCGGAAACGAAAGGATCACGGTGGCCGATCTGCGCATCGGGGGCATGGCCCTGAGGGACGGAGTCCTCCTGCAAAGCGAGGACAACTGGGCGGCCGCGGTGCGGCTTCCCGACGGCAGCGTCAAGGTGCGCTCGGGGCCCAAGAGCCGCCTGCCGGGCCGCGGCGCGTTCGACCGGGTGCCCGTGGTGCGGGGCGTCACCCGACTGATCGAGACGACCACCGCCCTGCCGGCCATGCGCCGTGAGCTGGGCCGGCCGGTGCTGCCCCAGGAAGAGCCGGCGATGCTCGCCGCGGCGCTGGCGAGCGCCACGGCCACCGTCGTGCTGCGCAAGACGATGAAGAGCGCGCCGCTCGTGCGCGAGCTGCTCGTCTCAGCCCTGTCGATCGTGCCGGCGCTGCTCGCGGTGCGCGCCACCGAACTGTCGCGGCTCCACGGCGCCGAGCACAAGAGCGTCGCCGCCTACGAGACCGGCGGCGACCCTGGGACGGCCGCCAAGGAGCACGACCGCTGCGGCACCAACCTGCTGGGTCCGCTGCTGCTCACCAACCTGACCGGCGGCCTCGCGTTGCGGGCGACGGGCCGCGACAACGACCCCCTGTCGACCCTGGCCGTGGGGCTCGTCTCGCTCGGTTCGGCGTTCGAGATCTTCTCGTGGATGGCGCGCCATCGCGGCCATCCCCTGGCCGATCTCCTGCGCGCCCCCGGCCTGACGATCCAGCGCGTGTTCACGACCCGCGAGCCGACCCGCGACCAGCTCGACATCGCCCAGTCGGCACTCGCGGAACTGCTGAGGAGAGAAGGCGTCGCGCCGGTCGCGGCGCCGGCCGGCTAACTCCGGGGTCTGGCCTCGCGCTCTTCGAGGCGGACGCGACGGCGCTGTTCGGCGGCCGCCCAGCGGCGCCGCTCGGTGGCGGTCTCGACGAGAAGCCGGGGCACCGTCGTGGGACGGCCGTCGTCGCCCAGCGCCACGAACACCATGTAGGCGGAGTTGGTGTGCAGCCAGGCGCCGGTGTCGAGATCCTCGCGCTTCGACCCGCACGCCGATCTCCATCGAGGTGCGGCCGGCCCAGTTGACGGCTCGCCTTGCACACGACGAGGTTGCCGATCTGCACCGGATAGTGAAACGAGGTGCGATCGATCGAGGCGGTGACCACGCGAGTGCGCGCGAACCGGTAGGCACACGTGCCGGCGGACTCGTCGATCAGCTTGAGGATGACGCCGCCGTGGATGACGCCCATGAAGTTGGCGTCGGCGGGCTGCATGAGCGACGACAGCTCGACGGGGGTGTCGGACGCCCGGATGGCCGAGGGATCCTCGGGACGGAGCGCCTTGTCGGAGATGTCAGACGTCGAACGAGCCCGGCAGACGGCGGCGGCGGCGGTCGCGAGTCTCGCGACCGCCGCCGCCGGATCTGTCTTTGCGGCGATCGCCCTTGCGGCGGTCCATGATGACGGTGATGTTGGGGTTGTCCTTGTAGCGCTCGACCAAGCGGGCATACAACTCTTCGCCGAGTTCGGGCGGGACGACCGAGTAGATCACCTGAATCTCCTCATAGCAGCGCCAATCTACCAGAACCGCCCGGGCGCGTCACCGCTGCCGAGGGGGCTGCCCCAAGTGGAACGGGCCCGGGAACTGCACGCCGCCTCTGCATGAGGCGACTTGCGGAACCCAGGCCCGTTGTGAAGGGGGTACGTGCCCTATCGGCACGTTCGGCCCGGGACTTTAGCTTTGCCTTCCGGCTCGCTAGAGTAACGGTCACCGTGACGACCTTCCCCCGCTACGACGACGTCGTGTCGAGCCTGCCGGAGGCCGCCGGCCTGTCCGCCGTCGACCAGATCGAGGCCTCGACCGACCGGCTGCTCGCCGCGAGCTCCGGAATCACGGCCTGGCAGTGCGGCGTGTCGCGCGACGGTCACCCCTTGCGCTGCCTCGAGGTGGGCGCCGGCCCGCTGCGGGCCGTCGTGGTCGGTTTCTCGCCGGCCGCTGCGGCCGGCGGCGCGCTCGCCTTCGAGCATCTGATCGCCCAGCTTGCGTCGACCGACCTGAGCGCGCGCCTCGGGTTTCGCTTCTCGATCGTACGGGTGGGCGACCCCGACGGCGCCCGGCTGAACGAGCGCTGGTTCGACCGACCGACCGACCTGACCGGCTACGAGCTGTTGGCCTACCGGCCGGCCGCGAGCGACGATCCCGTGTGGTCGTTTCCGTTCTCGTACCAGCGCTATGCCTTTACCCGGCCGTTGCCCGAAGCGGCCGCCGTAATGGCCGTGATCGACCGCGAGCCCGTCGACTGCCTCATCACGCTGCCCGACCCGGGCTTCTGCGGGGTGCGCTTCTTTCTTTCCGACGACGACGAGACTCTGCGCGCCGACCTGCTGGCCGCGACCGACGCCGCCGGCCTGCCGCGCCATCTGGGCGAGCCCGCGGTCCCCTTCGGCGAGCCGCTCGGCGACGCCGCCTACCGGCAGTTCGGCCTGAGAGCCGAGTACGACTACCTGTCTAGCAGCGGCGTCGACGCGGCGGTGGCGCTCGAGTCGGGCACGAGCGCCGCGGACTACGCGGCGGCCGCCTGGGACGCTTTCACCATGGCCGTCGAGGCGCCGCTGTTCAGCACCCGGATGATCGCCGACACGAGCGGCTCGGGCGTCACCCGGCGCGCCGCCCGGCTGGCCGGGATCGAGCGTGAGCGGAGCCACGCGGACTGGCTCAGGGCGCGCTTTCCCGAAGTCGCCGCTCACCTCGTCACCGAGTCGCCCTGGCTGCGCGCCGTTCGTTCGTACCTGATCGCGGCCAAGACTGGCCTGCGGGCCGAGCGTGAGCTGCTCGGCCGCGAGCCGGCCTTTGCGGCCGAAGCCACGGTCGCCCAGCTCGTCGACGCGGTCCAGCTGCGCGAGCTCTCCGCTCTGCGGCGCCTGGGCCAGTTCGCCGTCATGGTCCGCGCCGATCCCATGGCCGCGGCCGACCCGGTCTTCGCCGCCGGCGCCGACGAGGCCGAGCGGCGCGTCCGCGAGGGCGTGCGGCGGCTTGCGGCCGAGGCCGCGGTCGAACCCGTGCTCCCGCGGCCGGCCGCCCAGGTCGAGCTGGCCGCGCTGCTCTACGCGCTCGACTGCGTCCGCGAGCGGTTCCGCCCGCGGCGGCCCCAGCGCGGCAAGGCGGCCGTGGCCGAGCGGTAGGACCGCCGCGCGGCGGTCCCCGGCCGCCCCCAGGTGCGGCGGCCGGCCGGCCCAGGCGAGACCGTGAAGCGCCGGCGCTGCCGGGCCCCTATCGAAGCGGGCGCCGGCTGCCGACAACGACTGCACCGGTAACAATCGAGCCATCGGAGGGTCGTGAGCCCCGAACAGGGTCGCGGTGACGACGTCACGGCGTTGCGTGCCGAGCGCCGTGGCGCGGTTCGTGAGACCGCCGGTGGCGCCGAGAGCGCCGACGAGGCGCTGGTCGCCGCGCTGACATCGCGCGGTGGCCTCGCCGCCTTCGTGGCGGAGGTCGGGCGCGTCTTCGACCTGTGGCTCGTCGATATCTGGGCGTTCGACCTCGAGCGCGACGCCGCGGTCTACGAAGCCGTTTGGCGACACGACGAGGCGAATACGGTCGAGCTCGGCGCCGTGGGCACGCGGGTGGCGCTCGACGAGCGTCCCGACCTGCGGCGGCTGCTCGAGCGCAGGGAGCTGGTCGAGCGCCACGCCGACGATCCCGACCTGTCCGACGAGCTTGCCGCCTCGATGAAACGGCGCGGCTACCGCAGCTACTTCGACGTTCCACTCCTCGATGGCGACGAGGTCGTGGGCGTTCTCGGTCTGGTCGAACGGCGGGCGGTGCGCCGGCTGACCGACGTCGAGCGCGCGCTGCTCGAACGGGTGTGCCGGCTGGCGGCGCTGGGGGTGCGGACGGTCTCGGCGCGGCGCGTGAGCGACGAGCACGCCGAGCATGTCATGAACCTCGCCGAATCGGGCCGCACGCTCGCCGCCACGCTCGATCGCCGCGAGACGCTGTCCTGCTTCTCGGCCGCGGTGGCGAGACTCCTGCCGGGCGTCGAGCACGAGATCGACGTCTGGCAGCACCTCGAGGACGGGTCGTTCGTGCGCCTCGCGCCGGACACCGGGGCGCCGCACGGCGACGGCCACGCCGATGAGCCGCCCGACGCGCTCGCCCTCAGGGCGATCGGACGCCGGCGCCCCGCCCAGGCGCGCACGGGCGCCCAGACGATCCGGCTGGTCGTGCCTCTGGTCGTGGCCGGCGACGCGGCCGGGTACATCGACATTCACGGCCGGCCGCTGCCAAGGTTCACCCCCGACGAGATGGCCGTCCTCCAGGTGCTCGGCGACCACGTCGCCGTCGCTCTGGAGTACGAGCGGCTCGGCCGCAGCCTCCAGCGCCAGGCCGCGGTCGACACCGTCACCGGCTTCTTCAACCGCTGGTACTTCTACGAGCGGCTCTACTCCGAAACGGCCCGCGCCGCGCGCTACAAGCAGCCGTTGTCGATCCTCCTCGTCGCCATCGACGGCTTCGAGGAGTTCGTGCGCGAGCGCGGCCCGGAGGCAAGCGATGCCGTCCTCAAGGCGATCGTCCGGCTGCTGACGGCGAGCCTGCGCCGCAAGGTGGACGTGGCCTGCGTGCACGGCGTCGGCGAGTTCGGCCTGCTGCTGCCCAACACGGAGCCGTTCAAGCATGGAGCGGCGCTCGTCGCCCAGCGGCTGCGGGCCGCGATCGACGGCATGGAGCTGCGCAACGAGGACCACGAGCTGCTTGGCACGTTCACGCTCAGCGTGGGCATCGCCGGGTTCCCCCGGCACGCCGAGGACGCGGACGAGCTCTCGAGCTGCGCCGCCGAGGCCCTGGCGCAGGCACAGTCGCTTGGCGGCAATCGTCTCCAGGTGTGCGGTGCCTCGCCCGACGCCTTCCAGGGTGACGAGCCCGACGACGAGGACCAGCCGGACGAGGGGTCTGGCGACGATCCATTGAGCGCGATCATCCTGCCGCCGAACTGGGACGACTGAAGAGTCCTCTCACGCTTTACACGCGCCTGACATGGGCGCCGTCGTGACCTGACGTCACTCCGTCATGGTCTCGCGTGAGACCGGTCGAGGCCGCCTGGTCTAGTCGCGCCCCAGCGCCTGCAGGGCGTCGATCGCGGCCGGCGTGCTGCCGAGCACGGCGTGGGCGGCACCCTCGACGCGCACGCTCATCTGCTCGACGAAGTAGCGCGCGGCGAGCAGCTTGCGCGCGTCGCGCTGGGCGGCGCCCAGAAGAAGATAGGCGCAGATGAGGTCGATGGCCGCCTCGACCAGGCGGCGGCCGTGAAAGTCCCTGAAGGCGGTGTCGTCGAGGGCGCGCACGTGGGCCACGGCGGCGGTCCAGCGCTCGCGCGCCGCGCGCACGCCGGCGAGGAGCTCGGGGGTCGCCGAAAGGTCGCCGGCGTCGTACTCGTCGAGGCGCGCCGCGAGGGTGCCCGACAGCACGCCGCCGAGGGCGGCCACGACCTGGAGCTGCGTCGTGCCCTCGTAGATGTTGGTGATGCGCGCGTCGCGGGCGTGCCGCTCCACAGCGAAGTCGCGCATGTAGCCCGAACCGCCGTGGATCTGCAGCGAGTCGTAGGCGACCCTGTTGGCCATCTCGGTGGCGCAGGCCTTGGCGAGCGGCGTGTAGAGAGCGGCGAGGCGCGTGTACTTCTTGAGCTCGGCGCGCTGCTCCTTGAGCTCGTCGTCGTCGGCCGCCGCGCGGGCGCCCGACTGAAGCTGCTCGATCCGGTTCTCGAGGCCTTCCTTGGTGTCGACGATCATCGCCGTCTCGTAGAGCAGCGCCCGCGAGGCTTCGAGAGCCACCTTCATGTCGGCCAGCATGGCGGCCACGGCCGTGAGGTTGCGGATCGGCCCGCCGAACTGCACGCGCTCGTCGGAGTACTTGGAGGCGGCGCGGTACGAGGCTTCGGCGATGCCCTGGGCCTGGGCGGCGATGGCCACGCGGGCGCCGTTCATGAGGCTCATGACATACGTGGTGAGGCCGCGCCGGCGCTCGCCGACGAGCCGCGCCGGCGCGTCGTCGAACTGTAGCTCGCAGGTCGGCGAGCCGTGGATGCCGAGCTTGTCTTCGAGGCGGCGGATCTTCATGTGCTCGTCGCGCTCGTAGAGGAACAGCGACAGGCCGCGGGCGTCGGTCGTGTCTTCTTCGGAACGCGCCAACACGAGCGACACCTGGCCGCAGCCGTTGGTGATGAAGCGCTTGACGCCGTTCAGGCGCCAGACGCCGTCGGCGCCGAGCGTGGCCCTGAGCTGGACGTTCTGCAGGTCGCTGCCGGCCTCGGGTTCGGTGAGCGCCATGGAGCCCGTGACCTCGCCGGAGGCGAAGCGCGGCAGGTAGGCCTGCTTGAGATCGTCCGACGCGAACTTGTTGACCGTCTCGGCGATGTCCTGGAGGCCGAAGACGTTCATGAGCGCGGGGTCGGCGCGCGAGATCATCTCGACGATCATGACCGACACCGTGACCGGGAAGTTGAGTCCGCCGAAGCGGCGCGGCAGGGTGATGCCCATGAGGTCGGCCTGCGTGAGTCGTGCGAGCGACTCGCTCATGCCGGGGGCGTAGCAGACCTCGCCGTCGGCGAGGGTGGCGCCGGCGCGGTCGACGTCTTCGGCGCGCGGGGCGACGAACTCGCCGGCGATCTCGCCGACGATCTCGAGCGTGCGACGGTACGAGTCGAGCGCGTCGTCGTAGTCGTGCGGCGCGTAGGCGAACTCGTGGGCCTGCTCGTAGTCGTCTTCGCGCAGCGCCACGATGCGCCGCAGGTCGAGCGTCTCGAGCTGGCGCGCGAGGTCGGGGTCGTCTGTGTAGAAGTTGCTCATCGTGGGCCTCGTCGCGACGGGCTGCCGGCCGACGCGCGGGCTGCGGGGGCCGGCGGCGTCATCCCTTCTCCCGGTAGGCCTTGATCAGCCTGGGGACGATCTCGTGCAGGTCGCCGACGATGCCGTAGTGGGCGACCGAGAAGATGGGCGCCTGAGGATCGGTGTTGATGGCCAGGATGCGGGCCGACTGATCCATGCCGGCGCGGTGCTGGACCGAGCCCGAGATGCCGGCGGCGATGTAGAGCTTGGGGCGCACCGTGGTGCCGGTCTGGCCGACCTGGTGCTCGCGGCCGATCCAGCCGGCGTCGACGGCGGCGCGCGAGGCGCCGACGACGCCGCCCAGGGTGTTCGCCAGGTCGCGCAGCAGGGCAAAGCCGGCGGCGGAGCCGACGCCGACGCCGCCCGACACGACCACCCGGGCGCCCTTCAGGTCGACCGACTTCTCCTCGCGGGCCCGGCGCACCAGCGCCACGGCGAAGTCGAGGTCGTCGAGCAGGATGGGCCCGCCGGCGGCCGTCGGCCGGCCGTTGCGCCCCGCGAGCGGGCCGCTCACGCGCTCGACGTTCAGCTCGACGAGGTCGCCCGTGCGGCCGCCGTCGGGTTCGGGCAAGCGAAAGACGCCCTCGCGCACGGTGGCCATCTGGGGGCGATGTTCGGGGCTCACGATGGTGGCGATGATGTTGCCGCCGAACGCCGGCCTGATCTGGTAGAGCAGGTCGCGATACTCGACGCCCTTTACCTCGTGGTCGCCGATGCGCAGGTCGGTGCAGTCGGCGGTCAGACCGGTGCGCAGCGCCGACGCGACCCGCGGCGCCAGGTCGCGTCCGGTCGTCGTCGCACCGTAGAGGACGATCTGCGGCTGGAAGTGGCGCACGGCTTCGGTGACGATGCGGGCGTACGGTTGGGCGAGATACTCGGTGAGCGAGTCGTGGACGGCGAGGTAGACGGTGTCGGCGCCGGCGGCGACGAGCGCGGGCGCGAGCGCCCGCGCCGACTCGCCGCCGGCGCACACGGCGCCGGTCCGCGTGCCGAGCCGGGCGGCGAGCTCGCGGGCGTGACCGAGGAGCTCGAGGCTGACCTCGGCGGCGCGCAGGCCGGCGGTCCGGTCGGCCCCGTTGCGGGTGCGGACCGTGAGCCCGCCGTCGCCGGCGCGCGCCGTTTCGACGAACACCCAGACTTCGCCGGCGGGGCTAGCCAAGGATGTGCTCCTCGATCAGCTCGCGCACCAGCGCGCGCACGCCCTCGGCGGTCGGCTCGACTAGGCGTGTCTCGCCGGCGGCGAGCACCACGCTGTCGATCTTCTTGACGCGGGTCGGAGAGCCGCGCAGGCCGACCAGCTCGCGCTCGGCCTCGATCGAGGCCGCGTCCCACTGGACGATCCTGGCCCGGCACACCGGTCGCCCGTCGCGGCCGACCATGCAGACCTCGGCGTCGTCGGAGTCGGGGTCGAGGTAGCTGTCGTCGTAGCCGGGCATGGCTTCGGCGACCGCGTCCTTGTAGGTCATGACGAGCTTGACGCTCGGGGGCCGCGGGTCGTTGGCGTCGGCGGCGATGGTGAGCAGCGCGGGCAGCGGCGCCTGCAGGGTCTCGGTGCCGTCTTCGACGGAGCGGGTCGCGGTGATCGAGCCGGGGTCGCCGGGCGGGTCGCCGGGCGGCACCAGCTCGTCGACGCGGCTCACGCAGGTGATCTGCGGCAGCTCGAGCTTTTCGGCGGTCTGGGGGCCGACCTGGGCCGTGTCGCCGTCGATCGCCTGCCGGCCGCACAGGACGAGGTCGGTTTCGCCCAGGTGCTCGATCGCCCGCGCCAGCGCGTAGCTCGTGGCCAGCGTGTCGGCGCCGGCGAAGGCCCGGTCGGAGAGCAGGACGACTTCGTCGGCGCCGCGGAACAGCGACTCGCGCAGCACCTGGGCGGCCGAAGGGGGCCCCATGGTGAGAACGGTCACCCGGCGCGCCGTAACGGTCCTTGAGGCGCAGCCCCTCTTCGAGGGCGTTCAGGTCTTCGGGATTGAAGATCGCGGGCAGGGCCGCGCGGTTGACGGTGCCGTCGTCCTTCATGGCCTCGCCGGTGACGTTGGCGGTGTCGGGGACCTGCTTGACCAGGACGACGATGCGCAGCATGTGTTCGGACACTGCTCCCTCAAACGTTATGAGAAGGACGGAGCCGGTACGGTACCAGAAAGTGAGGGCATGGCGAAAGAAATGGCGCGTTTGACGTTCGCCGGGACCGACCCTAGCATGGTCGGCAGGTCGACCATGGTCCCCCTCATCGCGCGACATCCCGGCAGACCGCGTCCGCTGGCATCGACGGCGCGCCGTGGCCTACGGTTGCTGGCCGCGGTGGGTGCGATCGCCGCGCTCAGCGGACCGGTCGCGCTCGAGGCGGCCCGGCCGACCGGCGCAGTCGCGGCGCCGGTCGCGTCGTCGCCCGCGTTGTCGGCACCGGCCGCGGCGGTCGACGCCGTGGTCGTCGCGCCCCACGACTTCGCCGACGCCGACGCTCTCATCGGCGCCCTCGCGGCCGACGGCGTGCGACCGGCGATCGTCTACTTGCCGCGCACCGCGCTGGCTCGCGTCCCGGCGGCCGCTGCGGCCCGCTTGCGTTCCCGGGGATTCGTGGTCCTGCGGGCTCACGCGACGCCGCCGGCGGGTGCGACATCGGCGGCCGCCGCGCTCGCCGTCCTGAACGGCCAGGCCGCCGCCGCGGCCGCCGCGGCCGCCGGCGACCAGAGGTCGTGCCGGCCGGTCTGCCGTCGCTCTCCGCCGACCTCAAGCTCGCCGACACTACGGGCGCGGCCGGCCAGGCGCCGCCACCGGGCCTCGCGGCGCCGGCCTTCCTGGGGAGCCTCGCCACCTGCAGACGGCGTCCGCGCCCACCGCCTACGCGGCCGGTTCGGTCGCGGTCAGCGTCATCTTCCCGCAGAGCACCGGCAAGAACGCGCACGAGCACACCGAGAGCTGGAAGACCCTCGACCCCGACCCGGCGTACGACCAGTACGACCCGGCCTACCCGTAGCCTCACGCCGCGTCAGGCCTACATCATCGGCGAGGTCTCGAAGACGCTGCTCTGGTGGCAGGCGCAGGCTCCGGCCGCCGTCCGGCTCACCTTCGTCATCCCGCCGGCCGGCAAGGTCGGGGCGCCGCGCCAGGTCGCCGTCGCTCGCGAGCCCATCACCATCGCCTCGACGAACGACCAGGCCTGGCGCCACCCGATCATGGCGAAGCTGCTGGACAGGGCGGTCGGCGCCGCCGACTCGCCGCCGCCGGAGCGCGCCTACGACAACGCTGTGCGCAAGGCCAACGGCACGAATTGGGCGTTCACCCTGTACGTCGTCGACAGCCTGCACGACGACGCCGCGGCGACCCACGACCCGACGCCCGGCGCGTTCCCCGACGGCGCCTTCGCCTACACCTTCGATCTCTTCGGCCCCTATACCGTGACCACCTACGACGACTCGACCTACACGCCGGGCCACTTCGACGGCGTGCTCGCTCACGAGATCGGCCACGTCTTCGGCGCGCTCGACGAGTACGCGGCGCCGCCCGGGTATCCGAGCACGGGCGACCTCTACTCGGGCTACCTGTGGGTCAGGAACGCGAACGCCGTCCAGGGGGGCTCGACACACGACGTCTGCATCATGCGCGGCGGCAGCGAGGGCCTGGCGGCCTATGAGGGACAGCCGTACGGGACCGACACGAACGTCGGCGGCATCTGCCCGTCGACCGCCGGCCAGATCGGCTGGCGCGTCACTCGCAACGGCCTGCCCGACGTGGTCGACACAAAGCCGACCGTCAAGCTTCAGAAGCCGGTGCTCGACGGCGCCGGGGCGACGGTCTCAGGCGTCGCGGTCGAGCACCCCTGGCAGCCCGGCCACAACGCCAAGGGGCGCGCCTTCGCCAAAGGCATCAGCATCTTCGTGCCGCACGACGTGCAGTACAGCGTCGACGGCGACGCCTGGATCGCGGTCAACCTGTCGGGCAGCGGCGCGAGCCGGAGCTTCAGCTTCACGACCGGCGCGATCGCGCCGGCCCCGGCGCCGGCCACGACCCGCCACGTCATAGCCGTGCAGGCCACGACCGGCACCACGGCCGCAAGCAGCGTCGTCGCCTGGACCTCCCCGACAACGGTCGCCCTGGGCCTGACGAGCAGCGCGATCACACTGCCGCTGGGCGGCAAGGTCAAGCTCACCGTGCACGCCTCCGACAGCGTCGCCCAAAGCTACGCCATAGGCTTTCTGCCCGGCGTCACGATCTTCGGGCAGGGCGGTGGCGTCGCGACGCGCAAGCCGGTCACGATCGGGGCCGGCGGCGGCGGCGTGGTCACGGTCGCGCCGCGCTTCACGACGAGCTATCAGGCCGATCTGAACCCGGTCGCCCCGTCGCCGTTCACGGCTACGACATCGGCGGCGCTGAGCGTCTCGGTGCGCGCGCTGCTGACGGCCCGCGCCGCCGCGCCGACGGGCGCGGGCGTCGTCCGGGTGAGCGGCACCTTCAGGCCGCTGCGCGGCGGTGTGCCGCTCGTCCTGCAGCTCCTGCGCGGCGGCGTCTGGAAGGCCGTCGCCCACGCGCGCACGACGGCGCGCTCGACGTTTCGCCTGGTCTACACCGCGCAGCCGGGCGCGGTCAGCCTGCGCGTGCGCTTCGCCGGCGACGCCGACAACGCCGCCGCGGTCAAGTCTCTGCCGGCGCTCGTCGTCCCCTAAGGGCCGGCCCCGGCGTCTCGCGCGAGGAGCGCCGGCCGTTCCCCGATGCCCCGGGGCGGGCCCGCCACGCGCGCCGAACCGCGGCCCGTCTCGCCCGCGTCCCGCTACTTCACCCTGATCCTGATCAGGTCTGACTTGTTGATCGCTGTGTCGAAGCGGAAGTAGCGCACCTCTGGGTGCGATCCCGCCTTCCAGGTCGTGCGCACCTTCTTGGCGCCCTTGGCGACCTTGACGACCTTGAGCGTCGTCCAGTGCGTCTTGTCGCGCGAGATCTGGAAGACCGCCTTCACGGCTGCGGTCGGAGGGTTCTCGAAGGTCCAGCGCAGGACCGCCGTGGCCGAGGCGGGGATCGTGTAGGCCTTCGAGACTTTGGGGCCGCCGCCGCGGTCGGCACGGGCCAGGGGTGTGGCTACCGCGACGATCCAGGCCGCCGCCACGACGAAGAGCAGGCCCACGACGGCCCGCAGCAAGGTTCGATGTCTCATGACGGCTCCTCCCGTCGATTCTGTTGACGGCACGGTACCCGTTACGACGCCGAAGTGAGCGTGTTGCAGGCGCGCCGGCGTGCCTGCGGGCCGGGCTCCGTCCGGCCCGCAGGCGACCGTAGGGTAGAATGGGCCACCATGACCGCCGCCGTCCGTGTCCGTTTCGCACCGTCCCCCACCGGCTACCTGCACCTGGGCGGGGCGCGCACCGCCTTGTACAACTACATCTTCGCCCGCCGCCACGGCGGCGACTTCGTGCTGCGCATCGAAGACACCGACCCGTCGCGCTCGACCGACGCGGCGATCGCCCAGATCCTGAGCTCCCTGCGCGAGATGGAGCTCGAATGGGACGAAGGTCCAGAAAAGCCGGGGCCCCACGGTCCGTACCGGCAGACCGAGCGCGAGGCGATCTACCGGGAGCACATCGACGCGCTGCTGGCCGGCGGCCACCTCTACACCTGCTTCCACACGCCCGAGGAGCTCGACGCCGAGCGCCTGGCGGCGCGGGCCGAGAAGCGACCCTGGGTCTACGGCGGCGCCTGCCGCGACCTGCCCGCCGGCGAGGTCGCCCGCCGCAAGGCCGCCGGCGAGCCATGGACGTTGCGCTTCAGGGTGCGTCCCGGCACGGCCACCTTCGACGACCTGCTGCGCGGCCCGGTCGAGGTCGCCTGCGAGACCATCGGCGACTTCATCGTGCAGCGTTCAGACGGCACCATCACCTACAATCTGGCCGTGGTGGTCGACGACGTAACGATGGCGATCAGCCACGTCATCCGCGGCGACGACCACATCTCCAACACGCCCAGGCAGATCCTCATCTACGAGGCGCTGGGCGCGCCCGCGCCGCACTTCCTGCATATGCCGCTGCTGTTCGGCACCGATCGCAAGAAGCTCTCCAAGCGCCACGGCGCGACCAATCTCGAGCAGCTCACGGCCATGGGGTTCCTGGTCGAGGTGGTGCGCAACTACCTCTGCTTTCTGTCGACCGAGTTCGACGAGTCGATGATCACCTGGAGCCTCGCCGACCTCGTCGCCCACCTCGACGTCGAGAGCCTGGGGACGAGCGCCAGCATCTTCGATCCCGAGAAGCTGCGCTGGATGAACGGGCGCTTCGTGCGCGCCATGGCGCCGGCCGACTTCGCGGCGCGCGTGCAGGCCTATCTCGAGCGGGTGGGCTTCTACGGTCAGCCGCCGGCCCTTAGGCTGCTCGCCGCGCAGGGCGAGAGCGAGCTCGCCGAGGCGGTCGAGCTCGGCCAGCTCGCGCCCATGCCGCCCGGCGACGACCAGGAGCGCCTGACGGCGCTCGTGGCCCCGCTCGTGCAGGAGAAGGTCGAGGTGCTGGCCGACTTCATCCGCCTGGCCGGCTGGCTCTTCACGCCGCTGGCCATCGCCGGCGAAGCGCTCGAGAAGCTGGTGGCCGTCCCCGACGCGGAGCGCATCCTGCGGGCGGCCGCGGTGTGCCTCGCGGGGCTCGAGCGCTACGAGGTCGAGCAGATCGAGACCGCCGTGCGGGCTCTACCGGAGCAGCTCGGGGTGAAGGCCAAGTCCGTCTTCGCCGCGCTGCGCCTGGGCATCAGCGGGCAGTCGGTCACCCCGGGGCTCTTCGAGTCGCTCTGGGCGCTCGGGCGCAACGAGGCGGTCGGCCGCCTCGCGGCCGCCTCGGCCATGCTCTAGGGCCGGGTCGATCTCCACAGTCTTTCGCGCGCTCGCCGCCGCTCGCCGGCCGCGGCCGGCGAGCGGCCGGTGGGCGAATCTCAGTCGACCAGCACCAGCGCGAAGAAGCGGTACGAGTCGCGGTGGTCGCGGACCACCTCGACCTCCCAGCCGGCGGCGCGCACCGTGGCGAACACGTCGATGCCGCAGGCCTCCATGGACGGCCGGGCGCGCGCCGGATCGACGCAGGGCGCGTCCCGGTCGCAGACCTCACAGACGTCGCACGGGCCGTTGCCCATCGCCCAGGCCTTGTGGTGGCCGGCGAGGAACAACTCGCGCTCGAGGTCGGCGGCAGCGCGGCGCAGCACGACGTAGTGCTCGTCGTGCTCGTCGTAGACCTCGTGCGGCCCGCTGCGCAGCAGGATCGCCGCCGAGTACTCGTCCAGCACCCGCCGCGTCTGCGCGGGCGTCGGCGAGTCGGGCGGACACGTGCGGCACTGGCCGTAGCCGTCGCAGCCGAACTGGCACTTGAGGCGCACCCACTCGGCGGTCTCGACAAGGTTCGGCGCGAGCGGAGTGGCGGCCTCGGCGCCGAGCTCGAGCGCCCGTTCGCACCAGACTGTCAGGTCGTCGATCATCGTCCCAGCATATGCCGTCCGGAGCGGTCGACCCACATCTCGAGGTCTACTCTCCCTGGGCGGGGCTCTTGTCGTCGGGGCCGGCTGCGGCCGGATGCGGTTCGGCCGCAGCCGGCTCGAGCCGGCACGCGAAGGCCAGCCACGTCAGGCAGACGACGGCGACCGCGAGCGCCCAGCCGGCGACGACGTCCGAGGGGTAGTGTGCGCCCAGGTAGATGCGCGTGAGGCCGATGCCGGCGGCGTAGAGCGCCGCCGCGACGAGCGCGGGCCGGCGCCAGCGGTGTCGGCCAGAAGACGATGACGAGCGCCGCGGCGAAGCCGGTGGCACTCATCGTGTGGCCGCTCGGAAACGACAGGCTGCCGGGCACCTGAGCGATCACCTCGGGCCGGGGCCGCGCGATCACCAGCTTCATGATGCCGCTGACGGCCATGGACAGGAGCGTGGCGGCGGCGACGAACGCCGCCTCCCGAGACAGCCGGGCGATCAGTAGTACCGCGAGCGCCGCCGCCAGCAGCGCCAGCACGGCCGGTACGCTGCCGGTCTCGCTGACCACTCTCACGACCACGTGCACGGTGGGCCGCTGGTGGCGGGCCATCAGCGCGCAGGATCGACGTGTCCCAGGAAGGAGTGCCCTGCGCGACGACGACGCCGGCGACGATCGCGAACACGACGGTCGGCGCGACCACCAGCAGGGCCAGCACGCGCCCGAAGCGGCGCCTTGCCGCCGGGTCGGCCGCGAGCCGGCGGTGTCCGGACACGACGGCGACCACCGCCGCGGCCGCGAGCAGGGCGACGACCGGCCAGCCCCAGGCGGCGACGGCGAGTGGCAGAGTCACGACCTCGGCGGGGACGAGGGTCAGCCGAGGCGGCCGATGGCCGCCGGCAGCTCGTTGAAGCGCGACACGACGGTCTCGGCGCTGGAGGCCAGCAGGTCGGACGGGTTGACCCCCACGAAGTGGACCGCCCGCAGGCCGGCAGCCTGGGCGCCAGCGATGTCGGTGCGCTGCATGTCGCCGACGTGGACCGCCTCGTCGGGCGCGACGCCCAGGGCGGCGAGCGGCGTGAGAAAGGCCCGCGGGTCGGGCTTCGAGAACTCGTGCTCGTCGGAGAAGAAGAACGCCGCGAACCACTGCTCGAGACCGTGCCGTTCGAGGACGCGACGCAGGATGCGGCCGGGGGTCATGGCCGCGTCGCACACGACGGCCAGGGCGTAGCGCTCGGCCAGCAGCGGCAGCGTCTCGGGAACGCCCTCGACGGTCCGCGGCGGAGACTCGAGGATGATCTCCTCGAGCATGGTCACGACGCGCTCGCGGGCCTCGTCGGGCAGCTTGATCCGCAGGGCCCGGAGCATGACGGCGGCCGATTCCGCGGTCGTGGGAGTACGCGCCTTCTTGAACCAGACCTTGTCGAAGTGCCGCCAGGCCTTGGCGAACGCGGCGCCGACGGCGGCGGCATCGGGTTCGTGGCCGTAGGGGGCGACGATCTCGCGCAGGCGGGCGGCCCGCAGCTCTTCGCGAGCCGGCGGGTGGAAGTCGTCCATGAGGGTGTTCCAGAAGTCGAGCGTGACGGCGCGGACCATGTCGTCGTCAGGCGCAGTACCGGCGGGCGGCGGCTTCGAGCACGCGCGCCACGAGCTTGACCGACTCGATATCGACCCACTCTGCCGCCGTGTGCTCGCCGTCGCCGATCGGGCCGAACTGGGCGCAGGGGATGCCGGCCTCGGCGAAGATGCCCGAGTCGGCCCAGCCGATGTCGCCGCGCACGAGCGGCGCCCGGCCGAGCTCGGCCGCCGCCGCCGCGACGAGCGCCCGCACGACCGGATGGTCGCGCTCGAGCGACACGGGCTCGCGACCCACCACGAGTCGGCTGGCGCCGGCGAAGCGCGGGTCAGCGGCGCGGGCCGCCTCGAGGAGCGCCTCGATCTCAGCCCGCGACTGATCGACCGACTCGCCGGCGATCAGGCAGCGCTCGACTCCCAGTCGGCAGAGGCCGGGGTAGGCCGGCAACTGAGTGCCGCCGGCGATCGTCGAGGCGTGGAGGGAACCGCGCCCGTACGACGCGCGCGGCCGGGCCTCGAGCTCGCGGTCGAGAGCGGCGATGCCGTCGAGCACGGGTCCCAGAAGGGCGATCGCGTCGACGCCCTTCTCGGGCTCGGCGCCGGCCGCCTCGACGCCGCGGCTCTCGATCTCGAACCAGCTGAAGCCGCCGTGCTCGACCGTGACGTCGAGGTCGGTGCGCTCCGGCAGGATCGCGGCGTCGGGGTGGTAGCGGGCGACGAGGGACTCGGCGCCGAAGCTCTCCCACTCCTCGTCGGCGCAGCCGGCCACGAACAGGTCGCCGCGCAGCGGCGACCTGCCGCCGGCCGCGCTCGCCTCGGCGGCGAGGCGCTCGGCCACCGCGACCGCGGCCGCGAGGCCGGCCTTCATGTCGTTGCCGCCGCGCCCGTAGAGTCGGCCGTCGCGCACCTGCGGAGTGAACAGCTCCGCGGGCCCGCCGACGACGTCGAGGTGACCGACGAGCATGAGGCTGGGCGCCGCGGCGCCGGACTCCGTGGCGCCGTCGCCGGAGGCCGTGGCGGCAGCCGGCGAAGGCGCGGCGCGGCCGTGTCCCGGCAGCTTGGCGACGATGTTCGGACGGTGGGGGCGCGGCTCCCAGACGTCGACCTCGAGGCCGGCGGCGGTGAGGCGGCGGGCGAGGAAGCGCACGAGCGCTTCCTCGCCCGCCGCCTCCGGCACCAGGCCGGGGTTGGTAGAGTCGATCGCCACGAGGTCGCGGAGCAGGTCGATCAGGTCGTCGTCGGTCGGTCGCACCGGGCAGCTCCTCTTGCGGTCAGGTGGTCGAGGCTATGCTAACGTTAGCACACCGGTCGTGAGGGGCCGGGAGGGGCACGAAAGGAGCCTTCATGAGTGGGATCCCCAAGCCGCGCCTGCGGGCTGCGCGTTACGCCGCGGTCTGCCGCTGGCGGTCGCCGCCACTGGCGGTGGCGCTGTCGGCCTGCGGCAGCAGTTCGACGAGCAGCAGTGGCAGCAGCACGAGCGCCGCGCAGACCGGCACGCCGCAGCGCGGCGGCACGCTGATCGTCACCTTCCAGGGCGAGCCACAGACGCTCGACCCGGCGATCGACTTCGAAGGCAACGGCTGGGCCATCGAGCACGCCATCTTCGGCAACCTGCTCAACTACGCAGTGCGCCGGGCGCCGCCGGCACCGAAGATCGTCGCCGACATGGCGACCGAGGTGCCGACCGTCGCCAACGGCGGCATCACCAACGGCGGCAAGACCTACATCTTCCACATCAGGCCGGGCATCAAGTTCGCGCCGCCGGTCAATCGCGTGTGCACCGCCCAGGACTTCGTCTACAGCTTCCAGCGCATGATGAGCCTGCCGACGGCGCCGGCCAAGGGCTACTACACCGGCATCGTCGGCCTGCAGGCCTTCTCGAACGGCAAGGCCAAGACCATCACCGGCTACAAGGCGACCGGCAAGTACACTCTCGAGGTCGACCTGCAAAAGCCGATCGCCACCTTCCTCAACATCATGGAGATGCCCTTCAGCGCACCGGTGGCCAAGGAATGGGTCGCCAAGTGGGGCAAGCAGGTGGGCCGGCACCCGCTGGGCACCGGTCCCTACGTGTGCGACCACTGGACGCCCAGCCAGGACCTGCTGCTCGTGCGCAACACCAACTACACGGGGACGACGGCGGGCTACCTCGACGCGATCCACTTCGAGTTCTCGATCACGCCGACCACCGCCGTCCTCAAGGTGCAGAACGGCGACGCCGACCTGCTCGGCGACTACATCCCGCCCTCCAGCTTCCCGAGCCTGACGTACAAGCGCAACGTGGAAGAGCCAGGTGGTGGTCGAGCCGGCCATCGCGCTCGACTACCTGTTCTTCAACGTGACCGTCAAGCCGTTCGACAACCTCGCCGTGCGCCAGGCGCTCTCGTGGGCGATCGACCGCGCCAAGATCGTCAAGCTGCTCTCGGGCACCGGCCTGCCGCTCAACCAGATCTACCCGGCCGGCCTGCCCGGCCACGTCGACGGTCCCGCCGGCAACTTCTACGGCTACGACCCGGCCAAGGCCAAGCAGCTGCTGGCCGCGGCCGGCTACCCGAACGGCTTCTCCACGACCCTCTATTCGCACAACGTCGCGCCCTGGCCGACGGTGATCCAGTCGATCCAGTACGACCTCTCCCAGATCGGCGTCAAGGCGAACATCAAACTGCTCGACCGAGCCGTCGTACTGGACGCTCATCGGCAAGAAGGGCGCCGTCGGTATCGGCCTGAACGACTGGTGGATGGACTACCCCGACCCGTTCGACTACATCATCAGCCTGTTCAGCAAGAGCTCGGCGATCGACGAGGGCACCAACCCGAGCTTCTGGTGGGACCCGAAGGTCGAGACCGACATGGCCAACGCCCAGGTCATGACCGACCCGGCCGCCCGCCTGAAGGAGTTCCAGGCCATCCAGTCCTACATCATGAGTCAGGCGCCCGGCGTGCCCCTCTACCAGGAGACGGTGACCACGCTGCACTCCAAGCGCACCGGCGGCATCTACCTGCACCCGGTGTGGATCTTCGACTTCGAGCACTACTGGATCAACAAGTAGGGCGACACCGATAGACGGCCCGCGGCGAAAGGCGGCTGCTTGCAGCCGCCTTTCGCCGTTCACGGGATTCGGCCGCCGGGGCCGGGGCGGCCATGCTGCCGCCCCGGCCCCGGCTCTCACATCGTCTTCGTGACCTTGTTCAGCCCCCGCGGCCTGTCGGGGTCGTAGCCGCGGGCCTCGGCCAGATGCAGCGCCAGGAGCTGGCCGGGCACTATGGCGACGAGCGGCGAGAGCGGTTCGGGCGCGGCCTGCGGCAGGCGCAGGCCGCGCCGCCGGCCGCTTCGCCCTCCCGTGCATCCTCGACGACCACGAGCTCGGCCTTGCGCTCCAGCAGATCGCGTTCGAGCTGGCGCATGGCGGGCAGCGCTCGGCCGGAGAGGGCGAAGAGCAGCGCCGGGTAGCCCGGCTCGACCATGGCGATGGGGCCGTGCATGAGGTCGGCGGCAGAGTAGGGCATGGCGGCGATGTACGAGGTCTCCTTGAACTTGAGCGCCGCCTCGAGGGCGGTGGCGAAGTTGTAGCCGCGAGCGGTCACCAGCAGGCGCTCGCTGAAGCGCAGCCACTGGGCGATCTCGGCGACCTCGGCGTCGAGCGTCAGGGCGGCGCGCATGGCCGCCGGCACGTCGGTCTGGAGCGCGCCCAGCAAGCCCGCGTCGTCGCACCAGGTCGCCCAGAACAGGGCGAGCACCGCAAGCTGGCTCGTGTAGGTCTTGGTCGCCGCCACCGCGCGCTCGTGGCCGGCGTGCGTGGCGAGCACGGTGTCGGCCTGCCGCGCCAGCAGGCCGTCGTCGTCGTTGGTGATGGCGATCGTGGTCGCCCCGGCCTTTCGGGCGTGGGCCACATACTCGGCGACGTCGGGCGTCTCGCCGCTCTGGCTGATGCCCACCACGAGGCACTCGCGCAGGTCGATCGGCGTGTCGTAGACGGTGGCCGAGCTGGGGACGGCGAGGCCGGCCGGCAGGCCGGCGTGGATGGTCGACAGGTACTTGCCGAACACGGCGGCGTTGTCGCTCGTACCGCGGGCGGCGTAGAGCACGAAGCGCGCGCCTCCCGTCCGCGCGCCGGCCACCGCCGCCCGGTAGGGCGCGAGGTCGGCGGCCAGACGGGCCACGATGTCGGGCTGCTCGAAGATCTCGTCGCGCATGAAGCTCATGGGCCGCTCGCTTTCTCCGCCGAGTCCCCACGGTTGCCGGTCGCCGGGCGACTCGGGTAGGATGGGTGCCGCACTGAGCATACAGAGTATACCAAGTCCGCTCCGCGGCGGCTCGTGAGGAGTAGATGCCCATGGACTTCGCAGCGCGATACGACGAGCGGATGCGGGGGTCGCACGAGCTGTTCGAGCGAGCTCGCCGCATCATCCCCGCCGGCGCCGGCAGCAGCGCCCGCACGTTCAAGTTCGGCTGGGTCCCGTACCCGCCGTTCATCGCCCACGGCACGGGCTCGCGCATGACCGACGTCGACGGGCACGAGTACGTCGACTACCTCCTCGGTCTCGGGCCCATGATCCTCGGCCACCGTCACCCCGTGGTCACCGCGGCGGTGCAGGACGCCGTGGCCGCGCTGGGCACCTGTTTCGGGGCGCCCTACGAGCTCGAGATCGAGGCCGCGCAGAAGGTCGTCGAGGCGGTGCCGAGCGTCGAGATGGTGCGCTTCACCAACTCCGGCAGCGAGGCCGTCGGCACGGCCGTCCGGCTGGCGCGGGCGATCACCGGCCGGCGCCTGCTGGTGCGCTTCGAGGGCCACTACCACGGCTGGCAGGACGTCGTGTACTGGAGCAACCACGTCGATCCCGACGAGGCCGGGCCGGCCGATCATCCCCGGCCGGTGGCCTCGGGCCCCGGCGTGCCCCAGGAGCTCGCCGACACGCTCATCGTCCTGTCCTGGAACGACTTCGACAGTTTTCAGCGAGTGATGGACGATCACGGCGACGAGATCGCCGCGGTGATCACCGAGCCGGCCATGTTCAACACCGGCTGCATCCTGCCGCGGCCCGGTTACCTCGAGCTGCTGCGCTCCGAGACGCACAAGCACGGCGCTATCCTCATCTTCGACGAGGTCATCACCGGCTTTCGCTTCAGCCGCGGCGGCGCCCAGGAGTGGTACGGGGTCACGCCCGATCTCACGACCATGGCCAAGGGCCTCGGCGGCGGATTCCCGGTGGCCGCCATCGGCGGCAGCCGGGCGGTCATGGGCATGATCGACGACGGCCGCTACTCGCACTCGGGCACCTACAACGCCAACGTCGTGCAGTGCGCCGCGGTGTCGGCGACGATGGACGTGCTGGCCGGAGCCGGGGCTCTACGAGCGCCAGCGGGCGCTCGGCGAGCGGCTCGCCCAGGGCCTGCGCGACCTGGCCGCCGAGCACGGCATCCCGGCGCAGGTCGACAGGCCTGGGCACGGTCTTCCAGATCTGGTTCAGCGAGCAGCCCATCCACGACTGGCGCGAGGCCCGCGCCTACGCCGACGAGGCGCGCTTCACGCGCTGGTGGCAGGAGATGCTGCTGCGCGGCGTGATCTTCCACCCCAGCCAGTTCGAGAACCTGTTCGTCAGCCTCGTCCACAGCGCCGCCGACATCGACCAGACGCTCGCCGCGGCGGCCGAGGTGTTCCCCATCCTCGCCGCCGAGAGCGGCGCGAGGTAGCGGGGAGGCGGTCGGAGATGGCCCGGCAGCCGGAGGAGCGGCCGGCGCGAGCCGGAGCCGGCCGGCAGCCAGCCGACAGCCGGCGCCCAGGCGTCTGCGCTACCAGGACGTGATGGCGATGATCGAGCAGCCTGATCGCCGAGGAGCACCTTGCTCCCGGCGACCTGCTGCCGAGCCGCGCAGACCTTGCCGCCATGGCCGGCGTGAGCCTGATCACCGTGCGCCGCGCGCTCGCCGAGCTCGAGCACGAGGGCCGCGTGCACAGCCACCAGGGCGTCGGGTACGTTCGTCGCCCGGCCGCGCATAGTAAGCGCGCCGGGGCGCGCCGGCGGACTCCTCGGCACGCTTGCCGAGGAGCACGGCGCGCACGAGATCACGACCCGGGTGCTCGGCGTCACGCAGGGGCGCCCCTCGGCGACGCTCGCCCACGCCCTCCAGCTTGGTCCCCGTGACGACGTCTGGAGGGTGCGGCGCCTGCGCATCATCGACGGGCGGCCGATGATCGTCGAAGAGGCCGTCATCCCCGTCGCGCTGGCGCCGGCCCTCGACGCCCGTACCGCCGAGGTGGCCGACTCGCTCTACCGGCTACTGGCCCGCCGCTACGGCCTCGAAGACGACTACGAGGAGCAGTTCCTCGAGGTCGTCGCCCCCAGCGCCGAGGAGCGCCGACTGCTCGAGCTGGGCCGCGGCGACCAGGTCGTGCGGCTGCGCGGCGTGAGCTTCGACACCCACAGCCGCCCCTTCGACTGCTTCCAGCAGGTGTACCCGGCCTCCGAGGTCGTCTTCTCGATCTCGGGCCAGACCGCCCGCCACGTGTTCCGCGGCAGCGACCTGCGCGACTGGAGCGTCGCGCCGGCCGGTGGCGCGCCCGGAGACCGCGCCGCACCGCCGGACCCGGACTCCAAGCCCACCCGTCCCCGGCCAACCGCACGACCCTGAAAGGGGGAGGACAATGTCTGATGTCACGATCCGCCCGCCGCGCGACCCGGTAGCGCCGGGCCCCGGCGCCGGAGGCCTCAAGGCCGGCGCCCTGCGCGTCGGCGACGTGGTGATCATGGCCCTGGCCAGCTCGGGGCCGACGCAGAGCATCGCCGTCGGCATCGTCGGCCTCATGATCGCCGTGTACTACCACACCTTCATGGCGATCCTCATCTGCTTCATCCCGATGATCGGCATCGCCATCGGCTACCAGCGCCTGAACGCCTGGCAGCCCAGCGCCGGCGCCACCTACTCGTGGGTCGGCCGCTCCCTCAACCCGCACGCCGGCTTTTTCGCCGGCTGGATCATGCTGATGTACTACACCATCGGCACGACCAGCCTGACCGTGCCGCTGGGCACCTACTTCCTGAGCTTCTTTTCGAACAGCGTCGCCAACGACAAGTACTGGGTGGCGCTGGTCGGTTCGATCTTCGACATCCTGGTGCTCATCGTGGCCGCCCTCGGCATCAAGCTCTCGGCCAACTTCAACTGGGCCTGGGCGGTCTTCGAGTACGCGCTCATGATCGGCTTCGCCGTGGCGGCCATCGTCATGATCTACTTCACCGGCCTGTCCGGCTCGGTGAAGACCATCGACTCGTTGTTCACGCTGCCCAGGACAGGCCTGATCTCGGGCATCCTGATCGCCATCTTCCTGTACTCCGGCTGGGACACCGCCGCCTACGTGAGCGAAGAGGCCAGGGGCAAACAGGCCGGCCGCGCCGCCATCCTGAGCGTGGTCATCCTCTTCTTCATCTACTCGTTCGTGATCTTCGCCTTCCAGGGCATCGCCCCGTTCGGCACGATGGTGGCCAACCAGGCCAACATCCTGGCCTTCGTGGGCGACAAGATCGGCGGCAGCTTCTGGAAGAACGTCATGATCGTCGCGGTGCTGGGCGGCACGCTGGCCAGCCTGCAGGCGGCGATCGTCAGCTCCGGGCGCATCTCGTTCGCCATGGGCCGCGACCGCGTGTTCCCCAGGTTCTTCGACAATGTCCACCGGCGCTACCTCACGCCGTGGAACGCCACCATCCTGCTGGGCCTGCTCAACATCGTCTTCCTGTGGGGCTCGACACTCTTCTCGAGCATCGGCAGCGCCCTCGACAACATCGTCAGCACGCTCGGCCTGATGGCCGCCATCTTCTACTTCCTGACCGCGTTCACGGCGATCTGGTACTACCGCAAGGTCATCTCGAAGAGCACCGGCAACCTGATCCTGGGCGGCATCCTGCCCGGCTTCGGCGCCGCCTTCATGGCCTTCGTCATCATCTACTCGCTGGTCACCGGCCAGTTGACGACGACGAACCTCGTCTTCGGGTTCGGCCTCGCGATCCTCGGGCTGATCCTGTCGTTCGTGTCGAAGGGCGTCGGTCACGCCAAGTTCTACAGCGACCCGACCACGAGCTTCGGCGACAAGGTCGACCAGGCGTTCGACGGCGGCGAGCCGCCGAGCGAGGGCTTCGGCCTGTGAGGGCGACGGTGAAGCGGTGAGCGACCGCAGCCCGAGAGGCCCGGTGGTGAGACCGTGACCGGCGACAGCCTGTTCGTCGGGCTCGACCTGGGCACGTCGAGCCTCAAGGCCGTGGCCGTGGGCGCGGGCGGCGACGTCGCCGCCCGCGCCCACGCGAGCTACCCGACCGCGCGTCCCGAGCCCGGCGCCGCCGAGCAGTCGCCGGCCGACTGGTGGACGGCGGTCGAGGCGGCCGTCGCGGCGCTCTCCGCCGGCGGCGCGCCGCCCGACCGCTGGGCCGCGGTCGGCCTGTCCGCCATGATCCCGACGCTCGTGATCACCGACGACGGCGGCGAGCCCGTCGCCCCGGCGCTCACCTGGGAGGACGGGCGCGCCGAGCCCGAAGGCGAGGCGCTGCGCGCCCGCTTCGACGGCGAGCGGCTCTACGGGCTCACCGGCCAGTGGGTCGACGGCCGTTACCTGCTGCCCATGTACCTGCGCCTGGCGCGCGTCGCGCCGCGGGCGGCGCGACGCGCGCGCCGGCTGCTGGGCGCCAAGGACTGGCTGTTCTGGCGGCTGACCGGCGAGCCCGCGACCGACCCGAGCACGGCCACCGGCTTCGGCTGCTACGGACTCGCTGGCGGCGAGCGTGGCTCGACGAGGTCGTGGCGGCCTTCCCCGCCTGCCGGCGCTGCCGCCGGTGCTGCCTTCTACGGCGACGCGGCCCTTGTCGGCCGCGGCGGCGGCGCGGCTCGGCCTGCCGGCCGGGTTGCCGGTCTGCCTGGGCGGCGCCGACTCGGTGCTCGGCTGCCTGGGACTGGGCGTGTCCCGGCCCGGCGACGTCGCCTGCGTGGCCGGCACGAGCACCGTCCTGCTGGGCGTCGCCGACCGCCTCGTGATCGACCCCGCCCACCGCTACCTCATCACCCCGCTGGCCGGCCTCGACGGCTGGGGCTTCGAGATGGACCTGCTCACCACCGGCAGCGCCTTCCGCTGGCTGGCGGGGCTGCTGCGCGAGGCCGGCGGCGACGAGGCGACGCTCATGGCCCTGGCGGCGCGAGTCGAACCGGGCGCCGACGGCCTTTCGTTCCTGCCGTATCTGGGGCCCGGCGAGCAGGGCGCCCTGTGGGACCCGACCATCTCCGGGGCGCTCTTCGGCCTGAGCCTCGCCCACGGCGCGGCCGAGGTGGCGCGGGCGCTGGTCGACGGCGTCGTGCTCGAATCACGCCGCTGCCTGTCGGTGCTCGACCAGGCGGGCCTGCCGCGCGGCGTCGTGCGCATGGCCGGCGCAAGCGGCGCCGACCCGGTGTTTCGCCGGCAGCTCGCCGACGCCTGCCGGCGCACGGTCGTCTATGCCGCCGACGGGGAGACGGCGCACTCGGCGCTGGGGGCGGCGGCGGTGGCGGCCATGGCCGTCGGCCATGGCCCCTCGCCCGCCGCCGCCCCGGCCGCTCTCGAGACGATCGCGCCGCAAGACGAGGAGTCGTCGCGCTGGGACGCGCTGTGGGAGCGTCACGAGGCCGCTCTGCGCGCGTTGCGCTCGTCGCGGACGGCCGGCACGGCGTAGGCGGCAGCTCTCTCGTACGTCCAGGACGCTTTCGTTCCGTGGTACCTTTGCCGCATGGCAGTTGAGACCCCGGTCCGAGCGAGGTCCGAGACCGAGCTCTATCGCCACCGTCGTCGCGTCCTCATCCTGGCTTCGATCGGCATCTTCATGACGCCGCTCGACGGCAGCATCGTCGCCGTCGCCCTCAAGTCCATGGGCAAGGGACTGCGCCTGAACTACGGCGAGGCGATCTGGGTCCAGGCGGCGTACCTGCTGGCCGTCAGTGTCCTCTTGATCCCCTTCGGGCGGCTCGCCGACGACCGCGGCCGCACGCGGTTCTTCCTGATCGGCGTGATCACGTTCACCGCCGGCTCGGTGGTGTCCGGATTCGCCCCGGGGGCCGCCGTGCTGATCGCCGCGCGCGTCGTGCAGGGCTGCGGCGGAGCACTGCTCGGCGCGACCGCGGCGGCCATGGTGACGGCGGCCTACCCGCCGTCGGAGCGGGGTCGCGCCCTCGGCTTCATGACGATGTGGGTCTACGTCGGCCTCACGGCCGGGCCGCTGGTCGGCGGCCTGATCGTGCAGCATCTCACCTGGCCGGCGGCCGTCGACAGCTGGCGCTGGATCTTCTTCGTGAACATCCCGGTCGGCCTTGCGACCCTGGTGGCCGGCCGGCCGCTGCTGCACGCCGAACGAAAGGACAGGGAGAACGTGGCGCCGGCGCCGGCGCGCTCTTTCGACGTCGCCGGCGCCGTGCTGCTCGGCGCCACGCTCGCGGCCTTCATCGTGCCGCTCACCTTCGGGTTCGGCTGGGGATGGAGCTCTCCGCAGGCGATCGGGCTGCTCGCCGCCGCCGTGCTCGCCGCCGGCGCCTTCGTGGCGACGGAGAAGCGCGTCCGCGACCCCATGCTCGACCTCGACCTGCTGCGGCACAACCGGCTGTTCGCCACGGCGAACCTCGCGGCCCTGCTCAACTACGCGGCCATGAACGCCGTGACGGTCCTCACGGCGGTGTTCCTGCAGGTGGTCCAGCATCGGCCTCCGCAGGACGCCGCGCTGCTCCTGATCTCCCAACCGATCCTCATGGCCGCGCTGTCGCCCGTCGCCGGCCGGCTGTCGGACCGGATCGGCACGCGCTTCCTGTCGACCGGCGGCATGATCGTCATCGCCGCCGGCCTCGCGCTGCTGTCGACCATGCCCGACGACGCCTCCACCGCACAGGTCATGATCGCGCTCGCGGTCGTGGGCCTGGGCATGGCCTCGTTCAGCGCGCCGAACACCTCGGCCGTCATGGGCTCGGTGGACCGCACGCAGCTCGGCATCGCGAGCTCGTTTCTGGGCACTATGCGGTTCACCGGCCAGGCGATCTCGGTGGCCCTGCTCGGCGGCATCGCCGGCTCCAGGCTGGGAGCGGTCGGCGGCAAGGTCATCTTCCTGGGCGCCCAGGCGGTCGACGCGGCCGGCCTCTACGCCCAGGGCTACCGTCTGGCGATGCTCGTGGCGGCCGGCATGGCGCTCGCCGGCGGCCTCGTGTCGCTCACCCGTCCGGCGGCCCCCTCGAGCCTACGGGGCGGGAGTCACTAGTCGCCCCACGGGGTGAGGCCTGCCGGCGCGCCGCCCGGGGAATCATGACGGCGGCGCCGCCGTCGACCGGCGCGCGCGACGCGCGGTCGCGACGGGTGGCGCTGGCGGTGACCGACGACGACGGTGGCGGCGTGAGCGCTTCGAGACAGATTGACGACAGACAGACAGGTAGCGAGCCTCAGGCGGCGCGGGCGGCGGCCGCCCGGGCGGCCGCCGCCCGCGCCGCCGTCGAGCGGCTCGCGGCCGGCGCGACCATCGGGCTCGGCTCAGGGCGCGCCGTCGTAGCGGTCATCGAGCTTGCCGCCCAGCGCTGGCCCGCCGGTCCGCCGCTGCTCTGCGTGGCCGCGTCGGCGGAGACCGACCGCCTGGCGCGCGCCGCGGGTTTTGCCGTGGTCTCACTCGACGAGCTTGCTCTCAGGCGGCGCGAGGTCGAGGGCGGCAGACCTCCGGCGGCGCTCCTCGACCTGGTCGTGGACGGCGCCGACGAGGTCGCGCCCGGGCTCGACCTGCTCAAGGGCGGCGGCGGCGCGCTCCTGCGCGAGAAGCTGGTGGCCCGCGCTGCGGCTCGCCTGCTCATCGTGGTCGAAGACGACAAACTCGTCGGGTACCTGGGCGAACACCACCCGTTGCCGGTCGAGATCGTGCGCTTCGCCTGGCGCGAGACCCGGCGCGAGCTCCTGGAGCTCGTGCCGGCCGCGACCCTGCGGCGTGGCGCCGACGGCCGGCCGTTCGTGACCGACGAGGGACACTTCATCGTGGACTGCGAGCTCGCGGCGCGCGGCGGCGAGGGCCTGCCGGCCCTCGCCGCCGCGCTCAAGGCGCTGCCCGGCGTCGTTGAGCACGGCCTCTTCTTCGGCATGACCGACGAGGTCCTCGTGGGCCATGCCGACGGCGGCGTCGAGCGGCTGACGCGCGACGCCTGACGCGCCGTCGGGCGGTACGCTCCGCTCCGCTCCGCCGGCGGCCGCCGGCGCAACCCCGTCGCCGCGACCGTCGCGGCGCCGCCGCTGTCGCGGCCGCCGCCGCGGCGTAGAATCGCTTCTCGACACGCCATCCGCTCTCGTTTGAGGTCGCATGCTACGCCGCGCGTTCACTCGTCTGTCCCGCCACGGGTACCTGCTGGCCGTCCTGGCCATCGCCCTGTCGACCGCGCTGTTCCTGCCGGGACGCGACACCTTCGCCAAGGGCCAGTGGGCTCTCCTCTACCTCCTGCTCGTCGTGCTGGTGGCCGGCGCCAGCGGCGCCGGCCCGGCGGTGCTGGCGGCGGTCCTGGCCTTCTTTGCTTGGGACTTCTTCTTCTTGCCCCCCTACCACACGCTCACCGTGCAGGATCCCAAGGACTGGCTATCGCTCGTGGCGTTCCTGGCGGTCGGGGTGGTGATGGGCGTGCAGACCGGCCGCATGCGCGACCGCGAGGCGCGGGCCTTGGCTCGTGAGCACGAGACGGCGGCCCTCAACCGGCTCTCGGCGAGCCTCGTGTCGGAGGCGTCGACCGGCCAGATGGCCGAGACCATCCTGGGCGAGATCGTCGGTCTGCTCGGCGCCGCGTCGGCCACCCTGTTCGTCGGCGCCGACGACGTTCTCACCACCTTCTGCGTCACGCCGCCGGCCGACGAACCCGATAGCGGCACGGCGACGGTGGCCCACTGGGTCTACGCGCACGACGCGCCGGTCGGGCTGCCCCGCCCGACGGCGGTCGACTCCGCCGAGACGCGCTCTCCGAGCGAAGGGTTCAAGGTACCGGAGGGTAGCGGCGGCGTCTTTCTGCCGCTGCGCAGCGCGACCGGCGTCGTCGGTGTCCTCAGCGTGGCCGGCAGGGTGAACCAGCGCCCTTACGACGCCGCCGACGCTCGCCTGCTGGCCTCGCTCGCCAACCTGATCGCGACCTTCCTCGAACGGCAGCGGCTGCAGACGGTCGCCACCGCGGCCGAGGCCCTGCGCGAAGCCGACCGTCTCAAGTCGAGCCTGCTGTCGTCGGTCTCGCACGAGCTCAAGACGCCGCTCGCCGCCCTGACCGCCACGGTCAGCAACCTGCTCGAAAGCGACGTTCCCTGGAACGAGAAGAGCGTGCGCGACGAGCTGCGGGCGATCGTCGCCGATGTCGCCCGCCTCAACAACAGTATCGGAGCGCTACTCGACCTCTCGCGGCTCGAGGCTCGCGCCTGGGAACCACACCGCGAGCTCTACGAGCTTCTCGACGTCCTGGCCGCGAGCCTCGGCGCCCTGCCCGTCCATCAAAGGGCCCAGGTGACAATCGCCCTGCCCGACGACCTGCCGCCACTCCGCGTCGACTTCGAGCAGTTCGTGCGGGTGTTCCAGAACCTGCTCGAGAATGCCATGCTGTACGCGGGCGGGGGGGCACTGCGGGTCGGCGCCCAGGCGACTGGGGGCGGTGGCGCGCTGCTCTGGGTCGAAGACGAGGGGCCGGGCGTCTCGGCCGACGAGCACGAGGCGGTGTTCGAGAAGTTCTATCGCGGACGGCGGACCGGCCTGAAGGCGCGCTCGGGCACCGGGCTCGGCTTGGCCATCACCCGCGAGATCGTGCGAGCGCACGGCGGCACCATCCGCGTCGATGATGTCGTGCCCCATGGGGCACGTTTCGTGATCGACCTGCCGCCCGACGCAATCGAGAGCGAGGAGGAGCGATGAGCATCGCCGGCCGGCCGGCCCGATATGCACGGCCGACCCCTCGACGGTGGTCCGCGCTCCGAACCTGAGCACTCTGCCTTAGCCGCACGGCCCCAGCGGCATCTCCCGCGTCCGCGTGTCCCCGCGGTCGTTCACGAATCCTTAACTACTTGCGGCTCCATTTAACGCTTTCGCAATGATATGCGGGGAACAGCGTCCTCATCTGAAGATCGTGTTCCGCTCGGGAGCGCTTCGCCGGCGCTGGAGGACCAAGGGCGACGCGGTGAAACCCGGGCGGTGGAGGTGACGAGATGAGCCGCAAGAGCCGCGAGGGGGTGCCGCTGGCGAAATCGACGGCGGCAAGGCCGCCCGCCCGCAGGGAGGCTCCCGAAAGCCACTCGCTGCACGAGGCGGCCTGACGTGCGGGGGAGCCGCGGCGAGAGCCGCGGCTCCCCCGCCGCCTTCGTCCTGAAGTCCGGGAGGGAGAATCCCATGTTCGATATCGCGGCAGTCGCCGTTGCGCTCGCCTGCTTTGGCTTTCTGTTTGCTCTCCTCTACGTGCTGGAGCGTGTGTGATGTCACCGGCAGACGTGTTCGGCCTCGCGGTTTCGGTGTGCCTGGCCGCTTACCTGGTCTACGCCCTCTTTCGTGGGGAGCGCCTGTGATGAGCGCCGAAGGAATCGCTCAGATCGTGCTCTACGTCGTCGTTCTGATCGCACTCGCCTACCCGCTGGGCCGCTACATGGCCTGGGTCTACACGCGCAAGCGCGACGATGCGGTCGAGCGCGGCTTCTTCCGCCTCCTCGGACGGGGGAGCTCTGAGGACCAGAGCTGGAAGCGCTACGCGCTGACCGTGCTCGTCTTCAGCCTCGCCTTCTCGGCGGTGCTCTACGCGATCCTGCGCCTGCAGGGTTATCTGCCGGTGAACCCCGACCACATGAAGGCGGTCTCGTCGCCGCTCGCCCTGAACACCGCGGCCAGCTTCATCACCAACACGAACTGGCAGTACTACGCCGGCGAGGCGACCATGTCGTACCTCAGTCAGATGGCCGGACTCGCCGTGCAGAACTTCGTCTCGGCGGCCGTCGGCATGGCCGTGCTAGCCGCGGTCGTACGTGGCCTGGCGCAGCGCTCGGGCAGCAACCTGGGCAACTTCTGGCGCGACCTCTACCGCTCGCTGGTCTACATCCTTCTGCCGCTGTCTATCATTGTCGCGGTTGTGCTCATCTGGCAGGGCGTGCCGCAGACCTTCGACGGCCACGCGACGGCGACAACGCTGCAGGGCGCGCACGCAGACGATCGCGCGCGGCCCGGTCGCCTCGCAGATCGCGATCAAGCAGCTCGGCACGAACGGCGGCGGGTACTACAACTCGAACTCCGCCGTGCCGTTCGAGAACCCCACCGGGCTCTCGAACTTCGTCGAGATGCTCGCGATCCTGCTGATCCCGGCGGCCCAGGTGTTCATGTTCGGGCGCATGGTCGCTCGCCCGACGGCACGCCTGGATGGTGTTCGCGGCGATGTTCGCCGTCTTCGCGATCGGTGTCGCGGTCAACCTCCCGGCCGAGCAGCACGGCTCGTCGGTGCTGCGCAACTCGGGCGTCAACCTCACGCCAGGCCCAGCCAGAGCGGCGGCAACATGTGCCGACAAGGAGGTCCGCTTCGGCATCGCGGACACAACCATCTGGACGGTGGCAACGAGCGACGCCTCGAACGGCTCGGTCAACGCCGGCTTCGATGCGCAGACACGGCGGTCGGCGGCGCTGTGCCGCTCGTCAACCTCTTCGTCGGCGAGGTGATCTTCGGCGGGGTCGGCACCGGCCTGTATCGGCATGTTCTTCTACATCTGATCGCGGTCTTCGTCGCGGGCCTGATGGTGGGCCGCACGCCCGAGTGGTTCGGCAAGAAGATCGAAGCGCGCGAGATGAAGTTTGCGGCGCTGGGAGCCCTGTTCGTGCCCACGATGGTGCTCACCATGACGGCGGTCGCGATCGTGACCAAGCGGCCGGGCTCGCCTCGATCTTCAACACCGGCGTCCACGGCTTCACCGAGACGCTGTACGCCTACACGTCGCAGGCCAACAACAACGGCAGCGCCTTCGCCGGCTACGGGCTGACGACGTCTCAGCGTCGATTTCGGCACAGTCGCCATGCTACCTCGGCCGCTTCGTGCCGATGCTCGCCGGCCTCGCCCTCGGCGGGCTCGCTCGCTCAGAAGAAGACCGTGCCGGCGTCGGCCGGGACCTTCCGTACCGACGGTCCGACCTTCGTCGTGCTGCTCGTCGGTGTGATCACGCTCACCGCCGGGCTGATGATCCTGCCCGCGCTTACGTCTCGGCCCGATCGTCGAAGCGCTGATGCACTGATGCGTACGATCTTCGTTCACTCGTCGCCATCGTCGTCGATCACCGCGATCTTCGGCTTCGCCTACCCGCTGCTCATGACCGGCTTCGCCGCAGGTTTCGTTCTCGGCCAAGGCGCAAGGCAGCCTGATCTACGTCGACGGCAACGTCGTCGGCTCGACGCTTGCCGCCCAGAGCTTCACATCGCCGACGCTACTTCCACGAGCGGCCCTCGGCGACGACACCCGCCTACAACGCCGCCGCTACGACGTTCGCGAACCTCGGACCGACCAACCCGGCCCTCGCCAAGGACGTCCACGCAGCGGCCGAGGCGATCCTCAAGCTCGAACGGCCCCTACAACCCGGGGCTGACGATCGACGACATCCCGGTCGACGCGGTCACCACCTCCGGTTCGGGCATCGACCCCGAGATCTCGCCGGCCTACGCGCAGCTCCAGGCTCGTCGCGTCGCCGCGGTGCGCCACCTGCCGCTCGCGCACCGTCGAGCGCGCTGATCAAGCAGAACACCGACCGGGCGCTCGTGGGGCTTCTTTGGCGAGCCGGGCGTGAACGTCCTCGACGCTCAACCTCGCGCTCGACAAGTGGGAGGCAAGTGATGGCAGCAAGGCGGCAAGCGTCTTCTCGCGCGAGCTCGCTCGGGCGGCGGTACGCGACTCGTTCCCCAAGCTCGACCCGCGCCTCCAGCTGCAAGAACCCGGTGATGTTCGTCGTCGAGGTCGGCAGCCTGATCACGACCGGGATCTTCTTCTCGGACCTGGCGCGCGGGCACACCGGCCAGCTCTGGTTCGTCGGCGTGATCTCCGTCTGGCTGTGGCTGACGGTGCTGTTTGCGAACTTCGCCGAGGCGATCGCCGAGGGTCGCGGCAAGGCGCAGGCGAATGCGCTGCGCGCGACGCGCACGACGACGACCGCCCACCGGCGTCTGCGCGGACGGCAGCGCTCGAGGAGGTGCCGGCGCCGCGAGCTCGCAGCGAGGCGACGTCGTCGTCGTCGGCGGGCGAGATGATCCCCGCCGACGGCGAGATCATCGAGGGCGTCGGCTCGGTCGACGAGTCGGCGATCACGGGCGAGTCGGCACCTGTGATCCGCGAAGCGGGCGGCGACCGCTCGGCCGTCACCGGCGGCACCAGGCTGCTCTCCGACCGGCTCGTGGTCGAGGTGACCCAGGAGCCCGGGCCAGTCGTTCCTCGACCGCATGATCGCCCTGGTCGAAGGCGCCGAGCGGCGCAAGACGCCGAACGAGATCGCGCTCAACATCCTGCTCGCCGGGCTTGACGATCACGTTCCTGGCCGCGGTCGTGACGCTGCGCCCGTATGCGATCTACGCGGGCACCGCGACCTGTCGCAGACGGTGCTGATCGCGCTGCTCGTCGCGCTGATCCCGACCACGATCGGCGCCTTGCTCGTCGGCGATCGGGATCGCCGGCATGGATCGGCTCGTGCAGCGCAACGTGCTCGCCATGTCGGGCCGCGCGGTCGAGGCCTCGGGCGACGTCGACGTGCTCCTGCTCGACAAGACCGGCACGATCACGCTCGGCAACCGCCAGGCTACCGAGTTCGTCCCGGTCGACGGCGTCGAAGAACGCGAGCTCGCCGAGGTGGCTCAGCTCGCCTCGCTCGCTGACGAGACACCCGAGGGCCGCTCGATCGTCGTGCTGGCGCCAAGGAGCAGTACGAGCTGCGGAGCCGCGAGCTCTCCGAGCACGAGCGCGACGTTCGTCCCCTTCACCGCCACGACACGAATGAGCGGTGTCGACTTCAACGGCACGCGTACCGCAAAGGCGCCGCCGACGCCGTCAAGCGCTTGATGAGGAGCAGGGCGGCGAGGTCCCGGCGCACGGCTCGACGCGGCGGTCGCAGCGGGTCGCCGCGCAGGGCGGCACGCCGCTCGTCGTCTGCCAGGACAACTGCGCTCTCGGCGTCATCCATCTGAAAGACATCGTCAAAGACGGGCATGCGTGAGCGCTTCGACAATCTGCGCAGGATGGGGATCCGCACCGTGATGGTCACCGGCGACAACCACGTCACAGCCGCGGTCATCGCCCGCGAGGCCGGCGTCGACGACTTCCTCGCCGAGGCGACTCCGGAGACGAAGCTCGCGCTGATCAAGGAGGAGCAGGCCGAAGGGTCGTATGGTCGCGATGACCGGCGACGGTACCAACGACGCTCCCGCGCTCGCCCAGGCCGACGTCGGCGTTGCCATGAACACTGGCACGACGCGCTGCCAAGGAGGCCGGCAACATGGTCGACTTCGACTCGAACCCGACCAAGCTGATCGAGATCGTCGAGGTCGGCAAGCAACTGCTGATCACGCGCGGCGCCCTGACCACCTTCTCGATCGCCAACGACGTCGCCAAGTACTTCGCCATCCTGCCGGCGATGTTCGCCTTCACCTACGCCGACCAATCCCGGCGCACACGGTCCTCTGAACGCGCTCAACATCATGCATCTCGGCGATCCCAAGAGCGCGATCATCTCGGCGGTCATCTTCAACGCCCTGATCATCCCGGCGCTGGTGCCGCTCGCTCTCAAGGGCGTGCGCTACCGCGCGATCGGGGCGACCGCGCTCCTGCGCCGCAACCTGCTCATCTACGGCTTCGGCGGGATGATCCTGCCGTTCGTCGGCATCAAGCTGATCGACCTGTCGTGCACAACCTGCTCGGCGCCTGATCACCGCGGGCCTGGGATCGGCGACGCCGACACCGAGCGTGAGGGTGCCCCGCACGACAGGCGCGATGTTCCGCGATCCCGATCGGGCCGCCATGCTATATGGTAGTTGCGATGTTTGGGGCCCGCGCGTAGCGGCGTGTCCCGGCTCGTCGTGCGACGAGAAGACAGATGGAGGAGGGGCGATGAGCATCCCGGAGCGACCGACGCGGATCCTTGCCGTCGACGACGAGGAGCAGATCCGCCGGGCGTTGCAGTCGATCCTGGGCTCGCGCGGTTACGTGCTTTCGCTGGCGTCGACCGCCGACGAGGCGCTCATGAAGGCCATTGACGAGCCCCCCGACCTTGTCGTCCTCGACCTCATGCTGCCCGACCGCAGCGGCATCGAGGTCTGTCGCGAGCTGCGCACCTGGATGACGGCGCCGATCCTCATCCTCTCGGTGCGCTCGGCCGAGGCCGACAAGATCAAGGCCCTCGACGAGGGCGCCGACGACTACCTGACCAAGCCCTTCTCAGCCGGCGAGCTGCTGGCCCGCATTCGGGCCCTGTTGCGACGAGCCGCGGCTCTCACCTCACCGCCGCCGGTGGTCGTGGCCGGAGATCTCGAGATCGACATCGCCCGCCGTCGCGTGACGCTCGCCGGCGCCGAGGTGGCCCTCACCCCGACCGAGTTCGACATCCTCGCATTCCTGGCGCGCAACGCCGACCTCGTCGTCACCCAGAAGATGATCCTCGAGCACGTCTGGGGGCCGGAGTGGGTCGAGGACGCCCAAACACTGCGTGTCCATGTGAGTCACCTGCGCAAGAAGATCGAGCCCTCGCCCGCCGGTCCGCGCTACATCATCACCGAGCCGGGCGTCGGCTTTCGCCTGTTGGTACCCGAGGCGCCCAGCTCCGTCTAGTCACGTCTCGGCCCCGGTCTTTAGAGGTTCTTTATGCCGGGGTGGAGTCTCTTTACAGCCCCTTAACGCCCACGCGGGTAGCCTGCTGATGAGTGTCGCCGGAGACGGCGGCGGCGGCTTGCGAGGAGGCGACCATGAGTCTGACAGGGATCGGCATCGTCGCGATCGACGTCGTGTTCGGCGTTGCCGTGCTGACCGTGGTGTCCTGCCTCGCCTACCTCGTGTACGTCACGGTCCGCGAGCACGGCGAGATGACGAACATGGCGCGTCCGTCGACGAGTGCCGTGTCGGATCTCGGCGAGGTTCGCGCCCGCAGAGCCGCAAGAAGCCTACGGCCGAGCGCTGTGCGCCAGCACGTGTCGTCGTCGTAAGACGACGCTCACGCAACGTGCGCACGGCCTCTCGGCCGTCGTGTGAACGACCTGCGGCGCGCCCATCGGGCGCGCCGCAGGTGCGCCCGGGTGGCTTCACGCAATCTTCACGAAGGGCGGCTGGCTGTTCACGACGCCTTACGGAAGCGCCGGGTACGCTGCCGTGCGCACGGCGTGCATGGGCGCCGCGCAACGGCAAAGGTCCAGGAACATAGGGTAGGGTGTTCGGCGGCAGGAGCCGGCGGGGTTCTCACCGTGCGGTGCGCCGTCGGTGCGAGCGGTCCGCGAACGCAGGCAGTGTCAAAGGGGAGTCGCAGGGGAGTCATGGGAGACCTCGTCTATCTGCTGATCGTCTTCGCCTTCTTCGGGCTGTCCATCGGTTACGCGCGGATCTCGCCGAGGCTCTAGGGACAGCGTGTGAACGTCGCCTACCTCGTTCTCGGCATCATCTCGGTCGCCCTGATCGTGTACCTGTTCTACGCACTCCTGCGTCCCGAGAAGTTCTAGGCGCGGGCGGGAGCGGCCATGGGGTGGGGCATAGCGCAGATCGTTCTCTACGTCGTCCTGCTGACCCTGATCGCGAAGCCGCTGGGCACCTACATGGCCCACGTCTTCCGCGGCGAGCACACCTTCATGGACCGCGTGGTGCGGCCGGTCGAAAAGCTCACCTACCGCCTCTGCGGCATCGACGAGACGCGCGAGATGGGGGTCACCGGTTACGCGATCTCTCTGCTCGTGTTCAACCTCGCGGTGCTGCTGTTCATCTACCTCATCCTGCGCCTGCAGGGTCACCTGCCGCTCAACCCCGCACACATCCCCGACATGAGCCCGACCGTGGCCTTCAACACGGCGGTGAGCTTCACCACGAACACCAACTGGCAGGTCTACGTGCCAGAAACGGCGGTGAGCTACCTTTCGCAGATGCTCGCCCTGGCCCGCGAGAACTTCGTCTCGGGCGCCGTGGGCATGGCGGTGGCCGTCGCCTTCATCCGCGGCATCACCCGTCATTCGGGCCGCGAGCTCGGCAACTTCTGGGTCGACATGACCCGCAGCTTCCTGTACGTGCTGCTGCCGCTTTCGATCATCATCGGTCTCTTCCTCGTCTCGCAGGGCGCCGTGCAGAACTTGAACGGCCCGACTCATGCGGTGACGGTTCAGGGCACGGTGCAGGCGATCGCCCAAGGTCCCTTCGCCTCGCAGGAGTCATCAAGGAGCTGGGCACCAACGGCGGCGGGCTTCTACAACGCCAACTCGGCCCACCCGTTACGAGAACCCCACGCCTCTGACCAACTTGCTCGAGATGCTCGCGTTGTTGGCCATTCCGGCCGGTCTCACCTACACGTTCGGGACGTTCGCCGGCAACCAGCGGCAAGGCTGGGCGGTGTTTGCGGCCGCCATGGTGATCGTTCTCGATCAGCGTGAGCGTGATGTACGCGAGCGAGCAGAAGGGCAACCCGATCCTCGCCAAGCTGGGCGCCAACGAGGCTCTGACCTCGACCGCAGGCCGGCGGCAACATGGAGGGCAAGGAGGTGCGCTTCGGCATCGCCGACTCGGCGCTGTTTGCGCACGGTCACGACCGACACCTCGCTGCGGCGCCGTCAACGCGGCGCACGACAGCCTGACGCCGCTGGCCGGCGGCATGGCGATGCTCAACATCGCCCTCGGCGAGGTGGTGTTCGGCGGCGTCGGGGTCGGCATCATGGGCCTGCTCGTCATTCGCCATTCTGGCGGTCTTCATCGCCGGCCTCATGGTCGGCCGCACTCCGGAGTACCTCGGCAAGAAGATCGAGGGCCGCGAGATGAAGCTCGCGATGTTCGCCGTGCTCTAGCTTGCTGCGTCACGGCGCTGGGCTTCGCCGCGCTGGCGGCGCGTGGTGCCCGCCGGCAAGGACGCCGTCTGAACGCGGGCCCGCACGGCCTCTCCGAGATCCTCTACGCGTTCGTCTCGCAGACCGGCAACAACGGCAGCGCTTTCGCCGGTCTGACGGCGAGCGGTCGCGTTCTGGAGCACGATCGGCGGTCTGTGCATGATGTGGGGCCGCTACTTCTTCATCATCCCGCTGCCTGGCGCTGGCCGGCTCGCTGGCCGGCAAGAAGACCGTGCCGCCCTCGCCGGGCACGTTCCCCACCGACCGGCGGCATCTTCGTCGTGCTGCTGGTCGGCGTGATCCTCATCGTCGGGGCGCTCACCTATCTTCCCGGTCCTGGCGCTCGGGCCGATCGTCGAGCACTTCCTCATGTACGCCGGCAAGCTCTTCGGGTGGATCGACATGGCTGACGAACCGCAGGAACGCGCGACCATCCGCATCGAGGCGTCGATGAAGGGCCTCGTCTGGCCGGCCATCCTGAGCTCGTTCCGCAAGCTCGACCCGCGCGAGCGTGGCCCGCAACCCGGTGATGTTCGTGGTGAGGTGGCGCGCAGTGTCATTCTACCTCGCACGGCTTCTGGTCGCGAGGCTGAAACGGTTCGAGCAGGATCTCTTTCTTGTCGGCTCGCGTTCTGGCTGTGGTTCACGGTGCTGTTCGCGAACTTCGCGACGGCGATGGCGGAAGGGCGCGGCAAGGCCCAGGCCGACACGCTGCGCAAGATGCGGACGGAGACGTTCGCCAACCTTGTCACCGACGACGGCGTCAAGCGGGTGCCGGCGACCAGCTGCGCAAGGGCGACTGGTGGTGGTCTCGGCGGGGAGACGATCCCGGGCGACGGCGACGTCATCGAGGGCATCGCCTCGGTCGACGAGTCGGCGATCACCGGCGAGTCCGCGCCGGTGATCCGGGAGAGCGGGGGCGACCGGCAGCGCGTGACCGGAGGGACGAAGGTGCTCTCCGACCAGATCAGGGTGCAGATCACCTCGAACCCCGGCGAGAGCTTCCTCGATCGCATGATCGGCCTGGTCGAGGGCGCGCAGCGCCAGAAGACCCCCAACGAGATCGCCCTGACCATCCTGCTGGCGGCCCTTACGATCATCTTTGTGATCGTCATCCTCACGTTGGAGCCGTTTGCCATCTACGACAACGCTGTCCAGTCACCGACCGTGCTGATAGCCCTGCTGGTCTGCCTGATCCCCACGACCATCGGTGGCCTGCTCTCAGCGATCGGCATCGCCGGCATGGATCGCCTGGTGCGCCACAACGTGCTGCCTATAATCGCCTAGTGCGACTCCTATTCCACACCGGAGTGCATGACCATCAGTGCGGATTCAAATCATTCTCAAGTCCACTGGTAGAACGCTTGTCGGTCGAGGCTCGGAGTGATTCTTGGTTTTGGGATACCGAGGTAATTGTGCTCGCTAGGAAGATGCGTTTCAGAATACATGAGATCCCAATTCATTGGACAGAGAAGAAGGAACCGTATACTCCTTAAAGCGGCTCCTCAAGGACGTGTGGCTGCACGGAAGCGGTCTCCTACGCCTCGTCTACCGAACGTACCTGAATTCACCAAAGCTGAGCCCGCAACTTTTCAGCGGCAGGGGAACCCTGTAGGCAGCGCTAAGAGTGAATTTGATTGGCGGCAGTGACGAATGTACTGGATAATGCGTTAGCTAGGCTCGACGAGCTAACTGCGCCAGCACAACGCATCGCTGTATCCGCCTACGGCCCTTCAGTCTTTGCAAGGTCTGGTGCAGTAAGGGGAACGGATTTACTCGTTGTATGCGAAGGGCATACGAATGGGCTGAGAGCACATCGTAGAGTCATTGATGACCAAGAGTTTCGTTTCCTAATCACTGACCGAACCCTCCTCGAATCCGACGTGTCGCACGGCACGTTGGGGGACTTCCTTA
>CAWCWZ010000068.1:0-18546 GCA_963799395.1 uncultured Actinomycetes bacterium
ATGTACGTCTACACTGATTCGTACGTATTGCTGCACTAGCCCACCAACGCCGCCTGCAGGCGGCTGTTGTATTGTTCGCTCAGCGCCTTGAGCGCAGCGGCTCCATCGCCGGAGAACGAGGCGCCATGCATTGTGGCCAAAAGTCTCGGCTTGAAGTCAGCCGATTGCGGATGGTTGGCGCGGTCGTTGGCCGAAACTGGTTTGCCGAACAAATCTTCTGCCGCCATGGCTGGTCCGACGATATCGGCTTGCGTAAGTGCCGCAGGGTTGCCGGTATGCGCGAACAAATCTCCGCAGAACAGCGTCTGTGTCGTCTCCTCGAAAATTACGCCGGCGTCCCAACCATGCGGGACATGCGGCGTGTCGATGTAGCGCAGGCGCCGGCCGCCGATATCGACAACTTCTCCATCCGCCAGCATGCGCGGCGCACGGTCGGCCATATCGGCCACGGATACGCGACAGCCAACCATGCCGTGGGCAAGCTGCGCATGCGGCGCTGCCGCGAGCCATTCGTTCATCGAGCCGCATTCGTCGGCTTCGAAGTGACCGAAGGTCAGCCAGCGCAATCGATCGCGGCAATGACTTTGGCAACGGCTTCCGACACGAGCGGAAACATCTTCCTGCGCCCACAGTGAAACAACAAAGGCTCGTCGCCGAGGATGAGAAAATGGTTGAAAGTGAAGCCCGCCGGTGCAGCGACCTCCGGTACGTACACCGAAATGCGATAGATGCCGGCAGCGATTTCGTCGATCCTCGTTTGCACGACCATGCCTCCAGATGCCGCCGGTACGCGCGACGGGCCGTCGCATTATTTTATTTTTCAACACGATGCTAGAACCGTACTTGTCGTCGTTCAAGCCGCTGGCGTAATTTTACACTTCCTTGTGGATGTATGTCTCCTGGTTGCCCTGCTTGAGCCGGTAGAGCGGCGGCTGGGCGATGTAGACGTAGCCGGCGTCGACCAGCGCCGTCATGTGGCGGAACAGGAAGGTGAGGATGAGCGTGCGGATGTGCGAGCCGTCGACGTCGGCGTCGGTCATGATGATGATCTTGTGGTAACGCGCCTGCTCGAGGTCGAACTCGTCGCCGATGCCCGTGCCCATGGCGCTGATCATGGTGAGGATCTCGTTGTTCTGCAGCATCTTGTCGATGCGCGCCTTTTCGACGTTGATGATCTTGCCGCGCAGCGGCAGGATGGCCTGGAAGCTGCGGTCGCGGGCCTGCTTGGCCGAACCGCCCGCCGAGTCGCCCTCGACCAGGTAGAGCTCGGAGAGGTGCGGGTCGCGGATGGAGCAGTCGGCGAGCTTGCCCGGCAGGCTGGAGCCTTCGAGGAGGCCCTTGCGCCGCGTGAGGTCGCGCGCCTTGCGGGCGGCGTTGCGCGCCCGCGCCGCCGTGACCGATTTGTCGACGATCTGGCGCCCTTCGGTGGGATGCTCTTCGAGGAACTCGGCCAGCTTGGCGTTGACGGTGGTCTCGACCAGCGTGCGGATCTCGGTGTTGCCGAGCTTTGTCTTGGTCTGGCCCTCGAACTGCGGGTTCTTGAGCTTGACCGAGACGATCGCCGAGAGGCCCTCGCGGACGTCTTCGCCGGAGAGGTTCTCTTCTTTCTCTTTGAGCAGGCCCTTCTGGCGAGCGTAGTCGTTGATGGTGCGCGTGAGCGCGCCGCGAAAGCCCGACAGGTGGGCCCCGCCCTCGGTGGTGTTGATGTTGTTGGCGAACGTGAAGATCGAGTCGTTATACGACGAGTTCCACTGCATGGCGACTTCGACCTGACCGTCGGTGGTCTCGTTTTCGAAGTAGATGACCGTGCGGTGGACGGGGTCTTTGTCGCGGTTGATGTAGTCGACGAAGTCGCGCACGCCGCCGGCGTACTGGAACACGGTGGTCTCGCCCTCGGCGCGCTCGTCGATGAGCTCGATGCGCAGGTTCTTGGTGAGGAAGGCCGTTTCGCGCAGGCGCTGCGCCAGCACACGGTAGTCGTACTCGACCTCTTCAAAGACGTCGGGGTCGGGCATGAACGAGACGGTGGTGCCGGTCGGCGCGTTCTTGTCGCGCTTCTCGAGCTTCTCGAGCGGCGTGACCGGCACGCCGCGCTCGAAGCGCTGGCGCCAGTGGAAGCCGTCGCGATAGATATCGAGCTCGAGCCATTCGGACAGCGCGTTGACGACAGAGACGCCGACACCGTGCAGGCCGCCGGACACCTTGTAGCCGGCGCCGCCGAACTTGCCGCCGGCGTGCAGCATGGTGAGCACGACCTCGGCCGCCGACTTGTTGTACTGCGGCATGTTGCCCACCGGGATGCCGCGGCCGTCGTCGACGTTGACGATCGAGTTGTCGGGCTGGATAGTGACCGTGAGGCCGGAGCAATAGCCGGCGAGGGCTTCGTCGACCGAGTTGTCGACGACCTCGTAGACCAGGTGGTGGAGGCCGCGCGGCCCGGTGGAGCCGATGTACATGCCGGGACGCTCGCGGACCGGGTCGAGGCCCTCGAGGACGGTGATGTCTTGTGCGTCGTACCGCTGTTTGGCGCTCACTGCACCTCACCTGAGGCAGGGTAAACCGGCGACACTACTCTGACGGGTGAGAAGGCCGGGGTCGGAACGCTTCTGATTATACCATCAGTAGACCTCGACGGGAAGCTGACACGGCCTGGCAAATTGCCGCAAATTGCGCATTTTTGGTAAGCGTTCAGTTGGTCCGGCCGGATGCAGGCCGAGCGAAGAGGCCGAGGGTACGAGGCAGAGCACTGGCGGCGAGCGACCTCGGAACCCAGGTCGGCGACAGGGAGCGCGCCGAGGCGGAGGTGATCGATGACCAGAGACGCGAGGCCCGGTGGTGCGCCGCGCTTCTGGACGGCTGCCGAGCGACAGGTTGCCGCCTTGGAGGCGCGGCTCGCCGCAGCAGGAGGAGCGCATCGGCCGAGTTGAGCGGCGCCTGAGTGACGGCGCGGCTCCTCGCAGAGGCCCAGGGCCGATCCGCCCGGAGCACCGCCAGGCGAAGCGGCGGTGGCTGCGGACGGTTAGCGCGGTGGCCAGCGCGGTCCAGCGCCACGAGCGGCCCCGCAGCCGCTCGAGGCCGTAGACGAGGTGCGTCGATCGAGCTGGCCGGAGCGCTGCGCCGGCGGCCAGCCGTTTCACGGAGGCAACGAGCGCCGCCGCGATCGAACGAGCACCGGCCCGCCGACCAGGTCGCCGAGCTGCCGCGGCGCTCGCTGTGCGCCCTGAAGCGAGCACCAGGTGCGCCGCAGCGCGCTGGCGGCGCCCGGGCTGCGAGGAGCCGTCAGGCGCGCCAAGCGGTCCTGCGCGAGGCGACGCCGGGTGACCTTCGGTGCGCGCCTCAAGGCGGCGGTCGCCACGCGCTGGTCGTGCGCGGCCGGGGCTCCCGACGCGGACGACCGCCGAGCTGCTGCGGCGAGCGCTCCCAGAGCGCGCGCCTGTCGACCGGCTCGATCGCCATGCCGGTCGTGCAGCAGACGTGAGCGCCGGGGCAGGCGCGGCTCTGGCGAGGAGCTCGCCGAGCGGCTCCGTAAGCGCCGCCGCCAGCGCGCTGCAGGATCGGCGCGACCGAGCTGGCGCACGAGCGGGCGGCGAACGCACCCTCAGCGGCGCAGCTCGACCGTGTCCCGGCGCGGCGATGCGGTTGCGCATCGACCCGGGCGAGCGACGAGGCCGCAGGCGCGGGCTCGGCGAGCACTTCGCGGCGGATCGCCTCGGCTCGGAAGGCTGGCGCGCGCGACGGCTATCCGCAGCCCGAGCGGCGCCAGGCGCGTGCTGGGCTCACCTGGTGCGTGACTTCAGGGCGCACAGCGAGGCGCGCGGCGCCGAGACGCTGGTCGGTCTGGGCGGCGCCAGACCGCCGGACGAGCTGCTCGCCGCCTGGGATGACTAGCGGTGGCCGACGGCGAGCGCGGAGGGCCAGCGGCGCGCATCGAGCCTCGTCAACCGCTGGAGCGGTGCGGGCGCCGACGTAAGGCCTTGTGACCGTGCGGGCACCGAGCTCACGCTACCGAAGACGGTCGCACGCTTGCGCCAAGCGCCTGCTCACGGGCTGGGACCGGCGCTGTGGACCGGCAGCGAGGCGTGCGCGGCGGTCGAGCCGACCGACAACCAAGCCGAGCGAGGCGCTGCGCGGCGCGGCTCGGCGAGCCGCAAGCTCTCAGCTGGGCGACCCGGGCCGAGGAGCGCGAGCGCAGCATCGAGCGCCTCCTCTCGGCCTCGGTCACCTGCCGGCTGGAGAGCGCCTCGCTGGTCGCGCTACCATCGGCGAGGTGCTGGCGGCGCAGCGATGACGGCGGCGACCCGGTACCCCTCGGCCTAACCTGCTCCAGCTGCATAGCCAGACCGACTGAACGGTTACCCTTTTTGCCGCCCGGAAGGTGACGTTTTGGCGGCGGCCGCCGCAGCCGCTCGCGGGCCGTCGGCGGCGGCGCACCGGATGGCGCGGCGGGTGGTGGTCGGGCTGATGCGATCCTCCTCCGGCGTGCGCGCGACACGCGCGCTTGTCAGTCATAGTCCTTCGACGCGCGCCCGCCGGCTCCTGTCGGGTGCGCTCGCGGGCGGACTCCCGGCCGCGGCCGGCGAGCCGCTGTCGAGAGGCCGGCGAAAGGCCGTCACCTCTCCGCGCCTTGCCGCCGAACATGGCGGCGGCGGCGGACGCCTAGTCGTCGTCGGCGCCGGGGAGCCGGTGCGGGCGGCCGACGACGAACCGCAGCCCCTTGACGGTGGTCTGCGGGTCATCGGCCCGTAACCGTTCGAGAATGACGGGTGTCAGGTAGGTGAGCTCGTTCGCCCAGGTAGACGACTCGCACTCCACAGTGAGCACGCCGCGCGCCAGGCGGCGCGGGCGGGTGACGGCGACGACGTCGCCGCCGGCCGCCCGCGCCCACGCTCTGTAGGCTCTCGCCTCGTCGCTGCCGGCGACACGGCTGAGCGCCGCGCTGAGGATGTCGCCGAGGCGGGTGAACTCAGCCATCGTCGTTGTCGCCGCGCCCGGCGCCGGCCGCGTCCGGCGGGACAAGCCCGCCGCCGGACGTGTGGGGCGAGAGCCGCTCGACGCCAGGCTCCCCGGTGCCGATGTCGATGACGCGGGCGCTGGCCAGCTCCTCGTCGGTGAAGTAGAGCCTGTTGGTCGTGGTGACGATCGCCTGGCCGCCGGCTGAAAGCGTGCCGACCAGCAGCCGGCGGCGAGAGTCGTCGAGCTCGCTCATCACGTCGTCGAGCAGGAGAGCGCCGACGTCGCCGGTCGTGTCGGCGGCGACGGCGCGCTCGGCCAACAGCAGGGCGAGTACCGCGGCCCGCTGCTCACCCTGCGACCCGAAGAGCCGCAGGTCGCGCGCCGCGCCGCCGCCGTCATCGCCGCCGGGCCCTGCAGCGCCCTGGCCGCCCCGCGGCGGCGTGGTCTCTTCGGCGAACCGCAGATCGTCGCGATGCGGCCCGAACCCCGAGACCGCGCGCCCGATCTCGCCCGACCGTCGCTCCCGCAGGGCGGCCACGAAGGCCGCTTCGGCGGCGTCGGCGCGCGATGAGGAGCGGCGGCGGGGACTCCCACCGGCGCTTCGGCGGCGACCACCGGCGCTTCGGCGGCGATCACGGACTCCCGGTGCGAGCCGGCCGGGGCGCCGCCGAGCCCGTCGAGCTGCGACACGAGAGAGAGCGAGAACTCGCCCCCGTCGGGGGCCAGCGCCGCGGCGAACTCTCGGAACCGCACCGCCAGAAGAGAGACGAGCGCCCGTCGGCGCTCTTCGAAGGTGAGCGCCACCCGCGCGAGTTGACGGTCCCAGGCGTCGAGTGAGTCGGCGGGGGCGCCGTCGCGCACGCGCCAGAGATGGGCGTTGCGTTGCTTCAGGACGACGTTGAGGTCGCGCAGTCCGGCCTCGTAGTCCGGGTCGAGCGCAGCGGCGAAGGCGTCGAGATGGGCCCGCCGGCGCGCCGGGCTGCCCTTCACCAGGAGCAGGCTCTCGGGCACGAAGATGAAGACGGAACCCTGGCGACGAAGATCGTCGAGCGAGGCGGTCTCGACGCCGTCGACCCGCACCTGCTTGCCCTGTCCCGGAGCGTAGGCGACCGTGAGCGTGTGCGAGCCCTCGCCGCCGCGGCCGCCGACGGTCGCCTCGGCCCGCGCGAAGGCCGCGCCCCAGCGCACGGCTTTCTCTTCTCGCGTGGTCCGCGGCGACGAGGCACGCAAGGCGAAGAAGGCGCCTTCGAGCAGGTTGGTCTTGCCGCTGGCGTTGGGCCCGACGATGACGTTGAGTCCGGGGCCGAACTCGACCGCGGCGTCGCGATAGCCGCGGAAGTTGACGAGTCTCAGTCGGGCGACGAACACACGCGATACTCCGTTTCGCCCACGGCCACGACGTCGGGGGGCGCCACATCGTGGCTGCGTCGCAGTTCGACCGCGCCGTTCACGCGCACGTCTCCGTTCTGGATGAGCAGCTTGGCTTCGCCTCCGGTCGACGCCGCGCCGGCCAGCTTGAGAAACGCCCCCAGCGCCAGGGGACCCTTGACGGCGATGTCGATCAGCTGCTGAGACGGATAGGCATGATGAGGTAGACGAACGATTCGTCGGCGCCCGTGACCAGCCCCGGTCGCAGTGGGTTGATGAACTTGAGCGTCGCGCTGTCGCCCGTCACTCCCTCGAGGCCGTCGATGAGGAACAACGGATTGAAGCCGATCTCGAACGGCTCGCCGCTGAAGGGCGCGTCGAGCTCTTCTTCGGCCTGGCCCACGTCCTGGGTGACCGCCCGGATCGTGAGCTTGCCCTCGCTGAACTGCAGGCGCAGCGGCGCGTTCTTCTGCGCGAGCAGGCTGACGCGTCGCGTGACCGACAGAAGCTCGGCGCGGTCGAGCTCGATGGCGTGGTCGAAGCTTTCGGGCAGGAGCTGCCGGTAGTTGGGGAACTGGCCGTCGATCAGGCGCGTCGCGATCCACACGTCGCCGACCGCGAACAGGGCCTGGTTCTCGGTGATGAGGAGGCGCAGCTCACCGTCGCCCAGGGCGGCCGCCAGCCGCTGCACCTCGGAGAGCGCCTTGACCGGCACGATCGCCTGGAGCTCGTCGGCCGGCCCGCCTTCGAGCGGCGTCTCCTTGACGCTCAGCCGGTAGCTGTCGGTGGCCACCATCTTGAGCTTGCCGGCGCCGATCGTGACCAGCACGCCGGTGAGGATCGGCCGGGTCTCGTCGCGCGACGCCGCCCGGCCCACTTTGTCGAGCGTCTCGACGAACGGCGCGATGCCGACCGCAAAGGCGTCGCTCATGTCGAACGAGGAGGTCGGCGGAAAGTCGCTTGCCACCCAGGAGTTGAGGCTGAATTGGGCCTTGCCGGCGAGGATACGGACCACGCCCTCGCCGGCTTCGACGCGCACCTCGTCGGCGGCCATGTTCTTGACCACGTCGGTGAAGAGGCGGGCCGGTACGACGGCCTCGCCTTCGGTCTCGATGGGAGTGGTGATACTCGCCTTGATCGAGAGCTCCATGTCGGTGGAGAACAGCTCGAGCCGGCCGTCGCGAGCCTGCAGCAGGATGCCTGAGAGCACCGGCAACGCGCTGCGTGTGGACACGCCGCGCGCCAGGATGCTGAGCTTCTCGACGAGCGTCGTGCGATCACAGGCGAATCTCATTCCGGCTCCTTACTATCTCTCTTTGTTAAGAGATACATCTTCGTAATCGTCATAGACGTTGTTGACAGTGTGGGAAACCGACTGTCTACCTGCGTCTGCGGTGGCGCGGGGCTTGTGACGGCGGTGTGGAGAGCGTGTGGAGAAGGTGCCCCCGTCGCTCTCACGCGGCTCCGCAGGCGGCAAGCATATCCGGTTTGACGCCGACACGCGACATTCTCCACCGGCTTCTGAGTTGTTCGTCAACAGGTCCGGGGAGAAGCGCCCGGTCGCGGCTCAGCGGCCGGTCTGCAGCCGTGAGGTGATGACCTGGACGAGGTCGTGGAGTTGGCGATCGTGGCCGTCCTGCATGAGGCGGTCGATCTTGTTGACGGCGTAGAGGACAGTGCTGTGGTCGCGGCCGCCGAAGCGCGCGCCGATCTGGGGCAGGGACGCCTCGGTGAGCTCACGGCACAGGAACATGGCGATGTGCCGCGGATAGGCGACGTCGGCGGTGCGCTTGTCGCCGCGCAGGTCGCTCACGTGGCAGCCGAACTGGCGGGCGACCTCGCTCTGGACCGCCTCGATGGTGATCGGCTGGGTGTAGGGCTTGGGGAGGATGTCCTTGAGCGCCTCGCGCGCCACCTCGAGCGTCACGTCGCCGTGGGTGATGGACGCGTAGCTGACCACGCGCCGCAGGGCGCCGACCAGCTCGCGGATGTTAGTCGAGACACGGCTCGCGATGTACTCGAGGACCTCGGGCTCGCCGATCTTGTAGGCGTCGACCTTGACCTGCCGGCGGAGGATGGCGATACGCGTCTCGACGTCGGGCCGGCCGATGTCGACGACGACGCCTTGGCCGAACCGCGAACGCAGCCGGTCGTCGAGCTCTTCGAGCTCACGCGGCTGGCGGTCGGAGGTCAGGACGATCTGGCGATCGGCTTCGTAGAGCGCGTTGAACGTGTGGAAGAATTCGACCTGCGTGCCCGTCTTGCCGGCCAGGAACTGAACGTCGTCGATCAACAAGACGTCGTTGGCGCGGTACTGCTGTTTGAACCCCTCGATGCGGCCCTTTTCGCTGACGCCGCTGATGAAGTCGTCGATGAACTGCTCGCAGGTGACGTACTTCACTCGCCGTCCCGGGTCGGCGACGAAGACCTCGTGGGCGATGGCCTGGATCAAGTGAGTCTTGCCGAGGCCCGTGTCGGCGTAGATGAAGACGGGGTTGTAGGCCGTGCCCGGCGCCTCGGCGACGCTGCGGGCGACGGCGGTGGCGTACTCGTTGTGAGGGCCGACGACCCAGCGGTCGAAGACGTAGCGCGAGTTGAGACCGGCGCCGTCGGCCTGAGCGCCGTCGGCGGCGCTGAGCGGGCCGTCGCCGTTCAGCGCCGCGGGCGCCGCGGGTGCACCGGCGGCCATGGCCTGGGCCACGTCGTCGGGGTCGTCGACGGCGATCTCGGCGGCACGCTCGTCGACGACCACGCGCACGTCGATGTCGGCGGCCATGACGGCGCCGATGGCCTCGCGCAAGATGTCGCCGAAGCGCGACTCGACCCAGTCGCGGGCGAACTCGTTGGGTAGACCGACGACGAAGGCGCCGTCTTCGAGGCCCACGGGGACCGTTCGCTCGAACCAGAGCCGGAAGGTGGCGTCGTTCACGTGCCCGCGGATGCGGTCGCGGGCCTCGTTCCAGACACGTGTGAGCTGTTCGTCGATCGCTGCCTTCTTCTCTGCCGGGTCGACCCCTGACGACGCCGCGGCGCGTCCCGCGTCGGAAGAACGCGGCGGCCCGTCCCAGAGATGGGCGGCCGGACTCTAGAAGAGCGATTCGAGGAGGCCCATTCCCTCTTCGGTCAGGGCGCGTTTGCCGTCGCCGCGCGAGTGTACCAAGTGCATCTGTTCGAGTAAATGCAGCTCCCGGTAGGCGGTTGCCGGGGCCACGCTCAGCTCGCGGGCAAGGGCGCTGGGGCCGGCCACGTTCAGCTCCATGAGGAGCACCAGGATCTTCTTCTGCCGGGTCGACAGACGGGGCGCCGCCGGGGCCGTCCGCTGGCCGGGGGTCTCGAGGGCGGGCTGCTGCGGCATCTTGATGGTGAACACCGCCCCGCCGCCGAGGTTGTCCTCGACCGTGATCGCTCCGCGCAGGAAGCCGAGCGACTCGCGGGCGATCGGCAGGCCGGAGCCGACGCCCCTGATGAAGCGCCGCTGGGTCGCCGTGGCCGTGGTGAAGCCGGGCAGGAAGGCCCGATCCTTGTCGTCGACCCCGGGGCCGTGGTCGGAGATGCGCACGACCCGGCCGGCGTCGAGGATGGTGATGACCACGTCGCGAAAGAACGGCGTGGATGAGGTTCTCGATGAGCTCGTTGATGACCGTGAAGGGCACGTTGCCGCCCTGCTCCCGGCAGGAGTGGTAGGTCTTCTCGGCCAGCGCCGCGATCAGCCCGGGGACGTCGCGCTCCTCGACGCTCACGACCCGCGGCGGACTCGTGAGCGTGTCGTAGATGGCTATGCGCGGGGCGCCGGGCCCCGAGCGGCGCGGCCGCGGGGGCCGTCTCCCGCAGGACGTCCGCCCCTGGGTCGTGGCCCGCCGGCTCGTCGACGGTCGCGGCCGCCGCGGCCGTCGGCCCGGCGGTCGTGGCGCGGGCAACGCCGGAGGGCGCCGGATCCTGGGCCAGCAGCCTGTCGAGGAACGACTCCATGGGGGGATGCAGTATACCAGAGGCGGCTCTCCCCAGCGGTCCACCTGAAAAGCACTTTTGCAGGGAATCGGCTGGAGTTGTCCACAGGGTTTTCGACATCTGTGGAATCTGTCGGGTCGCGCCGTCGCCCGCGTGCGCAAATAGCAGCATTTGTGGAAAAGGCGCTTTCAGGGGCACTTGTCGCTGGCCCGCCCATCGCGCAGGGAGTCTCGCATCCCCGCCGGCCCGGCACCCCGCCCGGGCGCTGCCGTGCCAGCTCCGGTAGTTACCTGCAAACGGCCCTGTTCCGAGATCGTTGAAGTCCCCGGTCAGATGTCAAGGCAACTCGTCGGCGTCAACGGCTTGTACACGTCCGTTCGAGCCTGTGAGCGCGGGAAAAGGAAGTTATCCACACTTTCCACAAGGCGCTCTCAGCCCGTGTCCAAACGCCTGAAACGGCGGGCTGAGGTGGATCGTCGGCCCGCCGCCGCGCCAGAACCGCTCGCGGACGGGTATGACTACTCGCGTCCTCGCGGAGCTCCTGGACGAGGGGCTGAGAGGGCGCTTCCTAGCGCCGACGCGCAGAACCTGACCACCCCGAGGGTGGCGGCGCCCGTCGCGGCGCTGCTGGGTAATGCCAGCGAAGGGAGATCGATGACCGGATATTCGCACAACCCCTCCACGCCGCCGCCGGCGTCGCCCCGGGTATGAAGGGCGCGCTCTCGCGACGGACGAACGCCAACCCGGCGCACTGGAGCACCACGGCCATCGCCGAGATGTCGATCGCCGTGGCGCTCGCGGCCGCGCTCGGGCTGCTCAAGCTCTTCGTCATGCCGCAGGGCGGGTCGGTGAGCCTCGAGATGTTGCCGATCCTCTTCATCGCCGTCCGCCGCGGGCTCGTGCCGGCTCTGACCGTCGGCGTCGTGTACGGCTTCGTCCAGCTCCTGCTGCCAGGAGCCTTCCTCGTGCAGCCGGTCCAGGTCCTGCTCGACTATCCCCTCGCGTTCGGTGCGCTTTGTCTCGCGGCCCTGGTGCCCGTGCCGGTCGCGCCTCGGGGCCTCGCCTGGCGCGAGATCCGGCGCTCCCCGGGAAGCGTGGTGCCCTTCGTCGCCGCCCTGACCGGCGCGGTCGCCCTGGGTGTGTCGGCGCGCTTCGTGTGTCACTTCCTGTCGGGGATCATCTTCTTTGCCACCTACGCCCCCGCCGGTCAGGCCGTTTGGATCTACTCCCTGACGTACAACCTGTTGTACCTGGCGCCGGAGGCGCTCCTCACCATCGTGCTGCTGGCCTTCCTGCTCGTCGGCTACGACGGCGCGTACGCGGCTCGAAGTGGCGCTCCGACGCCATGACCTGCGCCATCTTCCTGAACGGCGAGTACGAGGACGAGGGGTTCTACCTGCGACAGTACGCGGCGGCGCACGTGGTCGTGGCGGCCGACGGCGGCCACGCGTTCCTGCGCCGCCACGACCTCTGGCCGCAGCTGCTGATCGGCGATTTCGACTCCCTCGACGGCGCTCTCGTCGCCGAGGCGCGCGCGGCCGGTGTCGAGGTCGTCGAACACCCCTCGCGCAAAGACGAGACCGACGCCGAGCTTGCCGTCGCCCAGGTGGCGTCGCGCTGCCGTGACGAGATCGTGTTGCTCGGCGCGCTGGGTGGACGACTCGATCACGTGATGGGCCACGTCTGCATCCTGCGCGGGCTCGCCGCGCGGGGCCGGGCGGCGCGGATCGTCGCTCCCGGCCTGGCCGCCACCGTCCTGCGGGCGCCGGCCGCGGTGCGCCTGGCCGCCGCCGTCGGCACCCGGCTGTCGGTGGTGGCGCTCTCGTCCGACGTCGTGCTCACGCTGCTGGGCCTCGAGTACGAGCTCGCCGACGAGCGCCTGCCCGCCGATGTCTGCCGGGGTCTGAGCAACCGGGTGTCGGCGCCGGGCGCGCGGCTCGAGCTCGCCGACGGCCTGCTCCTGGCGATGGTCTTCGACGCCGCCGAGACCTTCTCGGCCGCGGCCCGCTGAGGCATGGGCGACTGGCTCGCGCGCCGCGGCTGGCTGGCCTGGGCGCCCGTGATCCTGTTCGTGTCGGTCGTGCCGGTGGGCTGGATCTTCGGCTTCGAGCCGCGCGCCACGTGGTCGCTGTCGGGCGAGATGGGGCACTTCTTCGAGTTCGGCCTGTTCGCCGTGCTCGTCGCGCTGGCGCGCGAACGGGCCGTGCCCGGCTCGACCGGACTGCTGGCAGGGGCGGCCGCCGGGATCGGCTACGGTCTCGCCATCGAGCTGATCCAGTGGCCCATCCCCTACAGGTCGGCCGACCCGCGCGACTTCGCCGTCGACGTGCTCGGCGTGGCCTGTGCGCTTGCGATACTCTGGTGCGCGCGGCGGCGTGGCGCCGCCGCGGCCGATCGCGGGACGTCGGCCGCCGAGCCCCAGACGACGAAGGAGGCGCAGCCGGTGATCAGCCTGAACGAGGCCGTCGACCTGGTGCTCGAGGCCGTGCGGCCGCTCGCCGCCGAGCGGGCGCCGCTCCTCGAGTCGCTGGGTCGCGTCGCCGCCGCGGAGATCGTCTCGCCCGAAGATGTGCCGTCGTTCGAGAACTCGGCCATGGACGGGTTCGCGCTGAACGGCGCCGACCTCAACATGGCGCAGAGCGACGGCCTGACCATCGCCGCCGAGATCCCGGCCGGGAGCGTGGCCGCGGCGCCGCTCGGGCCGGGCGAAGCCGCCCGCATCATGACGGGCGCTCCGATGCCGGCGGGGGCCGACACGGTGGTCCAGGTCGAGCACACCGAGGAGCGCGACGGCAAGGTCTTCGTGCGTCGGGCGCCGGCCGTGGGCCGCAACGTGCGCCGCGCCGGCGAGGACGTGCGCCGCGGCGATGTCGTGCTGCCCCGCGGCGCCCCGCTCGGCCCCGCCGAGCTCGGGCTGCTCACCTCGATCGGCGTCGAGGAGCTGTCGGTCGCGCGTCGCCCGCGGGTCGCCATCCTCGCCACCGGCAGCGAGCTGGTGCCGCCGGGACGGCCGCTGGGCCCCGGGCAGATCCGCAACTCCAACTCGTTCACCAACTGGGGTCAGGTGCTCGCGGCCGGCGCCGAGCCGGTGCTGCTGGGCATCGCCGCCGATGACCGCGACGAGACGCGCCGCCTGATCTCACGGGCCCTCGACGAGGACGTGGTCATCACCTCGGGCGGCGTCTCGGTCGGCGACTACGACTTCGTCAAGGAGATCGAAGACGAGCTCGGCGTGGAGCGGCGCTTCTGGGGCGTCGCCACCAAGCCGGGCAAGCCGTTCGCCTTTGGCGTGCGCGACGGGCGGCTGCTGTTCGGCGCGCCCGGCAACCCGGTGGCCGCCATGGTCGGGTTCGAGCTCTACGTGCGGCCGGCGCTGCTCGCCATGCAGGGCCGCCGCGACATCTGGCGCCCGTGGCTCACGGCCGCCGCCGCCGAGCCCGTAAAAGCGACTGGCGACAGGGTCGAGGTGCGCCGCTGCGTGCTGCTCCACGACGAGCGCGGCGACTGGCGGTTCACGACGACGGGGCCGCAGGGCTCGGGCATCCTGCGCTCGATGGTGCTGGCCGACGGCCTCGTCTTCGTGCCTTCGGCGCACGCCGGCGGGGGGGCCGGTGATCCCTACCTCGTCCTGCTGCTGGAAGGCTCGCGGCCCGAGCGGCCGCCGTACCCGGCCTGACCCGGGCCGACGCGCGCCGCCGCCTACTTCAACGTGAAACCCGCGGCGCTCGCCCAGACGACCAGGCGGTGGCTCGCGCTGTAGGGGGGCGTGCAGGTGGTGAGCACCAGGCCGTAGCCGCGGTCGTAGAGCACGCCGACGTCGGACGGCAGCACCGTGGTGAGCTTGGCGACCCTGTAGACGAAGCGGGCGTACGGGGTGTCGACGACGATCCTGTCGCCCCGGCGCAGCTCGTTCAGGCTGTAGAACGGAGCGGCATAGGTGGTGCGATGACCGGCGATGGCAAAGGGCTCGCCGGCGCCCGGCAGCGGCGTCACGCCGTAGTGCACCGGACCGCCGCGCAGATAGGCGGTGTCGCTCGACGGGCTCAGGCTGCCGGAGCCGGTCGTGCCCTGCACGACGACCCGGTTCATCTTGAGACGGGGGATGATCAGCCGGCCGATCGGGTCGCCGGGCTTGAGGCCGTGCGCGAACTGGGCGGCGAGCCGGCGGGCCTTCATGGCCGGCGTGCCGAGGGTCGGCTCCTGCTGCCGGGTGCGCAGGGCGAAGGCGGCGCTCGCGCGGCCGTAGTCAGTGACGAGGTGGCCCTGCTGGTAGTCGGTGTAGGCCGCCGACCAGAAGGGGAACGCCAGAGTGAGCCCGCCGGCGATCAGGAGCAGGTTGGCCAGACGCCGGCCGAACCGCTGCCGTGTCGAACGCTCGCGCATCATCTCATCGTAGGCAGCCGGGTCGCTCCCGGCAACCGTGAGCCTGTCCGCTGTGGTACAGTGGGCGCGGCCGCGAGGGGGACGCATGAGGTCCTGCAGCGACGTCCACAACTATCTCCTCGAGCAGGGCGTGGCGCACGAGGTCGTCCACCTGCCCGCCCTGTCCGGCACGCCGCGCCGCGCCGCCGCCCTGCTCGGGGTGCCGCTGCCCGAGGTCATCAGGTCGGTGCTCTTCAACACAGACAAGGGCCCGGTCGTGTGCCTGGTGCCCGGCGACGCGCACGTCGATCGCGCCCGGCTCGGCGCCGAGCTCGGCTGCCGCGGCGTCACGCCGGTCGCGGCGGCCGAGGTCGTGGCCCTCACCGGCTACCGGCCCGGCGCCATGCCGCCCTGCGGCCTTGCGGCCGACCTGCCCATCGTCGCCGATCCGGCGGTCTTCGCGCTGCCGGTCGTCTACTGTAGCGGCGGCGCGACGACCACGATGCTGAAGATCCGCAGCGCGGACCTGCGCGAGACGCTCGGCGTGCGGGTTGCAGCCATCGCCGCGCGACCGCAGAATGGGGCGGCCTCGCGCGGCGTCGCCGTCTAGCGCGAAGCCGGCCGCGAGCGCCCACGCTGGGGCGGGCGGCCGGGAGCAGCCGTGCCGCCGCGGGCGCCGCAGGCCGACGACAGGTGACAGGAAAGGTGCGCGAGTGCGACAACTGACCCCCCAGGCGCCGGGACGTCTCGAGATCCTGACCGCGGGCGACCTCGAACGGCTCGACGAGGCGGCGCTCCACGTGCTCGCGACCACCGGGGTCTCGGTGCCGTCGGCGGCCGCCCGCGCGGCGCTCGTCGCGGCCGGCGCTCGCGCCGACGGCCGCACCGTGCGCATCCCCGCCGACGTCGCGCGGCGCCTCGTCGCTCAGGCGCCGGCGCGGCTGACGCTCGGCGCTCGCGCCAACCGCACGCTGGTCACCGGCGAGAGCCCGCTGCTCACCACCGACGGCTGTCCCACCGACATCTTCGACCTGGAGACGGGCGCCAGGCGGCCGACGACGGCCGCCGACGTGGCCGCCATCACGCGCATCGTCGACGCTCTCGACGAGATCGACTTCTGCTGGACGACCGTGAGCGCCCAGGACCGTCCCGTCGCGCGCCGCGGTCTGTATGAGATCTACGACGTGCTGGCTAACACCGGCAAGCACGTGCAGACGGTGACGATCGTCGACGAGACGCAGGCGCGAGTGGCCGTCGAGATGGCGCGCGCCATCTGCGGCGGCGACCTGGGCGTGCGGCGGGCGCCGCCGATCTCGGCGCTGCTGGGCACGATCACGCCGCTCGGCCACGACGAGGGTACGCTCGACGCCGGCTTCGTCTTTGCCGAGGCCGGCGTGCCGATCGGCTTCGTCACCATGCCCCAGGGCGGCTCCACCACGCCGATCACCATGGCCGGGTCGCTGGTCGTGGGCATCGCCGAGGCGCTCTCCGGCGTCTGCGCCGTCCAGGCCGCGTTCCCCGGCGCGCCGGTCTTCATCTGCTTCATCCCGAGTGTCATGGACCTGCGCACCGGCGACTTCTCGGGCGGCGCGCCCGAGGACACCCTCATGGCCGCCGCCGTCGGCAACGTCGGCGGCTTCTACGAGCTGCCCACGCAGTGTGGCATCAACGCCTCGGCGGCGAAGGAGCCCGGCTGGCAGTCGGTGATCGACGACGTCACCACGACCTACCTGTCGATGCTCGCCGGCGTCGACATGCTCACCGGCGTGGGGATGGTGGCCGGGGGGCGGATCTTCAGTTTCGAGGAGCTGATCCTGGGGACGGAGGTGGCGGCGGCGGCGCGGGCCGCGGCCCGCGCCGCCGCCGCCACCGACGGCCTTGGCGAGCCGGCCGGCACCGCGGCGTCGGGTCCGCACGATGAGGCCCGACGCCTGGCGGCGCGCCTCGTCGGTCCCGACGGGGCCGGGACCGTCGCGCGCGAGGCTGCGCGCAGCCTCGCGCGCGACACGCTCGCCAGCCACACGCCGCCTCCGCTCGAGCCGGCGCTCGACGCCGAGCTGCGGCGTCTCGTGGCCGGCTGACATGATGAGCCGCCGCCCACGGCGTCTCACCGCGTTCGCCCTCGCCGCGCTCCTGGCGCCTGGCCGTGGTCGCGGGTCTCGCGGGCCTCGCGGGGTGCAGCAGCGGCAGCGGTGGTAGCGGTCAGAAGAGCCAGACCCCCGAACAACGCTTCGCCGCCATCCTCGGTCACCAGCCGTCGGGTCTCGCCGCCACGGTCGCGCAGCGCGGCACGCTGGTCGTCGGCGAAGACCCCGAGTTCGTCCCCCAGAGCTCGGTCGACAGCACCGGCGTCTGGAGCGGCTTCGACGTCGACGTCGCCCGCGCGGTGGGCGCCGCCCTGGGCCTCGAGGTGGAGTTCCGCCAGCTCGACTGGGCGCGCGTGCCGACCGCCCTTGCGGCCGACCGCTACGACGTCGCCATCAGCTCGATGGCCACCGACCCGGCGCCGTCGCGCAAGCTCGCTTTCGCGGCGCCGTACAGCTACATGACCGCCCAGGTCGTCGTCCGCCAGGGAAACAGCGCGATCACCACGCTGGGCGAGCTCAGGGGCAAGACCATCGGGGTGAGCGCCTCGACGACCTTCCAGCAGTTCCTCGAAGCGGCCGGCGGGATCGACGTCGCACTGTACTCGAGCGACGCCGACGCCTTGCCCGACCTCGCCAACGGCAGCATCGGCGGCGCCATGACAGCCGACTCGACGGCCGTCACCCAACAGGTGGCCGGCGCCCAGATCGCGGCCGCCGGGGCCGGGTTCTTCTATCAGCCGCAGGCCTTCGCCACGCGCCGGGGGGAGGCTGACTTCGTGACGGTGCTCGACGACGCCGTGAAGACGTTGCGTCGCAACGGCACGCTCGCGGCCATTTCGAAGAAGTGGTACCACGGCCTCGACGTGAGCGCGCGGCCGGCGCCGGGCGTGCCCCTGTTCAGCAAGGCGCTGGCGATGCTGAAGGCCGGGACGTACCCGCTGCAGTCAGCCGGCCGCCGAACGTCGTGCGGCGCCAGGTTGTGTTCGTGCGGGCCGTTTGTATAAATGGCGGTGGAGACCGGTCATGGGTGTCCATGCGGGTGGGTGTGGCCTGCATGAATGACGGGGCGAGACGCGAAAGGTGTCTCGCCGTCGAAGGGGGGGCGCGTTCCGCGCCCCGATGAAAGGCCGCCGCTCGTATCACCTCTTGCGCGGCGCATCGGACAAAGAACTACGCGATCCCGGCGGTGATCCGGTGGGCCCGGGACAGGTGGGGCATCTTCAACCACGTCCCCTTCCCCTCGGCGTTCGTGTCGGGCATCGCGGCGCTGTCGCTCAACTGACGGCGCCTACCTGACCGAGGTCTTCCGGGCCGGCATCCAGGCCGTGCCCAAGGGCCAGACCGAGGCCGCCTGGGCGCTGGGCCTGAGCAGCAGCCAGACGCAGCGCCGCATCGTGCTGCCGCAGGCCTTCAAGATCGTCATCCCGGCGATCGGCAACGACTTCATCGCCCTGATCAAGGACACCTCGCTGGTGTCCGTCATCACCGTGGCCGAGCTGCTCGAAAGGGCACAGCTCGTCGGCGGTCGCACCGCCAACTACCTCTCCGCCCTCCTGGTGGCGGCCGCCGTGTACTGGATCCTGACGATCTTCTTCAGCTTCTGGCAGGCGAGACTCGAGCGCAGAATGGAGCACGACCGTGCAAGAGCCTGACGTGAACCAGACGACGCCGCCGACGTCTCACAGCGGTACCGACGAGGTGCTGGTCGAGGTCAAGGGCCTGCACAAGTCGTTCGGCAAGCTGCACGTGCTGAAGGGCGTCGACTTCGTCGTGCATCGCGGCGAGGTCGTGGTGCTGCTCGGGCCGTCGGGCTCGGGCAAGAGCACGC
>CAWCWZ010000069.1:0-17302 GCA_963799395.1 uncultured Actinomycetes bacterium
ACAAGTCGGTCACCGAGAACGTCATCGAGGCGCCGCTGCTCGTCACGGGGATGAAGAAGGACGACGCGCTGAAGAGGGCTCAGGAGCTGCTCGAGCAGGTCGGCCTGTCCGACCGCGCCGAGTACTACCCGTCGCAGATCTCGGGCGGCCAGAAGCAGCGCGTGGCGATCGCCCGGGCCCTCGCCATGGACCCCAAGCTGATGCTCTTCGACGAGCCCACGAGCGCCCTCGACCCCGAGCTGATCGGCGAGGTGCTGAAGGTCATGAAGGACCTCGCCGACGCCGGCATGACCATGATCGTGGTGACCCACGAGATGGGCTTCGCCCGCGACGTGGCCAGCCGCTGCATCTTCATGGACGAGGGCGTCTTCGTCGAGGAGGACTCGCCCGAGAACCTCTTCTTCCACCCCCAGCACGAGCGCACCAGGTCGTTCCTGCGCCACATCCTGCCCAAAGAGGGCGACAACGTGGAGCGCGTGGCCGGCGGCGCGCCGCTGGGCATGGGCGACGAGGCGCCGCGGGAGATGAAGTAGGCACGCCTCCGGACGCCACGGTCCCCCCGGGTCGCCGCAGCCCATGTCGCCGCCGTTGACGTCTCGCGTAGACCCGATCGTTCCGGCGCGCCGCTGGGAGGTTCTGACCGCCGGCCGATCTGGACCGACTGCGCGAGGCGGTCTTCGCCGTGCTGTCGGAGGTGGGGGTGCGTTCCCGCTGCCGCGGGCGCTCGTGATCCTCGAGGGCCACGGCGCCGTGGTCGACCGCTCCCGCGAGCTCGCCCGCCTGCCGCGGGCGCTGGTCGAGGCGGCCCTGGCCGCGGCGCCGCGCAGCTTCACGCTCTGCGGCCGCGACCCGGCCTGCGATCTGCCCCTCGACGGCCGCCACTGCTACCTGTCCAACGACGCCAGCGGCGTGTCCGTCGTCGACCCCGCGAGCGGCGAGCGCCGGCCCTCGACGCTGGCCGACGTGGCCGACTCGGCGCGCTTCGTCGACGCGCTGCCGCAGGTCGCCTTCTACTGGGGACCGATCGTCGCCGCCGGCGATGCGCCGGTCGGCTCGCGCGCCCTGCACGAGGCGGCGGCGGTGCTGGCCAACACGACCAAGCACTTTCAGGCGGTGACCTGCGTCGGCGAGCGGCCGGCCCGGCTGCTCGTCGAGATGGCCGCCGCGGTCGCCGGCGGCGCCGACGAGTTGCGCCGCCGGCCGCTCGTCAGCCTCATCGCGTGTCCGGTCGATCCGCTCGGCAACGACGCGGTGAGCCTCGAGGCCGCCCTCGTCTGCGCCGCGGCCGGCGTGCCCTGCGGCTTTCTCTCGCTGACGCTCGGCTGCGGCACCGCGCCCGCCTCGCTGGCCGGCAACCTCGTCGTGAACGCCGCCGCCGTGCTCGCCGACCTCGTCCTGCTGGAGCTGGCGAGCCCCGGCGCGCCGGTGTTCTTCGCCGGCGCGCCCAGCGTCATGGACCTGAGGACCGGGGGCTACACCGGCGGTGGTCCCGAAGACGACGTCCTGGCCGCCGCCGCCGTGCAGCTCGGCCGTTCGTTCGGCCTGCCGGTCAACATGGGCACCATGGCCACCGGCGCCCGGGAGCCCGGCTGGCAGGCGGCCGTCGACGACGCCCTCTCGACGGTCGCCTCGGTCCTCGCCGGCGCCGACATGATGAGCGGCTGCGGCCTGCTCGACGGCTCGCGGACGCTGTCGTACCCGCACCTCGTCATGGAGACCGAGGTCTACGGCATCGTCAAACGCCTGGCCGAGGGCATCGTCGTCGACGACGAGACGCTGGCCCTCGACGCCATCCGCCGGGTCGGTCCGGGCGGCACCTATCTCGCCGACAGGCACACGCGCCGCCACGCCGGCGAGATCTGGCGGCCGGCCATCTGGGACCGCACGCCGTACGACGCCTGGCTCGCCGGCGGCAGGAAGGGCGCCCTCGACAAGGCCACCGAGACGGCCGCCGAGATCCTCGCCGACCACCGGCCCGAACCGCTCCCCGACGACGTCGCCGCCGCCCTCGCGGCGGTCGTCGCCCGGGCCGACGAGGAGCTGCGGTCCTAGGAAACCGCTGCACCGGCCCCGATGCCGCGCGGCTTTGCCGCGCGCGGGGGCGGTGCTAGACTGTGACCGTGCTCGTAGTCTCCCCCATCAGCATCGGCACGATCAACCGCTCCTGCGGTCTGTAGAGCGCACCGTCCCTTCCGGTCGCCGACGGCGCGTCGCCGTGCGGCCGCCCCTGGTACTCCCGCCCTTGTCGACGGTCAACCTGCGAGGTCTGTGCTCATGACTGCGAGGATCAACCCCATCGCCCCCCGGCTCCGCTGGGAGGTGCTTTCGAGCAGCGACATCGAGCGCATCCACGAGGCCACGCTCGAGGTCCTCGAGACCGTCGGCATCCGTTTTCCGTCGGCCAGGGCGCTCGACATCCTCGAGGCCAACGGCTGCGCCGTCGACCGCCGGAGCGAGATCGCCCGGCTGCCCCGGAAGGTCGTCATGGACGCGGTGGCGCGCGTACCCGAGCAGTACCTGCTGGCCGGCCGCGACCCGGCCTGCGACATGATCATCGATCGCGCCCACTGCTACCTGTCCAACGACGGCAGCGGCGTGTTCGTGCACGACCACCACACGGGCGAGAAGCGGCCCTCGACCAAGGCCGACGCGGCCACCTCGGCGCGCTTCGTCGACGCCCTGCCCAACGTGAGCTACTACTGGGGCCCGGTGGTCACCTCGCAGGATGTGCCGCCGGCCAGCAAGGCGCTGCACGACTCCGAGGCCGTGCTCACCAACACGAGCAAGCACTACCAGGCGGTCACCACCGTCGGCGAGCGGCCGGCGCGGCTGCTGGTCGAGATGGCGGCCGCGATCGTCGGGGGCACGGCCGAGCTGCGCAAGCGCCCGATCATCAGCTTCATGCAGTGCGCGGTCGACCCGCTGGGCCACGACGGGCCCAACCTCGAAGCCAACCTGGTCGCCGCCGAGCACGGTCTGGCGAGCGGCTTCATGCCCATGCCGCTGATGGCCGGCACCGGCCCCGCCACGCTGGCCGGCAACCTGGTCGTGCAGAACGCCGAGGCGCTGTCGGGCGTCGTGCTGCTCGAGCTCGCCTTCCCGGGCTGCCCGGCGTTCTTCGCCGGGGCGCCGAGCGCGATGGACCTGAAGACCGGCGGCTACACGGCCGGGCCCGAGGACTACCTGCTGGCCGCCGGGGCCACCCAGCTCGCCCACTTCTACGGCGTGCCCATGGCGATGGGGACCATGGCGACCAGCGCCAAGGAGCCCGACTGGCAGGCGGCCGTCGACGACTCGCTCTCGACCTTCGCCAGCGTCATGACCTGCGCCGACATGATGAACGGCTGCGGCCTCCTCAACGGCTCCAAGATCCTGAGCTACCCCCACATGATCATGGAGACCGAGATCTACGGCATCGTGCAGAAGGTGGCCGGCGGCGTGGTCGTCGACGACGACACCCTGGCCGTCGATCTCATCGCCAAGGTCGGTCCCAACGGCACCTACCTCTCCGAGAAGCACACGCGCGCTCACATGAAGGACGTCTGGCGGCCGACCGTCTGGGATCGTTCCCCCTACGACGTCTGGTTGACCGGCGGCAAGAAGGGCGCCCTCGACAAGGCCACCGAGATCGCCGACGAGATCCTCGCCAACTACCGGTCGGAACCGCTGCCCGACGACGTCGTCGCCGAGCTGGCCCGCATCGTCGCGCTGGCCGACGCGGAGCTGGCGGCGCCGTGACCGTCGCCCGCCACGTGGCCGCGCACGCGCGGCGCCGGGCCCGCCATGACTGACGCCCGGGTCGGAGCGGCCGCCGCACCGTGCCGCGTCGCTGCGCCACGCCGCGCTGCCGACGGCGGAGGTCGAGCGCCTGCACGACGCCGCGCTCGAGCTCCTCGCCTCGCGCGGTGCGCCGGTGGCGGGCGAGACCGCGCTCGGGCTGCTCTGCGCGGCGGGCGCGAGCGTCGACGGCAGCGGCCGGGTCCGGCTGCCCGTAGCCCTGGTGCGGCGGGCGGTCGCTCTGGCGCCGGCCTCGTTCGTGCTGCCGGGTCGCGTGGCCGATCGCGATGTGACGATCGGCGGCGGCCGTGGCGGCCTGATGGCCGCCACGGCCGCCGCCCCCGACGTGGCCGCCGCCGCGCTGCTGGCCGACGCCCTGCCCGAGGTGGCGGTCGTGGGCCTGCCCGCGCGGCGGCTCGGCGGAGCTCGCCGCCGCGGTCGAAGCGACGGCCAAGCCGGTGCTCGTCTGCGGCGCCTTGAGCGCCGCCCAGAGCGAGGTGGTGGCCGCCGTCGCGACGGTCCTCGGCGGCCGCGACGGCGCGCCCCGGCCGCCGCTCGGGGTGGTCGTCCACAGCGCCGAGCAGATCGCCCTCGACCCCTTGCTCGTCTGCGCCCGCGCCGGGCTCGCCTGCGGTTTTCTCAGCCGGCCGGTGCTCGCCGGCGAGCACCCGGCCGACCGGGCGGCGGCGCTCGTCGCCGTCCACGCCGCCGCCCTTGCGGCGTGCGCCGTGCAGCAGCTTGCCGCGCCGGGCTCGCCCTACCTGGTCCCGGCGCTGCCGGTCGCGGTCGAAGAGCACGCCCCGGGCTTTGGCCTGGGGCCGGCCGGCGTCGCCACCTTCACTCAGCTCGCGCAGCTCGCCGCCCACACGGGGCTGCCCATCGCCGCCGGCTTCCCGCCGACTCGGCCGGCGGCCGACGAGTGGCTCGCCGCCGCCGACGGCACGTTCTTCGCCCTGGCCGCGGCCCTCGGCGGCGCGGCGCTGCTGGCCGTCGCCGGCCACACCGACGGCGGCAGCGCGTACTCGGCGGCGCAGCTCGTGCTCGACGCCGAGACGTGGTCGAACGTGGCCGCGGTCGCCGCCGGCATCACGGTCGACGCCGAGACCATCGCCCTCGAGACGATCGCGGCGGTCGGCATAGGCGGCAACGCCCTCGCCCAGAAGCACACGCGACGCCACATGAGAGACGTCTGGCAGCCGCGCCTGTTCGACCGCAGCGCCTTCGACGCCTGGCAGCGCGAGGGGCGGCGGAGCGCGGGACAACGGGCGGCGGAGCTGGCCGCCGGCCTGTGCGCCGGCCATGAGGTGCCGCCGCTCGACGCCGAGAAGCGCGAGACGCTGCGGCGTATCATCGCTACGGCGGGACTCTAGATCCTGTCGCGATCAGCACGTGAGCGGCGGCCGGCTGAGCGTCGGTCGCCGTCGGCCGGCCGGCCCGCCGTGGCGGGACCGCCGAACCAAGGGGCCAACGCGCGGATCGCCGGGGGGCGCCGCGGGCAAGGAGACGACATGACCGTACAGACCACATCGAGACACTGGAAAGAGATCGCCCGCTTCAAGGACGTGTCCGAGGGCGAGTGGAACGACTACCGCTGGCAGCTCGCCAACCGGCTGACCACGGTGGCCGACTTCGAGCAGGTGCTCGACCTGACCGACACGCAACGCGCCGACCTCGAGGCCTGCATGGGCAAGTTCCGCGTGTCGGTCACGCCCTACTACGCTTCACTCATGGACCCCGACGACGCCGGCTGCCCAGTGCGCATGCAGGGCGTGCCCACGCCGGCCGAGCTCATCGTGCGGCCCGAGGACTTGAAGGACGCCGTCTCGGAGGACTTCGACTCGCCGGTGCCGCACATCACGCACCGCTATCCCGACCGCGTGCTGTTCGTGATCACCGAGATGTGCTCCATGTACTGCCGGCACTGCACGCGCCGCCGCCACGTCGGCAGCACGGAACAGGCCATCCCCCAGGCCGAGATCGACAACGCCATCAGGTACATCGAGCGCTCGCCCGAGGTCCGCGACGTGCTGTTAAGCGGCGGCGACCCCCTCGTCCTCTCGGACGACAAGCTCGAGGAGATCATCGCCCGCGTGCGCGCCATCCCGCACGTCGAGATCGTGCGCATCGGCTCACGCGTGCCGGTGGTCTGCCCGCAGCGCATCACCCCGGAGCTGGTGACGATGCTCAGGAAGTACCACCCGCTCTACCTCAATACGCACTTCAACCACCCCAAGGAGTTCACCGAGGACTCCGTACGCGCGTGCGCCATGCTGGCCGACGCGGGCATTCCGCTGGGCAACCAGACGGTGCTCATGCGCGGCATCAACGACTGCGCCAACGTCATGAAGCGCCTCTGCCACAAGCTCGTGGCGGCGCGCGTCAAGCCCTACTACTACTACCAGTGCGATCTGGCCGAAGGCACGGCCCACTTCCGCACCTCGGTGGCCAAGGGCATCGAGATCGCCGAGAGCCTGCGCGGCCACACCACCGGCTTCGCCGTGCCGACCTACATCATCGACGCCATCGGCGGCGGCGGCAAAACGCCGGTCATGCCCCAGTACATGATCAGCCAGGCGCCCGGCGAGGTCATCCTGCGCAACTACGAGGGTGTCATCAGCAAGTACACCGAGCCCGACGACTACGTCGAACCCGAGTGCCATTGCCCCGACTGCGAGGCTCAGCGTCAGCGGTTGGGCGTGGCCGGCATGTTCGACGAGCACGGCCCCACGCTGAGCGAAGTGTGGGACGCGCGCATGAAGAAGGTCGCCGACCGCAAGGCGCGCATGCAGGCCTAGCCCGACCGGCTCCCGCGGCCCGGGAGAAGCGACGGCAGGAAGCAGAGAACGAACGCGCGGGCGGGCGGCGGCCGCAGGCCGCCGCCCGCCCGCGACCGAAGAAAGGCGCCAGTGACCTTAGTATTCGTCGAACCGATCGGCGTGACCGTCGAGATCCCCGACGGCGAGACCCTGCTGGCGGTCGTGACGAGCGGCGCGGTCGACGTCCCGGTCGACTGCGCCGGGCGCGGAACCTGCGGCAAGTGCCTGGTGCGCACCGGCGCGGGCGTCTTCAGCGAGCCCACCGAGATCGAGCGCGGCAAGGTCCCGGCGAGCAAGCTCGCCCAGGGCTGGCGCCTGGCCTGCCAGACCACGCCCCTCGCGGAGCGCGTCAGTATCGAGGTGCGCGCCACCCAGGGACGCCGCCGCATCCTGACGACGTCGCGCCTGCACCCCGGCGAGCCGCACCCGGCGGTCGTGCGCGAGGCGGTGGCCCTCGAGCTGCCGACGCTCGCCGACGCGCGCGCCGACCGCGAGCGCCTGTTGAGCGCGCTGGGCGCGGACGGCCTGCCGCTCGGCGTCTTGCGCCGCCTGCCGCAGACGCTGCGCGACGGCGGCTTTCGCGCCATCGTGACCCGCTACGAAGGGCGCCCGATCGACGTCGAAGCAAGCGACGTCGACGGCCGCGCCTGCGGCGCGGCCGTCGACGTCGGCACCTCCAAGATCATCGCCTACCTGTTCGACCTCGAAAGCGGCCGGCAGATCGACCAGGAGGCGCTCGAGAACCCCCAGATGCGCTTCGGCGAAGACGTCATCACGCGTCTCACGCAGGCCATCCACAACGAGCGCCTGGACGATCTGCGCCGCGCGGCCCGCAGTGGCGTGAACGACCTGCTGGCCAGGCTCTGCGCCCGTCAGGGGATCGCGCCGCGGCATCTCTACGACATGACGGTGGTCGGCAACACGGCCATGCATCACCTGGCCCTCGGCGTCTCGCCGGTCGGGTTGGGCGGCGCGCCCTTCGCCCCGGCGCTGGCCGCGCCGGTGACGCTGCGCGCCGCCGAGCTCGGCTTCGCCATGAACCCCGAGGCCGGCGTGCACTTCTTGCCGCCGGTAGCCGGCTTTGTGGGCTCGGACTGCCTGGCCGTCATCACGGCCACCCGTCTGGCCCAGGCGACGACGCCGTCGATGGCGATCGACATCGGCACCAACACCGAGATCGCCCTGGCCCACGATGGGCGAGTGGTGGTGACGAGCTGCGCCTCGGGCCCGGCCTTCGAGGGCTATCAGATCACTTGCGGCATGAAGGCCGTCGAGGGGGCGATCGAACGGATCGCGATCGACGCCGACGGCGAGCTTCGCGATATGCGCACGATCGGCGGCCGCGAGCCGCAGGGCATCTGCGGCTCGGGCGTGGTCGACCTGCTGGCCGGCCTCGTCGCCGCCGGCGTCGTCGACGCCGGCGGCCGCCTGCAGCCCCATCGGCGCGTGCGCCCCGGCAGCACCGGGCCCGGCCTCGAGTACCTGGTCGCCTCGGGCCCGCAGGGCGACATCGTCTTCACGCAGCACGACGTGCGCTCGCTGCAGCTCGCCAAAGCGGCCATCGCCAGCGGCTGCAAGCTGCTGCTGGCCGACGCCGCGATCGAGCCGGAGCGGCTGGAGCAGGTGCTGGTCGCCGGCGCCTTCGGCAACGAGCTCGACGTCGACAACGCCCTGGCGATCGGGCTTCTGCCGGGGCTGCCGCGCGAGCGCGTCGCCTTCGTCGGCAACGCGGCCGGGGTGGGCGCCCAGATGGCGCTCATCGACGTCGACGAGCGCCGCGCGATGGCCGCCCTCGCCGCGCCGCCTCGAGTTCCTCGACCTGGCCACCAACCAGGGGTTCCACGAGGTCTTCACCGGCGAGCTCGGCTTCGCCTGACTCGCCGGCGGCGAGGGGGTCCGCACGTGGCGACTGACACGGTCTCGCTGGCATCGGGCGCCGGGCGCCTGCGCGGCTACGCCGAGATCGGCGGAGCGTCGCTCATCCTCGGTACGTCGGGCGCCCTCTGCAGCTCTCGACGATGCCGGCCAGCCTGCTGCTCGTCTTGCGCATGGCCCTCGCCGGGCTCGTGCTGGGGCCGCTCTTCTTTCTCACCGGCGGCGTCGCCGAGGTGCGCCGCTCGGGCCACTTCTGGCGTCTCGTGCTGACGGGCTGCGCGGTCGCCTGCGAGATGCTCTTCTACTTCGCCTCGATCCGCCTCGCCAACGTCGCCATCGGCATCGCCCTCGAGTACATGGCGCCGGTCTACATCGCGCTCGTCGCGCCGTGGGTGCTGCACACCCGCCGCGAGCGCAGCGACATGGTCGCGGTGGCGGTGGCCGCCGTCGGCATGGTGCTCATCGTCGTGCCGAGCCTCACGCTGGCCGGTTCGCCCAACCTCGTTCCCGGCGTGGGCTGCGGCATCCTCGCGGGCGGCTTCTACGCGACGGCCCTGCTCCTGATCAAAGGCGTTGGCGGCGGCATGCGCGGTACCACCTTCACGCTGTTCTTCTGCGTCTGCACGGTCGTCCTGATCACGCCGCTCGCCGCCTGGCAGACGGTGGCCGGTCACTACCATCTCACCTGGGGCGACCTGGGCATCGTGGCGGTCATGGGCCTCATCTACACCGCCCTCTGCTTCAGCCTGTTCACCGACGGCCTGCGCTTCGTGGCGATCGAGCACGCCGGCATCCTGGGCTACGTCGAACCGGTCACGGCGCCGCTGTGGGCGCTCCTGCTGGTCGGCGAGCATCCGCCGCTCACCACCTGGCTCGGCGGGGCGCTGATCATCGGCGCCGGGTGCTTTGCCATCGCCCTGGGCCGGGCCGAGGCCGAAGTGCCGGCGTGAACCGCCGCCTGCGAGGCTACGGCGAGACACTCGCGGCCGGTCTCATCAACGGCTCGATCGGCGTGTTCGTCACCCACTCGACCATGCCGGCGACCATGCTGGTGGCGGTGCGCATGGTCTTCGCCGGACTCGTGCTCGGCGTGGTGGTCGCCCTGCGCCGCGACTGGAAGGCGCTCGTCGCCGATCGCGCGACGACGATCCGTCTGCTGGTCTGCGGGGTCGCCCTGGCGGTCAACCTTGTGAGCTACTTCATCGCCATCCGCCAGACCGGCGTGGCGGTGGCCATCTTCCTGTCGTACCTGGCTCCGGTCTACGTGGCCTTCGTGGCGCCCCACCTCGAAGGCGGGCGCACCGAGGCCGCCGTGTACGCGGCGCTGGGGGTGGGCCTCGCCGGCATGGCCCTGATCCTGGTGCCAGGCCTCACCGGCGAGAGCGTCAGGCTCACGCCCTACGGCCTGTTCTTCGCCCTGCTCGCCGGCGTGATGTACACGGTCTACCTGATCGGCGGCAAGCAGCTGCGTCGCCGCGAGGTGCACGCCACCACGATCGTGTTCGCGATGAGCGTTCTGGCCGCCGTCGTCCTGTTGCCGCTGGGCCTGTTGCAGACGCCGGCGGCCGACCTCACCGTGCGCAACTTCGCCATCGCTGCCTTTCTGGGCGTCGTCTGCACCGCGCTGACCTTCAGCCTGGTCATGGACGGGATGCATTTCATCAAGGTGCAGCACTCGGCCATCCTGGGCTACGTCGAGCCGGTGAGCGCGCCGATCTACGCCCTGATCTTCCTGAGCCAGGTGCCGTCGGTCTGGACGATCGCCGGCGGGGCGCTGATCATCGGCGCCGGCGTGATCGTCGTGCGCTACGGCGCGCCCGACAGCGAGCCCGAACTCCCCGGCTTCGCCCTGGCCGACACGACCAGCGGCGACGCGCCGTGAGCGCCCCGCCGGTCTCGCCGGCGGAGCGGCGGCAGGCGCTGACACGCGGCTACATCATGGTCTCGGTGTCGTACCTGATCATGGGGGCGATCGGGGCCCTGGTCGACTACACCACGGCGCCCGAAAGCGCGCTGCTCGTGCTGCGCTTCGTGACCGCCGGTCTCGTGCTCGGCGCGGTCTTCGCCCGCCGCCGGCCGCTTGCCGGCGCGCGCCGGCCCGGCATTCCGGCGCGCCTGCTCGCCATGGGCCTGGTCGACTCGCTGACCCTGCTGCTGTTCTTCGTCGCTTTGCGCGACACGAACGTCTCGGTCGGCATGTTCCTCGAGTTCATGGCGCCGGTCTGGGTGGCGGTCGCGGCCCCGCGCATCTTCCGCGGGCGCACCGAGCCCGTGGTCTACGTCGCGCTCGGCATCGCCCTTGCCGGCCTGGTCACCATCCTCTGGCCGACCATCTCCGGCCAGGCCATGCACGTCTCGGCTCTGGGCCTGCTCGCCGGCACGATCTCGGGCCTCGGCTACGCCGCCTTCCAGATCATCGTCAAGGACCTGACCAACCGCGGCGTGGGCGCCGTCACCATCGTCATCAGCGAGATGAGCATCAACAGCGTCGTGCTGCTGCCGCTGGCGCTCTGGCAGACGGTGGGCGCCGGCCGTCACCTGAACGGTCGCGACATCGTGGTCGGCATCCTGCTCGGCGTGGTCTGCACGGCGCTCGCCTACACCCTGTGGACCGAGGGCGTGAGCCGCATCCGCGTGCAGCACTCGGCGATCCTCGGCTACCTCGAGCCGCTGAGCGCGCCCTTCTACGCGTTGCTGCTGCTCGGCGAGTGGCCGGGGCCGTGGACTCTCATGGGCGGCGCGCTCATCATCGTGGCCGGTGTGCTCGTGGTGACCCTCGGCGAGCGCGACGACGGAGTGGAAGTGACACCAGGGTAAGGCCGCCGGGCGCCGCCGCCGGGCGCCCTCCCGGCGCGCGCGCGGCCCAGGAGACGACGCCCGGGCGGTCCCGGCGCGGGCGGCCGGCCGTCGCGGAAGGCATAGAATCGACGCACTCTCCGGAAGAAAAGGAGTCACGAATGGCGACAGGACCGGCGCACGGCGCGCCCAAGCTCAACCTCACGAAGTCCATGGCGATGCTCGAAGACGCCCAGAGGCTCACGCCGGGCGGGGTCGGCGGCATCCGCCGGCCCTACAACTTCGTGGTCGGAGAGTACCCCGTCTTCATCACCCACGGCGCCGGCGGCCACATCTTCGACGTCGACGGCAACGAGTACATCGACATGCTCTGCGCCTACGGTCCCATCATCCTCGGCTACGTCGAGCCCGAGATCAACGACGCCGCCAAGGCGCAGATGGACAAGGGCTTCTGCTTCAGCCTCGTGCAGCCGCTGCAGAACGCACTCGAGCAGCGTCTCGCCGACATCATGCCCTGCGGCGAGCAGACGATTCTCGTCAAGACCGGCTCCGACGCCACCAACGCCGCCGTGCGCGCCATGCGTGCCGCCACCGGCCGCGAGGTGATAGCGCGCTGCGGCTACCACGGCTGGGGCGACTGGTGCGTCGAGCACCACGGCGGCGTGCCCCGGGCCGTCTGGGAACTCACCAAGGAGTTCGAGTACGGCGACATCGCCGACCTCGAGCGCGTCTTCACCGAGAACCCGGGCAACGTCGCCGGCGTCATCATCACGCCGGTGGGCCACCCCATGGCCAAGCCCGTCATCGCCCCGCCCCCGGGTTACCTCGAGGCCGTCAAGGAGCTCACCCACAAGAACGGCGCCGTGCTCACCTTCGACGAGATCCGCACCGGTTTTCGCGTCAGCATGGGTGGCGCCAGCGAGCGCTACGGCGTGACCCCCGACCTCACCACCGTCGGCAAGGCGATGGCCAACGGCTACTCGATCGCCGCGCTGGTCGGCAAGCGCGAGATCATGAACGTCTACGTCAAGGACGCCTTCCTGAGCTCGACCTACTTCCCCAACAGCCTTGAGATGGCGGCCAGCATGAAGTGTCTCGAGGTGCTCGAGCGCGAAAAGGTGCAGGACGCGATCTGGGAGCGCGGCACACGCTTCCTCGAGCGGCTCGGTGCGATCGTTGACGCGAGCGGTGTGCCCGTGACCAAAAGCGGCATACCGCCGATGCCGTTCCTCACCTTCGACCACGTCGACGACCACTACAAGGAGCGCCGCACCGAGTTCTACACGCAGTGCATCCGCCGCGGGCTGTTCGTCCAGCCCTACCACCACTGGTACATCTGCTACCGGCACACCGAAGCCGACCTGAGGCGCGCCCTCGACGTCGTCGAGGAGTCGCTCGCCTGCGTGGCCGAGTCGCATCCCTGGAAGCGCTGAGGCGCGAGCCGGGCTCCGCAGGGGATGGGGATGGAGATGGAGATGGAGGACATGGTCGTCGCGGTCGCCGGCGCCGGTCTTACCGGCGCGAGCTGGGCCGGACTGTTCGCCGCCGCCGGCCTGCCGACGCGCCTGTACGACGTCCGGGCCGACGCCCTGCCGCCGGCGTTGCGGCACGCCACCCGGGCGGCGCGGTTCCTCGAGGAGCACGGTCTGGCCGCGGGCGACGCCGTCGCCCGCGGTCTGGCCGCGCTGTCGGCGACGACAGCGCCCGACGAGGCCTTCTCGGGAGCGGGCCACGTCCAGGAGTGCGTGCGCGAAGACCTCGCGCTCAAGCGCGAGGTCTTCGCGCTCATCGACCGGCTGGTCCCGCCCGACGCCCTGATCTGCACGAGCTCGTCGGGCCTGTCGATCGGCGCCCTGCAGACCGCGGCCAGGCATCCCGAGCGCTGCCTCGCTGCGCACCCGTACAATCCGCCGCACCTGGTGCCGCTCGTCGAGCTCGCGCCGGGCGAGCTGACCGCGCCCGAGGCGCTCGAGCGCGCCCGCGACTTCTACGCCGCCGTGGGCAAGGAGCCGGTCGTGCTGGCTCGCGACGTCCCCGGCTACGTGGCCAACCGCCTCTCGGCGGCGCTCTGGCGCGAAGCCGTCGAGCTCGTGCGTCGCGGCGTCGCGAGCGTCGCCGACGTCGACCGTGCCGTGCGCGAGGGGCCCGGCCTGCGCTGGTCGGTCATGGGTCCGCACCTCCTGTACGATCTCGGCGGCGGCCCGCAGGGCATACGCGGCCATCTCCAGCATCTGGCCGCGACCAAGGCCGCGATGCTGCGCGACCTGGCCACCTGGACAGAGTTTCCGGCTGATTCGGCCAACGTGCTCGAGGCCGGCCTCTCCGCCGAGAAGGCCGGCAGTAGTTTCGCGGAACTGACCGGCCGGCGCGACGAGCTGCTGGCCGCCTGCCTCTCGGCGCGCCGCGGCGTCGAGGCGCGATCCGCCGACGCCGTCGATGGCGGCGCTCAGACATCGACAACCCACAGGGGGTCGTGATGGAGAAGCTGATCATCACCGTCGCCGGCGTCGGGGCCGAGACGACCAAGGAGGCCCAGCCCCGCTTTGCCGGTGAGCGCCGCCGAGATCGGCGCCGACGCGGCCCGCTGCCGCGAAGCCGGCGCCGCCATGTTCCACCTGCACGTGCGCGACGCGGCCGGCAACCCGACCCAGGCCAAAGAGGTCTTCGCGGCGGCCATCGAGGAGATCCGCAAGCGCACCGACATCATCATCCAGACCTCGACCGGCGGGGCCATGGGCATGACGGCCGACGAGCGCCTGCAGCCGCTCGAGCTCGATCCCGAGATGGCCTCGCTCACCACCGGTACGGCCAACTTCGGCGACGACGTGTTCTTCAACGACACTGCGCTGATGAGCGAGTTCTACCAGCGCATGCAGGCCAGGGGCGTGCGCCCCGAGTTCGAGATCTTCGAGGCGGGGCAGATCGACAACGCCCTCAAGCTGGTCAAGAAGCACGGGCCGGCCGGACCGCTGCTGCACTGGGACTTCGTGCTCGGCGTGCCCGGCTCGATGAGCGGCGAACCGCGCAATCTGGCGTTCCTGGTCGACCGCATCCCCGCCGGCTCCACCTGGACCTGCACGGGCATCGGTCGCTGGCACATGCCGGTGACGATGACGGCGCTCGCGCTGGGCGGCAACGTGCGCCTCGGGTTCGAGGACAACATCTTCCTGCACAAGGGCGTGCTGGCCGGCGGGAACGCCGAGCTCGTGGGCCGCGTGGCCCGGCTGGCCGGCGAGTGGGACCGCGCCTGCGCCACGCCCGACGAGGCGCGACGGATCCTGAGACTGGCGCCGTTCGACGCGTGAGCGCCGCCGGGCGCGACTCGCAGGGTTGGGCGCCCGGGCTTCTGGCGAGGCGGCGGCCGCAGGCCGCCGCCTCGCCTGTCGACAGACCGGACAACGCAAACGCCGAGCGCAGGGCGCCGCAACCCGAGGTTTCTGGCCTGACTGGGGGTACTATAGGTCCGTCGATCTGGCAGCAGTGCGCGATGGTGGGGCGCGCCGCAGGGGGGGTCACTCGCTGGGCATCTTCTCAAAGGAACGGGTAAGCGATCCGGGTGCCGACGGGCTCCTCGCGAGCCTCGTCCAGCTCGGCAACCTTCTGCGGTCGAGTCCCGACCTCTCGGGAGTCGTGCGCTCCATCGCCACTGGCGCGGCTCGCACGTTCGGCTTCAACGAGGTCACGGTCTACCTGAACGCGCCCGGCGACGACCTTTTCCGGGCCCACGCCGTCGTGGGGCGCGACGAGACGCGCGACCAGGCCATCCTCGACACGCCCGTACCGACCAGGGCCTTCATCGCTCTCATGCCCGAACGCTACCAGATCGGCTGCGCGTTCTTCGTCGACCACCGCGAGCACGAGTACACCCCCGAAGAGCGGTCCTACTTCCCGCTTCCCGAGAACAGCCTCGGAAAGTCCGCCGAGCGGCCGTCCGGCGAGTGGCAGCGGGGCGACAAGCTCCTCGTGCCGCTGCGCGACCGCGCCAACCACATGATCGGCGTGCTCGACCTCGCCGATCCGGCCGATCACGGCCTGCCCACGCTCGACCTGGCCAAGGAGCTCGAGGTGTTCGCCACGTTCGCCGCGGCCGCCGTCGAGAGCGCCCGCCAGTACGAGCAGCTCGAGCGTACGACCGATCTTCTCGAGCAGCAGCTCAAGGTACGCCACGAGCTGCTCGACGTCTCGGGCTCGCTCCTGTCGACCCTCGACCCCACCGCCGTGTTCGTGCAGATCGCCGACGTTCTCAAGATGCTCGTCGACTACGACACCATCGACATCGCCCTGGTCGACGAGACCGCGAACGAGCTCGTCACCATCTTCGCCCAGGACAAATGGGCCAACGAGATGCTGCTCTTCCGTCAGGCGCTCGACCAGGGCGTTGGCGGCTGGGTGGTGCGACACGACGAGCCCCAGCTCGTCAACGACATGACCCACGATCCCAGGGGTGTTCTCGTGCCCGGCACCGATCTCGAGCCCAGGCATCGGTGCTCGTGCCGCTGCGCTTCATGGGCGCGGTCATCGGGCTTCTTGCCGTCGACCGTCTGGCCGGCCGCACCTTCGAGGAGCGCGAGCTCGAGATCGTCCAGCTCTTCGCCAACCTCGCCGCCATCGCCATCCGCAACGCGCGCTCGTACAAGGAGATGGAGGTCCAGGCCTCGACCGACGGGCTGACCGGCCTGTTCAACCACCGCCGGTTCCAGGAGGCCCTCGCCCTCGAGGTGGCGCGCGCCGAGCGCTACGACACCGAGTTCTGCCTGCTGATGCTCGACCTCGACCGGTTCAAGTCGGTCAACGACACGGTCGGTCAGCAGCGCGGCGACGAGGTGTTGCGCGACGTCGCCGACGTGCTGCGGCGCTGCTCGCGCGAGTCCGACTTCGCGGCGCGCTACGGCGGCGAGGAGTTCACCATGATCCTGCCGCACGCTGATGTCGACGAGGCGCGCCGGGTAGCCGAACGCGTTCGCGGCCAGGTCGCCGACCTGTCGGCGGTCGAGCCGGGCCTGCTGGTGACGGTGTCGGTGGGGGTGGCGTCGTTCCCGCACGACGCTGCCGACACCGACGGCATCCTGGGCGCGGCCGACGCCGCGCTGCTCTCCGCCGAGAAGCGTGGTCGCAACTGCGTCTACACGTTCGGCGACGACGAAGCCCACGGCGGCCTCGCCGGGCAGACGCCGCTGGCCGGGTTCGGCCGCCGCTTCGCGCTGCGGGCCGGCTTCTCGCAGGGAGAGGCTGACGCCCTTGCCGCGGCCCTCGAGGTCCTCGAAACCTCCCAGGCGTCGCCCGGCCTGCGGGTCGCGGGCCCCATCCCGGTCGCCGGCGGCGAGGTGCCGTTGGTCGACCACCTGTTCGAGGCGTTGCTCTACGGCACCGAACGCTGGGACGGCGCCGGCTATCCGGAGGGTCTGCGAGGCGAGTCGATCCCCCGGGTGGCGCGGGCGTTCGCCGTCCTGCGCGCCTACTCCGCCAGGGCGTCGACAGCGGCGCCACCCTGCGGGCCGAGGCGGGCCGCCGTTTCGATCCACGCATGGTCAATCGCTTCCTGGCTTTCCTGGGCGAAGAGGCGAGCCACTGGAACCCGCTCGACGGCGTCGCCGAGGGGCGCGCCTGACCGACTCGCGGCCCGGTATTCGCGGCCGATGGCGTCAAGGTCGCCCACATCTGCAATAATGGCCTCATGGCCAAGGTCTATCAGATGCCAGCCAAGCAACCGCGTCCGCCGGCGGCGCACCGTCGCGGCCGCCTCATCGCTATCGGCGTGGGGGCCCTCGCGCTCGCCTTCGTGGTGTTCGTCATCTACCTGCTGGCCTACACCGACTGGCTCTGGTTCGGCGAGGTCGGGCTGCGGGTCGTCTTCTGGCGCCAGATCTGGTCGCGGCTCGTCGTCGGCGTGGCCGCCGGCGCGATCTTCTTCGTCATCTTCTACGCCAACATCGAGATCGCGCGGCGCCTGTCGCCGCGCCACCGCGCCTTCGAGGGCATCGATGTCGTCGAGTACGTCAACGAGCGCACCGTCCAGGGGCTTCGCCGCGGCGGCCTGA
>CAWCWZ010000070.1:0-109696 GCA_963799395.1 uncultured Actinomycetes bacterium
GCTCGAGCCGGCGCCGCGCGTCGGTGTCGACGTCGAGGCGGTCGAGCACCTGGGCCACGGCCGAGCGCGCCTCGGTGAGCGAAGCCGGGTCGGCGACCGTGCAGGCGAAGATCTCGTCGCCTTCGGCCGCGACCTTGGCGAGCTCGTCGTCGTCGAGAAACGACAGCGTGCCGCGGGCCACGGCGGCGGCCAGGTCGTTCAGGATCTCGACCAGGCTGCGCCGATGGTCGCCGTGGTGGTGGCGCCAGCCGTTGGTGTGGATGCTGACGATCTCGCAGCGATCGGAGCGCGGGATGAAGCAGATCTCGTCGGCGCCGAGCAGCGCGTCGTCGTCGGTCGTGTGGCAGATGAAGCTGCGGGCGCGCATCGCTTCGGCGGCGCGCCGGGCGAGGATCTCGCGGGGCACGTTGGCGGGGTCGCCCACGATGACCTTGAGCGTGCCCTTGCGCGCGTCGTAGCGCATGACCTGGAGAGTCGCGGGGTTGTTGCTGGCTCGCATGCCCATCTCACTTCCTGTATCGGCCGATCCTAGCGATTCTCGATGGCTACGACGTGCCCCAGCAGAAGAGTGGCGTCGTCTGTGACCGGCGCGTCGCCGCGGAAGTTGGCCACCGCCTGCCAGGTGGCTGCGAGCGCCGCGGCGGCCGACGTGCCGGCGGCGCTCTCGAGCGCCGCCGCCAGTCGCGGCGTGCCGAACAGCGCCCTCCGTTCGTCGCGCGCCTCGGTGAGGCCGTCGGTGAACAGCGCGAAGGTGTCGTCGGGGTCGAGGAAGAGACGGTCCTCGGGGAACTCGAGATCGGCGCGCACGCCGAGCATGCTGCCTCGCGACGGGAACTGGCGCAGGCCGCCGGCGCCGAACACGAGCAGCGGGTTGTGGCCGCCGTTGGCCACCACGAGCTCCCTGTCGGCCGGCGAGTAGATGGCGTAGGCGAGCGTCAGAAACGACGGCGCCGACTGGCCGGCGAGGTCGCGTGTCAGGGCGTCGTTCACCTCGGTGAGGACGTCGCCGGGGCGCTTGCCGTCGCGGGCCGCCGAGAGGATGAGGCTGCGTGCCATGGTCATGATCAGCGCCGCCGCCAGGCCCTTGCCCATGACGTCGCCGCAGACGAGGCCCAGGCGACCGTCGGCCAGCGGCACGAAGTCGAAGTAGTCGCCGCCCATCTCGGTCATGAACTCGATGCGATGGGCCAGCTCGAGGCCCGGCACATCGGGAGCCTGTCGCGGCAGCAGGTCGGCCTGAATGCCGCGCGCCCGCTCGATCTCGGCCGCGACGCGCCGCTGGGCGTCGCGCAGCTCGTCCTGGGAGCGGACGGCGGCGGCGATCTCTTCGCGAAACGAGGCCACCTCGTTCGAGAACGTCACGCGGTCGCGCAGCCGGCCGGCGTAGACGTCGTAGGAGTACCAGATGAGAAACAGGGGCGGCACGCCGAGGACGAGGCCGGGCACGCCGAGCCACAGGTACAGCGCCGCCAGCAGCAGGCTCAGGGTCGCGCCGGTCATGTAGCTCGGCAGCCCCCACTGGTAGTTCTCGCGCCAGATGCGCCACGGCTTGCCGTCGCTCGCCAGGGCCAGGACCCCGGCCAGCACCGCCGTGTTGGCGATGAAGTCGGCGCCGGTGGCCGCGAAGGCCGGCAGTACGGTCTGCACGAAGGCCGGGTGGGCGGGGACGAAGGCCAGATAGACGAGTCCGGCGACGAAGGTGGACACGACGTAGTCGCCGACATTGAAGGCGACCTTGCGGGGGTCGCGCGTCACGGTCACGGTCGCGAGCCCCGACGCCGTCGCGACCAGGATCGCCGGCCACAGGCCGAACACGATGAGGGCCGCCAGCACCGGCACGAACGACAAGGTCACGTGGCCGATCACCGGCAGGCGGACCTCGCGCAGGTCGGTGACGGTGGACAGGGCGATGAAGGCGGCCAGACCGCCCAGCTGGAGCTCGTGCGGCAGGCCGACGGCGACGAGCGAGCACACGGCGGCCGCCACCAGGGTGAGGACCACATACAACGTGACGGCCGCGCGCGGGCGCGCGGCCGTCACAGGTCCGCCGGGGTGTGTCTGGTCCTGGGTCACTCCCCGTTGATCACGACCGACCATGCGTACTTTGACCAAGCGTACTTGCTCCACGCGTACTTCGACCACGCATACTTCGACCACGCATACTTCGACCAGGCGTACTTGGACCATGCATATTTGGACCAGGCGTACTTCTGCCACTGCAGCAGGACGTCAAGCGGCAGGATGGTGCTGCCGTTGCCGAGCTTCGCCGAAAGGTCGTAGCCGCTGGTCGTAGCCGTATCGGCAAGAGCGGCCGCGACGTTGAGCTCGCCGGCGCCTTCAGCGTAGCTGCTCGCACCCGGCAGCGGGTCGGCGCTGTCCATAAGCCGCAGCTTGACGTCGCCCGGCGTGAGGGTTGGATCTTGCTCGACCATCAGGGCCGCGGCGCCGGAGACCACCGGAGCCGAAGCGCTGGTGCCGGACATCACCGCGTAGTTGCTGGGCAACCAGCTCGGCGCTCCGGGAATGTAGCTCGAGACGGGTACGCGTGTCCGGGGATAGGTGGTGTCGACCCAGCTCCCCGGCGCCCGCAGCGAGACGATGTGGTTCCCGGGCGCGACGAGGTCGGGCTTGGCGAACTCGTCGTAGAGAGTCGGACCGATCGAGCTGTAGGAGCACACCGTGTCGTCGCTCGGGTCGGCGGTCTGCTGCGTGTCGGAGGCGCCGACCGTGATGGCGTACGGGTCGTTGCCCGGCGACAGGATGCCGCCCTGGCCGAAGGCGCCTTCGTTGCCGGCCGCGCAGACGACCACGATGCCCGCCCGCCAGGCGGCATCGACGGCGCGATCCAGCGGGTCGTAGGCGGCGGGGCAGGTCACGTCGCCCTCGACCGAGATGTTCATCACGCGAATGTTGTACTGCTGACGGTGGCAGATGGCCCAACCGATCGCCGCGATCAGCGACGACGCGCGTCCCTGGCCGTGGCTGTCGAGGACCTTGAGCGAGATGATGTTGGCGTTGGGCGCGACCCCGCGGTACTGCGTGGTGGCGTTGCCGCCCTGGTCGGTCGGCAGCGACATGGCGCCGTCGCCGGCGATGACGCCGTCGACGAACGTGCCGTGGCCGCCGTCGTCGTACATGTGCCGCCGCCAGTTGACGAAGTCGACGAAGGCGACGACGCGCGACTGGCCGTTGGGGCCGTCGAGATCGGGCACGTCGGCGCTGCCGCTGTCGAGGACCGCGACTCCCACGCCGGTGCCGTCGAGGCCGCCCTGCGTCGGCGGCGTGATGGCGCCGAGCCCGATGGTGGCGTTGGTCACGTCGAGGCTGGCCGTGTAGTCGGTGCCGAAGGTGGGCACGTCGGCGGCGATGTAGTCGACGTAGGGCAGCGCGGCGACGTCGTCGAGCGTGTCGGCGGTGACGTCGGCCGAGACGGCGCCGATGAGCGACAGCGAGTCGTCCATCGTCGCCGGGTCCATCTCGGCAATGAGGTCGCCGAGGTGGCCGGGGCTCGCGTAGACGATCACCGGCACGGTGCCGCCGCCAGCGGCGTCGAGCTCGGTGAGGACGCTCGGATCGATGGCTGCGGCGCTCTGGTCGGCCCACGCCGTGCCGCCCAGGGCGAGGACGACGGCGAGCAGTAGTACCATCGCCATCACAACGAATCTGGCTTTCATCGCACCGCCTCCATGACGCACCAAAGACCCGAACGCCGGCTGTCCAGACCGCAAGGTCTGAAGTCGCCTGCCGGCGACGAGGGGTAAACGCAGGCCGAGACGGGGGAGAGGGAGGTGCTGTGAGCCCTGGAAGCTCTCGCTTTCGGCAACCGAGCTATCTTGATCACCTCAAGACCTCTGGCTTTGCGTCCCTGCCTCGCGGCAGGTTTGCCCTTGTCAAGTAGCTCTATCGACAGGCGGGGGGGTTCCTGTAGGGGTGCCGCGATACAATGCGTTGCCGGAACGGCGACACGCTCGCCGGCGAGCGGCCGAATCCGCCACGCCGGGGAGCCGGGCAGCCTGAACGGGCCGGGCGGGCGGGCGCTTGTCGCCCTTGGTATGATTACGACGAAGCCTGTGAAACGTGCCGAAGGGGAGGGCTGAGACGATGAGCACGACCGAGGGTCTCTACACTGCCGTTCAGCGGCGCACGATCAACCAGATCCTGAAGCTCGCGACGACCGACGACAAGGCCAAGATCGTCAAGGCCTTCAACCTCGCCGAAAAGCTCACGCCCGAGGCGCACAAGGCCGAGATCCTGTTCGTGCGCGACAAGATCATCGACGACCACCCGGCGCTGAACATCGCCAAGCACGTCGTCGGACAGTTGAGTCCCCGCGCCCGCGACCGCTTCATCGAGTGCTTCGTGATCAACACCATGCTGCGCGGCTCGGCCAAGCGCACCGCGTTCAACCAGCGCGAGGGCGTGCCGACGCCCTTCACCATCCTCATCAGCCCCACGATGCGCTGCAACCTCACCTGCGAGGGCTGCTTCGCCGGCGAGTATTCGCGCGACAGCGACATGGACATCGCCACGCTGCAGCGCATCGTCGACCAGGCCAACGAGATGGGCGTCTACCTCATCACCATCCTCGGCGGCGAGCCCTTCTTCCGCGAGGACCTTCTCGACTTCTACGCCGCCAACTCCGACGTGTACTTCCACGTCTACACCAACGGCACGATGCTCGACGACGCGACCCTCGACCAGCTCGCCGCCCTGGGCAACGTCGCGCCCATGCTCAGCATCGAGGGCGGCCGCGAGCTGACCGACGCACGTCGCGGCCCCGGCGTCTTCGACCAGCTCATGCGCGCCATGGACGGGCTGCGCGAGCGCGGCATGGTGTTCGGCTACTCGGCGACCGTCACCCGCCACAACTGGCAGACCCTGGTGGGCGACGAGTTCGTCGACCTCATGGTCGAGAAGGGCGCCATGATCTGCTGGAACTTCCTCTACATGCCGGTCGGCGCCGACCCCGACATGAGCCTCATGCTCACGCCCACCGAACGCAACGAGTTCCGCCTCGGCATCGAGCGCGTGCGCAACACCAAGGCGCTGTTCCCGGTCGACTTCTGGGGCGACGCGCCGTGGGTCAAGGGCTGCATCGCCGGCAAGCACTACATCCACATCAACGACGAAGGCTGGGTCGAACCCTGCATCTTCACCCATTTCGCCACCGACAACGTGCACGACGTCTCGCTCAAAGAGGCCTTCTCGTCGCCGTTCTTCCAGGAGATCCGGCGGCGCCAGCCGTTCAACCACAACCTGCTCATGCCGTGCATGCTGATCGACAATCCGCAGCATTCGCGGGAGATCATCGCCAAGACCGGCGCCCACCCCACCCACCACGGCGCCGAGACACTGATCACCCAGTTGCAGGCCGATCTCGACGACTACGCGAGCGAGGTGGACCGGGTCTACCAGCCGGTGTGGTCGTGCATGACCCAGGCTAAGGAAGACCAGACCAGCAAGTGATGCCGGCTCGTCGGGGCCGGTCGCCCCGGCGGACGGCGAGACTGGCGCGAGTGCAGGTACGCGGCCGTCGCGGCCGCCCACGTCGCCTGGCGCGGGCGCCGCGGCGGCCCGCCCGCCGTCTCGCGCGGGCGGCCGCGGCGGGCTCCGCCGTAAAGGTTCGTCGCCGTTGTGACGACGAAGGTCACACGAGCCCTCAGGGAGTGCCATGAGCATCGTGCCGCGACCACTCGACCGTACCGCGATCACCGTTGCGCCGCCCGCCGCCGGGCGCGGCGTCTCCTGGGTGCAGCCGCCGTTCAGGGCGGGAGCCGGCGTCATGGTCGCCGTCGCTTTGGTGCTGGCGGCGCTCATCTTTCTGGTGACGCCCGGCCTTCTGGCGGCGCCCGCGCTGGCCGCACCGCCGACCAGCGGCTTCATCGTGGCGGCTTCTGACTCGGCGTCGTGGGCGGCGTCCGGGGGGACGTCGACGGGTGCGACGGTGGGTGCGACGGCGGCCGCGGCGACGGCTGCGGCGGGTGGCCTGGGGGAGCGCCAGGGGCGGACGTTGGCGGCGGGCGTCGGGCCGGACGGCCGGTCGACGGCCACGGTCGACACCGGCGCGAGGTTCGACATGATCGGCATCCTCTTCCGCTCGACCGCGGCGGGCGTGCGGACCGTCGAGTTCCGCTTGCGGGCGAGCCTCGACCGCGTGACCTGGACGCCGTGGGTCTCGCTCAAGGCGGACGCCCAGAGCGGTCCGGCGGGGAGCACGCTGAGCAAGGCCGACCTGGTGACCGAACCGGTCTGGGTGGGCGCCGCCCGCTATGTGCAATGCGAAGCCGAGAGTGTCGGCGGGAGCCCGGCGCCGGTGAGCGACGTGCGGTTCGCCTGCGTCGAGTCGAGGGTGACCACGGCTGCCGTGCCGGTGTCGCCGCCGTCGGCTTCGGCTCCGAACGGTGTCGGCTCAGCGCTGCTGGCCGGGCCCAACCTGGGCCCGCCGGCCGAGCCGGCGATCGTGACGCGCGCCCAGTGGGGAGCGGACGAGGCCTACCGCTCGGGCCCGCCGTCGTACGGCGTCGTGCGCTGCGCCTTCGTCCATCACACGGTCAACGCCAACACCTACACCCGTGCCCAGGCGCCGGCGCTCGTGCGCGGCATCTACTACTACCACACGCAGGTCAACGGCTGGCGGGACATCGGCTACAACTTCCTGATCGATCGCTTCGGCACCATCTACGAGGGCCGCTACGGCGGCGTAGCGAAGGCGGTGATCGGCGCCCAGGTGCTTGGCTTCAACAGCATGAGCACCGGCGTGGCGCTGATCGGCACCTTCGAGACGGTCGCGCCCTCGGCGGCGGCCCTGGCGTCGCTCGAACGGCTGCTCGCCTGGAAGCTCGACCTGTCGCACCTGAACCCGCTCGGCACGGCTCGGGTGCTCTGCACGACCACCGAGATGTACCGGGCCGGCCAGTGGGTCAGGGTGCCGGTGATCGTCGGTCACCGGCAGGTCAACTACACCGAGTGTCCCGGGAACGTGTTGTTCGCGCTGCTGCCCAGCATCCGGACGGCGGTGGCGGGCATCGGCGACCCCAAGATCTACACGCCGGGCGCGACTCCGGCCGTGTTCAGCCCCAACGGCGACGGCGTGCGCGACACGGTCGCGCTGCGGGCCGCGCTGTCGGGTCCGGACGACTGGTCGATCGTCGTGAGCAACGCCGCCGGCGCCGTGGTGCACCGGTTCACGGGCAGCGGTCCCCTGGCGAGCGCGGTGTGGGACGGCCGCGACGCCGCCGGGCAGGTCGTGCCCGACGGCGTCTACACGGCGAGCTTCGGGGCGACGAGCGTGAACGGCACCGCCCGACCGGCGAGCGTCGCCGTGCGGATCGACACGGTGAGCCCGTCCATCACGGGGCTCAGCGTCGTGCCCGGCGTGATCAGCCCCAACGGCGACCACTTCGCCGACGCCGCCCGTGTGACGTTCGGCCTGAGTGAGGCCTGTCGGGTGAGCATGACGGTGCTCGACGCCAAGGGCGCCGTGGTGCGCACCGTGGCGGCCGTGGCGGCGACGACCGGCCCCGCGCGCCTGGTCTGGGACGGCAAGGTGGGTTCGGGCGACGCCCTTGCGGCGGCGGCCGACGGTGTCTACAGCGTGGTCGTGAAGGCGGTCGACGTGGCCGGCAACCAGTCGACGGCCAAGCGAAGCGTGACCGTCGACGACACGCTCAGCCGTCCGCGGGTCGCGCCGGCGTGGACGTCGCCCAACGGCGACGGCGTCGACGACGCCGCGCTGCTTTCGTTTTGGACGGCGCGCCCGGCGCGTATAGGCATCGGGTTCGCCGGGGCGAGCGGCACGGTCGTGCGGCACGTCTCGCTCGGCACCCTGGCGAGCGGGCGGCACACCTGGCAGTGGGACGGCAGGAACGCGGCCGGCGAGGTCGTCGCCGACGGCACGTATGGCTGCACGATCGCGGCCGTGAACAGTGTCGGCACCGTGGCCGTCAAGCTGAGAGTGCACGTCGACACGGTGCCGCCGGTAGCCGCGTGGCGGGCCGGCGCGCTCAAGCTCAAGCTCGGCAAGCGGCTGAGCGCCGCCTACAGCGTCGCCGACCAGCTCGAGCCCGACGGCGGCGGTGACCATCGTCGCGCGCTCGGCGAAGGGTGCGCTCGTGTCGTCGGTCACGCTGCCGGCCGTGGCGACCGGCGTGGCACGGAGCTGGTCGTTCAAGCCCAAGGCCCGTGGCACCTACAGGGTCGTCCTCAGCGCCGTCGATCTGGCCGGCAACCGTCAGACGGTCGCCGCGACGCTCGTCGTCACGGTCAAGTAGGCGTGTCCGGCGCTAGTCGGCGCCCAGAGCGGCGCGCCGGTGCCGGCAGTGAGGCATGGGGCATTCGGCCATGCGCTGGCGATCGCACATCTCGCAGCGTTGCTCGGCTGTGGACACGGGCAGGTCGTAGTGCGAGCGCGAGCCGTTGCCGCCCAGCCCCAGCGCCGCGTGCAGGGCCGCCGAGACGGCCTTCATGTCGTCGATGGCGTCGGCCTTTTCGTCTAAGTCGACGAGTCCGATGCGGGCCGCCCGCTTGCGCACCCGCCCGTCGGGGACGCAGGCGAAGCGGTCGAGTCCGGCCGGCTGCCAGAGGCCGGCGCGGATCATTTCGCGGATCACCCAGAAGGCGCGCGACTTGAGGGCGCCGCCGGAGCAGGCGTAGAGGACGTCGACCACCGTCGCCGGTTCCGCCGGCCAGGGCAGGAGGCGCGCCCAGACGTCGCGGGTCTCGCTCAACCGGACGAAGTCGATGATGCGCCCCTTGCTGTCGGTGCGGGCCACCGGCGCGGCGGCGGCGAATCGCTCGATGTCGAAGCGGCGGTCGAAGATGTCGTCGGGCAGGCCGGCGGCCCGCAGGCGCTGCCAGTCGGCGCGCACCAGGGCCTCGGGCGCGGGCTGGGCGGCGAGCGCCCCGTAGCAGAGCAGCCGGTAGAAGAGCCGGCGCTGCGTGTGGGCGTCGCCCGAAAGGAAGCGCCGCTTTTCGTCGTCGTCGAGGAGCTCCGGGGGTCGGCGCTCGCTCGCTTCGTAGCGCTGGACGAGAAAGAGGACGTCGTCGCGGCGCTCGGTGTTGGTCAACGGTGCTTGGGTCTCCACGGCTCCTCCTGTGATCGCCAGGGACGATGGTGTCGTTCGTGCAGGCCAGCCGACCTTAGCCGCGCGGCGGCGGCTCGCGGAAGGTGACCGTGGCCCGCCCGGGGTGACATCGCCGGGCAGGCCGGTACACGACCTGCCGGCGACGGTCGTCCACCGCGCGCGCCTGCGGCGGAACAGTTGACCGAGAATGCGGAGGAAGATAGTCTTTAATCCACACGGCGGGCGATGCTTGCGAGAAGCAGCTTCGCCCGCTACCCTACACGGGGCTCGCGTGCGGGTCCCGCGGGAGGTCTGAACACACTCCGGTATGGCGTTCCTGGGCATAGACATCGGCTGCATCAGCCTCAAGGCCGCGCTGGTCGGCGAGGCTGACGAACGCGACCTCCTGGCGCGTGGCGCCACCCGGGCTCCCGACCTCTTCCACCTTTCGCCGTCGGGCCTCGCGCTGGCCGGCGGGCGCCCCGTGCTCGCGACGCACTACCGGCGCATCAAGGGCAGCCCGACCGAAGCCACCCGGGCCCTGCTCGACGAGCTCTTCGCGGTGGTGCCGGCGAGCGCGGTGCGTGGCGTGCGCGTCACCGGTTCCGGCGGCCGGCTCATCAGCCAGGCGCTCGAGGCCACCTACGAGAACGAGTTCAAGGCCATCGCGCGCGGCCTCTCCGGACTGCACCCCGACGTCGTCACTGTCTTCGAGATGGGCGGCGAGACGTCGAAGTTCCTGCGCCTCGACACCGACGCGACCACCGGCCGCACCGGCATCGCCGACTACCAGACCAACGGCGACTGCGCGGCCGGCACGGGTTCGTTCATGGACCAGCAGGCCAGTCGCCTGCTCTACGAGATCGAAGATGTGGGCGACATCGTCATCGCCGCCGGCCGGGCGGCCAACATCGCCGGGCGCTGCAGCGTGTTCGCCAAGTCCGACATGATCCACGCCCAGCAGAAGGGCTACCAGCCGCCCGAGGTCCTCAAGGGGCTGTGCGACGCCGTCATCCGCAACTACAAGGGCACCATCACCAAGGGCAAGCTCATCGAGCCGCCCGTCGCCTTCATCGGCGGCGTCGCCGCCAACAAGGGCGCCGTGCAGGCCGTGCGCGACGCCTTCGGGCTCACCGACGACGAGCTCTTCGTGCCCGACCTCTACGCCTGGATGGGCGCCGTCGGCGCCGGGCTGATCGAAGCCGACGCCGCGGCCGGCGCCGATCCCGGGACGGCCGGCTCGGGCGCTGTCACGCTCGATCCCGCGCGCCTGCCGGCGGCCGTCTTCCCAACGGCTGAGCCGCTGTCGACCGAGCGCGTGCTGCTGCTGCGCGACCTGGCCCGGCCCTACGAGTTCCCGGCCGACGGCGCGATCATCGACACGTTTCTCGGCATCGACGTCGGCTCGGTGTCGACCAACCTGGTCGTGCTCGACCGCGCGGGCGAGGTCGTCAAGGCGATCTACACCAAGACGCAGGCGCGTCCGGTCGAAGTCGTCGACGCCGGACTCGTCGAGATACGCGACGAGATCGGCGACCGCATCAGGGTGCTCGGCGTCGGCACTACCGGGTCCGGACGCGAGCTCATCGGCGAGCTCTGCGGCGCCGACCTCATCACCGACGAGATCACCGCCCACAAGACCGGCGCCGACTTCATCAGCCGCAGCATCGCCCGGCAGGTCGACACCATCTTCGAGATCGGCGGCCAGGACTCCAAGTTCATCTCCATGCAGGACGGCATCGTCGTCGATTTCGCCATGAACGAGGCTTGCGCCGCCGGCACCGGCTCGTTCCTCGAGGAGCAGGCCGAGAAGCTCGGTATCGACATCGTGGGCGAGTTCGCCGACCTTGCCCTGCAGTCTCAGGCGCCCATCCGCCTGGGCGAACGCTGCACGGTCTTCATGGAGCGCGACGTCATGAGCTACCAGTCGCGCGGCGCGGCCCGCAAAGACCTGGTGGCCGGCCTCGCCTACTCGATCGCCTACAACTACCTGAACCGGCTCGTGCGCGAGCGCAAGATCGGCGACTGCATCTTCTTCCAGGGCGGCACCGCCTACAACGACGCCGTGGCCGCGGCTTTCGCCCAGATCCTCGGCAAGGAGATCGTCGTGCCGCCGCACAACGGCGTCATGGGTGCCATCGGCATGGCGCTGCTGGCCCGCGAGCGCATGGGCCGCACCGGCGAGGTCACGACCTTCCGCGGCTGGGACCTCTCGGCCGTCGACTACACGGTCAAGGACTTCGTCTGCAAGCACTGCACCAACGAGTGCGACATCCGTCAGTTCACGATCGAAGGCGAGAAGACCTACTGGGGCGACAAGTGCTCCGACCGCTACCGCAAGCGCGCCAAGGTCGACAAAGACCCGGTGATCGACGATCTCGTGGTGCTGCGCGAGCGCCTCCTGCTCTCGCCGTTCGAAGAGGCGGCCGAGCGCAGCGCGGCCGCCGCCCTCACCGTGGGTATCCCGCGCACCATGTACACGTTCGACCGCCTGCCGTTCTGGTCGACCTTCTTCGCTTCACTCGGCGTGCGGCCCCTTCTGTCGCGCGACACCGACAAGGGCATCCGCGAGAGCGGCGTCGACATGACCGTGGCCGAACCGTGCTTTCCCATCAGGGTCGCCCATGGGCACGTCGAGGCGCTGTTCGAAGAAGGAGCCGACTACGTCTTCCTGCCCAACGTCTTAAACGAGGAGACCGAGTTTCCCGAGGTCAACTCGCACGCCTGCCCCTGGGGCCAGACGCTGCCGTTCGTCATTCGCACGGCGCCGCGTCTCGAACGCTATCGCGACCGGCTGCTCACGCCCCGGGTGCGGTTCCGGCTCGGCGCCGCCGAGCTCGAGCGCGACCTGCGGCCGCTGGCCGTGGCCCTGGGCGCCACGCCGCGGCAGCTGCGCGAGGCGCTGGCGGCGGCCGGCGCCGCGCAAGAGGCGTTTCGCGGCTCACTCGCCGAGGCCGGGCGCAAGGCGCTCGCCGACCTCGACGCGTCGGGCGAGCTCGGTATCGTCGTCATCGGACGCCCGTACAACATGTACGACAAGGGCGTGAACATGGACATTCCGCGCAAGCTGCGCACCTTCTACGGCGTCAACGTCATCCCCATGGACTTCCTGCCGCTCACGGGCATTGAGGTGAGCGACGTCGTGCCCAACATGTACTGGAACTACGGCCGCAAGATCCTGCAGGCCGCCAAGCTGGTCGGCGAACACGAGCGGCTGCACATCATCTACCTGACGAACTTCAAGTGCGGGCCCGACTCCTACATCAAGCACTACATCCGGGCGGCCTCGGGCAAGCCCTTCCTCACGCTGCAGTTCGACGAACACCAGAACGACGCCGGCGCCATGACCCGCTGCGAAGCCTATCTCGACAGCAAGGGCTTCCTGCGCTGGTGGTCCCTCCCCTGCGACGACACGCTGGCCGACGAGTGCGACCCCGCCGCCGGCGAGCTGTCGGGCGCGCCGGTCCAGGCGTAGCTCCACGACATGGTCGAGTACGGTTCACTGGTGGTGACAGGCGACGGCCGCGGCGCGGCGCCGGCCCCGCCGACCGATCCCCGGGTCGTGCAGGCGGTCCGCGATTTCGGGCTCGACGGACGCACCCTGTATCTGCCGCACATGCCCTACGGCGGCACCTACCTCCTGGCGGCGGCGATCCGCTCGATCGGCTTCGACTGCTGGCCCACCTCGCACTCCGACGATCGCACCCTCGAGCTCGGTGGCAAGGTCACCTCGGGTGAGGAGTGCTACCCGCAGAAGATCACCGTCGGCGACTTTCTGCGCATGATCGACGAGCTCGGGCGCGACAAGGTCGCCTTTCTCATGCCCGAAGCCAACGGCCCGTGCCGGTTCGGCCAGTACCGTCACCTCATTCGGCGCACGCTCGACGACCTCGGGTACACCGACGTGCCGGTCCTGACCATCACCTCCAACGACGGCTACTCGTCGATCGGCCAGTACTCGCAGGACCTCATCCGTACGGCCTGGCGGGCGGTGGTGGCCCACGACGCGCTCATGAAGATGCTGCTCAAAACACGGCCCTACGAGACCGAGCCCGGGGCGGCGGACCAGGCGTACCTCGACGGCCTGCGCGATGTGGGCAAGGCCCTGTCGCTGCGCGACGCGACGCACAAGGAGCGGCTGGCGGCGACGGTGAGCGCGACGACGGCGGCGCGCGACCGGTTCCGCGCCGTGCCGGCGCGTTTCGACCGGTCGCGCCCCCTGATCGGCGTGGTCGGCGAGATCTTCTGCCGGCTGAACCAGTTCGCCAACGCCGACCTCATCCGCCTCGTCGAGGAGCAGGGCGGCGAGTGCTGGCTGTCCGACATCGCCGAATGGGTCTGGTACACCGACGACGAGCACGGGCGGCGCCTCGCCGCCGAAGGCCGCACGATCTCTCGCGAGAACCTCGTGCGCGTCATCAAGTCGAAGGTGCAGCGCCGCGACGAGCATGCCATTCTCGGCCCGTTCCACGACGAGTTCGTGGGCTACGAAGAGGCGCCCTCGGTGCACGACGTGCTCGAGCTCAGCTACCCGTATCTGCCCTACGACGGCGCCCTCGGCGAGATGGTGCTGAGCACCGGCACCGCGATCTATCTGCACGGCAAGGGCGCCGACGGCATCATCGATGTCAGCCCCTTCACCTGCATGAACGGCATCGTCACCGAGGCCATCTACCCGGCCGTCAGCCGTGACCTCGACGGCATGCCGATCCGCACGTTCTACTTCGACGGCACGCAGAGCGACATGGAACGCGACATCGGCATCTTCCTCGAGCTGGCGCGCACCTACCAGCGCCGCAAGAAGCCGGTGCGGCGCTACCCCGCCTCGTTCGGCGAGCGCCGGCGCCGCCTGACGGCCGACGAGTCGATCACGGCCGGTCTCGCACAAGCGGGTCGGGCGTGGCGACCTGGACCAACGCGCAAGAACAGAAGACGCAAGAGAGGGGCGGCGCGTACGCGCCGCCCCTCTCTTGCGTCAGAAGCGTCCTTGAGATTCCGCGCCCGTCAGCTGTCGCGACGCGAGGGGATCTCGTTGCCGTAGTAGTGGGGCAGGGCGCCTTTGTTGTGGCGACCGTACGAGCGCAGGAGGTCGACGCTGACACCCGAAGGCGTGCGCATGGCTTCGCCGGTGTCGCTGAGGATACGGCCGAGAGAGATGAGGACACGGTTGGTCATGGCAACCCTCCTTCGAGGTAAAAACACAGGGTAATGTGCAATCTGTCACAATATCTCCGGGGCGGCGAGCCGCGAAACGGGGCGGGCGAGAGGGCCGACCGGCATGGCGTATGCTCGTGTGCGGGCCGTCGCGGCGGGTGACGGTCCGTCGCGACCGGGGTCGCGGTCACGGCTGCCCCGACAGGCGGCGACTGGAAGGACGGACATGAACGGACCTCAGCCGGTGACGGCGGACCTCGCGGCCTTGAGCGAGTTCGCTCGTGACGGGATCGTCATCAAGAGCATCGTCGAGAACGACCACCACAAGGTCATCCTGTTCGCGCTCGCCGCCGGACAGGAGCTCTCCGAGCACACCGCCAGCGTGCCGGCCACGATCCACGTGGTGAGCGGTGCGGGCGCGGTCGAGCTGGCCGGGCAGGAGCACGAGGCCCGACCCGGAATGCTGTACTACATGCCGGCCGAGCTCAGGCATGCGGTGCGGGCGCGGGAAGACCTGGTCTTCCTGCTCACCATGTTCCGCACGTAGGGATCGGCACGCGCGTCCCGCGAAAGCGGGGCGGCGACGACGCGGGGGGCCCGAGATGGGAATCAGAAGACACGCTTCGCCGGCCCGGATCGTCGGTCGGATCGCGGGGCCGTCGCTGGCCGCGCTTGGCGTGCTTGCGGCCGCCGCGGGACTGCTCGTTGCCTGTGGAGGCAACGCCGCGCCCCAGGCGACGGCGACCGTCACCGTGACCGCCTCGCCGTCGGCGTCGCCGAACGCCTCGCCGTCGCCGAAGACGATGCCCAGCGGTACAGCCACCTCGAGCGTGTCGGTCTACTTTCTGCGCCCGATCGGCGGCTCGCAGCCAGACCACGGGCCGTTTGTCGCCACCGCGCATCGGGCCGTTCCCGTGACCAGGGCGGTCGCGACGGCCGCCATGAACGCCCTGCTCGCGGGCCCAACGGCGCGCGACCGAGCCATCGGCATGACCAGTGACCTCCCGGCTGGCACGACGCTGCGCGGCGTGACCATCGCCGGGGGGGTCGCGACCGTCGACCTTTCGAGCGCCTTCGCCGTGGCGGGCACAACGCCGGACATGACCGCGAGACTTGCCCAGGTCGTCTACACGCTCACCCAGTTCCCTTCGGTCGGCAGGGGCGTGCTCTTCAAGGTCGACGGCAAGGCGTTGACATCCTTCGGCGCCACCGCTGCGAACCTTACGCGGCCGCAGCGGCGCGCCGACTACGAGTCGGTGACGCCGCCGATCTTCGTCGAGAGCCCGGCGCCGTTCGACAACGTGGCCGGAAAGGCCGTCGTGATCGGCACGGCCAACGTGTTCGAAGCGACGTTCCGGGCAAAGCTCGTCGACGCCGCTGGACGTGAGATGACCACCATGACGGTGACGGCGACATCCGGGAGCGGCACGCGTGGCCAGTTCATGTTCAACATCCCCATCATGACCACGGCGACGGCCGGCAAGCTGCTTGTCTGGGACCCGTCGGCTGAGAACGGCTCCGCGCTGCACACCGTGACCATTCCGCTGACGTTCCGCCACTGAGACGCGAGGCACTCGGCGGGGCGCCGGCCGCTGGCCCCTCGCAGCCTTCGCCGGCTTGCGGCTCCGCTACCGCGCGAAGGGGTAGCGCACCTCGGTCAGGTAGTCGGCCGACCGCCGGCCTTCGGCGGGTCCTTCGAGGAAGACCTCGGTGACCGGGCCGGCGAGCCGGTAGCCCACCGCCTCGAGCTCGGCGGCGAGCGCGGCGTGGGCCTCGCCGAGGGTACCGTAGGGGCCGCGGTGACGAACGATCATCGCGTGGTGGGACGGGATGAGGCTGGTGCGCAGATCGCCGATGCGGTCGGGCACGTGGCCCTCGCCATCGGGGGCGACTGCGCGGCAGACCTCGTAGTCCGCGTCGGCCGGGTCGTACTCACCGGCTTCGAAGAAGCGCGCCATGAGGGGCCCCTCGGCGGTGGCGCCGGCCCGCTCGAGGGTCGCGGCCAGGCGCGCCGCGCGCTCGCTGAGCTTGCGCACGGGGCCGCGTCCGCCGAGACAGGCGACGACCTGCTCGGGAATGCGCGTCAGCTCGATCTCGTAGTCCATCCTCGGCGCATGGTACCGCGCCGCTCAGCGCGGGCGCACCGTTACCCGGTCGCCGCGGAGCGTCACGAGGCCGTCGGCGGCGAGACTGTCGACCACCGCGCGGCAGTCGGTGAGCGTGAGGTCGAGCGCCGCGGCGGCCGCGGAGAGCGACAGCGGACCGCCCTCGAGCAGGGTGCGCAGCAGACGGGCGCGGCGCTGCCGGTGCGAACCGGCAAAGGGCGTTTGCCTCGTGAGCGGGGCGATGCCCGTGACGCGCGTGGTGAGCACGAGGGAGCCGTAGTCCATGAGGGCGTTGTGCCAGTCGCGCGAGCGTCCGCGCGGCAGCGCGGCCTCGGCGATGGCCTGCAAGGCCGCGGGGCGCAGATCGCGCGGCAGGTCGAGCCTGTGGGTGAGCACTCGACGCACGTTGGCGTCGACCGCCGCGAAGTCGGCGTTGTGCGCGAAGATGAGCACGGCGCGGGCGGTGTATGGGCCCACGCCCGGCAGGGCGCGCAGGCCTTCGAGGTCGGCCGGCAGGCGATCGCCCGCCGCTTCGGCGCAGCGCTTGAGGCGCAGCGCGCGGTTGTTGTAGCCGAGCCCGAGCCAGGCCGACAGCACGTCGGCGAGGGGGGCGGCGGCGAGGCTGGCGAGGGTCGGGAAGCGCGCAAGGAAGGCCGGAAAGCGATCGACCACGCGCGGCGCCTGCGTCTGCTGCAGCATGACCTCGCTCAGGAGGACGGCGTAGGGATCGGTCGTGTGCCGCCAGGGCAGGTCGCGGCCGTTTGCCGCGTACCAGTCGAGCAGCTCCGTCTGCAGCGCCGCCAGTCGTTCCGGCGCGAGCCACGGCGCGGCGCTCTGCGTCGGCGCCCGCCGTCCGCCGGTCACTCGGCGATCTCGTCCCACGTGCCGTAGAGCTCCTCGAGCCGGGTCTCGGCGCGCTCGCGTTCCTCGGCGAGCGCGGCGGCGGCGGCGCGATCGTCGTAGGTATGCGGGTCGGCGAGGCGGGCGTCGATGTCGCCGAGCTGCTTCTCGGTGCGCAGGATGTCGGCTTCGAGGGCGCGCTGGCGGGCGCGGCGGCGGCGGGCCTGCTCGGCGGCCTCTTTGGAGCGCGTCGCGGAGGCCGCCGCCGGCGCGGCGCGCGAGCTCCTCGAGCTCGCCGCAGGGGAGCCCGTCGGACGGGAGCCCGCCGCCCCGGCGAGGCCGGAGCCGCCCTTCGCGGCCGCGGCGGCCGTCGGGCCGGTCTCGGCGGTTACCTCGCGGCGGGCCGCGCGCGCCTCCCAGTAGCGCTCGGCCGAGAGGTGGTTCGCGAGCCGCAGGTCGTGGATCTCCAGCACGCGCGTGGCGACGCTGTCGATCAGGTGGCGGTAGTGGGTGATGAGCAGCACCGTACCGGTGTAGTCGGCGAGGGCGGCGGCGAGCGCCTCGACGGAATCGACGTCCAGGTGGTTGGTGGGCTCGTCGAGCACGAGGAAGTTGGCGTCGCCGGTGAGCAGCGTGAGCAGGCGCAGGCGGCTGCGCTCGCCGCCCGAGAGCTGCGCGACGGTCTTGTGGACCTCGTCGGCCGTGAACAGGAAGCGGCCGAGCAGGCCGCGGGCGACCTGTTCGTCGTGGCCGGTCAGCGGCAGGACCGATTCGAGCGCGGTGGCCGTCTCCTCGAGCTCGCGGCCCTGCTGCGAGAAGTAGGCGATGCGCACGTTGTGGCCGAGGTAGGCGACCCCTTCGGCGAGCGTGCGCAGGCCGACGATGGTCTCGGCGAGGGTCGTCTTGCCCGAACCGTTGGGCCCGAGCAGGGCCACCTTCTCGCCGCGTTCGACCACGACGTCGAGGGTGCGAACGAGCGTGCGGCCGCTCGCGCCGGAGCCGACGGTCACCGCCGGAGTCTTGAGCTCGAGCACGACGCGCGCCGAGGGCGCCGGCTGCGGCAGGCCGAGGTGCAGGCGGCGGGCGTCGCGCTTGGGCGCCTTCATGTCGCGCCTGATGCGTTCGATCTGGGTGAGCTTGGCCTTGGCCTGCTTGGCCTTGAGCTTCTTGGCGTGGAAGCGGTCGTAGAAACGCTGGAGCTGCTCGATCTTCTCCTTGTCCTGCTCGTAGCGGCGGGCGGCGATCTCGTTGGCCGCTGCGCGCTCGCGCATGTAGGTGGAGAAGTCGCCGCCGATCGTCGCCACCACGCCGTGCTCGAGCGCCAGCACCCGTGAGCCCACGCGCTCCAGCAGGCGGCGGTCGTGGGTGACGAGCACGTAGGCCTTGGGGTAGTCGAGGAGGTATTGCTCGAGCCACTCGACCGAGTCGATGTCCAGGTGGTTGGTCGGCTCGTCGAGCAGCAGCAGGTCGGCGTCGGCGAGCAGGGCGCGGGCCAGCGTCACGCGGGTGAGCTCGCCGCCCGACGTCGAGAGCAACAGCCGGTCGAGTAGCTCGCCGGGCAGGCCGAGGCCTTCGAGCACGCCCTCGAGGTCGGTCCGGTAGTGGTAGCCGCCGGCGAGCTCGAAGCGGCGCTGGAGCTGCTGGTAGTCCTTCATGGCCGCGGCCAGACCGGGGCTGTGCTCGTCGAGGTCGGCGAGACGCTGCTCGGCGGCTCGCAGCGCGGCTTCGAGCTCGAGCAGCTCGGAGAAGGCCTCCATGAGGTACTCGCGCACCGGGCGATCGCGGGTGAGCTCGGGGGTCTGCTCGTGCAGGCGGATGCGCCGACCGCGCGCCCGCGAGACGCGGCCGGCATCGGCGTGTTCGCTGCCGGCCATGAGCCGCAGCAGGGTGGTCTTGCCGCTGCCGTTGCGTCCAACGAGCACGGCGTGGTCGTGGCCGTCGAGGGCGAACGAGACGCCGCCGAACAGCTGCTGGCCGCCGAACGATTTGGAGACGTTGTCGAAGGAGACGATGGTCACGGGCGACCAGGTTGCTACCAGAGCCGCGGCGAGTGCGGCCGCGGCACCGGCCGGCGCCGCCGGCTTCGCGGGCGGGGCCGGACGGCCTCGCGATGTTCGGGCCCGCTACCTCGGCGCCTCGGCGGCCGGCGACCGCACGCTGCCGGCCTCTCGCGTCACTCGCTCGGCAGCGACTCGTTGTCGCTGGGGATGTTCGGGACGTTCGGGTTGGTGGCCGCGGGGCCGGCGTCGCCGGGGCACATGAACATCTGGCGGATGCTCGGCGTGCCGCTCGAGTTGGCGCCGAGGTAGTACTCGAGCCCCGGAGACAGTGCGCTGTCGAGGCCGAGGATGCCGATCTTGCCGGGGGCGATGCTGATCTGCACGCCGACGACCTTGGCCGCGACCGTGCCGTCGCCCGAGGTGATCGGCGTGCCGGGGCCTATGACGAGGCTGTGCGCGCTCGCGGTGTTCTCGATCTCGAGCTGGTTGTTGCTGTAGCCGACCGCCTTGAAGTCGAGCGTGCTGTCGGTCGTGACGTGGCCGCCCATCGTGACGTCGACGTTCTTGCTGCCTTCTCCACCCGAGACACTCGTCAGGCTGCAGCCGGCCATGGCCAGGCCGGCCGCGCAGAGCAGGCAGGTCACGGCCAGCAGGCGGAAGATCTTGTGCATGAGGGCGCCCCCAGGGTCGCCGCCGGCATCACCGGCGGCGGGTCCGTCGGTCCGTCGTCGCTTCTGGAGTGGGGTATCGGCCGATGAGGCCCCGGGGTTTACCGGGCGGCGGCGATCGACGTGCCCGCCTCGCCGCGCACGGCCGCCCCGACGTCGAGCAGCGAGGCGATCACGGCGAGGCCGCCGGCGCGGGCGAACTGCAGCGCGGCCTCGACCTTGGGCCCCATGCTGCCCGCCTTGAACTCGCCGGCGGCCTGGAAGCGCTCCATCTCGGCGACGGTGACCCGGGACAGTGCCCGCTGCTCGGAGGTCTTGTAGCCGACGAACACGGCGGCCACGTCGGTGAGGATGAGCAGCACGTCGGCCTCGAGGTCGAGGGCGAGCCGGGCGGCGGCGAGATCCTTGTCGATCACCGCCTCGACGCCGTGCAGGGAGCCGTCGCGGTGGCGCACGACGGGGATGCCGCCGCCGCCGTTGCAGACGACGAGCACACCGGCGGCGAGGGCGTCGGCGATCGCCTGCCGCTGCACGATCTCGGTCGGCCGGGGAGACGGCACAACCCGCCGCCAGCCGCGGCCGGCGTCTTCTCGCACGACGAGGCCCTGTTCGATGGCGAGCTCTCTGGCGCGGGCCTCGGGGTAGAAGGGTCCGACCGGCTTGGACGGCGCCGCGAAGGCGGGGTCGCGCTCGTCGACGACCACTTCGGTCAGGAACGTCGCCACCGGTACCCGCAGGCGCAGCTTGACCATGTGGTTGTGCAGGCTCTGCTGCAGCATGTAGCCGATCTGCCCCTGGGTCTCGGCGCCGCAGACGTCCATGGGCATGGGGGCCACCATCTTGGCGGCGAGGTCGTTCTGGATGAGGATGTTGCCGACTTGGGGTCCGTTGCCGTGGGTCAGGACGACCCGCCAGCCGTCGGCGACGAGGCGGGCGATGCGCCGGCAACTCTGATCGACGTTGACGAGCTGCTCCTCGAACGTGCCGACCTGGCCGGGCTGCAGGATGGCGTTGCCGCCCAGGGCGACGACCACGGTCTGTGCGGTCGGGCTCACGTGGCGGTTGTTCGGGCGCGACCGGCCGGGCTCCTTCACCGGGCGCCTCTTTTGTACTTCGTATTCACATATGCATCGTAGACGAGGCCGCGCGGAGAGGCTAGCCTACGAGGGGCCGCGACCGTGCGGGCGCGAGCGGACGGCCGCCGCCGCGACTGGGCTCGGGATGATGGGGAGGAGACTGCCGTGAAGAGCGACCACCTGGTGGACGATCTCGAGGCCAGAGGCTGGCGCGCCGCGGTGGTCCCCGCCCGCCGGCTCGCCGACCTGCGGGCCGAGATCGAGCGCCGGCGCTCCGAGGTGGCGCCGGACGTCATGGAGGTCGTCGAGCGCAACCTCGACTTTGCGCCGCCGGCCGCCCTGCCCGCGCCACGGTCGGTGATCGTCGTCGCCGTACCGCACGCCTGCGCCCGGGTGACCGTGGTGGTCGACGGCGAGGAGCTCCCCGTACCCATCCCCACGACGTACTGCCATCACGACGACATCCAGACGCAGGTGGCGCCACCCTCACTGCGGGTCTCGCGCCTGTCGGTCTGTCCGCAGTCCTCGCGCGACTGCCCGAAAAGCTGCTGGCCGTCTGCGCCGGCATGGCGCGCTACGGACGCAACAACATCGTCTACGTCGACGGTCACGGCAGCTTCGTCGAGCTCGCGGCCTGCGTCTCCGACCTTCCGCCTGGCGCCGACCCCTGGACCGGCCTGCGTTCGCTGCCGCGCTGCGAGTCGTGCGAGGCGTGCCGCCGGGCCTGCCCGACGGGGGCCATCGGCGACGACCGTTTTCTGCTGCACGGCGAGCGCTGCCTGACGCTCCACAACGAGAGCGAGCGGCCGTTCGCGGAGTGGATCGACCCCGCTTGGCACCATTGTCGTGTGGGCTGCCTGCGCTGCCAGCGGTGCTGCCCCGAAGACGTCGGCGGGCGCGACGAGGTCGCCGAGACGGCCGCCTTCGACGAGCGCGAGACCGCCCTGCTGGCCGCCGGCGTCGATCACGACCTGCTCGAGCGCGAGCCGCGGCTGCGCGAGAAGCTGGGCGACCTCGGGCTCCTGGGCTACGACGACGGGTTCCTGGGCGTGGCCCTGGCGCGCAACCTCCGGGCGCTGCTCGACGCCCGCTGATCGCGCCCTCCGGCCGCAAGACCGGGGCGCAACCGCGGGGGAGAGGCGGCGAGCGTCGCGGCAGGCGACGTAGGCTTCTGCCGGGCGGCGTCGAACAGCCGTGAGACGACGGCGAGACGACAGCGAGGGGTCTGCATGGATATCGGCCGGATTCTCAAGGACTCGTGGGCGATCTTCGTGAAGGACTGGGTCGTCCTGATCGTGGCGGCCCTCATCACGGTCGTCCTGAGCATCTTCACGCTGTTCATCCTGACCATTCCCCTGATCGCCGGCCTGTACCTGATGATCGTGCGGCGCGTCCGCGAGGGCCGCAAGGCCGAGGTGGGCGACGTGTTCGGCTGTTTCGACCGCATCGGCGCCTACCTCCTCGCCTTTCTCGTGTTCCTGGGCATCGCCCTCTGTTTCGCCGTCGTGATCGGGCTGCCGCTCGGGCTGCTCGTGATCCACAACACGGGCGCCCGCGCGTTCGGCGGCTTTCTTACTGTCCTCGCCGTTCTGGCGGCGACGGTCGTGGGCGTCTACCTCGAGACGGTCTGGGTCTACTGGACGATCCTCATGGTCGACCGGCGGCTCTCGGTGATCGAGGCATTGAAGGAGAGCCGCGTGATCGTCACCAGGAGCGGGTTCTGGATGACGTTCCTCGTCGTCCTCATCGTCGGCGCGATCGTGGGCGCGATCAACATCGCCCTCAGTACCTTCACCTTCGGCATCGGCGGCTTCCTCTCGTTCGTCGTCCTGCCCTGGGAGTTCGCCGCTCTTGCGGCGATGTACTTCCAGGTCACCGGCGAGGGCGGCCTTCTGCCGTCGGCCTTCCCGGGACCGTCGTCGGCCTGGCAGGGCGGCGGCGCGGTCGCCTACGGCGCCCCGTACGCGCCTCCCGGCTATGCCTCTCCCGGCTACCCTCCGCCCGGGCATCCGCCGACCGGCTATGCGCCGCCTCCCGGTTACCCGCCCCCGGCGCCACCGTACGGACAGCCGTCTCCCCAGGCGCTACCTCCCGGCTACGGGCAGTACGGTCCGCCGCCCGGTCCGCCGCCCGGCAACGCACCGCCGTCACCGTACGGTCAGCCGCCTGCCCAGGCGTCGCCCTGGGTGACCGCGCCGACCACGCCGCCGCCATGGACGCAGCCGCCCGCCGCCGACCAGGCCGCGCCGCAGAGCGCGCCCGAAGCCACGCCGCAGGCTCCGCCGGCGCCCGGGGCCACGCCGCCGACGCGCCGAGGCCAGCGCCGCTGCCGCCCGACGCGGTGGGCGACGCGCCCGACGTGTCTCCGCCCTCGCCCCCGGCGCCCCCGACGCCGCCGGCCTGAGGCCCCCGAAGCGCGGGTCGGGGCCGGCCGCGGGCAACGTCGGCCGGCCCCGACCCGCGGCTGGGCCACACGCCCTTCGATTCCCGCGCCGCCCGGGCTCGGGCGGGTTATACTCTGGCCACGCCGGCAGTCACAAGGAGCAGACATGGCGCGCGCCTCTCTCAGGTCTTGGACAGGCTCGACCTTCGTGGTCGCGTTCGCGACGCTCCGGGCTGGTTCGGCGGCCTCGACGTCGCGCCCCGCGTCCGCCCTGGACTCCCACCGGTGCTGACCCCTTCCGCGTCCGAACCGACCGCGACCGGCGCGGTCATCACGGTCGACGGTCTGACCAAGCGCTACGGCGATCTCCTGGCCGTCGACGGCATCGCCCTCGCCGTGCAGCGCGGCGAGATCTTCGGCATCCTGGGCCCCAACGGGGCCGGCAAGACGACCACCCTCGAGATGATCGAAGGCTTGCGGCCCCCTGACGGGGGCACAGTCGAAGTCGACGGCATGCCGGTCTGGCCCCAGCCCAAGGACGTCAAGCGGCGCATCGGTGTGCAGCTCCAGGCGACGGCGCTGTTCGACTACCAGAAGCTGCACGAGATCATCTACATCTTCGGGTCCTGTTACGGCATCTACCGTGGCCGCGAAGAGTGCGTGGCGCTGCTCGAGCGGGTCGGCCTCGCCGACAAGGCCGAAGCCTTCGTCGACGAGCTCTCCGGGGGGCAGGCGCAGCGGCTGTCGATCGCCCTGGCGCTGGTCAACGACCCGGTCGTGACCTTCCTCGACGAGCCGACCACGGGCCTCGACCCGCGCGCCCGGCGGGCGCTCTGGGACGTGATCGGCGAGATCAATCGCGACGGCACCACCGTGGTCCTGACGACCCACTACATGGAAGAGGCCGAGCGGCTCTGCGACCGCGTGGCGGTGATGGACCGGGGCCACATCATGGCGCTCGACGTGCCGCGGGCGCTGATCACCCAGCTCGGCGCCGAAGCGACGGTGCGGTTCGACCTGAGCGACCGCGTGGCGGCCGCTGATCTTCGCGCGCTCGACGGCGCCACCGACTGCCGGGCCGTCGAGAACGGCTACGAGGTGGCGGCCGACGACGCCCAGCGTACGGTCGTCTCGCTGCTCGAGTTCGCCCGCACGCGAGGCCTGCGGGTCGCTCACCTCGACGTCAAGGGCGCCGACCTCGAAGACGTGTTCCTGAGCATGACGGGTCGCAAGCTGACCGACGACGAAGAAGACGCGGCCGCGGCCGCCGCCCCGAAGAAGCGGCGGCGCTTCGGGTTCGGAGGAGGCCGCTAGTGCGCACGTTCTGGGACTTCGTCAAGGCCGACGTCCAGATCACGGTGCGCAACCGCCAGGCGTTGTTCTGGACGTTCTTCTTTCCGGTCCTGCTCATGTTCCTGCTGGGTGTCGTGTTCGGCCAGTCGGGCAGCTTCACGACGAAGCTGGCCATCGTCAACCAGGACAAGAGTGCGATGAGCGGCGCCATGGTGTCGGTCTTCGAGAAGGTCGACGCGCTCAAGGTCTCGAGTGTCGCCAGCGAGTCACAGGCCGTCAAGTCGCTGAAGAACGGCGACTACGCCGCCGTCCTCGTCCTGCCCGCCGGCCTCCAGCGGAACCTGGCCAGGGGCGCGACCCGGCTGCCCTTCTACTACGACAACACGTCGCTCGCCCAGGCCGGTACCGTCACCCTGGTGACCCAGCAGGTCGTGAACGCCTTCGCCGACCAGGGCACGCAACCCAAGCTCGAGCTGGCCTCGCAGGGCATCGCCAGCTCGAGCTTCAACTACATCGGCTTCCTGGTGCCCGGAGTGGTCGCCATGGCGCTCATGACCAACGGCATCTACGCCGTCTCGGGCACCTTCGTGGCCTACCGCCAGCGCGGCGTGCTGCGGCGCCTCAAGGCGACGCCCATGCCGCTGCCCAGTTTCATCGGCTCACGCGTGCTCGTGCATCTGTTTCTGGCGCTCATCCAGGCCGCCCTCGTGATCGCCGTCGGCGTCCTGGCCTTCCACGTCCACATGGCGCCCGGACCCACGCTCGCGCGCATGGCCGTCCTCGCCCTGATCGGCTCGGGCAGCTTCGTGTCGATCGGCTTCTTCGTGGCCGCGATATCGAAGAACGTCGAAGCGGCCGCGGCGCTGGGTCAGGTTATCGGCACGCCGATGATGTTCCTCTCGGGTATCTTCTTTCCGATGGACAACGCCCCGGCCTGGATCCAGCCCGTGGTCAAGGCCATGCCGTTGTACTACCTTGCCGATGCCATGCGTGACGTCATGATCAAGGGGTTTGCCCTGTGGGCCGTACGTTGGGACATGGTGATCCTGCTCCTCGTGACCGGCGTGTTTCTCGTGAGCTCGGTCCGATTCTTCCGTTGGGAGTGATGTCCAGGTGAACCTTCGCCTTCGTGACGTGCTGCGCAGGGTGCTCGTCATCATCGGCTTCGCGGTGGCCTTCGCCATGGTGATGCTGCTCGTGCGCCCGAAGTCCGGGCTCGCGTTCTCGATCCTCATCATGCTGGTGCTCGCGGTGTTCCTCGTGCGCGCCTACTCGCTGGGCTACCGGTACCGGTGCGCCAGCTGCGGTCACGTCTTCAAGGTGCCGCTGCTCGTCGACTTCTCTGACCTTTCGGGCGTGGCGCAACCGCGACGGCGCCTATCACACCTGGAAGTCGCTGACCTGCCCGAGCTGCGGACGGCGCACCAGGGCGGTGCGTGCGTCAGGGCGGATCCAGCGAAAGCGCCGACCCGGCGGATCGCCGAGCGACCCGGCGGCGGCGCTGCGCGGTCGCCGGCCGGCAGCCGCGCGGGCCGCAGCGTCGCGGCGGACGCAAGCGCCGCGGGGTCCTGCTGCCCGGCCGGCGGCCGGACGGCGATGCGAGACGCGTCAGGGCCGCCGCGACGGCCGCGGGCAGCGCTTCGGGCGCAGCGCGCTCGATCTCGATCTCGGGGAGGCTCGCGAGGAACTCGCGCTGGTACGGCCTTCTGGGTGAGCCGGTGGTCGAGGACGGCGACCACGCCGGCGTCGGTCTCGGTGCGGATGAGGCGGCCGAACCCCTGCCGGAACCTGAGCACCGCCTCGGGCAGGTAGAAGCCCCGGAACCAGTCGCGACCCTCATCCTCGGCGGCCCGCCGGCGAGCCTGGAAGCGGGCGTCCTGCCGGGGGAACGGCAGCCGGGCGATCACGAGACAGACGAGCGCGTCGCCGGGGAAGTCCTGGCCGGTCCAGAGGGCGTCGACCCCGAGCAGCACCGTGGCCGGATGACTGCGGAACTCCTCGGCCAGCGCCGCGGCGCCGCCGTGCACGCCCTGGGCGAGCAGCACGACGCCTTCGTCTTCGACGTGCGGGCCGATCAGCTCGGCGACCGCTTCGACCTCGCGCTTGTTGGTGAAGAGGGCGAGCAGCCGGCCGCCGGTGAGCTCGGTGAGGGCCTGCAGGCGCTGGGCCAGGCGGGCCGGCTGCTCGACGGCCTGGTAGCGGGTCTCGGGGTCGTGTTCGAGCACGAGCGCCGCCTGGCGGCGGTAGTCGAACGGCGAGGCGAAGACGCGCTCGCGCACGTCGAGCTCGGCGGCGAGACCGGCTTCGCCGCGATAGTAGGCAAAGGAGCCGGCGACGCCGAGGGTGGCGCTGACCAGACAGCCGCTGCGCAGCCGGTCCCAGAGGCGCTCACGGACGATCGCCGCCGGCGAGAGGGGGGCGCAGTTGAGCGACCAGGCGGGGGCCGGGGCGAAGCGGCGCGCGGCCGGACCGTCGCCGCGGCGGCCGGCGAGCTCGGCCCAGAAGACGAGGTCGGCCGGGGGCGTGCGGGTGACGTCGGTCAGCAGGCGAGCGGCAGCCGCGGCGTCGGCGCCGACGGCGACGGCGCGGGGGCGCTCGCGGTGCTCTTCGGGCAGCGCCTCGGCGGCCGCCGAAGCCGCCCGGGCGAGGTCTGAGAGCGCCGCCGTGAGCGCGCCGCAGCCGGTGGCAAAGGCGTCGAACAGAGGTTGCTCCTGCAGCCCGGCGGTGAGGAGCTGGGTGCGGCCGTACAGCTCGGTCGTCGTGGCGTCGGCATCGGGCTCGGCGGCCGCCAGAGCGAGTGCTTCGAGGGCGCCGCCGAGATCGTCGGCCAGGGTGGGCAGCAGGCGGGCGGCGCGCTCGAAGCCGTCGGCCGCCGCGGCGAGCGCCGTGGCGGCCTCGGCTGCGACCTTGCCGGCCGCCGCTCGCGTGACGGCGGCGAGCGGGCGCCGACCATGGCGCCCGCGCAGCTCGCCGAGCAGATCGTCGACGCTGCCCCGGTCGACCCGTTCGGTGAAGATCGACACCGCCTCGTCGGGCAGGAGATGGGCTTCGTCGACGACCAGGTCGTCGAACGGGGGCAGCGTGTCGCCGCCGGTGAGCAGGAGCGCGTGGTTCACGCACACGAGGTGGGCGGCCCGCGCCGCGGCGCGGGCCAGACGCCAGTTGCAGCCGGTCCGCGACCCGCAGCATCCGCCCAGACACGCCGCCGCCGAGGCGCGCAGCTCGCGGGCGGTCTCGGCGAGCGCCGGCAGCGCCTGGGTCGCGCCGTAGGGCAGCGCCGAGACGTCGACCTCGCCGTGCCGGGCGCGGCCGGCAGAGCCAGGCGAGGGCCAACAGGCGGTCGCGGTCGGGCAGACCGCCGCCCACCCCGTCGATCGCCTCGTCGAGCCGTCGCCGGCAGAGGTAGTTCTCGCGACCCATGAGCAGCGTCCAGCGAAAGCCGGCGGGCAGGCACGAGGCCACCAGCGGCAGCTCGCGCTCCGCGAGCTGCCTCTGCAGCGCCTTGGTCTTGGTGCTGACCGTGACCCGCGCGCCGCAGGAGGCGGCGCGGAAGGCGGCCGGCAGCAGGTAGGCGAGGCTCTTGCCCATGCCCGTGCCGGCCTCGAACAGGCCGAGCCCGCCGGTTTCGAGCAGGGCGGCGACCTCGCCGGCGAGGTCGACCTGGCCGGGGCGCACGGCAAAGCCGTCGAGGGCGGCGGCCAGCGCGCCGCCGACGCCGAGGGCGGCGCGCCAGTCGTCGGCGGCACAGGGCAGCGCCGCCGGACGACCGTCGGCGGGGATGGCTGTCGAGGAGTCGGGCGCGGCGCCGCTCGACGGCGTGACGGGCGCGGCTCGGCCGGCCGGCTCGTCGCCCCGCCCTAGCGTGTCGAGCAGCGCCAGGGGAGCCCACGCCGCCGCTTCGAGCAGGCGGCGCTCGGCGACGCCGAGGCTCGCCGCCCGCCGGTGAAGCGCACGCAGCAGGGCGGCGGTGACCTCTGCATCGGGCAGGGCGCGGTGCGGCGGCTCGCCCAGGCCGAGGGTCGCGGCCATCGAGCCGAGACCGTGGCGGTCGATCTCGGGAAAGAGGAGGAGCGCGGCTTCGAGGGTGTCGAAGCTGCGGGCGGGCGGCGGCGGCGCGCCACAGCGCGCCGCCGCCGCCTCGAGCATGGCGATGTCGAAGGCGACGTTCTGCCCGACGAGGAGCGCGTCGCCGGCGAACTCGCGCAGCTCGCCGTAGGCCCGGGCGAAGGGCGGCGCGCCGGCGAGGTCGGCCGCGGAGATGCCGGTGAGGCGGGTGATCTGCAGGGGCAGCGGCCGCTCGGGGTCGACCAGCGTGCTCCACGTCGCGGTGATCTTCAGGTCGGCGTCGAGGAGCACGGCGCCGATGTCGATAACACGGTCGCGGGTCGGGTCGAGCCCCGTGGTCTCGGTGTCGACGACGACGAGTGCGGCGGGCGATCTGGGCATGCTCGCGAGCCTACCACGGCGGCGGTGCGGGCGTCGCCGGCCGCCGGGGTGGACCTTGGCGCGGTCCCCACGAGCGCCTCGCCCGCCGCCGCCGGGCTTGCGACCCGGCGGAAGCGCCGGGGTCAGGGCAGACGGTCGATCGCCTGGCCGGTGGTCGCGGCGATCAGGCGGGTGAGGGCGGCGTGGCCGTCGTCGGCGCTGTGAGCGAGGGTGACGGTCAAGCGCAGCGCGCCGTGGATGGTCGCGGCTTCGGCGGCGACGACCCGGCCCTCGCCAGGCGGAGCGCCGCCGCGCCCGTCGCCCGTCGCCTCGGCCGAGGCGTCGCCGCAGGCGGCCGTCGCGGCGAGAGCGGGCAGCGCCCGGCAGGCCAGCGCCGCGGCCTCGCGCAGGGCGTCGCCGTGTGTCGGCGCGGCCGCCAGCGCGGGCAGCCCGTCGACCACGCGCACGAGCGCGGCCTGCAGACGTTGCCCGTCGTGATCGCCGTGCGAGAGCCGGTCGAACGCTTTGGCGTTCTGCAGCGCCACGGCCGCGAGGCCGGCGAGCGCCCGGGCCAGCCTCAGCTCCTGGCGCGTGAAACGTCGCTCGCGCACGTGGTCGAGGACCTCGAGCAGGCCGACCGGGCGGTCCCGGTGGACGAGGGGGATGAGCAGGAGCGACTTGTCGCCGTAGCGGCGCATGATGGCGATCTCGGCGGGATCGGCGCGGGGGTCGCCGATGTTGATGACGGCGAGCTCCTGCTCCTCCATGAGCCGCGCCGTGAACGGGAAGTCCTTGAGCGCGTACGGCTGCCAGTCGGCCAGGCGGTGACCGTGGCGATCGAAGTCGGCCAGTACACGCATGGTCCCGGATCGCTGGTCGTAGTCGGAGATGGCGCAGAAATGGCAGTCGAGGATGGCCGTCGTGCGGCGGGCGATCTCGACGAGCAGCTCGGTGAGGTCGAGGCGGCTCGTCAGGGCGATCGAGGTCTCGACCAGCGTCTCGACCTCGCGCTCGCGCGCCAGACGGGCGGTCAGGTGATCGCCGTCGCCGACGACGTTGGCGATCTCGTCGATGTCCTCCTGCTTGATACGTCGATGCCCGCCCGGCGTGCGCGTGCACGGCAGAAACCCCGAGGCGGTCCAGCGACGGATGGTGTGGGGAGAGACGCCGAGGCGGCGGGCCGCGAGCTGCACGCTCAGATACATGGGCTGACGCTAGCCCGAAACCCGCGGGTGGTCAACTGAGCTCCGGTCCGGCCCGCCGCCGGCGATCCGTCGGCCGCGAGCCCGTAGCCTTGCGGCGGGCGGCGGCCCACCGGTTCGCCGCTCGTGTGGCGTTTCGATACGATGGGCGCCAGGGCTCACAACCGGGTCGCGCGGCCCGTGACCGACCGGCAAGGCGGGGGAGATGGGGCGACTGAAGAGACGGTGGTCCGGCGTGCGGGCGGCCGTCTCGAGGCTGTCGAGCGACCTGCACGCCTTCCCGCGGCAGTTCTGGATCCTCGTCGCCGGCACCTTCGTCTACACGGGGGCGGCGGCCCTCGGGTTCCCGTTCGAGGGCATCTACATGAGCCAGACGCTGCACATCTCGCTGACCGTGATCGGCGTCGTGTTCGGCCTCGTGACCCTGGCGGTCATGCCCTTCCAGATGCTGGGCGGCACACTCACCGACCGCTTTGGGCGCAAGAGCATGATGATCGTGGCGGCGGTCAGCGCGACCATCTGGTTCCTCGGGTTCGCGGCCGCTCACAACGCCTGGCAGGTGGCGATCCTGGTCGCCATGGAGGGCGCCTTCGGTTGGCCGTTGTTCCAGACGGCGGCCAACGCCATGACGGCCGACCTCCTGCCCGAGCAGCAGCGTGCCGAGGCCTTCAGCGTGCTGCGCACGGCGATGAACGTCGGCGTGGTCGGCGGGCCGCCGATCGGCGGCCTGGCGCTGACCTTGGGGGCGTCGTTTCGCGAGCTGTTCGTCGCCGCGGCCGGCGGTTGTCTGTCGTTTCTCGTCCTCGTGGCCGTCTTCTTGCGCGAGACGCGGCCCGAGAGCGCCCGCCATCCCGCCCGCCACGTCGACGCCGCCGGCCGCAGCGGCTGGGCGATCGTCTTTGCCGATGGCCGGTTCGGGCTGTTCTGCGCGGTCGCCGTGCTGCCCGTCTTCTGCTTCGGCATGTTCGGCGCCATGTACTCGATCTTCATCGTGCGCTTCCTGCACGTGCCGACGAGCACGTGGAGCCTGCTGCTCGCTCTGAACGCCGCCGTGGTGGCCCTGCTCGGCTACCCGGTCATGCGGGCGGTGAGGAACGTCGATCGCATGCTCCTGCTCTCGGTGTCGAGCGCGTTCATCGCCGTGGGGCTCGGCGGAACCGCGGTCGCGCAGCCCGGCTGGCAGCTCTTTGCGCTGGTCGTCGTCCTCAGCCTGGGCGAGGTGCTGCTGGGTCCGGTCGCCGCCGCTATCGTCTCGGATCTGGCGCCCGAAGCCATTCGCGGCCGCTACAACGGCGGCTGGACGATCGTCTGGAACGGCGGCGCGTCGCTGGGGGTGCTGTTCTGCGGCTGGTCGATGCAGACGATCGGCGGCCGCGAGACCTTCGGCATCGTGTTCTTCGTCGGGTTCGCCGGCGCCGCCCTGTTCCTGCTGCTTCGCGGGAGGGTGGTGCCGCGGGCGGTGGGGACGCGCGACGCGGCCGCCGTCGAAGCCGAGTGAGGCCGGCCCGGCGGTCCGGCGCCGCCGGGAGCCGCTCCCCCGTGATCTTCCGCGGCGGCCGTCCTGTAGTATCTGAAGCGATTCTGGCCATTCGCCGCGAAGGAGCGCCGGACTGACCGAGCAGACCCCCAAAGTCGGGTTCAAGAGCGTCCTGCATCTGGGGCGGACCGTGCGCCTGGTGTGGAGCATCGCGCCGGGCTGGACGGCGGCCAACATCGTGCTGGCGTTCGTCGGCGGGCTGCTGCCGCTGGCCACGCTCTACCTGATGAAGCTCATCGTCAACGCCGTGGTGGCGGGCACCCGTGCGACCGACAAGTCGGCCGCCTTTGAGCACGTCGGCTGGCTCATCCTGATCGCCCTGCTTCTGGGGCTCATCGCCGCTCTGGTCCAGGCGCTGACCAGGCTCGTCAGCGAGGCCCAGGGCCAGACGGTCACCGACCACATCTCCGACATCATCCACGCCAAGTCGATCGAGGTCGATCTCGAGTACTACGAGAACGCCCGCTACTACGACGTCCTGCACCGGGCCCAGCAGGAGGCGCCCTACCGCCCGACCCAGATCGTCAACGACCTGGTGGCGATCGGCCAGAGCCTGATCAGCCTGGCCGCCGTGCTGGCCCTGCTCTTTGCCCTGAGCTGGCTGATCGGCCTGGTCATCGTGGCGGCAGCCCTGCCCGGCGCCTACTTTCGCATGCGCTACTCGAGCAAGCTCTACGAGTGGGAGCGCCAGCGCACCGGCACCGACCGCCGCTCCTGGTACCTGCACTGGCTGCTGACCGACGGCTCGCGGGCCAAGGAGATCCGCCTCTTCGCCTTAGGCGATATCTTCCGGCGCTGGTACACGGAGCTGCGCCGCACCCTGCGCCGCGAGCGCCTGGCGATCATCAGCAAGCGCTCGGCCGCCGACTTCGCCAGCGGCGCGGCGGCGGTCGTCGCCATCTTCGGCACCTTCGCCTACATCGCCTGGCGCACGATCCAGGGCACGCTGTCGATCGGCGCCATGGTCATGTACTACGGCGCCTTCCAGCTGGGACTCTCCTCGCTGCAGGCGGTGCTGGGCGGCCTTGCCAGCCTCTATGAGGACAACCTCTTCCTCACCTACTTCCACACCTTCCAGACGCTGGGGCGCACCGTCCACGATCCGCCCGATCCGCGGCCGGTGCCGCGGCCCATGCAGAGCGGCATCGCCTTCGAGGAGGTGAGCTTCTCCTACCCCGACACCGACCGTACCGCCATCGACCGGGTCTCGCTTACCGTGCGCCCCGGCGAGGTGGCGGCCCTGGTCGGGCCCAACGGCTCCGGCAAGACGACGCTGGTCAAGCTGCTCTGCCGGCTATACGACCCGCAGGAGGGGCGCATCACGATCGACGGGCAAGACCTGCGCGGCTTCGAGGTCGTCGATCTGCGGCGCGCCATGAGCGTCATCTTCCAGGACTACGCCCAGTACCAGCTCACCGCCCGCGAGAACATCTGGATCGGCGACGTCACACTCGACCGCAACGACGCCGCCAGTTGAGGTCGCGGCCCGCGATTCGGGGGCGGACGAGGTGATCGCCGGTCTGCGTGACGGCTACGATACCGCCCTCGGCAAGATCTTCGAGGACGGTGAGGAGCTCAGCATCGGCGAGTGGCAGAAGGTGGCCCTGGCGCGCGCCTTCCTGCGGGGGGCCGAGATCCTCGTCCTGGACGAGCCCACGAGCGCGCTCGACCCGATCGCCGAATGGCGCGTGTTCGAGCGCATCCGCGAGATGGCCCGGGGCAAGGCGGTGCTGCTGATCAGCCACCGCTTCTCGACCGTGCGCATGGCCGACCGCATCCACATCGTCGAGCAGGGTCGCATCGTCGAGAGCGGCACCCACGCCGAGCTCATGGCGCTCGACGGCCGCTACGCGCGCATGTACGACGTGCAGGCCAGGTCCTACCAGCAGCGCTGAGGAGCCGCTCCGGGCGGGGGCGTGGCTCGCGAACCTACTCGGGGCGCTCCGGGTGGGGTAAGGGCCTCGGGTCGGAGCTGTCTCGGTCCCCTTCGCGGTTCACCTTCAAGGGCTCCACCTCGCAGGCCGACCGTCGACCCTCACCCCGCCCTTCGCTCACGCCAGCCTGAGCGCGGCCATCACCCCGCCCTGCGCTCCCGGCTGCGGACTGCGATCCTCACCCCGCCCTGCGCTCGCGGCTAGCGGACCGCGAGTCTCACGCCGCCCTTCGCTTGAGCTAGCCGGCTTCGCGCCCAGGCCGCCTTCGCTTAGGGCAGCCGGCTCCGCGCCCAGGCCGCCTCGCTCACGTCGGTCGGCTTCGCGCCGCGCCGGCTACAGATCGAGGGCGTTCTGCAGGTCGCGGGCGTGCTCCTCTTCGACCATGAGGATGTCTTCGAGGGCGCGCCGCAGACCGTACTCCTGGAGGAACTCCGCCTGAGCGATGCGCGCCTTATAGCGGGCGATGGCGTCGAGCTCGCCCTCGAGATCCTGCTCTAGCATCACTTTGGCCTCGCTGGAAACGTGCACGGTGGCCACGTCGACCCCCGGCGTGCCGCCGAGGAAGTCGATCTGGTCGGCGAGCGAGATGGCGTGAGCGTGCTCCTCGTTGGAGTGGATGGTGAGCTCGGCGCGGATGGCGTCGTACTGCGGGCCGGTGATGACGGCGGCGTGCTGGACGTACTGGATCAGCGCCTGGAACTCCTTGGCGAGGTCGTCGTTCAGGTAGTCGATGAGGTTCGCTATGGTGAGCGGCGCCGGCTTGGCCGCGGCCCTGGCGACGGGCCTTGCGGCCGGTTTGGCGGCCGGCTTGGCGGCCGCCTTGCGCGCCGGCCGTCCACTCTTCCTGGCGTCCTGCTTGGGCATGTCGGGCTCCTTTCGACGGCTCGCCGCGGTCACGACGAGCGGCGTTCTCGCGGACTGACCCCAGTATCTATCACAGCAAGAACGGCGCCGTGCCGGGGCCTCGATGCCCCCGGTCAGGCGTCGGCGCGGTCGGCGAGACCGTCGGCGACCGCGGTGACACGCTCGCGGGCGAGCAGCGGCTCGAGCCAGCGGGCGGGTATGGCGTCGGCGCCGTGGCGGGCGCCCGCCAGGGCGCCCGCCACGGCGCCGACCGTGTCACAGTCGCCGCCGCGATTGACGATCTCGACCAGGGCGCCTTCGAAGCTCCCGGTATGCAGGACCGCCCACACGGCCGCTCGCAGCGAGTCGAGCACGAAGGAGGCCGCGTGGATCTCGTCGGGCTCGGCGCCGACCGCCTCGCGCAGGGCGGTCGCGACCCGCGGGGCATCGGTGTCGAGCGCGGCGGCGATGACGGGAAGGCTCTCGGAGATCGTCCCCGTCATGGCCGCTACCACGAGCTCGTTCAGGGCCACGCACGACCAGCCGGCGAGGTGCTCGTAGTGGGTCAGGGTGGACTCGCGCAGCGACACGCGGCGACGGCTGTCGGGGTCGTGAAAGAAGCGCAGCGCCACGGGGGCGCAGCGCATGAGGCTGCCGTTGCCGGCCGTCGGGAAGCCGAGGACCTCGTAGGCGCGCCGTGAAGCGAGGTCCCAGGGCGTGCCCGCGGCCAGGGCCAGCATGACCGTGCGGGTGGTGAGGCTGACGTCCGCGGGCCCCGACGCGAACCAGGCGCGGTAACGAGAGATGACGTCCTCGGGGTCGAACTCGCCGACCGCAGTGAGGCTCTCGCCGAGCAGGAGCATCATCTCGGTGGCGTCGGTGGCTTCGCCGGGGCGGACGTTGTGACAGCCGCCGCCGACCATCTCGTCGAGCACGCCCCAGCGATCGCGGACCTGCAGCGGGGTGAGGAACTCGGCGGGAGCGCCGAGGGCGTCGCCGACCGCGAGGCCGAGAAGGGCGCCGCGGAACCGGTCGCGTGGCGCGGGCCGGCGGATCGTGGGGGGTGGAGGGGCGAGGGTCATCGGCGTGTCGCGACCGGCGCGGTCACGTCAGGCAAGCAGCTCGCCGACCAGGAGCTCGAAGAAGCGCGCCTGGAAGGGCAGGTCGTCGACGGCGATGCGTTCGTCCCGGGCGTGCTCGCGGCCGCCCATGGTCGCCGAGTCCTCGGCCACGAACGGGCAGAACCCGTAGGCGACGATGTCCGGAAACGCTTCGCGAAACCAGCGCGAATCGGTGAAGCCGCACAGGTGCAGCGGCATCACCTCGCTGCCCGGGACGAGGTCGCCCATGACCCGCTCCACGGCCGCGCTCAGCGCCGTGGGCACGGGAGACTCGTTGCCGCTGGTGAGGTCGGTCCAGGCGAACTCCCAGCCGTCGATCGCGGCGAGCGCGGCGTCGACCTCGCGGCGCACGTCGTCGGGGGTGTGACCGGGCAGGATGCGGCAGTCGATGTCGACCGAGGCGTGCGAGGGGATGACGTTCACCGCCTCGCCGCCGCCGCGGACGATCGTGGGCGAGAACGTCATGCCGAGCAGCGGCTCGATCTCGTAGGCCGACTCGGGATCGGTCGCGTGCAGCTCACGGACGGCGGCTCGCGCGAGCGTCGGGTCCTTGAGCCGGTCGCGCATGCCGCGATCGGCGACGAGCCGGTCGATGTAGCCGGCCGTGAACGGGGCCACGGAGACCCCGGCCTCGTGACCGGCGATGGCGGTGATCACGCGGCCGAGACGCTCGACCGCGTTGAGGTCGTGCAGCGGCACCGAGCCGTGGCCGCCGCGGCCGCGGACGGTGATGCGAAAGTCGGCGAAGGCCTTCTCGCCCACGGTGAGCGGGTAGAGGCGCACGCCGTCGGCGATCGAGTAGGTGCCGCCGCCCTCGTTCAGCAGGTAGTCGCAGCGCACGAGCTCGGGGCGCCGCGTGGCGAGCCAGCGGGCGCCGCAGTAGTCGCCGCGCTCCTCGTCGGCGGTGGCGATGAACAGGAGCTCGCCGGCGAACGGCGCTCCGGCGCGCGCCAGGCGCGTGACGGCGACCGCCTCGGCCGCCACCTGGTTCTTCATGTCGGTCGCGCCGCGGCCCCAGACGTAGCCGTCGCGCACGGCTCCGGCGAAGGGCGGGACGGTCCATTCGTCGGCCTCGGCCGGCACCACGTCGAGGTGCCCGAGCAGCCCCAGGCGGGGCCCGGGGCGCGCCCCCGGCAGGCGCACGACCAGGTTCTGGCGTTCGGGCAGGTCGCCGACGAGCTGGGCTTCGAGGCCGTGGCCGGCGAAGTACTCCCGCAGCACGAGGGCGGCGCGGGTCTCGTTACCGGGGGGGTTCGTGGTGTCGGCCTGCAGGAGTCGCGAGAGGAGGGCGACGGCTTCGTGTTCGAGCGCCCGCCGCTCGTCGCGCGCCAACCCCGGCACCTGCACCGTCGTCCTCCTGTCGCCGCCACCTGGGAGCATGATATCGGGTTTTGGCCGGCGGAGGCTGCGCGGCTACAAAAGCGTCTCCTGGGCCGGGGGGCGGCGGCGCCCGGCCGCCGGGGCCGGCTCGCCGCCCTCGGCCGGTCGCGCCGGACCATCGTCGGCGAGGCCGAGCAGGCTCGTCATCTGGCGGGCGTTGCGCACGCCGTAGTCGCGGTAGTTGTTGTTGAAGAGCACGTGCACGGTGGCGGCGCGCGTGGCCAGGGCACGTATCTGGGGCACCCATTCGCCGAGCTCGGCTTCGTCGTAGAGATAGTTGAACCTGTCCGACGCCGAGCGGCCGCGGATCTGCCAGGTGTCGCGGTTGCGACCGTGGAAACGCACTATCGCGAGGTCGGCGGTCGCCACCGAGAGCGGCGGCGTGCTGTTGGCGAAGCCCTGCGGCTCGTCGACGGAGACGTAGCTCACGCCCTCGGATTCGAGGAACGACAGCGTGCGCGCCGTGGCCGCCTCGTCAGTGAGCCAGCCGCCGCCGCGAAACTCGACGGCCACGCGAAACGGGTCGAGCTCGCGGACGGCCTTGCGGATGTGCTCGCGGCCGCCGTGGCCGGCTCTGAACCAGGGTGGGAACTGGAACAGGACGGCGCCGAGCTTGCCGGCCGCCTGGAGCGGCGCCAGCGCCCGGCGATGGGTCTCCCAGAGCAGCCCCTCGGCGTGACCGGTCAGGTCGCGCAGATAGACGTTGCGCTTGCCGGCGGCCGCCGGCGGCAGGAGAGCCTGGAGCGCGGGCGTCAGCCGCTCGGGCGCGGCGCCGTGGCCGGTGAGCAGGGCGAAGGCCTTGATGTCGAAGACGAAGCCGGGCGGGGTGCGCTCGACCCAGAGCTCCGCGTTGCGCTCGTTCGGGGGTCCGTAGAAGGTGGAGTCGACCTCGACGATCGGGAACTGGGTCGCGTAGAAGGCCAGGCGGCCGGCGGCGCTCGTCACGCCGGCCGGATAGAAACCGCCGGAGGCGATCAGCGTCGGGTCGGTCCACGAGCAGTTGCCGATGAGGATGCTCCCCGCCTGCGTGCGTGTCATCTCACCTCCCGGACTTCCGTCTGGCGCGCGCCCGGCCCGGCCCGGGCGCCTCTCATCTTGCAGTCTACCGCGACGCGGCCCGCCGCCACGCTGCCCGCGGCAACGTCTACGTTGTCATGGCGGGACCGTCGTCCTATAGTCGGACGCGAAGGTCGAAGACGCCAAGGTCACTGTCGCTTGCCAGTCTGTCGGCGGCGCACTGTGGCGCCATTGAGCGGCCCTCGCCGGACAGGCCCCGGTGCGGGTGCGCGGCGGCTGGCCCGCCGGCACCCAAGAGGATGAGTCCGTTCCGTCTGGCGCCGCCGACAGGCACACCCACGGCGGGCGGGGCGCCGGCCCACCGGGCCCCGCCCGCGGCGCACGCCCGGGTCGCCTGGGGCGCGTTGACCGGTGCGTGCCGGGCATCTATACTCTCTCGTCCGGGCGCGCAGCTCGCCCGGACACGCGTGTCGGAATGGCGGAATTGGTAGACGCGCTAGGTTGAGGGCCTAGTGAGGGCATTACCTCATGGGGGTTCAAGTCCCCCTTCCGACACCACCTTTCGCCCCGTCTTCCCGAGCTCCCGCGGTCCCCTCCGCCGTCGTCACTCCGTTCGAGCCCTGTCGTACACTCTGGCTAGTCCCGGCCGGTTGTGCTGTACTCGACTCCCGAACGGTACGCGAGAAGGGCACGTCGGAAGTCGCGCGCGGCGCCGTCAGCGCCGTCGGCGCAAGACCACAGGGGCAGGTCACGTGGACGAACATGCGCAGTCGCCGGCCGTGCAGCCCCATCTCGTCGAGCTTCACGCCGACCGCATCGGCAGCGGCGTGCTGGTCTGCGATCCCACGGGGACCATCGTCGATTGCAACCGCGCCGTCGCCGAGATCCTGGGCCTCGACAGGCACGAGATCATGGGGCGGTCGGTCGCCGACCTCGCCTGGCTACCCGTCGCCCCGTTCCTCGAGGACGGTCGACCGCTGGGCGAGTTCGGCGTGCGGGCGCTGGCCGAGCTGGGTGCCGGCCGCAGCATCCCGCCGACGGTCGTCGGAGCGCAGGCCGACGACCAGGGCGAACCGGTGTGGACTCTCGTCTGTGCGCATCCGTCGCCGCCCGACGAGCAGGGTCTGATCAGCGGCGCCGTCGTCACGATCACCGACATCACCGCCCTCAAACGCGCCGAGACGCTCTACGCGGGGGTGGTCGACGAGCTCCACGGCGTGTTGCATGCGCTGCCCGACCTCTACTTCAGGCTCGACGCCGGGGGAGCGGTGATCGACTTCAACATCGGCTCGGGCTTCGACGCCTGCATCACCTCCGACGAGTTTCTCGGCCGCCGGCTCGAGGAGTTCGTGCCCGCCGAGCTCGCCGTCGCCACGCGCAAGGGTATCGCCGCGGCGCGACTGTCGGGCGAGCCCCAGACGGTCGAGATCAAGCTCGAAACGCCCGCCGCGGGGCGCGCCTGGTTCGAGGGGCGGTACGTGGCGCTGCCCGACGGGGGCGCGGTCGTGATCGTGCGCGACATGACCGAGCAGCGCCGGGCGCAGGACGACCTCGCCCGCTCGGAGCGCCTGTACCGATCGTTGTTCGAGCGCGCGTCGGTCGGCGTGTTTCTGTTCGATACCGACCTGCGTATGACCGCCTGCAACGACGCTTTCCTGGCCATGACCGGGGGCTCGCGCGGCTATTTCACCGGCCTCGATCTGCGCGCCGTGCACGACCAGAGCTTCACGCCGACCCTCGAAGCCGCCCTGCACGGCAGCGAGGCGTCGCACGTCGGCCCGTATGCGCCCACGGGCGCCGGCGCCGCCGGCGGCGCCGTCAGCCTGCACGCCCGGCCGATCCTCGACGGCGACGGCGTCGTCGTCGGCGGCTTCGGGGTGGTCGCCGGCATGGCGCGCTCGCCGGCCGCCGCCGCCGCGCCGGCCACCGCCGCCGCGCCGGCCACCGTCGCGCCGCCGGCCGGCGAGCGCTGAGCGTCACGTCGCCGGCCGCGTCGTGCCGGCCCCACGCGAAATCGCCTACAGGCCGCGCCAGAGGGGCAGACCGGTCACCTCGTCGTGGACGCGCTCCAGCAGCGGCCCGTGCAGCTCGGTGACGACGAGCTCGCAGGCGAACACGACGCAACCCGGCGCGGCGTGGCCGCCGAACGCGCGGCCGTCGCGGTCGGCCAGCGTGAGGTGCACGTGCGCGGCCGCGGCGCCGTCCCGCCGTGAGACGTTACCGGCCAGGGCCGTGATCTCCAGCGGCCGCTCCAGGTCGAACTCGCGGTAGCTCCTGTCCGTCTGGTCGTAGTAGGCGAGGCGGGCGCGCTGCAGGGCTCCGAGGCCCTGCAGCGCGCCCGCCTCGATCCCGTGGTGGTCGGCCAGCGCCACGATCTCCTCGAGGAGGTCGGCGCCGTGGCGCAGGCGTGCCACGACCGACCGTCCCTGCGTGAACTCGATGCTGCCCATGCCGGCTGCTCCCTTGGTTCGTGGATGTGTGCGCACGTCAGTATGACCCATCGGGACCTCTCGCAGGCGTCGCCGTAGCCGACGCGGTGTCGCCGCCGCCACCGCGGCCGCCGACGCGGGTTGGCTGTAGAATCGGTCCATGGACGACGCCGCGGTCAAGGGCCGCCTCATCCTCATCGACGGCTCCAGTCTCGCCTACCGGGCGTACTTCGCCCTGCCCGAGGCGATCGCCACGCGCGAGGGCTTTCCGACGAACGCCATCTACGGCCTTGCGCAGATGCTCCTCAAGCTCGTGACCGAGTTCGAACCGGCCGCTGTGGCGGTGGCCTGGGACGCCCGCGAGAAGACCTTTCGCCACGAGGAGTTCGACGGCTACAAGGCCCAGCGGCCGCCCATGCCCGAGCCGCTCTCGCAGCAATGGGCGCACCTGCCGGGCCTCATGGACGCCTTCGGCATCCCCAATCTGGTGAAGCCCGGCTACGAAGCCGACGACATCCTCGGCACGCTCGCCGAAGAGGCCAAGCGGCAGGGTCGCGGTTCGCTCGTCGTCACCGGCGACCGCGACGCCCTGCAGATCGTCGACGACGACGTCTGGGTGGTGACCACCGGGCGCGGCGTCACCGACGTGAAGATCTACACGCCGGCCGGCGTGGTCGAGCGCTTCGGCGTGACGCCGGCCCAGATCCCCGACTTCATCGGTCTCAAGGGCGACACCTCCGACAACATCCCGGGCGTGCCGGGGGTGGGCGAGAAGACGGCCGCCGCGCTGGTCCAGCAGTTCGGCACGGTCGAGCGCCTCTACGAGCACCTCGACGAGGTGAGCTCCGAGAAGCGCCGGACGCTGCTCGCCGAGCACGAGGCCGCGGCGCGCCTCTCCAAGAGGCTCGCCGGCATGGTGCTCGACGTGCCGCTCGACGACGACGTCGTCGGCATCGTCGGGCGCACGGGCTACACGCTGCCCGGACGCGAGGTCGAGGAGTTCTTCAAGCGCTTCGAGTTCGCGAGCCTGGTGCGCCGCGTGCGCGAGCTCTCGCGGTCGGCGGCGGCGCCCGCCGCCGCGGGCGCCGCCGCCGGGCCGACCAGCTTCCCCCGGGTGGAGCTGCCCGACGACGCGGGCGCCCTGCTCGACGTGCTCGCCCGCGGCGACGCGGCGCTCGGCGTCGTGGCGCTCGGCGAAACCGAAAGCGACGGCTGGATCGCCGCCGTCTACGACGGCGGCGACGCGGCCGTCGCGGCCCCGCTCGCGCCCGACGACTGGCGCCGGTTGTGGCGTGCGGCGGCGCACGTGGTGACCCACGACGCCAAGTCGCTGCCGTACTTCACGGCGGCCGCCGTCCGACCCGGCCTTCGACACGGACATCGCGGCCTACCTGCTCCAGCCCGAACGGCCCGAGGGCGACCTCTTCAAGCTCGCCCGCGTCGACCAGGAGGACATCGCTGAGGGTCCGCGGCACGAGGCGCTGGCCGCCACCCGGGCGGTGCTCACCTGGCGTCTCGCGGCCGAGCAGCGGCAGCGTCTCGGCGAGCTCGGGCTCGAGGCCCTCTACCGCGACATCGAGCTCCCTCTGGTGCGGGTGCTGGCGGCCATGGAGGCGGTGGGCGTGGCCATCGACGTGCATCGTCTGGGCGAGATCACGGCGCAGGCTGCGCGACCGCATCGACGAGGTCCGCGACGGCATCTTCACGCTCGCCGGCGCTGAGTTCACCATCGGCTCGCCGCAACAGGTCGCCGACGTGCTCTTCACCCGTCTGGGCCTGCAGCCCGTGCGCAAGGGCAAGACCGGCTACTCCACCGACGCGCGCGTCCTCAAGACGCTGCGCGAGCAGCATCCGATCGTGCCGCTCATCGAGGAGTGGCGCGAGCTCACCAAGCTCGTCAACACCTACCTCGAGCCCCTGCCGGCTTCGGTCGATCCGGGCACCGGCCGGCTGCACACCACCTTCAACCAGACCGTGGCTTCGACCGGCCGCCTGTCGAGCTCCAACCCGAACCTGCAGAACATCCCCATCCGCACCGAGCTCGGCAGCCAGATCCGCGACTGCTTCGTGGCCGCCGAAGGCAGCCGCCTGGTGGTCGCCGACTACTCGCAGATCGAGCTGCGCCTGATGGCCTTCCTGGCCCAGGAACCGGCCCTGATCGACGCCTACCGGCGCGGGGAGGACGTGCACCGGGTCACGGCCGCGGCGGTCGCCGGCATCCCGGTCGAGCAGGTGACGAAGACCCAGCGCGAACGCGCCAAGGCGACCAACTTCGGCATCATGTACGGGCTGTCGGCGTTCGGGCTCTCCGAGCAGGTCGACATGCCCGTCGACGAGGCCCGGGCCTTCATCGACGCCTACTTCGAGAAGTATCCGCGCGTCAAGGTGTTCCGCGAGAAGGTCATCGCCGACGCCGTCGAGGCCGGCTACGTCACGACCGTGTTCGGACGCCGGCGAGCGGTGCCCGAGCTGCGCGCCCACAACTTCAGGGAACGCTCGCTCGGCGAGCGTCTGGCGGTCAACAGCGTGCTGCAGGGCAGCGCCGCCGACATCATCAAGGTGGCCATGCTGCGGGTCACCGCGGCCCTCGCGGAACGCGGTCTGCGCTGCCGCCTCGTCCTGCAGATCCACGACGAGCTCGTCTTCGAGAGCCCCGACGACGAGATCGACCAGGTGCTGCCGCTGGTGCGCGCGGCGATGTGCGACGCCTTCCAGATGGTTCCGCCGCTCGACGTCGCGATCGGCGTCGGCGATACCTGGCTCTCGGCCAAGTAGGGCGGCGCGCGTCGCCGACCGGGACGACGGCGCAAGTGGTACAATCCCCTAGCCTGTGACCCGAGGCGGTCCTTCAGGGTCGCGGGCTCACCCGCAAGCGACGGACCGCAAGACGCACACGGAAAGGAAGGCAAGCGACCGACATGACCGAGAACACTCAGGAAGCCGAGCCCGTTCACATCTCCCCCGAGAACGCCCAGATCATCGCCGAGAGCGAGGGCTACCTCACCGAGGTCGACGGACAGATCGTCCCCAATTACGACCTCACCATCAACATCTTCGGCGAGGGCGACATCGTCACCGGGACCGTGGTGCGCATCGACAAGGACGAGGTCCTGGTCGACATCGGCTACAAATCCGAAGGCGTCATCCCCGTCAGCGAGCTCTCGATCCGCAAGTCCGTGAACACCTCCGACGAGGTGCAGCTCGGCGAGGAGATCGACGCGCTCGTCATGCAGAAGGAGGACGCCGACGGGCGGCTGATCCTCTCCAAGAAGCGGGCCCGCTTCGAAAAAGCCTGGAAGCGCATCGAGGAGGCCCACGAAAGCGGCGTCCCGGTGCAGGGCACCGTCATCGAGGTCGTCAAGGGCGGTCTCATCCTCGACCTGGGCGTACGCGGCTTCCTGCCCGCCTCGCTCGTCGACATCCGCCGTGTGCAGGACCTCTCCGAGTACGTCGGTCAGGAGCTCTCCTGCCGCGTCATCGAGATGAACCGCAACCGCAACAACGTGGTGCTGTCGCGCCGCGCGGTCCTCGAAGAGGAGCGCAAAGAGGTCCGCCAGCAGATCATCGACGAGCTGAACGTCGGCGACATCGTCACCGGCACCATCTCGAACATCGTCGACTTCGGCGCCTTCGTCGACCTCGACGGCATCGACGGCCTCATCCACATCTCCGAGCTGTCCTGGACCCACATCAACCATCCCTCCGAGGTCCTGCAGGTCAACCAGGAGGTCAAGGTCAAGGTCCTCGACATCGACCGTGACCGGCAGCGCATCAGCCTGGGTCTCAAGCAGACCCAGGAAGACCCCTGGCAGAGGATCGTCGCCGAGCATCGCATCGGCGACGTCGTCCAGGGCCGCGTCACCAAGATCGTGGCCTTCGGCGCGTTCGTCGAGATCTACGAGGGCATCGAAGGTCTCGTGCACATCTCGGAGCTCGCCAACCGGCACGTCGAACGCCCCGACGAGGTCGTCTCAGTCGGCCAGCAGGTGCAGGTCAAGGTCATCGAGATCGACTCCGACCGCCGCCGCCTGAGCCTCAGCATCAAGCGGGTCGAAGGTCAGCAGGTCGAGCCCATGATCAAGCCCGAACCCGAAGCCGAGGCCGAATCCGAGGCCGACGATCACGACGAGGTGCTGGCCGCCGAGGCGGTCGCGGAGGTCGTCGAGGAGCAGGCCGTCGCCGAAGCTATCGCGGAGGTCGCCGAAGAGGACGCCGCCGACGAGGTCGTCGCGGAAGCCGCCGAAGAGGAGGCCGTCGAAGAGGCCGAGCTCGCCGACACGCCGACGCTCGGGCTGAGCGACGAGGTGTTCCCGGCGAGCGCCGATCAGCGCGCGGCCGACGAGGTTGACGAGGCCGACGACGCCTCGGCCGCCGCGGACGAGGCGTCCGACGAGCCGGCCACCGAGGCCTAGGACCGGACGAACCCGCGCGGCGGCGGCGGGCCGCTGCAGCGGCCCGCCGCCGCCGCGACCTATGGTGGAGCAGTGAAGCCACATCGCATCCCTCGCCTCGGCGTGACCGGTGGCATCGGTTCGGGCAAGTCGACTGCCACGGCGTTCCTCGCCGAGCTCGGCGCGTCAGTCGTGTCGGCCGACGAGCTCGTCCACCACCTGCTCGAGGAACAGGCCATCATCGATCGCGTCGAGCGTCACTTCGGCGACGGCGTCCTCGAGGACGAGCAGATCGACCGCCCGGCGCTGGCGCAGGTGGTCTTCAGCGACGCCGGCGAGCTCGTCTGGCTCGAAAGCCTGCTGCACCCGCACGTCAAACGCCTGATCGACGCCTGGGCGAGAGAGCAGGAGGCGCGTCGGCCGCGACCGCCCCTCTTGGTCGCCGAGGTGCCGCTGCTCTTCGAGACCGGCATGGCCGACGTGTTCGACTACATCCTGCTCGTGACCGCGCCCGAAGCCGCTCGCCGCAAGCGGCTCTCGGCCAAGGTGACGAGCGCCGAGTTCAATCGCCGCGCCGCCCGCCAGCTAGCCCGAAGCCGACAAGGCGATGCGCAGCGACTTCGTGGTCGAGAACGTCGGCAGCCGCGAAGGCCTGAAACGGTACGTGGGCGAGACCTATGCGGCGATCCTGGCCGAAAGCGGCCAGGGCGTCTCGCCGCCGGCCCGCTGAGCGATCGCGTGCGGCGCCGTCTGCTGATCGGCGGCCTCGTCCTCGCCGCGCTGGCGGTCGTGTGGGGCCTTCTCATGCTGACCAAGCCGGCCCCGTTCCTGCGCGCCGTCTACCCGCTCTCCCACGTCGACGCCATCCGCGCCGCGGCGCGCAAGAACCATCTCGATCCCGCGTTGGTGGCGGCCGTGATCTACGAGGAGAGTCGTTTCCGCGGCGACGTGAGCTCGCACAAGGGCGCCGTCGGCCTCATGCAGGTGCTGCCTTCGACCGCCCTGGACATCGCCCGGAGCACGGGGGGGACGGGCTTCGTCGTGTCGGATCTCACCCACCCGCGCGTCAACATCCTCTACGGGTGCTACTACCTGCGGCAGCTTCTCGACCACTATCACGGCTCCGAGGCGGCCGCCGTGGCCGCCTACAACGCCGGGCAGAGCAACGTCGATGCGTGGCTTACGACCAGCGGGGGCAAGCTTGCTCCGCAGGACATCCCGTTCAGCGAGACGCGCGACTACGTGACGCACGTGCTGGCGCTCCAGAAGCTGTACCGGAAGGCCTATGGAGCGCAGCTGGGTCCCGCCGACGGGAGCTGACCGATTGCGAACGTGTGTTCGCTCTGCTAGCATCGCACCATCATGACGGACACCTTTCAACTCGAAGCCGACTACTCGCTCACCGGCGACCAGCCCGAGGCGGTCGCGAGCCTGAGCCAGGGCGTGGCCCGCGGCGATCGCTTTCAGACGCTCCTCGGAGTCACGGGCTCGGGCAAGACCTTCACCATGGCCAACGTCATCGCCAGGGCGCGCAAGCCGACCCTCGTGATCGCCCACAACAAGACGCTCGCGGCGCAGCTGTGCAACGAGTTCCGCGAGTTCCTGCCGGGCAGCGCGGTCGAGTACTTCGTGAGCTACTACGACTACTACCAGCCCGAGGCGTACGTCCCCCAGCAAGACCTGTACATCGAAAAGGACTCGTCCATCAACGACGAGATCGACCGCCTGCGCCACGCCGCCACCAACGCCCTGCTCATGCGGCGCGACACCGTCATCGTGGCGAGCGTGAGCTGCATCTTCGGCCTCGGATCGCCCGACGACTACCTGCAGAGCGTGGTGCTGCTGCGGAGCGGCGAGCGCATCGACCGCGACGCCGTGCTGCGCAAGCTGGTCGACATCCAGTACCAGCGCAACGACTACGAACCCTCGCGCGGCAAGTTCCGCGTGCGCGGCGACTCGTTCGAGGTCTGGCCGGCCGACCAGGACACCCTGGTGCGGGTCGAGCTGTGGGGCGACGAGATCGAGGCCATCACCCGCTACGATCCGGTGAGCGGGGAGCTCGTCGACAAGCCCGAGTACGTGGCCGTCTACCCGGCGACGCACTTCGTCACGAACGGTCCGGCGGTCGAGCGGGCGCTCGCCGAGATCCAGCGCGAGCTCGACGAGCGCTGCGCCTGGTTCGACGAGCACGGCAAGGTCCTCGAAGCCCATCGCCTGCGCCAGCGCACGCAGTACGACATGGAGATGCTGCGCGAGATGGGGTTCTGCAACGGCATCGAAAACTACTCGCGCATCCTGCTCGGCAAGCAGCCCGGGGCCACGCCCAACTGTCTGCTCGACTACTTCCCCGGCGACTTCCTCGTGTTCATCGACGAGTCGCACATGACCGTGCCCCAGATCCACGGCATGTACGAAGGCGACCGCTCCCGCAAGCAGACGCTCGTCGACTACGGGTTCCGGCTGCCGAGCGCCCTCGACAACCGGCCGCTGCGCTTCGACGAGTTCATCGCCAAGGTGCCTCAGGTCGTCTTCGTGAGCGCCACGCCCGGGCCCTTCGAGCTGCGCGAGAGCGTCAACATCGCCGAGCAGATCATCCGGCCGACCGGCCTCGTCGATCCGGCCGTCGAGGTCCGCGTCACGGCCGGCCAGATCGACGACCTCATGAACGAAGCGCGGCGGCGCATCGAGCGCGACGAGCGGGTCCTGGTGACCACGCTCACCAAGCGCATGGCCGAAGACCTCACCGACTACCTGGTCGAGAACGGCTTCAAGGTGCGCTACCTGCACAGCGAGATCGACACCCTCCAGCGCCTCGAGATCGTGCGCGAGCTGCGCCTCGGCGAGTTCGACATCCTCGTCGGCATCAATCTGTTGCGCGAGGGTATCGACATGCCCGAGGTCACCCTGGTCGCCATCCTCGACGCCGACAAAGAGGGCTTCCTGCGCGGCCAGACGAGCCTCATCCAGACGATCGGCCGGGCGGCGCGCAACGTCAACGGCACCGTGATCATGTACGCCGATCGCGAGACCGACGCCATGCGCGTCGCCATCGACGAAACCAACCGCCGGCGTCGCCGGCAGGTGGCCTACAACGAGGAGCACGGCATCACACCGCGCAGCATCGTCAAGGCGGTCACCGACATCGCCCAGATGAGCTCTCATCAGGCGGCGCTGCCCGGCAAGGGGCGGCGTCTGCGGGCGGTCGCCGAAGGCGGAGCCCTGCCGGCCGCCGACCTCGAGAAGCTCATCACCAACCTCGAAGCCGAGATGTTCGCGGCGGCCGACCAGCTCAAGTTCGAGTACGCCGCCAAGCTGCGCGACGAGATCAGAGAGTTGTCACGCGAGCTGGGGCGGCGGCAGGCGACGGTCGCCTGACGCCGCCCGAGCCCGCCGGCTCCGTCGCGACGGGCGCCGACCAAGGGGAGAGGCCATGGTCACAGTCGAGCAACACGAGAGGGCTCTCTGCGAGCGCGCGGTCGAGCTCGGGGCGCGAGCGGCGCGGCCGCTGTCGGCGCGCCGGGTGGTGGTCGACCCGCGCGTCACCCTCAAGTGCCGGGTGCCGCTGTGCGCGGGCTATGGGCGCAACCTCATGTGTCCGCCGTTCGTGCCCACGGCGGCGGAGTTCGCCGACACGCTGCGCCGCTACGCACACGCCGTCGTCGTGCAGCAGGCCATCCCCCTGACGGCCTCCGACGTGCAGCAGCGCTACGACGGCCGGGGGATCGGCGAGCTGCAGGCAAGCCAGGCCTACCAGAACGCCCTGGCCGCGAGCCAGAACGGCTTCGCCGAGGTCATGGGCGCTCTCGAGCGCGAGGCGCTGTACCTCGGCTATCCGTTCGCCGCCGCCTTCGGCGGCGGCGAGTGCCGCCTCTGCGAAGCCTGTGTGGCGGCCGGCACGGGCCTCCCGACGACCGAGCCGTGCCGCAAGCCGTTCCGGGCCCGGCCGGCCATGGAGGCGGTGGGCATCGACGTGCTGGCCACGGCCGCCGCCGCCGGACTGCCGGTCCAGATGCCGGCCGCCGACGATCCGGTCTGGACCGGCCTGCTGCTCCTGGACTGACCACGAAAGGAACCGCTTGAGCGACGCCATCGTCATCACGGGCGCCCGGGAGCACAACCTCAAGGACGTCTCGCTCACGCTGCCGCGCGATCGCTTCATCGTGATCACGGGGCTCTCGGGCTCGGGCAAGTCGTCGCTTGCCTTCGACACCATCTACGCCGAAGGCCAGCGCCGCTACGTCGAGTCGCTGTCGGCCTATGCCCGGCAGTTCCTCGGCCAGATGGACAAGCCCGACGTCGACAGCATCGAAGGCCTGTCGCCGGCGATCTCGATCGACCAGCGCACCACCTCGCGTAACCCGCGCTCCACGGTCGGCACGGCCACCGAGATCTACGACTACCTGCGCCTGCTCTACGCGCGCATCGGCCACCCCCACTGCCCCAACTGCGGACGTCCGATCGAAGGCCAGTCGCTCGAGCAGATCATCGACCAGGTGCTCGAGCTCGAAGCGGGCACCAGGTTCAGCGTCAACGCCCCGGTCGTGCGCGGCCGCAAGGGTGAGTACGGGCAGCTCTTCCGCGAGCTGCGCGACGACGGCTTCACCCGCGTCGCGGTCGACGGCGAGGTACGCTCGCTCGACGACGAGATCGAGCTCGACAAGAAGTACAAGCACGACATCTCGGTGATCGTCGACCGGCTGGTCATGAACGACGGTCTGCGCCGCCGTCTGACCGACTCCGTCGAAACGGCCGCCCACCTGTCCGACGGACTCGTCGACATCGAGCTGGCCGACGGGCCCACGCTGACCTTCTCCGAAAAGTTCGCCTGCCTGCACTGCGGCATCTCCATGCCCGAGATCCAGCCGCGCATCTTCTCGTTCAACAACCCGCACGGCGCCTGCCCCGCCTGCCACGGGCTCGGCTCCACGCAAGAGATCGACCCCGATCTCGTGGTGCCCGACCACACGCTCTCCATCAGCCAGGGCGCCCTGCTGCCGTTCGGTCTCGCCACGGGCTGGATGGAAGAGACCTTCCAGGCCGTGATCGAGCGCTACCACGTCGACCCCGACACCCCGTGGCAGGATCTGCCGGCCGAGCAGCGCGACCTGTTCCTCAAGGGCACGCCCGACCGCATCGACATGCGCTACCGCAACTACGAGGGCCGCTGGCGGCACTACAAGGCGCAGTTCCACGGCATCCTCGCCAACCTGCGGCGGCGGTACGCCGAGACCGAATCCGACCTCATCCGCCAGAAGATCGAGGAGTACATGAGCGAGCGTCCGTGCGAGGAGTGTCACGGCGCGCGCCTCAAGCCGACGAGCCTCGCCGTCACGGTCGGCGAGCGCAACATCCACGAGTTCACCCTCATGAGCGTCGGCGAGTCCCTCGCCTTCCTCGAGACGCTCGCCATGACCGACACCGAGCGCCTCATCGGCGGCCGGGTCGTCAAAGAGATCAGGGAGCGGCTGCGGTTCCTGGCCGACGTGGGCGTCGGCTACCTGACGCTCGGCCGCGCCGCCGCCTCGCTGTCGGGCGGCGAGGCCCAGCGCATCCGCCTCGCCACCCAGATCGGCTCGGCGCTCGTCGGCGTCCTCTACATCCTCGACGAACCCAGCATCGGCCTGCACCAGCGCGACAACCGGCGGCTCATCGACACCCTCCTGCGGCTGCGCGACCTCGGCAACACGGTCATCGTGGTCGAGCACGACGAGGAGACCATGCGCTCGGCCGATCACCTCGTCGACATGGGGCCCGGCGCCGGCGAGCACGGCGGCTGGGTCGTGGCCCAGGGGCCGCCGTCGTTCATCGCCGCCGAGCCGGCCTCGCTCACGGGCCAGTATCTCGCCGGCCGGCGACGCATCGAGGTACCGGGCCGGCGGCGTCCCGCGCGGCAGTGGCTGACGGTGCGCGACGCCTCCATGCACAACCTCAAGCACATCGACGTGGCCTTTCCCGTGGGGGCGTTCACCTGCGTCGCCGGGGTGTCGGGCTCCGGCAAGTCCACCCTGGTCAACGAGATCCTCTTCAAGGGCACGGCCGCCCGCGTCGTGCGCGGTTCCAAGGCCCGGGCCGGCGCCCACGGCGGCATCGACGGCGTCGAGCTGCTCGACAAGGTGATCGACATCGACCAGTCGCCCATCGGCCGCACGCCGCGCTCCAACCCCGCGACCTACACCGGCGTGTTCGACCACATCCGCCAGCTCTTCGCGGCCACCCCCGAATCCAAGGTGCGGGGCTACAAGCCCGGGCGCTTCAGCTTCAACGTCAAGGGCGGGCGCTGCGAGGTCTGCAAGGGCGACGGCCAGATCAAGATCGAGATGCACTTCCTGCCCGACGTCTACGTGCCCTGCGAAGCCTGCAAGGGCCAGCGCTACAACCGCGACACGCTCGAGGTCTACTTCAAGGGCAAGAACATCGCTGAGGTGCTCGACATGAGTGTCGACGACGCCTGCGCGTTCTTCGCCAACCTGCCGCGCATCGCCCGTCGCCTCACCACCCTGAACGACGTCGGCCTCGGCTACGTCAAGCTCGGCCAGCCGGCGACCACGCTCTCGGGCGGCGAGGCCCAGCGGGTCAAGCTCGCGACCGAGCTCTCCAAGGTGGCCACCGGGCGCACGCTCTACATCCTGGACGAGCCCACGACCGGCCTGCACTTCGCCGACATCGAGCATCTTCTCGACGTCCTGCAGCGGCTCGTCGACCAGGGCAACACGGTCGTGGTGATCGAGCACAACCTCGACGTCATCAAGTCGGCCGACTGGGTCATCGACCTCGGCCCCGAAGGCGGCGACGAGGGCGGAGAAGTGGTCGCCGCGGGCACTCCCGAAGACCTCCTCGAAGCGGCTGGGCACTCCTACACCGGCGAGTTCCTGCGCAGGGTCCTGGGCGACGACCGGCGGGTGTCCGTCGCGGCTCCCGAGGGCGCGGGGGCCGCTCGCCCGTAGCCGGTCGGCCGCTCGCCCGTGGCCGGAGTCGTCGTCGCCGCAACGGCCGAAGGGCGGCGGGTGGATCCGTGCCCGCCGCCCTTCGGCCGCTCGCGAACGTCTCGCCGCCCCGCGGTCAGGGCGTCGCGATCACAACCTTGCAGGTGCGGTAGCCGGCCTCGCTGTTGCCGGCCTTGTCGACCGAGAAGTAGTTGATCGTGTGGACGCCGTCGTTGCTGTGGTCGGCCGGGGCGGGGATCAGGACCGACGTGCCCTCGAGCCACTGGCCGCCGTCGACCTGGTACCAGGTCTGGTCGACTCCCGAGAAGGTGTCGGTGGCGCTCAGATGGACGGTCACGCTGGTCGCCTGCGGGCCGCTCGGCGCGTCGTCGGTGGTCACCGGCCTCGTGGCGTCGAGCATCACCGTGCACTGGTGCTCGGCTTCGACCACTCCGGCCGCGTCGGTCGAGCGGTAGTAGACGGTATAGAGTCCGCTGCCGCCCCCGCGCTTCCAGCCGCTGAACTCGATCGCGTTGCCGGTCTGCCAATGCTGGTCGTCGGAGAGGCTGTACTGGGTGGTCGTGGTGGCCGTCGACTTGTCGGTCGCGGTGAGCTGCAGCGTGAAGGGCACCGTGTGCCACTCGCCGGCCGCGTTGTCGACGGTGACTGGCCCGTTGGTGTCGATCTTGACGACGCAGCCCTGCACGGCGCCGACGTTGCCGGCGTTGTCGGTCGAGCGGCAGTTCACGGTGTGGACGCCGTCGTTGCTGCCGTCGGCGGGCGCCGGGACGGTCACCGACGTGCCCGTCGTCCAGGGGCCGCCGTCGACGCTGTACTGGGTCGAGGCGACGCCGCTGCCGGCGTCGCTGCCCGTGAAGCTCACCGTGACGTCGCTGCTGTGCCAGTTCATGTCGGCGCCCGACTCGCTCGTCGTCGGCGCGGTCATATCGATCCCTACGACGCAGCTCTTGGGCGTTTCGACGTGGCCGACTTCGTCGGTCGAGCGGTACAGCACCGTGTGCTGACCGTCGTTCGAGCCGTCGCCGGGCGCCGGGATCGTGAGCGACGTGCCCGTGGTCCAGGTGGCGCCGTTGTCGGTGCTGTACTGGGTGGAGGCCACGCCGCTGCCGGCGTCGCTGCCGGAGAACGTGAGGGTCACAGGGCCGTTGCTCCAGGCGCTGTCCAGGCCGGAGACCGAGGTCGTCGGCGCCGCCGCGTCGATGTACACGGTGGCCGTCTTGGCGGTCTCCTGGTTGCCGGCCGCGTCGGTCGAACGGTAGAGGATGGTGTGGACGCCGTCGTTGGAACCGTCGGCCGGTGCCGGGATGGTCAGCGAGGTGCCGGTCGTCCAGGTCGTGCCGCCGTCGGTGCTGTACTGGGTCGTGACGGCGCCGGCGCCGCTGGCGGAGAACGTCAGCGTGACGGGACCATCGTGCCAGGCGCTGTCGGCGCCCGAAGCCGTCGTGACCGGCGCCTGCGTGCTGATGTTGACCGTACGCGTCTCGACCGGTTCCTGGTTGCCGACCACGTCGATCGAACGGTACTGGATGGTGTGGCTGCCGTCGTTGGCACCGTTGCTCGGCGCCGGGACAATGACCGAGGTGCCGGTCGTCCAGGTCGTGCCGCCGTCGGTGCTGTACTGGGTCGCGGCCACGCCGCTGCCGGCGTCGGTGGCTGTGAGCGTCACCGTCACCGGCGTGTTCGACCAGGCGCTGTCGCTGCCCGAGGCCGTCGTGGTCGGCGGCGTCGTGTCGATCTTCGCGGTGCAGCTATTGGCAGTCTCGACGTTGCCGGCGTTGTCGGTCGAACGGTACTGAATGACGTGGCTGCCGTCGTTGGAACCATCGCTCGGCGCCGGGATGGTCAGCGAGGTGCCGGTCGTCCAGGTCGTGCCGCCGTCGGTGCTGTACTGGGTCGAGGCCACGCCGCTCGAGGCGTCGGTGGCTGTGAAGCTCACGGTCACCGGAGTCTTGTGCCAGGTGCCGTCAGCGCCCGTCTGGGTGGTCACCGGACTGGTCGCGTCGATCTTCACGGTGCAGCTCTTGGCGGTCTCGTGGTTGCCGGCCGCGTCGGTCGAGCAGTACTGGATGATGTGGACGCCGTCGTTGGCGCCGTTGCTCGGCGCCGCCACGACGACGGAGCTGCCGGTCGTCCAGGTCGTACCGCCGTCGGTGCTGTACTGGGTCGAACCGGCGCCGCTCATGGCATCGGTGAGCGTGAAGCTCACGGTCACCGCGCTGTTGTGCCAGTTGCCGTCGGCGCCGGACTGGGTCGTGACCGGCGGAGTCGTGTCGATGTGCACCGGCAGGGTGGCGGTCTGGCCGCCCACGCCGAGGGTGTCGACGGCGCGCACGTGGAAGTACCAGACACCGTCGGCCTTGCCGGTGAAAGAGGCGGTCAGGGCCGACGACGCCGACCTGAAGTACTCGCTGCCCAGCAGGACGCTCACCGTGCCGTTGGTCTCGTTGGTGACCGCCAGGTCGCCGTAGCCGCTGCCGTTGAAGTCGCCCAGGGCCACCCAGAAGGGGCCCGGGCCGGTGGCCAGATCGACCTTGCTCTGGAAGGTGCCGTTGCCGTTGCCGTAGAGGATGCTGACGGTGTTTGCGTTGTGGTTGGTGGTCACCAGATCGGGCACGCCGTCATGGTTGAGGTCGGCCACACCTAGGTCGTAAGGGCCCGCGCCGGTCGTGTAGTCGACGTGAGTCGCGAACGTGCCGGTACCTTTGTTGAGGAGGACGCTTGCCGTGCCCACGTAGTTCACCGTCGCGATGTCGGGCTTGCCGTCGCCGTTCAAGTCGGCGACCACGACCGTCTCGGGTTCGTTGCCGCAGGCGTAGTTGACCGTGCTCTGGAAGGTGCCGTCGCCGTTGCCCATCAGCACGCTGACGTCGTTGGTGGCGTAGTTGGCCGTGACGATGTCGAGCTTGCCGTCGCCGTTCATGTCGCCTACGGCGATCGATGTCGGATGGGTGTCCGTGTCAAAGGTCGTGGGCGCGCCGAACGTACCGTTGCCATTGTTCAGCAGCACGCTGATGTCGTTGTTACCGGCGTTGGCCGTGATGATGTCGAGCCTGCCGTCGCCGTTGACGTCGCCCAGGCGCACGCACTCCGGCGCTGTGCCTGTCCCAGTCGAGTAGTTGACGGCCGACTGGAACGTGCCGTCGCCGTTGCCCATCAGGACGCTCACGGTGTTGGCGGTGTTGTTGCAGGTCACGATGTCGATCTTGCCGTTGCCTGTGAGGTCGCCGATGTCCATCGACCAGGGATCTGTGCCGGTCGCGTAGTTGACGGCGGGCTTGAAGGTGCCGTCGCCGTTGCCCATCAGCACGCTCACGCTGTTCGACGCCGAGTTCTCGGCGATGACGTCGAGGATGCCGTTGCCGCTGAGGTCGGCGACCCGGTCTTCGGCCGGACCAGAACCGACGCTGTAGGGTACCTGGGCCGCGTAGGAGTTGGCGCTGGTGCCGCCCGCCGTGCCGGGGATCGTGGTGGGGTTCTGATCGAGCACGAACGAGTAGCCGGCGATCGGCGAGCTGCCCGCGGTGGCCGCGGTCCAGGTGAACGTGGGGTTGGACGACGGGTACCAGACCGACGGCAGAGGATGGGTCGGCGAGGCGAGGTTCGGCACCGTTCCGGGCGGCGTGGCCGCGGCGGCGACGCTCGACGCCCACGACGAGACAGGCCAGCCAGGGGAGCCCCGCCAGGAGAAGTGTCCTGTGACGCTTGAGGGTTCGAACCCAGGTCATGCGAGCCTCCGCTTGCTGCGAGGGCGGCACCACCGGCCGCCCGTCTTGCTTCCCTTCAGTACCTGCTATCGGGTCGGTGAGGCTGAATCCCTATAGGACATCCGTTTAGTTACCTGATAGTACTGAGTAATCGATGAAGAATTCCTGGGCAAAAGGCAGGCGAGCGATCGTCGCCGCCGGAGGCCGGCGCCGCTTCGTGCGGCCGCCCTCGAGAAGCGTGCGATAATCAGGAGCGCATGAAGACGACCAACGGCCACGCAAGCGACGCCCTCGCGGCAGTGCACGAGACGGCCCGCCGGGCGCCGGCGGCGCCCGGCGTCTACCGCTGGCTCGACGCCGACGGCGACGTCCTCTACGTGGGCAAGGCCAAGGATCTGCGCAAGCGCCTGGCGTCGTACTTTCGGGGCGGGGCGGCCGCCCCCGGCGGCCGCACCGCCGAGATGGTTTCTCGCGCGCGCACGATCGAGTACGTCGTCACCGGCTCCGAGACCGAGGCGCTGCTCCTCGAGGACAACTTCATCAAGGAGGCGCGACCGCCGTTCAACCTGCGTCTGCGCGACGACAAGAGTTACCCGTTCATCGAGATCACCCTGAGCGACGAGTGGCCCCGCGTGCGCTTCTTTCGCGGTCGCCACGCCCCGGGCAACCTCTACTTCGGACCGTACTCGAGCGCCCGCAAGGTCCGCGAGACGCTCGAGCTGATCGGCCGTATCTTCCCGTATCGCAAGTGCAAGGCCGACAAACCTGGCCGTCCCGGGGGGTCGCCCTGCCTGCAGTACTTCATCGACCGCTCACTCGGACCCTGCGACGATCGCGTGTCGCGCGACGAGTATCTCGAGGTGATCGATCAGGTCGTCGACTTCCTGCGCGGACGGCTGGTCGATGTCGGACGCGCCATCGAGCAGGACATGCGCAGCGCCGCCGCGGCCCGCGAGTTCGAGAAGGCGGCCCTGCTGCGCGACCGGCTCGAGGCCGTGCGTCACGTCCAGGAACGCCAGGTCGTCGAACGCGAGGGGTCGGGCTCGTTCGACGTGCTCGGCCTCTGGCAGGGCGAGCCGGGCGGGAACGTGCAGGTGTTCCGGGTGCGCGAGGGCGCGCTGGTCGCTCGCGAGACCTTCTTCGTCGAGAACACGGCCGGGGGCGGGGCCCGCGAGGTCGTCGAGGAGTTCGCGCTCGGCTACTACGGCGACGGTGTCAACATCCCGCGCCAGGTGATCGTGCCGCTCGAGGGCGGCGCCGCGGAGCTCGCCGCCGTACTGTCGGCCCGTCGCGGAGCGCGAGTCGAGGTGCGCTGCGCCCAGCGCGGGGCCAAGCGCCGGCTGCTCGATATGGCCGAGCGCAACGCCGCCCAGGCGGCGAAGGAAGAGGAGGCGCGCCTGGCGCACACGCTCGAGGCGCGCCAGGCGGCGCTGGCGGGTCTGCGCGACGCCCTCGCGCTGAACGACCTGCCGCTGCGCATCGAGTGCTACGACATCTCGAACCTCGGCGAACAGCACGCGGTCGGTTCGATGGTCGTCTTCGAGGACGGCCGTCCGCGCAAGGCGCACTACCGCAAGTTCGCCATCCGCACGGTCTCGGGTCAGGACGATTTCGCCATGATGCGCGAGGTCGTCGGGCGCCGGCTGCGGCGACTCGCCGGCGAAGGCGGCGAGGGTGTCGACGAAGGCTACGACGAGAGCTTCGCGAGCCGGCCGGGCCTGATCGTCATCGACGGCGGCAAGGGGCAGCTTTCGGCGGCCCTCGAGGCGCTGCGCGCGAGCGCCGCCGAGATCGCCGTGATCGGTCTCGCCAAGCAGCGCGAGGAGGTGTTCGTGCCGGGCCGCGCGACACCGCTGGCGCTCGCGCCCGACGATCCGGCCTCGCTTCTGCTGCAGCGCATACGCGACGAGGCGCACCGCTTTGCAGTAACCTTCCATCGGCAGCGGCGCGGTTCCGACCTGCGCCGGGCGTCGATCTTCGACGAGCTGCCGAAGGTGGGTCCGGTGCGGCGCCGGGCCATCCTCGAGCACTTCGGCAGCCCGGAGCGGTTCATCGCCGCTTCGCGCGACGAGATCGAGCGGGTGCCCGGGCTGCCGCGCCGGGTGGCGCGCGAGATCTACGGGCAGCTGCACAAGGCGGGCTAGCGCCGGCGCGGGCTCGGAGCGGACAAGACGACGGCCGCGGCGCGGCGCGGCGCCAGGCTGTGACGACGAAGAGGTGACGCCATGACGACGACGGCAGGCGCGGCGGGTGCGGCACGGCGCGAGGCGTTCTTCCGCACGCCCTACGGCACCGGCCGGGTGCTGCTCCGCGGCGATCTGCCGGTCGCCCTCGACATCCCCGACCCGGCGCGCGAGGCCCCCGCGGGGGCGGCGCTCGGCGGGCGCTGGAGTGAGCTGCTCGAGCGCTACTTCGCCGGCGAGCGGGTCGTGTTCCCGCTCGACCTCGAGGCCTACATCGAGCAGCTCGGCTGCACCGCCTTCGAAGCCGACGTGCTGCGCGCCCTGGCGCGTGTCCCCTACGGCCGCACGGTGAGCTATCGAGACCTCGCGCGCGACGCCGGCCATCCGACCGCCTGGCGGGCGGCCGGTTCGGTGATGGCCCGCAACGAGCTGCCGGTGATCCTGCCCTGCCATCGCGTGACCTGCAGCGACGGGCGGCTCGGCAACTACGGCGACGACCCGTCCTGGAAGCGCCGGCTGCTCGAGATCGAAGGAGCGGCGGCGGCCCTGCCCGCGGCCGGCCGCCGTGGCGGCCGCCGCGCGGCGTCGTCGCCGAGCCCGGTCGGGGAACGGCCGTGACCACCGCCACCATGCCCTTCGTCATCTTGTCCGGCCTGTCCGGGGCGGGCAAGACCCAGGCCATCGACGCCTTCGAAGACGCCGGCTACTTCTGCGTCGACAACCTGCCGCCGCAGCTCCTGTCGCCGCTCGTCGATCTGTTCCGCATAGAGGGCAGCAAGGTGCGCCGCGTCGCCGTCGTCTGCGACGTGCGGGGCGGCGAGTACTTCGCCGAGATCGAACGGGTCCTCGACGAGCTGGGTGCGGCCGGCGTCGACTACTCGCTCGTGTTCCTCGAGGCCTCCGACGACGTCCTCGTCGCGCGCTTCAAAGAGACCCGCCGCCGGCATCCGCTCGCCGTCCACGACAGCGTGCTCGACGGCATCAGACGCGAGCGCGAGCTGCTCGACGCGCTGCGCGAGCGGGCCAACCACATCATCGACACGAGCGGCATCACGATCCAGGAGCTGAAGCTCTGGTTGAACGAGGAGATCATCCACCGCGGCCAGCGGCAGAGCATCACCTTCAGCTTCGTCTCGTTCGGCTACAAGTACGGCGTGCCGATCGACGCCGACCTGCTGTTCGACGTGCGCTTCCTGCCGAACCCGTTCTACGACCTCGATCTGCGGCCGCTCACCGGACTCGATCGCGAGGTGCGCGGCTACGTGCTCGACTCGGTCGACGGCGCCGAGTTCTTCGCCGCCCTGCTGCCGTTGCTCGACTATCTGTTCCCTCGGTATGTGGCCGAGGGCAAGGCCCACCTGACGATCGGCATCGGCTGCACGGGGGGACGTCACCGCTCGGTGACGATCGCGGCCTGGCTGGCCGACCACTACGCGGCCGAAGGGTTCCAGACGACGGTGCGTCATCGCGACATGAGCAAAGACTGACCCGGAGTCGGCCGTGAAACTGCGCCGGTCCCGCCTGACGCGACTGCAATGGCTCTATCCCGGCCTCGGCATGAAGCGCCGCGTGCTGGCTGTGTGCGCGGGTGGCGCGCTCGTCGGCCTGTCGGCGTGGCTCGTGGCGGGTATCCTCGTCTCGAGCGGCCGGCGCCACGACGTCGGCGGCACCTGGATCACGGGGCACGTGTGGCCGGCGGCGGCGCTCGCGGTCGCCGGCCTCGCCGCCGGCTTCGTCGTGCTGCTGCTGAGCGCGCGCAGCCTCTACCGGTACGCGCGGGTCGCCGACGAGCCGGGCGTGGTCGCGCTGCGCAGCGACGCCCGTCTCGCCCGCGGCCCGCGGATCGTGGCGATCGGCGGAGGCACCGGCCTGTCGGTGCTGCTGTCGGGCCTCAAGCAGCACTCGAGCAACCTGACCGCCGTGGTCACGGTCGCCGACGACGGTGGCAGCTCGGGTCTGCTGCGCAGCGGCCTGGGCGTGCTGCCGCCCGGTGACATCCGCAGCTGCCTCGTGGCCCTGGCCGACGACGAATCGCTCATGAGCCGGCTGTTCCAGTACCGCTTCCCCGAGGAGGGCGGCCTGCAGGGGCACAGCTTCGGCAACCTGTTCGTGGCCGCCCTGGCCGAGGTGACGGGCGACTTCGAGCGCGCCGTGCAGGAATCGACGAGCGTGCTCAACGTGCGCGGCCGGGTGCTGCCGGCGACTCTGCAGAGCGTCACCCTCCACGCCGAGATGCGGGGCGGGGAGCGGGTGGCCGGCGAATCGTCGATCACGGCGAGCGAGCGCCTGCCGCTGCGCGTCTGGCTCGAGCCGGGCCGGCCGCGGGCGCTGCCCCAGGCCCTCGAGGCGATCTCCGCCGCCGATCTCGTGGTCCTCGGACCGGGCAGCGTGTACACCAGCATCGTGCCGAACCTGCTGATCCCCGAGGTGCGCGACGCGCTCAAGCGGACGCGGGCCGAAGTGGTCTACGTCTGCAACGTCATGACCCAGCCGGGCGAGACCGACGGTCTACTCGGCGGCCGACCATCTCGGCGTCCTCTGCCGTCACGGCGCCGCCGGCATGATCGACGACGTGCTGGTCAATGACACGCCGGTCTCGAAGGATCTCGCCGCGGCCTACCGGGCCGAGGGCGCGGCGCCCGTCGCGGTCGACGACGAGGCCCTCGCGGCGCAGGGGGTCCGCGTCGTCCACGCTCGCCTCGCCCGCGAAGGCGACTTCTTCCGCCACGACTCGGCAAAGCTGGCCGACGCCATCCTGCGCCTGGCGACGTGACCCCGTGAGCTTCGCCCAGGACGTCAAGCGCGAGCTCGCCGCCATCGTGCCGACCGAGAGCCACTGCGCCCGCGCCCAGCTCTCCGGGCTGCTCTTCGCGGCGGGCACGTTCGAGATCGCCTCGGGCGGCCAGTACACCGTGCGGGTCAGCTCGCCCCTCCCGGCGGTCGCCCGCTCGGTACTCTCGCTGCTGCGGCCGATGGGCACGCACGCCGAGCTGCGCACCGCCGACACGCCGCCGGCCGGCTTGCGCTACGAGGTGGTGCTCGGCGACGACCCGCGCCACCTGCAGGTCTTGAACGAGGCCGGGGTGCTGTCCGACTCGTTTCAGGTGCAGATGGGCGTGCCCGCCCGGATCGTGGCCCGCCGCTGCTGCCGCGTGGCCTTCGTGCGCGGCGCGTTTCTGGGCTGCGGCTCAATCTCGCCTCCGGGGTCGGCGGTCCACGCCGAGTTCACGTTCGAATCCGGCGAGCTCGCCGAGGAGTGCCGTCTGCTATTGGGGCGGCTCGGCCTCGACTTCCGGGTCGCGACGCGCGAGCGCAACTCGGCCTGCTACAGCAAGCGCGGCGAGACGGCCGCCGACCTGCTGGCCGTGCTGGGCGCCCACACCGCCCGCCTCGCCTGGGAGGAGCACCTCGTCTTCGGCGAGGTGCGCGGCCGCGCCAACCGTCTGGCCAACTGCGACCAGGCTAATGCCGGGCGCGCCGCCCGGGCGGCCCTGCGCCAGACCGAGACGTTCCGCCTTCTCATGGCGGACGAGCGCTGGGCGTCGGTGCCGGCCGCGCTGCGCAGCGTCGCGGCCCTGCGGCTGAAGCACCCATACCTGAGCCTGCCAGAGCTCGCTGCCAAGGCCCGGCCGCCGCTCACCAAGTCGGCCTTGAACCACCGCCTGCGGCGGCTCGAGGCGCTGGCCGGGGAACTGCCGCAGGGCGGCGGCACTCCGGACCGCCGCCGACGTTTGGCGACCTGAGCCGAGGCGGCATATTCACGAGGACGGACGGCGGTCACGGCGGCAGCGGGTCAAGCCGGTCGGCAAGATCGGCCGCGGCGGGGTGCTCGCGCCTTGCCTGCTGCGTCGCCGCAACGTCCGGACGAGGCTGCTCTGGTAGACTTCCGCAGGCAATCGACTTGGAGGCTCAGCATGACTCTGAAGGTAGGCATCAACGGGTTCGGCCGGATCGGTCGCCTGTACGTGCGCGCCGTGGCCAAGCGAGGCGCCGACCTCGACATCGTGGCCATCAACGACATCATGGACGGCGCCACCATGCGCCACCTCTTCAAGTACGATTCCGTGCACGGTGCGTTCCCCGGTGAGGTGGCCTTCACGGGCGACGCCCTGGTGGTCGACGGCAAGCCGATCAAGGTGCTCTTCGAGACCGAGCCGGCGCGGCTGCCCTGGCGCGATCTCGGGGTCGACGTGGTGATCGAGTCGACCGGGCGCTTCACCAAGCGCGAGGCCGCCGCGGCCCACCTCACGGCCGGCGCCAAGAAGGTCATCATCTCGGCTCCGGCCGGCGACGCCGACGTCATGGTGGTTCTCGGGGTCAACGAATCCATGTACGACAAGGCCCGCCACGACGTGATCTCCAACGCGAGCTGCACGACCAACTGCCTGGCGCCGATGGTCAAGGTCCTAGACGATGCGTTCGGCGTCGAGAAGGGCTTCATGAGCACCATCCACGCCTACACCAACGATCAGAAGATCCTCGACTTCCCCCACAAGGATCTCCGCCGGGCCCGGGCCGGCGCCCTGTCGATCATCCCGACGACGACGGGCGCGGCCCGCGCGGTCGGCGTCGTGCTGCCGCATCTCAAGGGCAAGCTCGACGGCTTCTCGCTGCGCGTGCCCACGCCCGACGGCTCCTGCACCGACCTCACCGTCGAGCTCAAGCGCGACGTCACCGCCGGCGAGGTCAACGCCGCCTTCAAGGCCGCCGCCGAGGGCGAGCTCAAGGGCATCCTCGAGTTCTGCGAAGACCCGATCGTCTCGATTGACGTCGTCGGCAGCTCCGCCTCGTCGGTCATCGACGCCGCCCTGACGCTCGCCAACGGCCGCATCGTCAAGGTCGTGTCGTGGTACGACAACGAGTGGGGCTACACGTGCCGCCTCGTCGACCTGACCGAGCGCGTCCTGTAGCGGCGCCGACTTCGTCCCGGGAGGGTCCCATGGCCAAGCGTGTTGTGACCGACTACCCGGTCGACGGGCGGCGGGTCTTCGTGCGGGTCGACTTCAACGTGCCTCTCAGGGACGGCGCCGTCGCCGACGACACGCGCATTCGCGCGGCCCTGCCCACGATCGAGTATCTCCTCGGCCACGACTGCCGGGTGGTGCTGGCCTCGCACCTGGGTCGGCCCAAAGGGCAGATAGTGCCCGAGCTGCGCCTCGACCCGATCGCCGCGCGCCTCGCGGAGCTGCTCGGCCGGCCGGTCCGGAAGGTCGACGACTGCGTCGGCCCCGACGTCGTGGCCGCGGCCGACGCCCTTGCCCCCGGCGGGCTGCTGCTGCTCGAGAACCTGCGCTTCCACGCCGAGGAGACGGCCAACGACGCGGCCTTCTCCGGGCAGCTCGCGGCGCTCGCCGACGTCTACGTGAACGACGCCTTCGGCACCGCCCATCGCGCCCACGCCTCAACTGTCGGCGTGCCGCGGATCCTGCCGGGCGTGGCCGGTCTGCTCATGGCTCGCGAGCTCGAGGTCCTCGGCCGGCTGCTCTCCGACCCGGCGCGGCCGTTCGTCGTGCTCCTCGGCGGCGCCAAGGTGTCCGACAAGATCGGCGTCATCGAGAAGATGCTGACCGTCGCCGACGCGATCCTGGTCGGCGGCGCGATGTGCTTCCCGCTCCTTGCGGCCCAAGGTCTCGAGGTCGGTCTGTCCAGGGTCGAGGAGGGCAGCGTCGAGGTCGCCGGGCAGTTGCTGGCCGCGGCGGAGCGGTCGTCATGTGAGTTCGCGCTGCCGACCGACATCGTGGTGGCGCCCGCGGCCACGGCGGCGGCCCCCCGGCGGGTCGCCGCGGCCGGCGCCATGCCGGTCGGACGAGATGGGCCTCGACATCGGGCCGGCCACCGCTGCCGCCTTCGCGGAACGCCTGCGGGCGGCCGGCACGGTCTTCTGGAACGGACCCATGGGGATGTTCGAGGTCCCCGAGTTCGCCGCCGGCACGCGCACGGTCGGTGAGGCGGTGGCCGCCTGCTCCGGGGTGAGCGTGGTGGGGGGCGGCGACACGGTGAGCGCCGTGCGCGCCTTCGGGCTCGGCGACCGTATCACGCACGTCTCGACGGGCGGCGGCGCCTCCATGGAGTTCCTCGAAGGTCGGGCGCTGCCCGGGGTCGAGGCGCTGCTCGAGGCCTGAAGCGACTGGAGCGAGGGCGCTCCCCGGAGCGCCGGAAGGAGACCGGATCGATGAAGTCCGCGCGCAGGCCGCTGATGGCGGGCAACTGGAAGATGTACAAGACGCAGGCCGAGGCCGTGGCCTACGCGCGGGCCTTCGCGCCGCTCGTGGCCGGCGTCGACGACCGCGACATCCTGCTGTGCGCGCCGTTCACCGACCTCATGGTGCTGGTCGGCGAGGCGAGCGTCACGAACGTCATGGTCGGCGCTCAGAACATGCACCACGCGTCCGAGGGCGCCTACACCGGCGAAGTCTCGGCGCCGATGCTGGTCGAGGTCGGCGTCGACGCCGTCGTCCTCGGTCACTCCGAGCGACGCCAGTACTTCGCCGAGAACGACACCGAGCTCGCCCAGAAGGTGCGCGTGGCGCTCGATCACGGGCTGCTGCCGGTGCTCTGCTGCGGCGAGACCGACGATGAGCGCGTCGCCGGCCGCACGCAGGAGAAGATCGGTCGCCAGATCGACCGCGACCTCGCCGTCGTCGAGGCCGGCGAGGCGGCGCGGCTGGCCATCGCCTACGAGCCCATCTGGGCGATCGGCACCGGCAAGACGGCGACCGCCGAGATCGCCCAGGAGACGGTGGCCTTCGTGCGCTCGCGCGTGCGCGAGGCCTTCGGCGCCCGCGGCCGACGAGGTGCGCATCCTCTACGGCGGCAGCGTCAAGTCGTCGAACATCGACGAGCTGATGGCACAGCCCGACATCGACGGCGTCCTCGTCGGTGGAGCGAGCCTCGATCCGGCCGAGTTCGCGCGGATCGTACGCTTCGTGACGGAGTGACCCCACTGTCAGGCAAGGGGCGTGAGGGCGAGAGCGCGGCGTCCGGGACGGACGCCGCGCTCTCGCCGACCGGCCGCACCTACCGGCCGGTCGTGCTGGCGATCCTCGACGGCTGGGGCTGGGCCGCACCCGGCTCGGGCAACGCCGTCGAGCTCGCCGACACGCCCACGTTCGACCATCTGTGGGCGACCTGGGCCCACGGCACTCTCGACGCGTCGGGCGGGGCCGTCGGCCTGCCCTCCGGGCAGATGGGCAACTCCGAGGTCGGCCACCTGAACATCGGTGCGGGAAGGGTCGTCTACCAGGACCTGACGCGTATCACCAAAGCCATCGCCGACGGCGACTTCTTCACCAACCCCGTGCTCGTGCGGGCCTTCGCGACGGCCCGCGAGCGCGGCGGCACGTTCCACCTCATGGGTCTCGTGTCGGGCGGCGGCGTGCACTCCGACCTGGGCCATCTGAAGGCCTGCCTCGAGATGGCCCGTCGCGAGGGCGTCGACGACATGGTCGTGCACGCCTTCCTCGACGGTCGCGACACGCCTCCGGACAGCTCGCCCGGCTTTCTCGCCGAGATCGGCGACGCCATGGCGGCGGCGGGCGTGGGCAGGTACGGCACCGTCAGCGGCCGCTTCTACGCCATGGACCGCGACACGCGCTGGGAGCGCGTCCGCCTTGCCTACGACGCGCTCGTCTACGGTCGCGGCGAGCAGGCGCCCAACGTGGAGGCCGCCGTGGCCGCCGCCTACGAGCGCGGCGAGACCGACGAGTTCGTGCGGCCGACCGTGATCGGCGCGCGCGACGAGCACCGGGTGGGCGACGGCGACGTCTGCCTGTTCTTCAACTTCCGTCCCGACCGTGCCCGCGAGCTCACGCGCGCCTTCTTCGAGGAGTCGTTCGCCGAATTCGACCGCGGGCCGCACCCGCCGCGGGTCTCGTTCCTGACGATGACCCAGTACAAGAAGGAGTTCCCGCTGCCGGTCGCCTTTGGGCCCGAGCGCGTCGACCACGTGCTCGCCGAGGTGCTTGCCGAACACGGTCTGCGGCAGCTGCACATCGCCGAGACCGAGAAGTACGCGCACGTGACCTTCTTCTTCAACGGCGGCGTCGAGCGCGCGGTACCCGGGGAGCGGCGCATCCTCGTGCCGAGCCCGCGCGACGTCGCCACCTACGACCAAAAGCCGCAGATGAGCGCCCCCGAGGTGACCGACAAGCTGATCGCCGAGCTCGACACGGGCACGCTCGACTTCGTCGTCGTGAACTACGCGAACGCCGACATGGTCGGACACTCGGGCGTGCTCGCGGCGGCGGTCGCCGCGGTCGAGGCGGTCGACGCCTGCCTTGCGCCGCGTGGTGCCGCGCGTCCTGGCCCAGGGCGGGGCCTGCCTGATCACCGCCGACCACGGCAACTCGGATCACATGATCGATCCCGACGGCGGTCCGAACACGGCTCACAGCACGAATCCGGTGCCCTTCGTGGCCACGGTGGAGGGGGCGGAGCTGCGCGACGGCGGGGTTCTCGCCGATATCGCCCCGACGGTCCTCGACCTTCTGGGCGTGCCGGCTCCGGCCGTGATGACGGGGCGCGACCTGCTGCGCGCGAAGCGCTGACGCCGCCCGTCTGAGCGACGGGGCGGTCGCGCGGCCTGTTGCATAGGCGTTTCAGGATTACTATTCTTTGACGTGCATCGGCACGGTGCCGGCTATCGCTTGTGAAGGAGCCCCTCTGGTGTTGAACGCCATCCTCATCGCCATACAGCTGATCGTCTGCGTCCTGCTGGTCGTCCTCGTTCTCCTGCACTCCGGCAAGGACGCCGGCATGAGCAGCGTGACCGGTTTCTCGTTCGCGGCGCAGGCCAGCGTGATGGAACGCAACCTGACCCGCTACACGATCATTACCGGCGTCATCCTGTTCATCAACACCTTCATTCTCGGCTGGCGTCTCTAAAGCGCCGCAAGCCACCGCGTTTTTGGGCCGCTGGGCGGGGTCGGAAGGGACGTGGTAGGGTGGCGCGAAGTAGACATTCACAGCTGGCACCGTCGTGAAAGGGGGTCGGGTCTGTCGGCGAACGTGCGGGAGCGGACCGCGAGCGACGAGTCGCCTGCGGTCCGCGACAGGGAGCCCGCGCTGGGTCGTTCCTTTGCCGTATTCGAGTGATCAAAGGAGGTCACCTTGAAGAACCTCGGGATGAGGTCACGGGGGGCGTTTGTCGCGGGCATCGTGCTGATAGCGCTCGCCCTCGTCCTTTCTGCCTGCGGGAGCAGTAGCGTAGCAATAGCACCAGCACGACGAACAGCACGCCCAAGGCCGGCGGCACCTACAACTTCCCCCTGACGGGGGAGACCCGGTGGGCATCGCCCCCAACACGTTCCAGGAGAGCATCGCCTACCCCGTCGTTCGCCAGATCTTCGAGGGCCTGATGAAGTACCAGGTGGCGGCTGACGGCACTACGAACGCTGTTCCTGACCTTTGCACGGGCTACACCGTGAGTCCCGACGCCAAGGTGTTCACGTTTACGATCAGGAAGGGTGTGTACTTCCAGCCGCCGGTGAACACCGAGGTCACTGCGAAGGACTTCGTGGCCAGCTGGAACGCCGCCGCCAACCCCAAGAATTGGATCCCTGGCACTCCGGGTTACATCCTCTCCCCGATCGTCGGAACCGACGACACGGGAGCTGCAAAGGCTGGGCTCACCGGTGTCAAGGCGATCGGCGACTGGACCTTCCAGGTCACGCTCAAGTATCCGTTCGCCGAGTTCCCGGTGAGCCTTGGCCACCCGATCGCGTCGGTCTGGCCCGTGGCTTATGCCATGAAGGAAGGCATCAAGAACTTCGACCAGAAGCCCATTGGCACAGGCCCCTACATCCTGGAAACATGGAAGCACAACCAGGAGATCGATCTGGCCAAGAACCCGCACTGGTGGGCCGCGAGCGCGACGAACGGTCCGTTCGTCGACAATATCCACATGCCCATCTTCCAGGACCCCTCGACTGAATGGCTGGCCTTCCAGGCCGGCAACATTGACTACACCACGGTGCCGGTCGGGCAGGTCGGGTCCTCCGAGAAGCTGGCGGCGCAGAAGGGCTGGGAAGCCAAGTTGTGGCCGCAGCTCGGTTTTCGACTACATCGGCGTGAACTGGAAGAGCCCGGTCGTCGGTGGCGCCAAGAACCTGCCGTTGCGCCAGGCCCTCTCGTACTCGACTCGACCGCCAGGGGGTTATCAACACGGTCATGGAGGGCACGCCACTCATGCCCAACGGGTTGGTGCCCGTGGGCATCCCCGGCAGCAATCTCTCCACCGCTGCCTTACCCGTACGATACCGCGAAGGCGAAGCAGATCGTCCAGTCGCTGGGCACCGTCCCGACCATCAGCATGATGCTACAACACCGGTGCGGACTGGGAGAAGGTACTGCCTCCTGTCCAGGCGGGCTGGAAGGCCGTCGGCATCAACGTCACTTTGACCGGCTTGGCCTGGGCGACGTACCTCACGAAGGTCGAGTCAGCTTCGGGGGACGAGCTCTACCGTCTGGGGTGGCAGGCTGACTATCCGTCGATGGATGACTTTCTGTATCACTCTACCAGAGCAGCGTTTCGGCGGTGGACACGGCGACCTTCTACTCCAACCCGACGGTCGACAAGCTGCTCCTCACGGCGCGCGCAACCACGGACCAGACGCAACGGCTGCAGATCTATGCGCAGGCCGAGAAGCTCATCTTGGCCGATGCGCCCGTGATCCCGCTATGGTTCGAACGCACCTATGTGATCATGAACAAGCGAGTCCTCGGGCAGCAGTTGGACCCGATGGGCGGCGAGAACATGAACCTGGTGTGGGTTGCCCAGTAACCCGTTGAGAACCGCCGGGTGCAGGTGGTTCGGGGTTCACTGACCACGAACACTGCGGAGGGCGGCGGGCCGGCGCCATAGGCGCCGGCCCGCCGCCCCGGCCAGAACGCCGGAAGCGACGGCGACACCCGAGACAGACCATCCGGGCGGAGCGACAGGAAGGTTTCAGACGTGTTCGGTTACATCGCCAGACGTCTCGTACAACTCGTGTTTGTGCTGATCGGTGTCAGCATCATCACCTTCCTGATCATGTTCCTGATTCCGGGCGACCCGGCGTACCTGTTGGCCGGCAAGAACGCGACGCCCGAGCTCGTTGCCCGGGTGCGCGTCGAGCTCGGTCTGAACAGGCCCATCTACGTGCAGTACGGCCGCTTCGTCGACCGCCTCGCGCACGGCAACTTCGGCGAGTCGTACCAGTTTGAGCGCCCAGTCCGGCAGATGCTGGCAGGGCGCGATACCCAACACCGCGCAGCTTGCCGTAGCGGCCGTTCTGATCGAGCTGCTCGGCATCCCGCTCGGCGTCTACTCCGCCTTGCGCCAGTACACTATCTGGGACAGCACGCTGACCACGGCGGCGTCTGATCATCTGGGGCATCCCCGTGTTCGTGTCTGGCGGTCTTCATGCAGTACGTCTTCGGGGTCTACCTTGGCATCCTGCCCTTTTACGGCACGGGCGGCAGTACGTTCCTGTGGGTCATCCCGGCGGACTGGAACAACTTCTCGCACCTCATCCTGCCGGCAGTGACCCTCGGCATCATCGAGGTCGCCTACATCTCGTACATGCAGCGCGCCGCCATGCTCGAGGTCATTCGCTCGGACTACGTGCGCACGGCCCGCGCCAAGGGACTGCCGGAACGATCGGTCATCCTCAAGCACGGCCTCAAGAACGCCCTCATCCCGGTGCTGACGATCGCCGGCATCGACCTGGGCGCCCTCATGGGCGGGGCCATCCTCACCGAGACGGTGTTCTCGCGCTACGGGGTCGGCCTCATGATCTACAACGCGATCAACTCCCGCGACCTGCCGGTCGTGGTGGGCGGCGTGCTGTTCGCCACGTTCGTCTACGTCATCGCCAACCTGGTGGTCGACGTGGCCTACGCCTACGTCGACCCGCGCATTCGCTACGAGTAGGCGACGATGACCGACACCGAATCGGCTGCTTCCTTCGCCGAGCCGCAGCTCGACGCGCCGCTGCCCGTCGGGTCGCGAGAACGCGCCGCTCAGCGCCAAGCCGCTCGGTCTGTGGGCCGACACCTGGCGTCGCCTGCGGCGCAACAAGCTGGCCCTCGTCGGCCTGGGCATCATCGTCGTGTTCCTGTTCGTCGGCGTAGCCGAGATCTTCGCCGGCGTGACCGGCATCCACGGCGGCTACCTCGCGCCTTACAATCCCAACGCGGTCAACTACGACATCGCCAAGTCGCCGCCCTCGCTGGCCCATCCTTTCGGCACCGACTACATCGGCCGCGACGTGTTTTCGCGCGTGCTCGTGGCGTCGCGCATCTCGCTGCTGGTCGGCGTGATCGCGGTCAGCATCGCGCTCGCCCTCGGCCTGGCGCTCGGCCCGCTATCGGGCTACTACGGGGGGGCGATCGACTCGGTGATCATGAGGGTCGCCGACGTGTTCTTCGCCTTCCCCTACATCCTCTTCGTGCTGCTGCTCGTGGTCGTGCTCGGGCCCGGGTTCAGGAACGTGTTCATCGCCATCGGCCTGCTCTCGTGGGCGTCGTATGCGCGCATCGTGCGGGGCACGGTCCTGAGCGTGAAGACGCAGGAGTACGTCGAGGCTGCCAAGGCGGCCGGCGCCAGCGACCTGCGCATCGTGTTCGGCCACGTGCTGCCCAACAGCATGGCGCCGGTGTACGTCGCGATCGCCATGGGCATCGGCGGGGCGATCGTCACCGAGGCGGCGCTGAGCTTCCTGGGCATCGGCGTGCAGCCGCCGACCGCGAGCTGGGGCAACATGATCTCGGACTACCTGAACTACCTGCAGGCGGGCCAGTGGTGGATGGAGCTCTTCCCCTGCCTCGCCCTGGTGATCACGGTGTTCGGCTTCATCTCGTTCGGCAACGGTCTGCGCGACGCGACCGACCCCAAGCTCAAGGAATAGGCATGACCGAGCGCCTCCTCGAAGTCACCGATCTGAGCACGCACTTCTTCACCCACGCCGGCGTGGTGAAGGCGGTGAACGGCGTGAGCTTCACGCTCGACCGCGACGAGACCCTGGGTATCGTCGGCGAGTCGGGCTCGGGCAAGACGGTCACCGCGATGTCGGTGATGCGGCTCATCCCCGACCCGCCGGGCCGCGTCGTGGGCGGCAGCATCGTGCACAAGGGGCGCGACCTGCTCGCCCTGTCCAAAGACGAGATGAGCGACATCCGCGGCAACGACATCGCGATGATCTTCCAGGACCCCATGACGAGCCTGAACCCGGTGTTCAAGGTCGGCGACCAGATCGCCGAGGTCATCAGGCGTCACCAGGGCAAGTCCAAGCGCGAGTCCTGGAAGATGGCCGCCGACCTGCTCGACCAAGGTCGGCATCCCCGACCCCCAGGAGCGCGTCAACCAGTATCCGTTCGAGTACTCCGGCGGCATGCGCCAGCGCGGCATGATCGCCATGGCGATCTCCTGCAACCCCGACATCCTTATCGCCGACGAGCCCACGACCGCGCTCGACGTGACCATCCAGGCGCAGATCATGGACGTCATCCGCGAGATGCAGGTGCAGTACCACTCCGGCGTGATCATGATCACGCACGACCTGGGCGTGGTCGCCCAGATGGCCGACAAGGTGATGGTCATGTACGGCGGCCGGACGCTCGAGGACGGTCCCGTCGACGAGGTCTACTACAACCCCCACAACCCCTACACCTGGGGTCTGTTGGGCTCGCTGCCGCGGCTCGACGAGACCGACAAGCAGCGTCTCACGCCGATCGAAGGCCAGCCGCCCAACCTGCTGCTGCTGCCCGACGGCTGCCCGTTCTCGGGGCGCTGTCCGTACGAGATGCCCGTCTGCGCCGGCGAGTTCCCGCCGCTCGAGATGGTCGGTCCCGGCCACGGCGTGCACTGCTGGATCCCGGTGGCCGAGCGCGAGAAGATCCGCGCCCGCTTGCCCCAGTTCCTGCAATGGGCGGCCTCGTGAGCATCCTCGAGGTCGGCGATCTCAAGAAGTACTTTCCGATCAAGTCGGGCGTGCTCAAGCGCACCACCGGCCACGTCTACGCCGTCGACGGCGTCTCGCTTCGACGTCGACGAAGGGCAAGACCCTCGGCCTGGTGGGCGAGAGCGGCTGCGGCAAGTCGACCACCGGCGGCGCGTGCTCCTGCGCCTGCTGCCGGCCACCGGCGGTAGCGGTCGTCTTCGACGGGCGTCGACGTCATGGCGGCCTCGCGCGTCGCGCTGCAGCGCCTGCGCCGCGACATGCAGATCGTCTTCCAGGACCCGTACGCCTCGCCTGAACCCGCGCATGACGGTGAGCAACATCATCGCCGAGCCGCTGCGCATCCACGACATCGGCACCGAGGCCGAGCGCAAGAGCGCGTGTCGTCGAGCTGCTCGAGACGGTCGGTCTCACGGCCGAGCACGCCGAACGCTACCCGCACGAGTTCTCGCGGCGGCCAGCGTCAGCGCATCGGCGTCGCCCGCGCGCTGGCGCTCAATCCGCGGCTCATCATCTGCGACGAACCGGTGAGCGCGCTCGACGTCTCCATCCAGGCCCAGATGATCAACCTGCTCGAGGATCTGCAGGACGAGCTCGAGCCTGACCTACCTGTTCATCGCGCACGACCTCTCGGTCGTCAAGCACATCTCCGACCGCGTCGCCGTGATGTACCTCGGCAAGATCGTCGAGATCGCCGACAGCACGGTGCTCTACGTCAAGCCGCAGCATCCCTACACCGAGGCGCTGCTCTCGGCCGTGCCCATCCCCGACCCGCTCACCGAGCGCCCGCGCCGGCGCATCATCCTCGAAGGCGACGTGCCCAGCCCGGCCAACCCGCCCTCGGGCTGCGTGTTCCACCCGCGCTGCCCGCGCATGCGGCCCGACCCGTGCACCATAAGCATGCCGCCGCTCGAGGTCGTCGCGTACGGCCGGCGTGGACCAGAAGGTCGCGTGCTACTTCCCGACGCTGTACGGGGCCGCCGGCGCAGCGCCGGCGGCGCCGACGTGCCCACCGGCCAGCGTGACCCATGCGTCACACAGCTACCCCCGCCTCGTCCTAGGTAGGTCGTGATCGTCTGTTGCGCCATCCGGGGACGCGGAGCGCCGCAGGCTCGCTCGCGGCCTGCTCGCCGCCGCGGTGCTCGCCACGCTGGCGGCCGGGTTGCGGCTGCGGCGGCGTCTGCAAACCATTCCGCTGCCCCCTCGAGTCCGAGCCCGGTCTCACCGGCGGCGACTCGGCCGTGATTGTCGCCCACGTGAACGGTGCCGCCGTGACCAGGGCCGAGGTCGAGCGCACGATTGCGCGTCTGCGGCATATCGTCGAAGTCGCTTACCACCGGCAGGCGCTCGAGGCGACCATTCGCAGCCAGTTGCTGAGCCAGGAGGCCGCGCGGCTCGGCGTCGTGGTCTCCAACGCCGAGGTGCGAGGCCCGTGTCTCGCAGGTCGCGCGAGTCTGGTGGGGCACCGCGGCGCTTCAAGCAATCGCGGTGGCGAGCGCAGGCCTGTCAATCGAGCGCAGCTATCGCCAGGAGCTGCGCGTCGGACTTCTGGCGGAGCAGCTCGGCGCGCGCAGTTCCCGGCGGTACGTCGCGGGACGCAGGCAGGTGCTCTCGTTCTATCGCGCCCATCGCGCGCAGCTCACCACGCCTGCCGCAGTGCGCCTCGCCGAGATCGTGGTCAAGACGAAGTCGCTCGGCCAGGCCGTGATCGACCGTTTGCGGCTGGGTTACTCCTTCGCCGAGGTCGCGCGCTCCTACTCCATGGACTCCGAGTCCATCGCAGCCGGTGGCGTGCTCGGGTGGGTGGCGATTCCTTCACTGCCTACACCGCTCGCGCGAGCGTTGGCGTCGGCGCGCACCGGGGTCGTCGTGGGGCCAATCGCTGCGATCGGTGGCTGGCATGTCGACAAGGTCCTTGGTCGGCGGCGGGCGCACACCCAGCCGTTAGCCGCGGCCCGCCCGGCCATCGTCGCGCAGCTCACGCTGGAGCGTCGTGCCGCGCTTCTGTCGGCGTGGCTGGCGAAGGCCCGCGCCGCGGCCCGCGTCACCATCGGCTCCTGAGCCGCCTTGGGCGCTGGCTGGCCGCGCTATACTGAAGCTCGACAGCCACACGCGGGAGTCGCCGCCCCCATGAAGAACATCGTCACTGTGCTGTTGGCCCTGGCCGTGCTCGTCCTGGTCGTCGGGATCGCGAGCCATGCCGCCCGGGTCGACGTGAGCTACGTCGCCGGCACCTGGCATCGCGCGTCGCTGCTGGCCCTGGCGGCCGTCGTGGCGGCGCTTCTCGTGGTCGTCGGCCTGCTGGCGGCGATCGCCGCCGATCTCGGCGCCGGCCGCGATCGTCACGCCCTCGAAGAAGAGCTCCAGCGCACGTATGTTCGCCTGCGCGCGGCCGAGAGTGCCACCGCGGAGGGCGCCGGGACGACCTCGCCGCCGGCTGATGAACCGCCGGCCGGGACGGCCATTCCACCGGCGGCTGAGGAACCGCCGGCCGGGACGGCCATTCCACCACTGGCCGAGGTGCCGGCGACCCAGACGGCCTCGCCGCCGGCGCCGGGTGACGGCGAACCGATGGGCGCGTCCTGACCGGGTCACCGCCTCCGTCTGCCGGCGCCTGTAGACTGGGGTGGCGATGAGGGAGCAGACCTGGCAGATCGGACCCGTCGACCTGCGCGCGGCCGCGGTGCTCGCCGACGAGCTGTCGATCGGCCGCATGGCCGCCGAGATCCTGGCGCGGCGCGGGCTCACCGACCCGGCCGCGGCCCGAGAGTTCCTGCACCCCGACTATCGCGTGCACAGCCCGTACCTGCTCGACGGCATGGTCGAGGCCCGCAAGCGCATCGACCGTGCTCTCGGCGACGGCGAGACCATCGCCGTCTACGGCGACTACGACGCCGACGGCATCACCGCCACGTTCCTGCTCGCCGAGTTCCTGCGCACCCAGATGGGCGCCGAGGTGCTGTGGCGGTTGCCCAACCGGGCCAGCGAGGGCTACGGCATCTCCGTCGAGGCGCTCGACGAGCTCGCCGCCGCCGGCGCCGGCCTCGTCATCACCGTCGACTGCGGGGTCGGCGCCCACGCCGAGGTCGCCCACGCGCGCGAGCTCGGCCTCGACGTGATCGTCACCGACCACCACGAGCCCATCGGCCAGCTCCCCGACGGCATCGTCGTCAACCCCAAGCTGGGCCGCTACCCGTTCCCCCATCTGGCCGGCGTCGGCGTGGCCCTCAAGCTGGCCCACGCGCTGCTCGAAGACCGCCGCGACGATCGCGTCGAGCTGCCGCTCGCGCTGCGGCCGTACCTCGACGTCGTCGCGGTCGGCACCGTGGCCGACGTCGTGCCGCTGCTCGACGAGAACCGCAGCCTGGCGGCCATGGGCATCGGCCGCCTGCGCAGCGCGCCGCGGCCCGGCCTCGCCGCCCTGCTCGAGGTGAGCGACACGCGGCCCGACGACGTCGACGCCGCGACCATCGGCTTTCGCCTGGCCCCGCGCCTGAACGCCGCGGGGCGTCTCGAGGACGCCTCGCAGGTCGTCGAGCTGCTCGGCGCGCCCGACCGCGCCGCGGCCCTGCCGCTGGCCCAGCGCCTCGGGGCCTTGAACGCGGAGCGTCAGGAGATCGAGGCGGTCATCCTGCGCGAAGCCCTCGCCCGGCTGCCCGACCCGCTGCCGGCCGCTGTCGTGCTGTCGTCGCCCGACTGGCACGCCGGCGTGATCGGCATCGTCGCCGCCCGCGTCGTCGAGCAGACGGGCCGGCCGACCATTCTCCTGAGCGAGACCGACGGCCTGGCCAAGGGGTCGGGCCGCAGCATCCCGGCGTTCGATCTGCTGGCCGGCGTCGCGGCCTGCTCCGACTGGCTGCTCGGCTACGGGGGGCATCGCGCCGCCTGTGGTCTGCAGCTACCGGTCGCCGACGTCGGGGCCTTCGCCGAGGCGCTCGCCGGCTACGCCGGCGAGCGCCTCGGCGACGACGACTACCGCAGCGTCACCGCGGTCGAAGCCGTGGCCGCCGGCGACGAGCTCACCCTGGGGCTCACCGACGAGCTCGACCTCTTCGCCCCCCACGGCCTCGGCAACCCGCGGCCTCTCCTCCTGCTGCACGGGGCCGAGATCGGCGCCTGCCGGCTCACTCGCAACGGGCGCCATCTGCAGTGCGACGTGCGCCTCGACGGCGTTACCGCGCCGGGCGTGCGGTTCGGCTTCTCGGCGTTGTCCGAGATCAGACCGGGGGCGCGCTACGACGTGCCGGTGGCCTACGTCAAGAACGCCTTCAACGGCATGGTCCGGCCCCAGGCCCAGGTCAAGGGCGCCTTCGACGTGGCGTCTCCCGCCGCCGACCTGTGCCCGACCGAGTGCGTGCTCGCCTGCCCGCAGCGGGTCTCGGGCGACGAGCTCTGGGAGGCGCTCGCCGACGCTGCGCTGCCCGGCGCCGCGGGAGCCGACGGGGCGGCGGCGGCGGTCGCTGCGCTGCGCCGCGAACGGCGCCTGTTCGACCGCCGCCGGCGGCCCGTGGGCGCGACCCTGTCCTCGCTCGTCGCCGCCGGCGGGCGCCTGCTCGTGCTGGTGGCCGACGTCGCGCGGCGGCGACCGCTGCTCACGCGCGACGCCTACCTGCCGCAGCTCGGACGCTCCTATCTGTACCTGAACGGCGCCTGCGTCCCGTCGCGCCTCGGCCTCGCCGTGTGCGGCGACGGCGTCGGCGACGAACCCGACGTCGTCATGGCCGACGCGGTCCTGGCCGCCGCCAATCCCGAGCTCGTGGGCGTGTTCGACCACGTGGCGTTCGTCGATCCGCCCTTCGACGGCGGCCTGTTCGGCGAGATCCTCGCCGCGCTGGCGCCGTCCGCCTGCGTCCACGTCCTCTGGGGCGAGAGTGAGGTAGACTTCACGAAGGCGGTCGTGGCCGAGCGCTACGACCTCGAGGCGGCCTGCCGCCGGCTCTACCGCACGCTCGCGGCGGCCGACGACGGCAGCGACCTCGTCGCCGAGCTGCTGGGGCGGCAGGGCTTCCTCGCCGACCTCACGGTGCTGGCCGCCGCCTGGAGCACGCTGTTCGAGGCCGGTTTGCTGGCCGACGACGAAGGCAAGAAGGGAGTAAGAAGGACGGAGGGCAAGATCGACCTCTCCACCTCCGCTACCTATCGCCGATGGCACGAACGATTCCACACGACGACGTTCCTCAGGCACTGCCTGAGCATCCGCCTCTAGGGCCGCTCGCCCCCGCGGCCGAGCAGCAGCGTGAGCTGCTCGAACGCGTCCTCGCGGCCGTCGCGCTCTACAACCCCGACCTCGACGAGGAGCTCATCACGCGCGCCTTCGAGTTCGCCTGCGACAAGCACGGCGGGCAGAGCCGCAAGAGCGGCGAGGACTTCATCAACCACCCCGTCGGCACGGCCCTCATCTGCGCCGAGCTGCGCCTGGACGACGCCACCATCGCCGCCGCCCTCCTGCACGACGTGGTCGAAGACACAGACACTCCCATCGACGCCATCCGCGCGCAGTTCGGCGACGAGATCGCCATGCTGGTCGACGGCGTCACCAAGCTGACCAAGATCAGCTTCACCTCGACCGAAGAGGAACAGGCCGAGAACTACCGCAAGATGATCGTGGCCATGGCCGAGGACATCCGCGTCATCCTGATCAAGCTCGCCGACCGTCTCCACAACATGCGCACCCTGTGCTACCTGGGCAAGCAGAAACAGATCCAGAAGGCCAAGGAGACGCTCGAGATCTACGCGCCGCTGGCGCACCGCCTGGGCATCAACAGCGTCAAGTGGCAGCTCGAGGACCTCGCCTTCTCGACCCTCCACCCGCGCAAGTACGGCGAGATCGAGCGCATGGTGTCGCAACGCCGCGCCGACCGCGAAGAGTACGTCTCGAACGCGGCGCGCTTCCTCGAGGACGAGCTGTCGAAGGTCGGCGTGCGCTCCGAGATCACGGGCCGCGCCAAGCACTTCTACTCGATCTACGTCAAGATGAGCCGCCGCGGCAAGGAGTTCAACGAGATCTTCGATCTGACGGCGCTGCGCGTCCTGGTCGAGACCGTCAAGGACTGCTACGGCGCCGTCGGCGTGATCCACGCCGTCTGGAAGCCCATCCCTGGGCGCTTCAAGGACTACATCGCGATGCCCAAGTTCAATCTGTACCAGTCGCTGCACACGACCGTGATCGGACCGGGCGGCAAGCCGCTCGAGATCCAGATCCGCACGTTCGACATGCACCAGACGGCCGAGTTCGGGGTGGCCGCGCACTGGCTGTACAAGGTCAAGGGCGACGGCGACCGTCCCGCCGACAAGCTCGCCTGGCTGCGGCAGATGATGGAGTGGCAGTCCGAGACGGCCGGCGACCCGCGCGAGTTCATGGACACGCTGCGCATCGACCTCTTCGAAGACGAGGTCTTCGTGTTCACGCCCAAGGGCGAAGTGAAGAGCCTGGCGGCCGGCTCGACGCCTATCGACTTCGCCTACTCGGTGCACACCGACGTCGGGGCGCACTGTGTGGGCGCCAAGATCAACGGCCGCATCGTGCCGCTGCACACCAGGCTGAGCTCGGGCGACATCATCGAGATCATCACGTCGCGCTCGAGCCGCGGTCCGTCGCGCGACTGGCTGGGCATCGCCACGACCCCCCGGGCTCGCCAGAAGATCCGTCAGCACTTCCGCCGCGAGCAGCGCGAAGACTCCGAGCACTCGGGCCGCGACCTGCTGCAGGAGACCCTGCGTCGGCAGGGCCTGCCGGCGCAGAAGCTGCTCTCGTCCGACGTCTTCTCGCGTATCGTCAAGGACCTCGGCTACCAGAAGGCCGACGACCTCTACGTCGCGCTCGGCTCGGGGCGCATCCCGGTGCGGGCCGTGGTCAACAAGGTGTTGCAACGCAGCGGCGGCGAGCAGGCCGCCGTCCCCGAGGTCGAGATGCTGCCCACCGAGCCCAAGGCCGGGGCCCTCGCCAGCGCCTCGTCGAGCGAGTTCGGCATCGCCGTCGAGGGCATGAGCGACATCGTCGTGCGGATGGCCAAGTGCTGCAAGCCGATACCCGGCGACGAGATCGTCGGCTACATCTCGCTGGGCAGGGGCGTGACGATCCATCGCGCCGAGTGCAAGAACGCCCGGGTCCTTCTCACCAAGAACCGCGAGCGCTTCACGACCGTCACCTGGGAGGGCCTCGGCGTGCAGGCCTTCCGGGTCGAGCTCCAGGTCGAGGCGCTCGACCGCAACCATCTGCTCGAAGACATCGCCCGCACCCTGTCCGATTCGGGCGTGAACATCGTTGGCGGGGCGGTGCAGACGCTGTCCGACGGCATCGTCCGGGACCGGTTCGTCCTGGAGATCGGCGACGTCCACCAGGTGGCCAACGTGATCGCCAATCTCAAGGCCATCGGCACCGTCTACGACGCGTATCGCGTGGTCTCGAGCTAGGGAGCGGCGCCGCGGTGAGCGCGGACGGCCGCCGCTCGACGACGGACGCCCGCGACTGATAGCGTAAGCGGCTGTTTGTTTTCGCGCTAAGTGAGGAACGCCGCATGGCCGATCACTTCGACGTCTTCATGCTGACTCTCGGGCCCCTCGGCGCCAACTGCTTCATCGTGGCCTGCGAGGGCCGGGCGTTCGTCATCGACCCGGGCGACGAGGCCGACGTGGTGAGCGCCGCCTTCGACGAGATAGGGGCGCTCCCGCAAGCGATTCTCGTGACCCACGGTCACTTCGACCACATCGGTGGCGTCGACGCCCTCGCGCGGCGGTTCGACCTGCCCGTCTACGTGGGCGCGGCCGACGCCGGAGAGCTCACCGATCCGGCGAGCGGACCGCTCGCCGGGTTCCCGGTGCAGGCGGTCTCGGTCGCCCCGATCCTGCTCGACGACGAACAGCGGCTCGAGCTGGTCGTGCCCGTGACGGCGATCCCCACGCCGGGGCACTCCGCCGGGTCGCAGACCTTCTTCGTCGAGGGCCATCTGTTCTCGGGCGACCTGCTGTTCCAGGGCAGCGTCGGACGCACCGACCTGCCGGGCGGATCGAGCGACGAGTTGCTCAACTCGATCGCCGCGCTCATCCGCCGGTTCCCGCCCGACACGCTCGTGCACTGCGGCCACGGGCCCGATACGTCGCTGGGCCGCGAGCTCGCCCTCAACCCCTTCCTGTCGCCGCTGCGCTACGACCCGGAGCACCGCTGGTGAGCGCCCCGAAGGCCCCGAAGGGCACGTACGACCTGTTGCCCGCCGACGCTGAGCGGCGCGCCGACATCGTCGCCATCGCCGCCGACGTGTTCACGTCGTACGGCTTTCGCCAGATCGTCACACCCGAGTTCGAAGAGACCGGGCTGTTCGCCCGGGGGGTCGGCGACGCGACCGACATCGTGCGCAAGGAGATGTACTCGTTTCCCGACCGTGGCGGGCGCGAGCTGACGCTGCGTCCCGAAGGCACGGCGCCCGTGTGCCGCGCCTACGTCGAGCACGGCATGTTCAAGCTCGCCAAGCCCGTGAAGCTCTGGTACTACGCCCCGATGTTCCGCTACGAACGGCCTCAGGCCGGACGCTACCGCGAGCACTACCAGCTCGGCGCCGAGGCGCTCGGCTCCGACGACCCGCTGGTCGACGCCGAGGTCATCGCCATGCTGGGTCAGGTCTACGACGAGCTCGAGATCGGCGACCTCACGCTGGCCGTGAACAGCATGGGCGACGCCCAGTGCCGGCCCGCCTACATGGAGCTTCTGCGGGACTTCCTCGCGCGGCCACACCGACGCCCTCTGCGGCGAGTGCCGCGAGCGCGCGGCGACGAACCCGCTGCGCACCTTCGACTGCAAGGTCGAGAGCTGCCGCGCCGTGCTCGCCGGGGCTCCTCGCCTCGTCGACCACCTCTGCGAGCCCTGTCGGCGTCACTTCGACACGGTGCTCGAGCTGCTGCGCCGGGTCGGTCTCGATCCCGTCCTCGACTTCAGGCTCGTGCGCGGCCTCGACTACTACACGCGCACGACGTTCGAGTACCAGTCCAACGCCCTCGGCTTCGCCCAGAGCACGATCGGCGGGGGCGGGCGCTACGACGGCCTCGTCGAGCTGATCGGCGGGCCGCCCACGCCGGGCTTCGGGTTCGGCTGCGGACTCGAGCGCGTCACCCTGGTGGCCGGCCTCGAGGAGGCCGAAGACGAAGGGCCGCTCGCCTACGTCGTGTCCTTCGTGCCCGAAAGCCGGGCCGACGCCTTCGCCCTCGCGCAGCACCTGCGCCGCGACCTGCTGGTCGACGCCGAGTGCGACCTCGCCGGCCGCAGCGCCAAGGCCCAGCTGCGACAGGCCGGGCGCAGCGGCGCCGAGGTCGCCCTGCTCGTGGGGCTCGACGACCTGGCCGAAGGCGAGGTCCGCGTGCGCGATCTGGCGAGCGGCGACGAAGAGGACGTGGCCATCGACGAGCTCGGCGACTGGTTCGACGACTGGCTCGACGACGACGACCTCGACGGCCACGGCCATCATCACGGCAACGGCAACGGCAACCCGCTGGGCGGCAACGGCGGGGGAGAGACGTGACCGGCAGGACAACGTCCGGCGGGCTGCGCACGGCGCTGCCCGGCGAGCTGCGCCTCGCCGACGTCGGCCGCGAGGTGCGCCTCGCCGGCTGGGTGGCCCGCCGGCGCGATCACGGCAATCTGATCTTCGTCGACCTGCGCGACCGTTCGGGCCTCGTACAGCTCGTCTTCGACCCGCGGGTCGCGCCCCAGGCGCACCGGCTCGCCGAGGGCCTGCGCTCCGAGTACGTCGTGGCCGCGACCGGCGCGGTGGTCGCCCGCGACGCCGCGACCGTCAATCCCGGACTGCCGACCGGCGAGGTCGAGGTGCGCGTCGCCGGGGTCGAGCTGCTGTCGGCGGCGCGCACGCCGCCGTTCGAGCTCGAGGCCGGCGACGGTCACGACGTCGACGAGATGCTGCGCCTCAAGTACCGCTACCTCGACATCCGCCGGCCGGCGATGCTGGCGCGGCTCGAGCTGCGCCATCGCGCCGCGACGGCGGCCCGCGACTACCTGAACGGGCAGCGCTTCCTCGAGATCGAGACGCCCATGCTGACCCGTTCCTCGCCCGAAGGGGCGCGCGACTTCATCGTGCCGTCGCGCCTGCAGCCGCACAGCTTCTACGCGTTGCCGCAGGCGCCGCAGATGTTCAAGCAGATCCTCATGGTGGGCGGCGTCGACCGCTACTACCAGCTCGCGCGCTGCTTTCGCGACGAGGACCTGCGCGCCGACCGCCAGCCCGAGCACACCCAGATCGACGCCGAGATGTCGTTCATGTCGGCCGCCGAGATCAGGGCGTTGCTCGAAGGCCTCATGGCGGCCATCGTCGAGGGTGTGGGGGAGGGGCCGCTCGAGTTGCCGCTGCCGACGCTCACCTACGACGAAGCCATGCTGCGCTTCGGCTCCGACAAACCCGACCTGCGCTACGGCTTCGAGATCGTCGAACTGTCCGACCTGTTCACCGCGAGCGGCTTCCAGGTGTTCCGCGGCGCGCTCGACGGCGGCGGCGTGGTGCGCGCGATCAGGGCGCCGGGCGGCGCCCGCCTGTCGCGCGCCCAGATCAACGGGCTGACCGAGCTCGCCAAGGAGCGCGGCGCCGGGGGCATGGCCTACGTCTTCGTCGAGGAGGGCCGGGCGCTGCGCGGCCCGATCGTCAAGTTCCTCTCGGCCGCCGAGCAGAGCGGCCTGGTCGCGCGCACGGGCGCCGAACCCGGCGACCTGGTCGTGTTCGCTGCCGACGGGGCGCCGGCCGCCGCCGGCGTGCTCGGCGCCCTGCGGGGCGCGCTCATCGGCCTTCTCGCGCCTGAGCCGTCGCGCCGCTGGTCGATGCTGTGGGTGATCGAGTTCCCGCTCTTCGAGATCGACGCCGAGACCGGCACGCTGACCTACGGCCACAACCCCTTCAGCCGGCCGACCGACGAAACGCTCGCCTTCCTCGACAGCGAGCCGCTGCGCATGAGGGGCGCCCAGTACGATCTCGTCCTGAACGGCGTCGAGCTCGGCTCGGGCTCGCTGCGCATCCCCGACGCCGCGCTGCAGCGCAAGGTCCTGCGCACCCTCGGTCTGAGCGAGGAGCGCATCGACGAGTCGTTCGGCTGGTTCCTCGAAGCCCTGCAGTACGGCGCGCCGCCGCACGGCGGCATCGGCCTGGGCTTCGACCGCATCGTCATGCTGCTGGCCGGCGAGTCGTCGATCCGCGACGTCATCGCCTTTCCCAAGACCGCCTCCGGGTCCGATCCCATGACCGGCGCGCCCGCGCCCGTCGAGGCGCGTCAGCTGCGGGAGCTGCGCGTCCGGTCCGTCTAGGACCGGATTCATTACTCAAGCATTTCGCCAGATTGCCGACGTATTTGTGGGACGAGCATGTGTCTGCTACCATGCCGACTGCTCGACCTTGTGCGTGATTTGCGGCGTTATTGAGCCAACACTCACGCGCCGGGAGCCCGGCTCCGGTCGGTCCGTGGACCGCCGGGAGGGCACCCACCTGCACTTGCAGGTTCAATAAGAAAGCGAACACGGCAAGGTGGAGCCTTTACTGGAGGCGAAGATGAGTGGGCAGCCCGCGTACCGGTCGTTTCTTCTCAAGGCAGCCCTGATCGTTGTCATGGGCGCGGCCATCATGGCGGTCCTGACCGGAGGTATCGTTCTCGCCACCGGCGCGCCCGCCCCCGTCGCCCCGACGACCGTCAACGGTAACTACAACACGGCCGGCAGCTACGGCATCACCGGCTACCCGACGCTCACCGTGAACCCGCAGTCGGCGAACGTCCCCGCGTTCATCAAGAACCCGCTCGCCGAAAAGCGCGGCGTCATCCTTCTCGTCTACGTCCCGGGCGTCACCGAAGACGACCAGATGCTCGGGTACTTCAACACCATCAAGGCCAAGTACGCGGCTCAGGGCTCCTTCTTCTCATTCCAGGCGCGCAACGCCTCTGAGCTCGGCGACCTGCTCGCCCAGCTCAAGATCAGCCAGCCGCCGGCCTTCGCCGTCATCTCTCCCGACGGCAGCGTCTACCAGGAATACACCGGCTGGATCAGCGAGAAGGTCATGTCGCAGGTCGTGGCCAACGCCCTCGCCAAGTAGGGCGCGGCCGGTCGGCCCCCACCAGGATTTCAGTTCTCTTGCGACGCCGCCTCCGGGCGGCGTCGCTCGTATCGTAGCGAGACGTCGCGCCCGGCAGCCGCGCCGGACGCGCGTCGGGCTCGTTTTCGCGTCTCTCCCTTGTTTGACTCACGCGAACGCCGTGGTACGATAATCCCGACCTTTTCTGTTGGTATTCGACTACGACGTCACGGAGGGTCGGCGTGCGGATCTCTTCTCGCTGCGAGTACGGCCTGCGGGCGATGATCTACCTCGCCCGGACCGAACACGACGACCCGGTGCCTCTCACCGAGATCGCGCGTCGCGAGGACATGCCGACCGCCTTTCTCGAACGCATCCTCGCCCGTCTGCGCGCCGGCGGACTCGTGGCCTCCACGAGGGGCGCGAGCGGCGGCTATCGCCTCTCGCGCCCGGCCGGCGCCATCTCGGTCGCCGACATCGTGACCGCCATCGAGGGGCCGCTGTCGCTCGTCGGGTGCCTGCCCGACGAAGGCGGCTGCGCCAGATCCGGCAGCTGCGCCTCGCAACGCGTGTGGCGTCGTCTCGACGACGCGATCAGCAGAGCGCTCGGCGACATCAGTCTCGGTGAACTCTCCGTGGAGGCCATGACGACATGAGAACGGTCTACTTCGACCATGCGGCGACCACCGCCGTCGACCCCCGCGTGTTCGCCGCGATGGAGCCCTACTTCGTCGAGCGCTACGGCAACCCGTCCGAGATCCACGGGCCGGGGCGCGAGGCGCGCGCCGCGGTCGAAGAGGGACGGGCCCAGGTCGCCGCGGCGCTCGGGGCGGCCGACAAGGAGATCGTCTTCACGAGCGGCGGCACCGAGTCCGACAACCTGGCGCTGAGCGGTTTCCTGCAGCGCCTCGAACCCGGCCACCTGATCGTGAGCGCGATCGAGCACCCGGCCGTGATGGAGACGGCGCGATACCTCATGCGTCAGGGCTGGGAGACGACCTTCGCGGCCGTCGACCGCGACGGCGTGGTCGACGTCGACGCCTACGCGGCGGCGTTTCGGCCCGACACGCGTCTCGCGTCGGTGATGTTCGCCAACAACGTGGTCGGCTCAATGCAGCCCATCAAGGAGCTGGCCCGCATCGCTCACGAGCACGGCGCGGCCTTTCACACCGACGCCGTGCAGGCGGTGGGCGCGGTGCCGATCGACGTCGACGACCTGGGCGTCGACCTGCTGTCGCTGTCGGGCCACAAGCTCTACGGCCCCAAAGGCATCGGGGCGCTCTACATCCGGCGCGGCACCAGGGTGGCGCCCATCCTCCACGGCGGCGGCCACGAACGGCGGTTGCGTTCGGGCACCGAGAACGTGCCGGGCATCGTCGGCCTCGGCGTCGCCCTGTCTCTGGCGGTCGCCGAGCTGCCGACCCAGGGCCCACGCCTCGCGGCCCTGCGCGACCGCCTCGCCGCGGGGCTCCTGGCGGCGATCGACGACACGGTCTACCTCGGACACCCTACGGCGCGGCTGCCGGGCAACGTCTGCGTCTCGGTTCTCTTCATCGAGGGCGAGTCGATGGTCCTGCAGCTCGACGCCAAGGGGGTCGCGGTCGCGAGCGGCTCGGCTTGCGCCTCGGGTTCCCTCGAGCCCTCGCACGTGATCCTCGGTATGGGCTACGGCGCCGAAGAGGCTCACGGCAGCGTCCGTCTCACGCTCGGCCGCGAGAACTCAGACGCCGACGTCGACTACTTCCTCGAGGTCTTCCCGCCCATCGTCGCGCGGCTGCGCGAGATGAGTCCGCTCTACGTCAAGAGGTAACCGCATGTACACCGATCTCGTGATGGACCACTTCTCGAACCCCCGCAACGTCGGTGAGGTCGAGGACCCCGACGGCGCCGGCCAGATCGGCAACCCGGTCTGCGGCGACGTCATGCGCATGACGATCAAGGTCGACGACGACCGCATCACCGACGTCAAGTTCAAGACGTTCGGCTGCGGGGCGGCGGTGGCGACGTCGAGCATGGTGACCGAGATGGTCATGGGCAAGACGCTGGACGAGGCGGCCGAGATCTCCAACCGGGCCGTCGCCGAGGCGCTCGGCGGCCTGCCCGCGCAGAAGATGCACTGCTCCAACCTCGCCGCCGACGCCCTGCATCTCGCCATCGAGGACTACCTCACCAAGGCCGGACGCAGCGGCGACGTCGCGAAGGTGCTCGGAAAAAAAGCGTCGTCGTAGGCCTGAGCGGCGGCGTCGACAGCGCCGTGGCCGCCCTCGCCCTGCGCGAGGCCGGCTACGAGGTGCGGGCCGCCACGGTGAAGCTCTGGCCGGACGACGACGAGCGCAGCTGCTGTTCGCCGGCGGCCGTGGCGCGGGCGCGCGACACGGCGCACGCCATCGGCGCGCCGCACTTCAGCGTGAACGACGAGCCCCGGTTCGCCGTCGACGTGGTGGAGCCGTTCGTCGCCTCCCACCTTTGCGGCGAGACGCCGAATCCCTGCGTCGAGTGCAACCCGGGTCGTCTCGAGCGGCTCGTCGAGCTGGCCGATCGTTTCGGCGCGGCCTGGGTCGCCACCGGGCACTACGCACGCGTCGTCCGCGACGCCGGTGAGCCGCGCGTCGCGCGCGGCCGCGATCGCGCCAAGGACCAGTCGTACATGCTGTGGCGCGTCCCCCCGGAGACCCTGGAACGCCTGCTGCTGCCGCTCGGCGAGCTCACCAAGCCCGAGGTGCGGGAGCGAGCTCGTCGTGCCGGGCTGCCGCCGGCCGATCAGGCCGACAGTCAGGAAGTCTGCTTTGCCCCCGGCGACCACCGTGAGTTCCTGGCGGCGTGCGGCGCGCCCGTGCGAGAGGGCGAGATCGTCGATCGCGAGGGCCGCGTGCTCGGCCGCCACGACGGTTACTGGCGGTTCACCGTGGGTCAGCGGCGCGGTCTCGGCGTCAGCTCGCCGACGCCGCTCTACGTGCTCTCGATCGACGCCGTGTCGGGCCGCGTCGTGGTCGGACCGGCGGCGGCGCTTGCCGAAACGACCGTCGAGCTGCGCGGTCTGGTCGATCGTGGCCTCGGCGACGGCGACGGTCTCGAGGTGCAGCTGCGCTACCAGGCGGCGGCGGTCGGCGTGAGCCGCTTGCGCCGGCTGGCCGGCGGGCGCGCCCGCATCGAGCTGCGCGAGCCGTTCGACGGGCCGGCGCCCGGCCAGTCGGCGGTGTTCTACCGCAACGACGTCGTCGTGGGAGGGGGCATCGTCGCCTCGAGCGCGGCGCGACGTTCACCGGCCTCTCGTGGGTGTGATAAGGTGTCCGCGCAATCGCGAGCCCGGGAATAGCGGCGATGGAGGCGACGTCGATGACTAACTCACTGCTGATCGCGGCCAGCAGCACGCCCTCGATGGCGCTGCGCTACGCCGCTGCGTTCTTCCTCGTGGTCGTCGGCATCGGACTGATCTACGCCTGTGTCCGTCTAGGCGGCACCCTGGGTTCCGCCGAGAAGCTCCTGACCGACGTCGACACCGAGATCGTGCCGCTGCTCAAACAGGCGACCGAAACGCTCGACGGCGTCAACACCGAGCTCGACAAGGTCGACGTCGTCATGTCGAGCGTGGTCGACGTCACCGAGAAGGTCGACCAGACGACGCGCGTCGTCGAGTCGGCGATCACCGTGCCGGCCAAGAAGGCCGCGGCGTTCGGGGCGGGCGTCTCGCAGGCCGTCTCCAGCTTCTTCAACCGCGGCTCCGACGCCGGCGAGCCGGTCGCCGGCGACGGCCCTTCGAGCGGCGCCGCCTGGAGCCCGCCGACGGGCTACGCTCCCGCCGCGGCGGCGTCCGATGAGCCCGACCCGGTCGCTTCGCCACCCTCTCCGGGCACGTCGGTCTCGCCCGACGCGCCACCGCCTTCCGCCGGACTCGTGGCGCGCGGCCGGCGAGGCGCAGGCCTCCGCAACGGCTCCCGAGACGGGCGAGGTGAGCGGCGGGTGAGGTTCTGGGGAACTCTCGTATTTGGGACGGTGCTCGGCGGCGTGAGCGTCGCCTACTACGTGCACGAACGCAGCCGGGCCACCGGGCAGAGCTACGTCGAAGTCCTCCGTCAGCTGCCCGGCGAAGCGCGACGCGGGTACGACGAGGCCCGGCGCCGGGCACAGCTCGCCATCGACGACGGTCTGAGGGCGGCGCGGGTGCGCGAGCGCCAAGTCGATCACGCCCTCGTGGCCGCGGCGCCGCGCGGCGACGATCCCGCTGTCTGAACGAGGTCCACGGTGGCAGACACCATCCGTCTTGAGGTGACGGCGACTCCGGCCGCGCTGCCCGTCGTGCGCATGGTGCTGGGCGGCGTGGCTGCCCGCGTCGATCTGTCCCTCGACGAGATCGACGACCTGTACGTCGCCGTCGAGGAGCTGCTGTCGGCGGCCGCCGTGGCTGGCGAGGGCACCCGCCACGAGCTGACCATCGAGATCATCGACGACGGCGTGACCGTGAACGCCGGCCCGTTTCGGTCGTTGGGCCTCAAAGCCCGGCTCACCGGCGACCAGCCCGCCGGTGAGTTCGATCTGCGGACGGTCATGCGCGGGGTCGTCGAGTCGATCGAAATCTGCGCCGCGCCCGACGACTGCTTCTGCGTCGTGTTCGCCAAGCGGCGCGGCGGCGCCTGAGGTCCCCATGGCCGACGCCCACACCGAAGATCGGCCGCTCGACGAACCGTTCGCCGACCACGAGACCGACCGGGCGCGGGGCCAGGACGAGCTCTCGGCCGGCGACGACGAGCGCGAGACCGACGATCAGCTCTCAGACGACGATGAGCTCGAGGCCGGCGACGAACCCGAGGCCGGCGACGAACCCGAGGCCGACGAGATCGACGACGAGGACCTGATCGAACGAGTCGTGCCCCCGACCGGCCGCGGCAAGGACGAATCCGAGAAGCTCGACCAGTTCCTGCTGCGCCGCTATCACCTGCACGGCGACCGCCGGGCCCGCGACCAGCTGATCACGATGTACCTGCCCCTGGTGCGCTCCCTGGCGCGGCGGTACTCGTCGCGCGGCGAGCACTTCGACGACCTCGTCCAGGTCGGCTCGATCGGCCTGATCAAGGCGATCGACCGCTTCGACCTCACCCGCGGCGTCGAGCTCACGACCTACGCCACGCCCAACATCATCGGCGAGATCAAGCGCTACTTCCGCGACAAGGGCTGGTCGGTGCGCGTGCCGCGTGGCCTGCAGGAGCTCAACATCCGCCTGAACAAGGTGATCGACGAGCTCGTGCCCAAGCTGCAGCGTTCGCCCACCATCAACGAGATCGCCGAGGCCGCCGGGGCGACGCCCGAAGAGGTGCTCGAGGCGCTCGAAACGAGCCAGGCCTACAACTCGGTCTCGCTGCAGGCGGCGCCCAACGGCGAGTCGGGCGACGACGAGACCGGCCTGATCGACTACATGGGCACCGAAGAAGAGGCCTACGACACGATGGAGGACCGCACGATGCTCGCCCCGGGCTTCGCCAAGCTCGACGCCCGCGAGCGCTACATCCTCCACCTGCGCTTCTTCGAGGGTCTCACGCAGTCGCAGATCGCGGCTCGTGTGGGGATCTCGCAGATGCATGTGTCGCGGCTCATTCGCCGGGCGCTCGAGAAGCTGCGGGCGAACATCGGCGAAGGCGCCCTGTGAGGCCTCGGCTCTGACCGGGAACAAGCTGCCGGATGAGGTGCGCATGACCCAGGCAAGCAACGGTCCAACGCTGTCGTCGGCGGCGATCCGCCGGGCGTTCGGCGAGTTCTTCGAAGCCCGTGGCCACCTCGCGCCGCCGCCGGCCTCTCTCGTGCCGGCCGGCGATCCCAGCGTGCTGTTCACGACCGCCGGCATGCAGCAGTTCAAGCCCTACTATCTCGGCGTCGACACGCCGCCCGGCCGCCGGCTGACGACCTGCCAGCGCTGCTTTCGCACCTCCGACATCGAGAACGTCGGGCGCACCGCGCGCCATCTGACCTTCTTCGAGATGCTCGGCAACTTCTCGATCGGCGACTACTTCAAGCGCGAGGCGATCGCCTGGGCGCTCGAGTTCTCCGATCAGATCGGCATCGACCGGGCGCGCGTGAAGGTGAGCGTGTTCGGCGGCGACGATCAGGTGCCGGCCGACGACGAAGCCATCGCCATCTGGAAGTCGCATGGCTTCGCCGACCACGACATCGTGCGCCTCGGTCGTGGCGACAACTTCTGGGGGCCGGCCGGACCGACGGGCCCCTGCGGGCCGTGCACCGAGCTCTACTACGACATGGGAGAGGAGCACGGCTGCGGACGGCCCGACTGTGGCCCCGGCTGCGAGTGCGACCGCTGGATGGAGTACTGGAACCTCGTCTTCGTCCAGTACGAGATGGACGAGCGGGGCGGTCTTTCACCCCTGGCACAGCAGAGCATCGACACCGGCATGGGGCTCGAACGGGTCAGCGCGATTCATCAGGGCGTCGAGACGGTGTACGAGACCGACGGGTTCCGGCCGCTGATCGAGCTCGGCGAGCAGCTCTCGGGCGCCACCTACGGCGAGAGCGAGGTCGTGACGCGGGCCCTGCGCACCATGGCCGAGCACTCCCGCGGTATCGCCTTCCTCGTCATGGACGGGGTCCTGCCCGGCAACGAGGGACGCGACTACGTCCTGCGGCGCATCATCCGGCGAGCCGTTCAGCAGGGCGTCGCGATAGGACTCGACGAGCCGTTCCTGGCTCGCCTGTGCGAGCGGGTCGTCGACCTCATGGGCGAAGCCTACCCGACGCTCGCGACGAGCCGCGACGCGATCGTCGAGATCGTCGGCGAGGAAGAGGCGCGCTTCACCCGCACCCTGAACCAGGGCATGGGCATCTTAGACGAAGCCCTGCGCCGCGCCCGCGATTCGGGCGCCGAGCTACCTCCCGCGGTCGCCTTCGAGCTCCACGACACCTACGGCTTTCCGTTCGACCTCACCCGTGAGATCGTCCAGGACAGGGGCATGAGCGTCGATGAGGCGGGCTTCGAGCGGCTCATGGCCGAGCAGCGCGAGCGGGCCCGCACGGCCCAGCGGGCGGGCGAGAGCGGCCCGGGCGAGCTCGAAGCTTTCCAGCGCGACACGGCGGCCTTCGACACGACCTTCGTCGGCTATGAGCGCCTCGAGGTCTACACCATGGTGCGCGCCGCCCGCGTCCTCGCCGACGGACGGGTGGCGCTCAAGCTCGAGGAGTCGCCGTTCTACGCCGAGGGCGGCGGTCAGATCGCCGACGCCGGCTGGATCCACACCGACTCCGGCAAGCTCGACGTGGTCGACGTCGTGCGCTTCGAGAACGATCAGGTCATCGTCGGTCGCCTGAGCGAGGGCGCCATCGCCGAGGGCGAGCGCGCCAAGGCGATGGTCAACGCGGTGCGCCGCCATCAGACGGCCTGCAACCACACCGCCACGCACCTGCTGCACAACGCCCTGCGCATCGTGCTCGGCGACGACGTGCGACAGGCGGGTTCCCTCGTGACCCCCGACCGGTTGCGGTTCGACTACAAGACGCGGCGCGCGCCGACGCCGGCCGAGCTTCGCCAGATCGAGGATCTCGTGAACCGGCGCATCGTCGAGAACCACCACGTGCGGCCGTTCGTCACGACCCGGGAGTACGCCGCCGAGATCGGCGCCCTCGCGTTCTTCGAAGAGAAGTACGGCGAGTTCGTCCGCGTGCTCGAGATCGACGAGTTCAGTCGCGAGCTGTGCGGCGGTACGCATGTGTCGTCCACTTCCCAGATCGGGCTCTGCAAGGTCACCGCCAGCACCTCGGTCGGCGCCAACACGCGGCGCCTCGAGGCGATCACCTCGGCGGCCGCGATCGAGCACTATCGCGACCTCGAGGCGCGCGAGGCCGCTCTCGCGGCCGAGCTCGGCGTGTCGGCGGAGCGCGTCGCCGACGTGGTCCGCCGTCGCCTCGACGAGATCGAGGAGCTCAGGCGCGCGGCCAGCGCCGCCGCCCGCGGCGAGCGCCGCGGGCGCGTCGACGAGCTTCTCGCCGCGGCGCTCGTGGTGGGCGAAGCGACGCTCGTCGCCGGGCAGGTCGAGGTCCAGAAGCCCGATGAGCTCCTCGCCCTGGCCGACGAGATCCGCGCGATGCGGCCGGAGGCGGCGGTCGTGCTGCTCGCCGGCATCGACGGGCGCGTCGCCGTGGTGGTCGCCGCGACCGACGCCCTCGTGGGGCGGGGGCTGCGGGCCAACGAGGTCCTCTCCGCCATGACGCCGGCCATCGACGGCCGCGGCGGCGGCAAGCCGACGCTCGCCCGCGGCGGCGGCACGAACGTCGACGGCATGGCCGCGGCGCTCGAGGCGGGCGTCGCCAAGGCCCGGGAGCTCCTCGGGGGCTAGACGTGCGGCTCCTGGCGCTCGACTACGGCGTCGCGCGCACCGGCGTCGCCATCTCCGACGAGACGGGCAGCATCGCCCGGCCGCTGACCGTCGTCGCCCGCGCCGGCACGCCCGCCGGTCTCGCCGCGGTCGGGGAGCTCGTGACCACCCAGGGCGTGTCGCGGGTCGTGGTCGGCCTGCCCGTGTCGCTCGACGGGGCCGAGCATGGCCAGGCGCGCGAGGTGCGCTCGTTCGTGGCCCGGCTGCGCCGCGAGATCGACGTGCCGGTCGTCCTGTACGATGAACGCTTCACGACGGCGATCGCCCGGCAGCGGGGGGGAAGAGGACCGCTCGACGCCCGGGCGGCGGCACAGATCCTCGAAGACTACCTGGACTCGACATGAGCTTCGGCTACGACGGCAAGGCGGACCAGAGCCGGTTCGAGTCGTCCGACCGCGACGAGCGCCCGTCGCGGGGCGAGCGCGAGGCCGCGCGTCGCGCTCCGTCACGCCGCAAGCCGCGCGGGCGCCCGCCGCGCGCCCGCAAGCCGCGCGGGCGTCCGCCGCGAGTGCTGCGCCTCCTGGCCGTCGCGATCGTCGTGCTGCTGCTCGCCGGTCTGGGGGTCGGCCTCTACCTGAAGTCGTACTTCTCGACCGGCCGGCCGGGAAAGGTCGTCACCGTGACGGTCCCGCAGGGCGCGAGCCTCGCCGAGATCTCGCGGATCCTGCAGACCGCCGGGGTCGTCCGGCACGCCGGAGCGTTCTCCATCAGGGCCCAGACCGACGGCTACGGCAGCGACTTCAAGTCCGGCGTCTACCGCCTTCGGCTGAACGAGCCCTACGACACGCTGGTCGCCGCGCTCCGGCACGGGCCACCGCTGCTGCGGGTGACGATCCCCGAGGGCTACACCGCCCGTCAGACCGCCGACCTCCTCGCCAGGACGATCCCGGGCTTCAGCGCACGCCTCTACATCGACCTCACGCTGGTCCACCCGCTGGCGTTCAGCTGTCCCGGGTTTCGCAGCGGCGGTCCGCTGGAAGGGTTCCTGTTCCCGGCGACCTACGACGTGTCGCCCACGATCTCGGCGCGTGCCTTCATAGGGCAGCAGCTCGCCGCCTTCCGCTCCGCCATGGCGCGCGTCGACCTGAGCCGCGCCGCCGCGAAGAACCTCACCGAGTACGACGTGGTGATCATCGGCTCCATGATCGAGCGCGAGATAGAGGTGCCGGCGGAGCGGCCACTCGCCGCCGCCGTCATCTGGAACCGCTTGCACCTGCACATGAGGCTGCAGATCGACGCGACCGTCGAGTACGCGCTGCCAGTGTACAAGCCTGTGCTCTCGTACCACGATCTGCGGACCGTGTCGCCGTACAACACCTACCTGCACGCCGGCCTGCCGCCGACGCCCATCGCCAACCCCGGGCTCGCGTCGCTGCAGGCCGCGGCCCATCCCGCCGGCGTCGACTACCTCTACTACGTGGCCCGCAACGACGGCAGCGGCCGGCACTACTTCTCGGCGAGCTACGCCCAGTTCCTCCTGGACAAGGCGCGGGCTCAGCACTAGGGGCGGGCGCCGCCACGTCGCCGCCCGAGGCAGGATGTCGAGCGCCGATGTGCAAGCTTTGCAGGGACGGCCGGCGATCCGCTCATTTGCCGTCTCGACCACCCTGGGGGGCGACCGACGTGACCACGATCGCAGGAAGCACCGTCCTGACCGGCATCATCGGCTGGCCGGTGTCGCATTCGCTCTCGCCGGCCATGCACAACGCCGCCTTCGCGGCGCTCGGCCTGGACATGGCCTACGTGCCGCTGCCGGTCGCCCCGGAGGGCGTCGCGGCCGCGATCGGGGGGCTGCGCGCGCTCGGCTTTCGGGGCGCCAACGTCACCATGCCGCACAAGGCGGCGGTCCTGCCGTTCCTCGATCACGTCGCCGACGACGCCCTGGGCATCGCGGCGGTGAACACGATCGTCGTCGACGACGACGCGCTGCGCGGCTACAACACCGACGTCGGCGGCTTCGTGGCCGCCTGCGCGACGTCGTGCCCGAGCCTCTGAGCGGCGCCTCGGGCCTCGTGCTCGGGGCCGGCGGCGCCGCCCGGGCGGCCGTCCTCGGCCTGCTCCGTCTGGGGGTGCGGCGCTGCGTGATCGTCAATCGTTCGGTCGCCCACGCGCGGGAGCTCGTCGAAGGCGCTGCAGCCGTTCGACGAGGAGGCGGGCTTCGCCGTCGTGGCCCTCGACGAGCTCGCCGCCGCCGAGGTCCGCGGCGCCGACATCGTGGTCAACGCCACCCCTCTCGGCATGGCCGAACCGCTTAAAGTGCCGGGGGTTTTGGTCGATAACATCCGACGTGACCACATTGTGTACGACGTGGTTTACGGAAAGCGGCCGACGATGCCTCTCGAACGTGCCCGGGCGACGGGAGCGCGGGCCATCGACGGCTTGAGCATGCTCACTTGGCAGGCCGCGCTCTCGTTCGAGCTCTGGACGGGGCGGGTCGCGCCACTGGAAGTGATGCGCAGTGCCGCACGACGATGAAGGCCGGGTCAAGGGTCGCGTAGCGGCCGGCGACGGGGGACTTCCAGAGATCGAGATCGTCTCGAGCTCCGATGTCGATCCGGCCGGAACCGACGATTGGGACGATGGCTACTCGACCGAACGGCGATCAGGAGGCGGACGGCTTCGTCGAGCACGAGCCACGACGAGATCCTCGAAGCCGACGGCATGTTCGACGTCCTGGCCGACCTCGACGAATCCAGCGACGTGGCCACGGTCCGGCCCATGGAGATCTTCGACGTGGCCGAACTGCCGCTACCCGGCAGCGTCGACGACGAGACGCCGGCGAGACCGACGACGGGGCGCACGGCACGGGCGTCGACGCGGTCCTCGAACGGTTGCAGGCGGCCGACGCGGCCGCCGCCTCCGGCTCGCCGGTGCCGCTGCGGGCGAGCAAGAAGCGCCTCGGCGAGATCCTGGTCGACATGGGTCTCGTCACCGAGGAGCAGATCGAAAGCTGCCTCGTGCGCCAGAAGGACACGCTCAAGCGCCTCGGCCAGCTCCTCCTCGAGGACAAGACGATCACCGAGCTCGACCTGACCAAGGCGCTCGCCACCAAGTTCGGCATCGAGTACCTCGACCTCACCAAGACCCAGCTCGACATGGCCGCCGCCGGCCTGCTGTCGGAGCGGCTCTGCCGGCGCTACGGCGCGATCCCGGTGCGGTTCCTCGACGACACCACGCTGCAGGTCGCCATGATCGACCCGGCCAACGTCCTGGTGGCCGACGACCTGCGCATCATGACCGGCTACACGATCGTGCCGGCCATCGCGAGCGAAGAGGACATCTACGGGGCGATCGGCAAGCTGAACCGTCTCGACGATCACGTGACCGAGAACTCGGAATCGGTCTCGCAGGCCGACGACGAGATCACCGACATCCGCGAGATGACCGAGGAGCCGCCGATCGTCAAGCTCGTCAACTCGGTGATCGCGCAGTCCGTCGACGACGCCGCGAGCGACATCCATTTCGAACCGCAGGCCAAGGAGCTGGTCGTACGATTCCGCCTCGACGGCGTTCTCCACGAGGTCATGTCGGTGCCGCGGCGCATGCAGAACGGCGTGATCAGCCGCCTCAAGGTCATGGCCGATCTCGACATCGCCGAGCGCCGCGTGCCGCAGGACGGTCGCATCGGCCTCGTGGTCGGCGGCAAGCCCATCGACATGCGCGTCGCCACGCTGCCGACCGTGTACGGCGAGAAGATCGTCATGCGTCTGCTCGACAAGTCGAACGTCATGCTCGACCTGTCCGATCTCGGCTTCTCACCCAAGGCGCTCAAGCGCTACAAGCGCTCGTTCATGCGGCCGTACGGCGCCATCTTCGTCACCGGACCGACGGGCTCGGGCAAGTCGACCACGCTCTACGCGACGCTGAACATCATCAACTCGCCGGAGAGCAACGTGATCACCGTCGAGGACCCGGTCGAGTACCGGCTGCCGGGCATCAACCAGGTCCAGGTCAACACCAAGGCGGGCATGACCTTCCCCGCGGCGCTGCGCTCGATCCTGCGCTGCGACCCCGACATCGTGATGGTCGGCGAGGTCCGCGACCACGAGACCGCCGCCATCGCCATCGAGTCGGCCCTGACTGGCCACCTCGTTCTCACCACGCTCCACACCAACGACGCGCCAGGCGCGCTGTCTCGCCTCACCGAGATGGGCATCGAACCCTTCCTCACCTCGTCGGCCGTGGACTGCGTTCTGGCTCAGCGCCTGGCGCGTCGTCTCTGCAAGGAGTGCAAGGAACCCTACGAACCGTCCGAGGAGATGCTCAAGAAAAACGACTTTCCGCCCGAGGTCTTTGAGATGGGCAAGGTGACGCTGTACCGGCCCAAGGGCTGTTCACGGTGCAACAACACAGGCTACAAGGGACGACTCGGGATCTACGAGGTCATGGTCATGAGCGAAGCCATCCGCAGGCTGACCGTCGAGCGCAAGAGCGCCGACGAGATCAGTCGCGTGGCGCAGGCCGAGGGCATGAGGAACCTGCGCGAGGACGGCATCGACAAGGTGCTCCTGGGTCAGACCTCGATCGAAGAGATCGCCCGGGTCATCATCTGACAACTTGCGAGGGGACGAAGATCATGGATCTTGTCGATATTCTGCTTGAGGTACTGGAGCGCGACGCCAGCGACCTGCATCTGTCGGTCGGCGCGCCGCCGATCGTGCGTGTCAACGGCGTCCTGGAGCGGCTCGACTACCCGCGGCTCGGCGCCAACGACACGCGCGAACTCATCTACAGCATCCTCTCCCAGGATCAGCGGCAGCGGCTCGAGAACGAATGGGAGATGGATTTCTCGTACTCGGTGCCCAACCGTGCCCGGTTCCGCGTCAACGCCTACTTCCAGCGCAACAGCCTGGGTGCGGCCTTCCGCCTGATCCCCGTCCAGATCAAGAAGCTCGAGGAGCTCGGTCTTCCCAAGGCGCTCCACAAGCTCACCACCAAGCCGCGCGGCTTCGTGGTCGTGACCGGACCGACCGGCTGCGGCAAGTCGACCACGCTCTCGGCGATGATCGACGAGATCAACGAGGTCCGCGAAGAGCACATCATGACGATCGAGGACCCGATCGAGTTCCTGCATCGCCACAAGAAGTGCATGGTCAACCAGCGCGAGGTCGGCGCCGACACCCAGTCGTTCAACCGGGCCCTGAAGTCCGTGTTGCGCCAGGACCCCGACGTGATCCTGGTCGGCGAGATGCGCGACATCGAGACCATGGCGACCGCCCTGACGGCTGCCGAAACGGGCCACCTCGTGTTTGCCACCCTGCACACCCAGGACGCGCCGCAGACCATCGACCGCATCATCGACGTCTTTCCGCCGCACCAGCAGGAGCAGATCCGGGTGCAGCTCTCGACGACTCTCGAGGGAGTGTGCACGCAGCAGCTCTTGCCCACCAAAGACGGCCGCAGCCGGGTCGTCGCCTGCGAGCTGCTCGTCCCGACGCCGGCCGTGCGCAACCTCATCCGCGAGGGCAAGACGCACCAGATCTACTCGGTGATGCAGACCGGCATGGCCTACGGCATGGTCACAATGGACGCCGCTCTCGCCGACCTCGTGCGGCGCGGCGTCATCTCGCTCGAGCTCGCACAGCGACGTTCCAGCACGCCCGATCAGCTCGGCCGCCTGCTGGGCACCCCGGGACAGGCGGTCCGCGCGGGCTAAAGATTTGCCCGGGCATGACGAGAACACTCTCGACAGGGGTCGAAGGCAGCCGGGGCGATCGCAGCCCCTGTGCCCGCGCCGGCGAGCAGTGACGGAGGACTCATGGCCACGTTCAAATACAAGGCTCTCGATGCCAAAGGCGCCTCGGCGTCGGGTCAGATCGACGCCGACAACAAGTCCGCCGTCGCGGCCAGCCTGCGCAACAAGGGGCTCACGGTCGTCGACATCGACGAGGTCAAGACCAGCCTCGCCCAGACCGACATCTTCGCCGGTCTGCAGCGCATCACGGCCAGAGACCTCACCATCTTCTCGCGCCAGTTCGCGACCATGATCAACTCGGGTCTCGCGATGCTGCGGGCGCTGATGGTGCTCGAAGAGCAGACCGAGAACAAGAAGTTCGCCAAGGTGCTAAGCCAGGTGCGGGGTGACGTCGAGGCCGGCATGTCGCTGTCCGACGCGCTCGAGAAACACCCCAAGGTGTTCTCTCCCCTGTATATCAACATGGTGCGGGCCGGCGAGGTCGGCGGTATCCTCGACGAGGTCCTGAACCGCCTCGCCACCCAGCTCGAAAAGGACGACCAGATCAGGCGGGCGGTCAAGTCGGCGATGACCTACCCGGTGATGATCTTCAGCCTGGCCATCGTCGTGATGATCGGCATGGTGCTCTTCCTGATCCCGGTGTTCGCCGGCATGTACAAGTCGCTGGGCAACGCCCAGCTGCCGCTGCTCACGAGGATGATGGTGACCGTCTCCGACACCATGAAGAGTTGGAAGGGCGGGATCGTCCTCGTCGTGGTCATCGCCCTTGTCATCATCATCCGCAAGCTCAAGCACACCGACAAGGGCACCGAGGTCTGGGACCGCTTCAAGCTGCGCGTCCCCATGGGCATCGGCGAAGTCATCCGCAAGATCGCCGTGGCGCGCTTCTCGCGCACGCTCGGCACGCTGGTGTCGAGCGGTGTGCCCATCCTGCAGGCGATCGAGATCACGGGCAAGTCGGCCGGCAACGTCGTCATCGAACACGCGATGAAGGCGGTGCAGATAAGCGTCAAGGAAGGCCAGACGATCTCCGAACCCCTCAAGGGCGTCTCGGTGTTCCCCGACATGGTCGTGCAGATGATCGCCGTGGGCGAGGAGACCGGCGCTCTCGACAGCATGCTGGAGAAGGTCGCCGACTTCTACGAAGACGAGGTCAACGCGGCGGTCAAGTCGCTGACGTCCATCATCGAGCCGATCATGATGCTCTTCGTCGGAGGGTTGGTCGGCGTGGTGGTCATCGGGATGTACCTGCCGATCTTCAACATGATGAACATCGTCAAGCAGTAGCGCACGCCCGGGGCATCCTTGAACAACGAGCAGCTGGTAGCCGACTACGCGGCCACCCGCTCACCGGTCGGTCTCGACCAGATCGTGCGCGACAACCAGCGGTTGCTGCATCACGTCCTCAAGCGCTTCGCGTCCGCCGACGAACCGTACGAGGACCTTCTCCAGGTCGCCAATCTCGGGCTGATCAAGGCGGCTCAGCGCTTCGACCCGGGCAAGGGCGTGCGCTTCTCGACCTACGCGGTGCCGGTGATCGAAGGCGAGGTACGCCACCACCTGCGCGACTCGCTGCTGCTGCGTCAACCCCGCTGGGTCAAGAGGGTCTACCACGAGATCGAGGACGCCGTGGGCCGCCTCACGCGCAAGCTCGGCCGTCCGCCGCAGCTCGCCGAGATCGCGGCCGAGCTGAACATCAGCGAGGCCGGCATCCTCGAGGTCCTGAACGTCTACGCCCGCATCGACCTGCAGGGCCTGCCCGACGACTACGCCGACGGCGGCCCGGTGGCCGACCCCGGCGAGGTGCACTCGCTCCATCTCAGCTCGTTCTCGCTGCCGATCGAGGACCGCATCGCGCTCTACGACGCCCTCGACGTCCTCACGGCCTTTCAGCGCAAGCTCATCTACCTCCTCTTCTTCCGTGAGTTCACCCAGCACGAGGTGGCCGCCGCCCTGGGGCTGACCCAGAAGAAGGTGTCGCGCGAGTCGATCAAGGCCCTGGCGCGTCTCAAACAGGTCATGACCCGGCGCGTCTTCTGAGCGCAGGGCGCCGGTAGTCGGCGATCCGTGACGGCCCGGCCACGCGGTCGCGGGGCTGGACGGCGTCTTCGTCGCGGCGAGTCGCCCGGCGGGCGCGGAACGTCTCCCTCAAGCAATCCGACGCGACGACCGATACGTTGCCCCAAACCGGCGGTCGCTCGAGGCCAAAGAAAAGTGTCTAGCGGCGCGGCGGTGGGGCAACCTGAGTGTGAAGGCGAAAAGAGCAAACCGTCCGCGAGGACGGGGCGCAAAGCCACAGGACTCCGTCAGCGAGTCGGCTGGGTTGCCGCCGCAGCGAGGCTAGAACGCTGTTGGACCTGTGGTCTGCCGGGAGGCGCCACGGGTCCATTTTCGTGGTCGCTTCCAAGAGATGAAGGTTTGCAAAGTCAAGAGAGACGATTGGGAAGGAGGTGACAATTCACATGAAGCGCATCACCAAAGGTCAGAGGGGTTTCACCCTCATCGAGCTCCTGATCGTGATCATCATCATCGGTATCCTGGCCGCCATCGCCATCCCGATGTTCCTGAACCAGAGGAGCAAGGCCAAGGACGCGGCGGTCAAGGAGGGCATCCACAGCATCCAGATCGGTGTCCAGAGCTACGCCGTCGACAACAACGACACCTACCCGGCGGCCATCGCCACCAGCGCCGCGCTGGTCGACTCGACCGGCAAGGCCTACGTCGACAACTGGCCCAAGAACCCGTTCACCAACGTCGCGATGAAGGACAGCACGGCGATGGGTGACTACACCTACACCATCCCTGCCAGCAACACCTTCCGGCTCGTTGGCCACACCTCCAACGGCCTCGACTTCACGGTTCCTTGATCGTAGTCTGATCGACTTCGAGTAAGGCGAGGGAGGCGGCTTCTTCTGAAGCCGCCTCCCTCTTCGTTTCCGGGCGTCGCGCGCCCTCGGGCGGCGGAGCGCCGGTTCGCCGAATTGCCCGTCCAGGAGTCCGGCGGATGGGCAGACTAGGCACAGAAGGTCGGGCAAACGACGAACGACAGAGGGAGGGAGCGACGGTGTCCAAGCACACGGGGCAGAGGGGGTTCACCCTCATCGAGCTCCTGATCGTCATCATCATCATCGGTATCCTGGCCGCCATCGCCATCCCGATGTTCCTGATGCAGAGGAACAAGGCCAAGGACGCGGCGGTCAAGGGGGGCATCCACAACATCGAGCTCGGCATCGCGAGCTACGCGATCGACCACAGCGACATCTACCCGGCGTCCGTCCCCACCAGCGCGGTGCTGGTCGACGCCAATGGCAAGTCCTACGTCGACAACTGGCCCAATAACCCGTTTACCAACGTCCCTATGAAGGACAGCACGGCGCTGGGCGACTACACCTACACGCCGGGCAGCAACACCTTCCAGCTCGTCGGCCACACCTCGAACGGCGTCGACTTCACGGTTCCCTAACGTAGCCTATCGACTTCGGACAACGCGAGGGGGGCGGCTTCGCAGAAGCCGCCCCCCTCGCGTTGTCCTGGGCTTCTTCGCGGGGCGAGGCCGACCATCGGTCCCGCGGCCGGCGCGCCGGCGCCCTTGAAGGCGGGACGATACCGGCCGCCAGAGGCTAAAGGTTTTTCGCGCCGTTCCGAAGGAATCTCCATGCGCGCTGGAGTATCAGTTGCTGGCGAACCTCTCGGAGAGCAGATCGTGACCATCACGGACGATCGACACCCTGGCGAGCGCGTGCTCGAGGTGCGCGACCTTCACAAGACCGTGGCCGTGGGCTTCCGCCGGCGCAAGGTCGACATCCTGAACGGCGTCGATCTCGAAGTCCGCGACGGCGACGTGTTCGGGCTGCTCGGTCCCAACGGCGCCGGCAAGACGACGACGCTCAAGGTGGTGCTGGGCCTCATGCGCCCGACGAGCGGCTCGGTGACCCTTGGGGTGAGCGGCCTCGCCGAGCTCGGGTACCTGCCCGAGAACCCCTACTTCTACGACTACCTGACGGGATCGGAGTTCCTGCGCTTCTGCGCACGTCTGTTCTCGCTCGATGCCCGCGAGCGCGACCAGCGCGTCGGCGCCATTCTGGCCGACGTGGGCCTCGAGCGCGCCGCCGGGGTGCAGCTGCGCAAGTACTCCAAGGGCATGCTGCAGCGCATCGGCATCGCTCAGGCGCTCATCAACGAGCCTCGCTTCGTGCTCCTGGACGAGCCCATGACCGGGCTCGATCCCATCGGCCGGGTCGAGGTCAAGGAGATCATCCAGCAGCTCCACGAACGCGGCACGACGGTGCTCTTCAACTCACACATCCTGGCCGACGTGGCCGCTCTGTGCACGCGCATCGCCATCATGCGCGACGGTCGGGTCGTGTGGCAGGGCGCGGTCGACGAGGCGCTGTCGAAGAGTCCCGGGGGCGACCTCGAGAGCTTCTTCATGGAAGTGGTGCGGTCGTGATGCGTGTCCTGGCGGTCGCGGTCAACACGTTTCGCGAGACCATCCGCGACCGCATTCTCGGCGTGATCATCCTGTTCGCGCTGGCGATGATCGTCGCCAGCCTCTGGCTGGCCAGCATCAGCCTGGGTCAGCAGGATCGCATGATCAAGGACTTCGGCCTGGTCGCGGTCAGCTTCTTCGGGCTCATCGTCGCCGCCTTCGTCGCCGCGAGCCTGCGTGCGCAAGGAAGTCGAGAAGCGCACGGTCTTCATCATCTTCTCCAAGCCGGTCTCGCGGGCCGAGTTCATCTGGGGCAAGTTCCTCGGCCTGGCGGGCACGATGTTCGTCGTGCTCGCCGGCATGACGGTGTTCCTCTTCGCGCTCGCCTGGGTGGTGGCGAAGAACCCGTCGGGCTCGCTGCTGGTGGCGGGCCTCCTGATCTACCTGGAGCTGCTCGTGGTCATGGCCATGACGATGCTGTTCTCGACCATGACGTCGGCGATCCTCGCCAGCGTGTGGGGTATCTGCGTCTACGCGGCCGGCCAGCTCAGCCACAACGTGCTGTCGCTGTCCCGTCTCGGACACACGGGGATCGCTCATGTCACGTCGCTGGCCGTGTTCTACCTGGTCCCCAACCTGAGCGCGGTCGACATCCGCGCGGCGGTGGTCGGCGAGGGCGCGGTCTCCTGGACCAGCCTCGGGGCGTGGTGCGTCTACCTGCTCGCCTACCTCGTCGTCGCGCTGGTCGTCGCCACCTGGATCTTCCGGCGCAAGGAGTTCTGACCTTGCATCTCTTGCGCCGCATCGTCGCCGTGGCGCTCGTGGCCGTGTGCGTCGGCGTCGTGATCGGCTACCAGTCGAACCGGCCGGCCGCGGCGAATCCGAACCCGGTGGTCTTCGTGCCGTCGCCCGGCTTCTACAGGAACTTCTCGCCCGGCGTGCGGGCGACGCTGGCCGACGTGTACTGGCTCTACACGATCCAGTACTACGGCGAGCATCTCAAGTCCGACCACAGGCTCGACTCGCTGCCGGCGATGGTGCGCCTCGTCACCGCGCTGAGCCCGCATTTCACCGAGGCCGACTTCTTCGGCGCCTTCTCCATGATCGACGTGGGCCGGCCCGATGTCGCCTACGCAATGCTCCAGCAGGGGTTCAAGGCCAACCCCCGCGACTGGCGCTTTCCGTTCTACCTCGCGTTCTTCGCCTACACCTACGGGTCGGGCAGAGACAAGGACAGAGTCGCCGCCCAGTGGTACGCGGACGCCGCGCGGCTGCCCGGGGCGCCCGAGTTCGTGCCGCGCATGGCGGCCGAGCTCGCCACGCGCGGCAGCTCCAGGCAGACGGCGATCGACTTGTGGGCACAGGTGTACTCGCAGGGCGACACGTACGCTCGGCAGAAGGCCGTCGCCGCGCTCGACCAGCTCCTGCCCAAAGACAAGGTCGCCCGCGAGAAGGCCGTGGCGGCTCTTCAGGGGACAGTGCCGCAGGCGATGTTCGCGCAGTTCGTCGCCGATCTGTTCCAGGGCTACCGGTGAGGGGCCGCGGCGCGCGGCGCCGGGCGGTCTAGCGTGCTCCACGCCTACATCGTCGTGGTCGCCGGGGTGTTCGGGCTGCTCATCGGCAGCTTCCTCAACGCCTGCGCCTACCGCTTGCCACTCGGCATCAGCATCGCCTACGGCCGTTCGTTCTGTCCCGCCTGCACGACGCAGATCCGGGCCGTCGACAACATCCCGCTCGTCAGCTGGATCGCTCTGCGTGGACGGTGCCGGGCCTGCGGGGCGCCGATCAGCTGGCGATACCCGCTGGTCGAGGCGCTCACCGGGGTGCTGTTCGCGACCGTCGCGGCGTCCACGGGGCCGAGCGCGCTGCTGCTGCTGCAGCTGCTGTTCGTGGCGGCGCTGATCCTGGTCAGCGATATCGACATCGCCGAGCGGATCATCCCCGACGTCGTGATCCTGCCGGTGGCCGTCATCGGCGTCCTGGGCATGACCATCCTCGACCCGAGCGGAGGCGCGCGCTGGGTGTGGCTCGCCTCCGGTCTCGGCGCGGCCGGCTTTCTGCTCGCGGCGGGCCTGATCTATCAGCGGCTGCGCGGCGTCGAGGGCATGGGCATGGGCGACGTCAAGCTCGCCCTGTGCATGGGGTTCTTCCTCGGATCCGCCGTGATCCCGGCCCTGTTCATCGGCTTCGTCGCCGGAGCGCTCGCCGGCATCGTGCTCGTCGCGCGCGGGCGCAGCTCACAGACGGCCGTCCCCTTCGGGCCGTTCCTCGCCTGCGGCGCCATCGTCGGGCTTCTCTTCGGCGACCAGCTCCTGCATCTGTACCTGCACGCCGCCCTGCACTCCTGACCACCGCGTTCGGCTCCGGCGCCGGCGGACGGCTCCATGCGGCGCCCATCGGCGCGGGCTGCGGAGTCCGGGACGCCGACCGGCGGACGCCGACCGTCATCCGTCCGCGCTGTGAACGTGAACGCCTCGTGGCCGGCCGCGACCTCGCGGCGTCCGGCCGGACACGGATAGCATCGACAGGCCGGCGCACCTCCGGGTCCGTCGTTCTCTTTCGGTCCTTCTCGTGGTCTTGCGAGGCTGATGCAACGCGGTCACACCATGTCTGAACTCCTCGTCGCCCTCGCCGTCGCGGCCACGCTCGGCGGCGTCTCAGTGCCTGGTCTCGCCTGGGTCCAGGGCCGGTCGGCGGTCAAGGGCGACGCCCAGCGGCTGGCCCTGGTGCTGCGGCGCGCCCAGGCACGCGCCTCAGCCTCGGGCGACACGGTCCGCGTGCGGCTCGACGACAACGGCCTGGGCTACGTGTGCGAGCAGCTCGACGCCGCCGGCGAGACGATCGTCGAAAGCGGCCGGTTCCACGGACCTTGCGCCACCAACTACCCCGGCGCCGCCGTCGAGTTCGGCACTCGAGGGTGGCCCTGCGCGCTGTCCGGCGAGGCGCGCGCCGGCAGCTTCGTCTTTGCCCGCTACGGCGCCGAGTCGGCGGTCGTGCTGCAGATGGGCGGGCGTGTCCGATGGAGCTAGGAGACCGAGGCCTGACGCTCATCGAGGTCGTGGTGGCGACGGCGGTCGTCATGCTGGTGGTGATCGCCGCCTCCAACGTGCTCGTCGCCGTCGACCAGGCGAGCGCCAGGGCTGGCGGCCGCGAGGCGGCCGAATCGAGCGTAGCCGCAGAGCTCGAACAGCTGCGCAGCCTGCCGTTCGCCGTCGCCGCCGACGGAACGCCCACCGACGTCGTCTCGCGCGTCTTCCCCCATGCCGGCGTCGGCGGCGACACGCCCGCCGCCGCCTTCGCCCCCGAACCGCGTGACGGGTGCCCCGCCGGGACGTTCTTCACGGTCAGAACGGTGGCGGGCGGCCGCATGACGATCGCCGCCACGTTCGTGGTCGGCAGCGCCACTGGCTGGACAGCGGTCGCCGCCGCTCGCCTGGCCGGCTACGACGCCGGCCGCGCCATCGCACTGCCCTCCGCGGCGCTGCTCGTACGGGTGTCGGTCGCCTGGCAAGCCGGTGCGCACAGCGGCGCCGTCACGCGTGTGGCGATCATCGCCGACCGGCCCGACGGGCCCTGTCACATCGCCGCGCCGGCGGCGCCGGCGGCGACCTGATCATGGCCGCTCGCCCACGACCCGCTCAGGCCACGGCCGGCTTCAGTCTGGTCGAGCTGCTCATCGCCACGGCCGTCGCCGGCGTCATCCTGCTCTCGGGGTGGGCCTGGTGCTGGTCCATGAGCGCGTCGTGCGCGGCCCGCTCAGAGCGCTTCGACGCGCGCTCGTCGCTCGCCTTCGCGCGGCGCCTCAGCACCTGCGAGCTCGGCGAGTGCGACGGGCTCGTCACGACATCCTCCACCCGCTGCTCCTCGACCAGCATCGCCTTCATCGTGCCGTCCGGCGACGGTGCGACCACCGAGCTCATCACTTACGTCTGGGACGCCGGCCGCCGCGTCCTGTGGCGCAAGGCGTCCGGCGCTCACCTCGCCGAAGGCGTCGACGACTTCTCGATCACCTACTTCGACGGTCGGGGGCGGACGTTGCCGTGCGCGGCGGGCGCCGGCCTTTTGACCGCCGACCTTCCCCTGGTCCGGCGGGTCGAGCTCCGGGCGGTGATCCGCTGTGCCGCGCAGACCGCGAGCGCGTCGTGGCAGGTGTCTCTGCCGTGTCCGCCGTGAAACGTCGCGCGTCCGCCGGCGGCGAGCAGGGCTTTGCCCTGCTCGCCGCCCTGCTCATCGCCGCCATCGCCTTGCTCTCGACGGCGACGCTCGTCGCCGCGGCGCTCTCGTCGAGTGCGATCTCGAGCGACGACGCGGCTGCGGCGCGCGCGGCCGATGCCGCCGACGCGGGCGTCGCCGACGCCCTCGACCGACTGCGCTGGGGGTGGTTGCGTCTCGACCGGTCGTCGCTGCCAGCCGCCCTCGGTCCGGTCGAGTTCGGCGGTGGGTCGTACTCGGTGACGCTCGCGGCTCTGTCCGGCGCCGACCTCGCGCCGCGTCTCGACCCTGCCTCGCCGGTGAGCCCCGCCGATCCCGGCGTGGCCGCCTGCCGCATCGACGCCACGGGCGTGTGGGGGCCGGCCCGGCGCGTGGTTCACGTCGTCGTCGTCGTTTCGACCCCCGACGGCCTTCCGCGCGGGCTCGTGGTGGGCGCCGACGCCGTCCTCGCGGCGCCGACGCTGCTCCACGACTGCGGCCTGTACGCGGGCGGCGACGTCAGCGGTCGCGAGTGGGTGACGCTGGCGGCGACTCCGCCGGCCGCCGCCGAACCGGTCGCCGACCTCGCCTACGGCGGTCTGTACCCGCAGGCCGGCGTGCACGCCGACGGCCGCATACTCTCGCGCGGCGTCGAGGAGCACTCCGGCGGCGGCGCGCCGGCCGCCGACTCAGACGCCGACTCGGGCCTGGCGCCACCGGCCGATCTCGTCGCCGCTCCGGGCCCGGCGGTCGTCGGCGCCCTCGCCGCTCACGCCTCCGACCCGCTGGCCGCGCTGGGCCCATCCGGGCTCGATCTGGCGCTGCTCGAGCGCGCCGCCCCACCCGCGCTCGGGGCGCCTCTGCTGCCGGCCGGCGGTCGCGTCTACGTAGTCAGCGCCGCGGACGCGGGGCTCGGACTCTTCGGCAACCGTCCGCCGGCGCCGCTTTCGTGTCCGGCGACGGTCGTCGTGCTGGGCGACTGCGTGGCCACCGGCGGGCCCGACGGTTCGACCCCGCCGGTGCTGGGGGGCGATCTTGTGGTCACGGGCACGCTCACGGTCGACGCGCCGCTGTCCATCGAAGGCAGTCTGTATGCCGGGCGGCTGGTCGTGCACGCCCCTCTCACCGTGAGCTTCAGCGACGCTGCGGGCCCGTCGGCGCCGCCCGGATCGGCCAACGTCCGCGGCGCCTCGTGGCGCGAGTGACCCAGGGCGCGCGCCCGCGGCGGCGACGCAGGCCGACATCTTTGGCCTAAAGCGCTTTGCGGATTGTGCCGACAACCTGCCTGAAGAACAGAGGCGAACGGGGAAGGTCATGGCGAAGAACGGAATGCGCGTGGGTCTCGATCTGGGGCAGTCGTCAATCGCTGCCGCTCAGGTCAAGCCCGGAAAGCAGCACAACGTGCTGACGCATGCTGCGATCCGCGGGCTTCCCGAAGGACTGGTGTTCGAGGGCGAGGTCGTCGACGGCGACTCTCTGGCCAACGAGCTCAAAGTCCTCTGGAAAGAGGGCGGTTTCGCAAGCAAGAACATCGAACTGGGGGTGGCGAACCAGAAGATCGTCGTCCGCACGATGGAGTTCCCCCAGATCGACGAAAAGGAGTTGCGGGCCGCGATCGAGTTTCAGGCCCAGGAGCACATCCCCATCCCGGTCGACGAGGCCATCCTCGACTACAAGGTGCTCTCGACCCACGCCGCCGACGACGGCAGCATCAAGCAGCGCATCCTGCTGGTCGCCGCGCAGCGCGAGATGGTGCGGCAGTTCGTGAACGTGGCCAAGAAGGCCGGCCTCATGATCGGCGGCATCGATCTGCAGGCCTTTGCCATGATCCGCGCGCTCGCGCCGAAGCCCAGCTTCATCGACCAGGGTGCGCCCGAGGTGCCCGGCGCCGACGTCATCGCCCTGGTCAACATGGGCGGGGGCATCACCAACCTGGTGGTCGCGGCGGGCGGCGTCACGCAGTTCACCCGTGTGATCAACCTCGGCGCCGAGTCGCTCACTCAGGCGCTCATGCAGCACCGGGCGATCTCGTTCGAAGAAGCCGAGGCGCTGCGCATCCAGGTGGGGCTCGCCGGCGAGCAGCCCGATCAGCCGGGCGATCTCACGCCCGAGACGCAGCAAGAGATCCATCACACGTTCGAGCAGGCCTGCGAGCCGTTCTCCGACGAGCTGCGCCGCTCGATCGACTACTACCACACGCAGGAGCACGTCGGCGAGATCTCCAAGCTCGTGCTCACGGGCGACGGCGCTCTCACGCGCAACATCGCGTACTGCCTCTCGCAAGGGCTGCATCTCCCGGTCGAGATCGGCAACCCGCTGCGCGAGATCGGCGAGAACAAGACCAAACTGACCGAAGTCCAGCTCGAGTGGATGGCGCCGCGCCTCGCGATCGCCATCGGGCTGGCGCTCGACGACGAGGGGTAGGCCGCGATGACGCGAATCAACCTTCTGCCACCCGAAGAACGATCCAGGGCTGCGCGCGAGCAGGGTCTGCTGCTGACCATCGTCGGACTCATCGTCCTCGTGGTGGCGCTCGGCGCGGTCTACTTCATGTCGGTACGCCAGGTGTCTGCCAAGCAGGACCAGGTCAACACGGTCGCCGCGCAGGTCGACGTGGCCAACGTCCAGCTCGCCGCGCTCAAGCCGTACGCGGCGCTGCAGGTCCAGCGGCAGGCGATGACCCTCACGGCCACGCAGATCCTGAACTCCAGGGTCATCCTCTCGAACGTCCTCGAAGAGGTCAGCCTGCTGATCCCGTCCGGGGTGTCCTTGCAGTCGATGAGCCTGACCGTGCCGCCCTACATGGTCGCCGGTGCGAACGACTCGGCGGCAGCGGCGACTTCAACGACGCTCGGCACAGACCTTAACCTGACCGGCGACGCGACGGGCAGCACTCTCTACGCCGCCCAGGTCCAGGTCGCCACCCTGCTGACCCAGCTCGGCCTCATGCCGCAGATCATGAACCTCAAGCTCGCGTCCTCTACGCGTTCCACGTCGGCCGGCTCGCTCCCCGACGTCACCTTCGTCATCACCGCCAGTCTGCGGCCCTTCGCGACCACGCCGCCGCTGGCTCCCGCGGCACCGTCGATCACGATGGGAGGTGGGCAGTGATGAAGCTTCGTGGTCGTGAGCTCTACATCATCGTCGGCGTGGTGGCCGTGGTGATCGGGGTCCTGTGGTACTTCTTCCTCTTCAGTCCGCAGCAGAAGAAGATCGCCGACCTGAACACCCAGTATCTGGCCCAGCAGAACACGCTGCAGCAGACCAACATGCAGATCCGTCAGCTGCAGCTCCTGAAGAAGACCGCGCCGCAGGCCGAAGCCGATCTCAT
>CAWCWZ010000071.1:0-166390 GCA_963799395.1 uncultured Actinomycetes bacterium
GTCGAGCGACTGCGTCGTCGTCGCTCAGGCTTGCGCGACTTCGGTGCGCGCTAGTCCTGCCCGCTGGCCTCCGGAGCGTACTTTCGGTACCAGTCGCGCCAGATGAGCCGGTAGACCTTGACGCCGTGCGGGATGCGTCGCAGGCCGGGGATGAACGGCAGCGTGAGCAGCACCACGAACATGACGGTCATGATGACCACGACGATGAGGTCGGCGTTGTCGGCGTTGGCGATCGCCGGCACTTCGTACCAGACCTGGTAGGCGTCGAGCCACCAGGCCCCGGGGTAGTTACCGGTCTCGTGGACGATGCCCCACTGCGGGTTGCCAAGCTGCTTGAGATGCGACGCCGTGTCGGTGTAGGGGGTGGCGATGGCGAAGAACAGCAGCGCCTTGGTGGCGTCGAAGGTGTAGGGGTAGTAGGCGTTGCCGTCGGCCGCGAAAGCGCCTTCGAGCAGCCCCGAGCGTCCCAGTCGCAGCATCCCGTCCATCATCTCCGCCACTGGTCCGTAGTCGCCCGGCGCCAGGGTGACGGTGCCGCCGGACACGGTCGCGCCGGCGAGCGCCTTGCGGTAGGCGCCAAGCCAGGCGGCCTTCTGCTGAGCCGTCGCTCCCGTGTAGCGGTCGACCGCCAACCCGAGCGCGGGGTCGAGCACGGCGGCACGCCGCAGCGGCTCGATGATCAGGTCGCGTGGCGGGTCGATCGGGATGGTGACACCGAAGATGTCCTTGGCCCAGACGGCGGGGGCGATCGGGCCGATGTGCTGCGCCGCGCTCGAGTCGCCGTCGTAAGGCGGGCCGTAGTCGGAGACCGCCGAGATATCGGGATCCTGGGCCAGGATGCCCGACGCCGTCTGCAGGAACGCGAGGGGCTGCTGAGTGGCGACGCCCTGGGCGTTGATCGTCGGGTAGTCGGGCGCCTTGAAGACGATCGACAGCAGGACGACGGCGATCAGTACGAAACCGAACACGACGAGGCCCTCGCGCAGCAGGTCGTAGGGTTTGAGCGGTACACCCCGCAGGTTCTCCTGGGTGCGTGGCCCGGCGGCGCTCAGGTCGAGGACGTCGCCCAGTGTCGGTCGCGCATCCACGGCGTCAGTCGTCGTAGGGGCGCACGGGGCTGTCGCGGCGCACGAGGAACAGGTGCAGGCCGATGATCGCCGCGACGACGAGCGGCATGACGATCGCGTGCAACATGAGGACCTGGCCCGTGTTCATGGTGTTGAAGAGCGCCCCGACGCCGGCTGCGTTCATGGCGTCCTTGGCCTGGGTGGCGATCCACTGCGAATCCCAGTTGGTCTGCAACAGGTAGCCCGTCAGTCCGGTGAAGATGCTGCTGGCCAGGAGCAGAGCGCCGACCATCCAGGTGGCCCAGCGACCGCCGCGCCAGGCGCCCAGGAAGAACTTGGTGGCGAGATGGGCGATGAGGGCGGCGAAAAAGAGCTGCACGCTCCAGAAATGGACGTAGTCGAAGAAGCGCCCGACGCTGTTGGTGTGGTACCAGAAGGGGCCGCCGAGGGCCAGCAGCACGCCGGAGAGGATGAGGAGCACGAACGACATCAGCGCCGTCGCCCCGAACAGGTAGGCGATCGAGTTGACGTAGACCGGCATGCGGGTCGGCAGCGCGTCTTCGACGGTCAGCGCCCGCCGCAGGGCGCGCTGGGCGCTCACGGTGAGGTTCACGAAGCCACTCTCAGCCGATCCAGCGAGGGATCCGCGCCCAGGCGCCGGCCACGAAGGCGACGATGACACAAAGCCAGGCGATCAGGTTCGGCCAGGCGACGGTGAAGGGCAGGTGCAGCAGCGTGAACGAAAACGAGGGGACGCCGGGCAGAAGCTCGGGGGGCAGCGGGTGCAACGAGACCTCCTCTGCGAGCTTGACTGGCGCCCGAGTCTACACCCGGTCCAACAGCATCGTCAGGGCACCCAGCGCTCGGCCAGCGGCGTGAGGGTCAGCTCGTGGCTGGCCGCGCGCGGCCCCTGATCTGCGAGGAAGGCGACGGCCGCGGCGATCTGCCGCGGGTCGGCGAGCGCCTCACGCCGCGCGCCCGGGTAGGGCCCGGCCAGCGGCTCGATGCCGGCGTCGACGATCAGCAGGGCGACCTGGATACCCTCGTCGCGGAGCTCGAGGGCCGCGGCATTGGCGATCGCCCGCACACCGAACGAGCCCGCTGCCCACAGGCCGCGCCCGGCCATGGCGCGTCTGGCGGAGCCCCCCGTGACCTGAACGATCGTGGCCGGCCGCTCCTGGCCACGCAGAAAGCGAGCGGAGGCGGACAGGAAGGTGAACGCCGTGCGGGCCGGGGCCGCGGCCCAGCCTTCGAACGCCTCGGGGGGCGCCTCACTGATCGGACCGCCGCCGAACGGCCCGCCGCGATCGCCTCCGGAGGCGGCGGCGTTGACGACCAGGTCGACGTGGCCATGGGTCGCGGCGGCCTGCTCGAGCGCCCGCTGCACGCTCGCGGCGTCGGTGACGTCGGCCCGCACCGCGAGCGCCCCGAGGGCCGAGACGCCCTCGAGCGTGTCGTCGGAGCGGGCGGCGCCGGCGACCGCCCAGCCCTCGGCGAGGAGCAGCTCGATGACCGCCTTGCCGAGGTTCCGGGCGCCGAAGACGAGGGCGCTGCGGCGCATCTCTTCGCTTTCGCTCATATCGGTATCCTCTCCAGGTGGTGGACGTGGCCTTTCAGTATTTCCGACGTGGGGTCACGGGGTATCGTCAGAGTAGCAGTCGTCGAGCGCAGAAGGAGACCCCATGATCGATGTGGTGATCTGGTCCGACATCGTGTGACCATGGTGCTATGTCGGCGTGGAGCGCTGGCGAGCAGCACTGGTCCTGCTGGGCGAGACCGCCGCTCAGGTGAGCTGGCGGTACGGCGCCTTTGAGCTCGACCCTACCGTGCCCCGGGATGGCGTCGAGGCGCGCGCCTACCTGGAGGGCAGGTATCCGCCCGAGATGATCGCTACGATGCACGAGCGCCTGGCGACCATCGCTCGCGAAGAGGGTCTGCCCTTCGGCGTCCAGCCGGTGCGGCCCAACACGTTCGACGCCCATCGGCTGCTCACCGCGGCCGTGCACGACGGCGTGGCGCGGCAGCAGGCGCTCGCCGACGAGCTGTTCGCGGCCCACTGGAGCCGTGGCGAGAACGTCGGTCTTGGGGCGGTGCTGGCGGCCGCGGCGGCGGCGGCCGGCATGCCGGCCGCCGCCGCCGCGGCCGTGACGAACGGCGACGACTACGCGGCGGACGTGGGCGCGGAGGAGCGCCTGGCCTCCAGCCTGGGCATCCGCGCCGTGCCGACCTTCGTCATCGCCGACCGGCTCATGGTGAGCGGCGCGCAGTCCCCCGAGGTGCTCGCCGACGCGGTCCGCCAGGCCGCGACCGTCGACTGAGCGCCCTCGCGACCTGAGCCGCCGCAGGGAGACCTTGCGGCGAGTGGCCTCTCGCGACCGTGGGTTCACACGATCTCGACCTCGACCGAAGTCGCGGGAGACTCGCGCACGGTGCAGGCGACAGGTGAATGCGCGTCGCCCCAGGTGGCGAGCGCCCGCAGGTCGTCTGGCGCGATGCCGTCCGCCCCGATCCTGATCCGGATACGCATCGTGATGAAGGCGGCGCTGACGTTCTCGTCCAGACCGAGCATGCCGCGCTGATCGGCTTCGCTTTCGACGGTGATCTCGAGCGTCGTCAGGCGGGCGCCGACCCGAGCCGCCCGCATGGCGATGACGGTGGCCGTGCACGAGGCGATCGCTCCACGGAGCATCCAGCCCGGAGCCGGCGCGCTGGCGGCGCCGCCCATCGCCTGCGGCATGTCGGTGAGAGCGGTCTCACCGTTCGGACCGGTCACCTCGAATCGAAGTCCGTCCAGTAGGCGCGCCGTCGCGGGAACGCCTTTCGCGCGCGCCTTCTGCGGGTCGGCGATGAATGCGTTGCTGGTCTTCCCGAGAGTGTCGCTGATGCTCGTAGCGCTCATGTTGTCCTCCAGGAGACGGACGAGCCTTCCGACTCGCCGGCTCGATTTGCGTACTCGTGTCTCATGGGTGCTAGCCGGTCGGGACGTCGCGCAAACCGTAGGGAGGGATCGTCGCCGGCTCGCCGGGCGCGCAAACGGCGACCGCGGCGGCGGCGTGCGGGAAGCATACCGAGGTCCACAGGGATCTACAGGGGAGCGATCATGGCCAGGTATCTTCTTCGCGTTTCGTACACGGCAGAGGGCGTACGGGGGTTGCTCAAGGAGGGCGGGAGCAGCCGGCGGACGATGGTCGACGGCATGATCAAGGGCCTCGGTGGCGCCCTCGAGGGGTTCTACTACGCCTTCGGCGAGGACGACGTCTACGCCATCGCGGAGCTGCCCGACAACGTCACGGCGGCGGCCGTCAGCCTCGCCGTCTCGGCGGCGGGTGCGGCTCGCTCGCACGTCGTCGTGCTGCTCACTCCGGAAGAGGTCGACGCGGCTACCAGGAAGAGCGTCGCGTATCGCGCTCCGGGCGCCTGACGCTCGCCGGCGGCTGGGGGGGTCCGGGCAAGTCCGCGCTGCCGCGCCCGGTCTCGAACGGCGCTGGGCCGAACGGCGCTGGGCCGTTCGCGCTCAGTCGGCCGGCGCGCCGCCCGCTCTGCCCGGCTTTGCGATCGCGTTCCACGCTTCGCGCGGACCTCGGCGCCACGGTACGACGCCGTCGATCTCGATCTCGAGCGAGAAGCTCAGGAAGGTCCGGATGAGCACGATCAGACCGAGCACGAGGACGTTCTCCACGGTGGGCTCGACGGCGACGGTGCGGATGAGGTCGGCGGCGACGAGGATCTCGAGGCCGAGGAGGATGCTGCGCCCGAAGTAGCGGCGCAGCATGACGTAGATGCCCAGGGAGTCATGACGCAGGAGTGACATCCCCGCTCGCGCGAGGCCGATGGCAAAACCGCCGACCAGAACGGCGACGCCGACGATCTCGAAGCCCTGCGCGACGTGGTCCATGAGGTGTATGTACGACATCGCCGGCTCACTTCGGCACTCGCCGTCGACAACCTCTCCGATGCTTGCGCAAGAGCTACGCGGTGAGCTCCTGGTCGACGAACTGCTGCAGCTGCTCGCACTGGGCGGCGGCGATCCTCAGCTTGGCGGCGTTGTCCGGACGCCGCCCGAGCAGGCGGGCCTCGGTCGTGCTCGCCGCCAGAGCTCGCCAGGCGCTCGCCGCCTCATCGGCGCCGAGGACCGCGGCAAAGCGGTCGCCGCGTTGCAGCACCTCGAGGATCCGCGAGCTGATGACCGTCTGCCGGGCGCCGGCTTCGCCGTCGTCCTGCTCCGTATAGGAGAGGTCGGCGAGTCGCTTCAGGTCGTGATCGAGCTCGGCGAGCGCGAACTCCAGTCCGGCCAGGGCCTTGCGGCGAGCCCCCGTCGATCTCTGCGCGGCCGCGCGCCGCCCCGGGAACCAGCCGAGCATGCTGGGAGAACTGCTCAAGACTCATACCTCCACTGGTCAGGCGCCATCTCCCCTCGAGGGCCGGACGCCTGGCCTGAAGATACCCATGCGTCGCCAAACGAAAAAGAGCCGCTGCCATCGGCGCCACTGCGTTGCCGGACGCTACACTCGCCAGCGCCGTGTCGGGCTGGTGAGATACCGGATGAGCGAGGCGCCCGACGTGGGAACGAGGTGAGGACCCTCCCCGCAGTCGCGGCCGGGAGCGACCGACAATCGATAGCAGAGGGTCCTCACGCCTCGACCCCGTGTGTGGGCGAGCACCGGTCAGGCAGCCTTGCGCTTCTGATCGGAGGCGGGCTTGAAGGCGGGCAGGCGCGCCGACTCGGTGGACCCGGCGGGGGCGTGGCGCCGCCGATCGGCGGCGATGGCATAGACGGCGCCGCCGATGACGACGGACAGCAGCAGGGCGATCAGGATCGCCCGTGCCGCCGTGACTCGCGGGTACGGTGCCGCCCGGCAGGCCGCGACCGAGGATCCGGGTCGCCTGGACGGCGCCGCCGCCCCCGGTGACCAGGCCGGCAATGCCCCGGTGGGCGGCGGCAGCGGCGGCGTGCGAGGCCGTGACGGGGGCGCCCGCCGGCGAAGCGCTGACGACGGGGCCGCCCGCCTGCGCACTGAGATACGCGAAGGCCGGTGAGGCAGCCACGGCCGTCACCAGCATGATCAGGACCACAGCGATCAGTAGACGCTTCATCACAGTCTCCTCTCGTTCCGTATGGCATCTGTCGAGACGAGACTAGGCCGGCAACGGCGGCCGGTCGTCACCCGCGCCGGGTGAACAGCGCGCCGCCGAGACCCGGCGCGACACGCCGTTCTCACCCCGCCCCGCCGGGCGATGCGTGGGCGCCGCACGCCGTGGGGTGATCGCTCGCGCGCGGTCCCGAGAGCGCCGAGCGGCTACGGGTGTGGGAGCCGGCGGCCGCGCGCTCCCTACGAGCGCCCGGCCCTGCCTCTGCCTCGAAGGCGCGCCGCCGCGACGGTGGGGAAGGGCGCGGGCCGCGTGGGTGCCGAAACGCAGGGCGGCTCGCGGCAGCCGCTGGGCCTGCTCGATCACCTGCTCGAGGGCGGTCGCGAACCAGTCGACGTCGTCCTCGCCGATGACGAGCGGCGGCAGACCCTTGAGCACGTTGATCGAGTGGCCGGCGACCTGGCTCAGGATGTGGTGCTCGCGAAAGAGGGGACCGATGACGAACTGGGCGAAGATGCCCGGCTGGCGAGCTTCGAGAAAGCGCCACGTGTGCGCGCCGCGCCGCGGCTCGCCGAACTCGATCGCCCACATGAGCCCCATCCCACGCACGTCCCTGACCACGTCGAAGGCCTCGACGAGCGGCCGCGTGCGCGCCATGAGGTACTCCCCCAGGCGGGCGCTGCGGGCGACGAGGGCGTGGCGTCTCGAGCTCCGCGAGGGTCGCGAGACCGGCGGCCATGGCCATGTCGTTGGGGGCGAACGTCGAGCCGTGCGAGGTGGCGTGCTCGAGCGAGTCGAAGACCGCGTCGTGGATCGTGGAGCGCAGCAGAAGCGCCCCGACGGGCACGTAGCCGCCCGACAGCGATTTCGAGACGGTGAGGAGGTCGGGTTCCAGGCCCCAGTGTTCGCCGGCGAACATCCTCCCGGTGCGGCCGAAGCCGGTCTGCACCTCGTCGACACAGAAGAGCGTGCCGTAGCGACGGCAGAGCTGCTGGGCGGCCGGCAGATACCCGGGCTCGGGCAGTACGACGCCCTGGCCCTGGACCGGTTCGGTCAGAAAGAGCGCCACGTCCTCGTGGCGCAGCTCCGCTTCGAGCGCTCCGAGGTCGTTGAACGGCACCCACGTCACGCTCGGCAGCAGAGGGCCGAACCGGGCGCGCTGATCGGCGCTGCCGTTCACCGAGAGCGCTCCGAGGGTGAGCCCGTGGAAACCGTTCTCGACGGCGACTGCCCGGGGCCTGCCGGCGGCGGCGCGCGCCAGCTTGAGGGCGGCCTCGACGGCCTCGGCGCCGCTGTTGACGAACAGCACGCGATCGGTGGAGGCGGGAGCGTGGCGCAGGAGCGCCTCGGCGAGTAACCCCGGCAGGTCGGACAGACCGAGCTGGGGGAGGCTCGGGGTCCGCAGCGCGAGCAGGTCTTCGAGGGCCCGGCGCACCGTCTCGTTGTTGCGCCCCACGTTGTACATGCCGAAGCCACCGAGCCAGTCGAGGAACCTGGTGCCGTCACGGTCGATGAGGTACGGGCCTTCGGCCTGCGCCCACTGCCGGTCGAAGCCGAGGATCCTGAGGATCTGCACGAAGCGAGGGTTCGAGTATCGGCCGTACAGCTCCATGCCTTCGCCGGCGCGCTCGGCCAGGAGCCGCCTCAGGCTGAACTCGTCCATGTGGCCGTCGCCCTCCTCCCTCGAGTCGTGCCAACGATACCCCCACCCGGGGTCGGTCGCGGTGTTGAGGCGGCCAACGGCGCCGCGACGTCGCTCGCCGGTAGACTCTGGAGCGACATGGACCTCGCCGGACGCACAGCCCTCGTCACCGGCGCCTCGCTGGGCATCGGTCGCGCCACCGCGATCGCCTTGGCGAAGCGCGGAGCGCGGGTCAGGGCCACCGGTCTCGAGGCCGAGCCGCTGAGCGAGCTGTCCGAGCTGTGCGGGGCCGCGGTGCTCTCCGCCGACCTGGGCGACGAGCGCGATCTCGAGAGACTCCTCGACTGGGCGGGGCCGATCGACCTGCTCGTCAACGCCGCCGGCTTCGGGCGCTACGAATCGCTCGAGAAGATCGACCCCGCCGCCGTCCTGGAGATGCTGGCCGTCAACCTGGCCGCGCCCATCCGGCTCACGGCGGCGCTCGCTCCCGGCATGGTCGCGCGCGGCCACGGGCACATCGTCAATGTGGCTTCGATCGCCGGCGTGCTCGGCGTTGCTCACGAGGCCGTCTACTCGGCGACGAAGGCCGGACTGATCGCCTTCTCCGAGAGTGTCCGCTACGAGCTTGCTGGCAGCGGCGTCGGCGTCACGGTCGTCGTGCCGGCGGCTGTGGCGACGTCGTTCTTCGCTCGCCGCGGCCGCCCCTACGCGCGACGGTTCCCCCGGCCGGTCGCTCCGGCGCGGGTCGTGACGAGCGTGATCGCGGCGGTCGAAGGTGACGTGCCCGAGGTCTTCGTGCCGCGCTGGATGATCGTGCCTGCCCGACTGCACGGCGGCTTGCCCGGCATGTTTCGCGCCGCCGCCCGACGGTCGATGCGCGGGCAGGAGAGAGCCTGACAGTCAAGAGCCGAGGGCGCACCGTCATCCCCGCTATACTCTTGTCGTGCCTCTGATCAGTCGCATTCGCCCTGAACAGCTCTACGAGCGACGCTGGCAGCTGCTCGCCCTGACGTCGGTGGGCGCCTTCATGGGGCCCCTGGACGGATCCATCGTCGCCGTGGCGCTGCCCAAGATGGGCCGCAGCCTGCATCTGAGCTTCACCGCCTCCATCTGGGTCCAGGCGGTGTATCTGCTCGTCATGGCGGTGCTTCTCATCCCCCTGGGGCGCCTGGCCGACCAGCACGGCCGGGTGCACTTCTACCTGGCAGGCATCGCGATCTTCACGATCGGTTCGCTCTGCTCCGGGCTCAGCATGAACGTGGCCTGGCTCATCGCCAGTCGGGCGCTGCAGGGAGTCGGCGCGGCCCTGCTGGTGGCCACCTCGGCGGCGATCGTGACGGCCGTCTTCCCGCCTCAGGAGCGGGGCCGCGCCCTGGGCATCAACGTCATGGCCGTCTACCTCGGCCTGAGCGTGGGACCGCCGCTCGGCGGCTTTCTCACCGACCACTTCGGCTGGCGCTCGATCTTCTTCGTCAACCTGCCGATCGGCATCGCCGTCGCCGCTTGCGGCTACCTGCTTCTGCCCCGTCACGAACGCGGCGACGAGCGGGCCATGCGTCCCGACGCCCGCGGGGCAGGCCTCTGGGGCCTGACCCTCGTCTGCCTGCTGGTGCCGCTGACGTTTGCCTCGCAATGGGGTTGGACGTCGCCTCGCACCCTCGGCCTGCTCGGACTCGCCGCCGTCAGCCTGGCGGCCTTCATCTTCAGCGAGCGGCGCGCGACCGACCCGCTGCTCGACCTCGACCTGCTCTTTCACAACCGCCTCTTCGCGGCCGCCAACCTCGCCGCGCTGCTCAACTACATGGCTCTCGGCGCGATCACTATCTTGACGGCGGTCTACCTCGAGGTCGTTCAGGGTCGCTCGGCGGGTCTCACCGGCTGGCTGATGCTCGCTCAACCGGCCGTCATGGCCGCCTTGAGTCCGTTCAGCGGTCGCCTGAGCGACAGGGTCGGCTCGCGGCTGCTCGCCAGCGGCGGCATGGCCATCGTGGCGGTCGGCATGCTGCTTCTGGCGACCACGCCGATCTCGTCCGGCCTCTTGCGCGTCATGGCCAGTCTCGGCGTCGTCGGACTGGGCATGGCATCCTTCAGCGCCCCCAACATGAGCGCCATCATGGGCAGCGTGCAAAGACGGCAGCTCGGTCTGGCAAGCGCCTTCGTCGGCACGATGCGGGTCACCGGACAGGCGCTCAGTGTGGCCGTCCTCGGCGGGATCGCGGCCAGCGCGCTGGGGCCGAACGGCGGTCGCTTGCTGCTCATGCTCGGCACACCGGTCCCCGGTCAAAGCCGGGCCGCCGCGTCGGTGGCCGCCGCCTACGTGCTGCATCACTACGCTCACGGCTATCGCAACGCCATGGTGGCGGGCGCCGGGCTCGCGCTGGTGGGCGCCCTCGCCTCGCTCACCCGTGGGCAGCATGTGCCGCTGGCGGCGACGACAGCCGGCGCGACCGGCCGACGAGGAAGCGGGTACCGGCCCCTGAAGCGAGCCGGGTGTCTCCGAGCGCTAGAACCCGAGGTGGGCCGGCACGAGGACGACCGTGATCCTGCCCCCGAAGTCCGCTTCGAGCGTGAGCGTCTTGCCGAGCAGGCTGCCGGCCCGCCCGACACTCTGCATGCGGGCGAACTCGCGGGGCAGCGAGTACTCGACGAGACGGCGCCGGGCCTCGTTCAGGTCGCGCACGAGCTTCTGGTGGCCCACCACCAGGATCACCTTGCCGGCGGCATAGGCGTAGGCTCCAAGCTGGCTGCCGGTGCCCGACCCGACGAGGATGATGCCGTCGTCGGTGACGGCGTGGGCGCTGCCGAGCACGAAGTCCGGAGCGGCGCCGAGCCTGCGCATCTCCCGGCCCTGCGTCTCGCGGTCCATCGCCGCGAGGCGGGCCCGCACGGAGTCGTAGCGGCCCGACTCGTCGATCTCACGGGTGATCCCGAGCTCGCGCAGGGTCTCCGACAGGGCGCTGTGGACCTCGGAACCCTCGGGGATCGCGCCGAGCACGAGCGCCCGCGCGTGCCGGGCGCCGTCGGCGATCACAGCGGCGAACCCACGGACCTCGAGCGCCTTGGCGGTCGCCTCCAGCCGGGAGCGGTCGGCGGCGTGCTCGAAGGCCGCGTTGGGCGGGCCCGGATCAGGAAGGACGATGCTCATGACGACTCCTCGCGATGTGGGAAGCGCTGCCACCTCGCGGCCGCGGCCGGCGGTCGTCGGCCGGGGCACAAGGCGGCTGCGGTCTGCAGCGTACACCCGCTGCAGCGGCGCGACTGCCCTTCGCCGGGTGGGCACGGCGGCCATGCCGACGTCGCCGGCCCGCCCTGACCGGCGTAAGCTGCCGAGTGCAATGAGCGGCGACGCGGCGCCGGCGTGAGCCCGCGGCTCGCACCCGGCGCCGAGGAGGGACGCATGGCCACGTCCGGCTTCATGGACTATCACGCCCTGGGCGACTACCACGTGCACACGCGCTACTCGGACGGCGAGGGCGAGATCGACGAGTGCGTCGCGCGCGCGGCCGCCCTGGGACTGGCCGAGATCGGCATCTCGGACCATCTCGTCCCGCCCGGTCTCGGCGAGGCGGGATCGTACGGCATCGCCCCCGCACTCCTCGACAGCTACGTCGCCGACGTGCGCGACGCGGCCGCGCGCCACCCCGAGATCCGCGTCCTGCTCGGTGTCGAAGCCGACTACCTGCCGGACTGCGAGCAGTGGCTCTCCGACACGCTGCCCGCGCTCCCGCTCGACTACGTGATCGGCGCCGTGCACTTCGTCGGTCGCTTTGCCTTCGACGACGAAAGCGTCGTCGGTCACCCGGGCTGGCCCGACCCCGACGCGGTGTATCGGGCCTACTACGAGACCGTCGCACGAGCGGCCGGCTGCGGGCTGTTCGACATCATCGCCCACTTCGACTACCTCACGGTCTGGAGCGAGCGGCCGGCCCACGACGTCGGAGCCTATGAAGACGCCGCCCTCCAGGCCGTGGCCGCCGCGGGCACGGCGATCGAGCTCTGCACCAGCGGCATCCTCGACCGGGCGGGCGCCATGTACCCGTCGGACCGCCTGCTGGCGAGCGCCCGCGACCTCGGCGTGCCGCTCGTCATCGATTCCGACGCCCACGAGCCCGGGCAGGTGGGGCTGGCCTTCGATCGCGGTGTGCGGGCCGCCCGGTCGGCCGGGTATCGTGCGGTCCTGAGGCTGTCCGACAGGAGCTTCGTGCCGTTGCCTTGACCCGTTCGCCGCCGCCGCTCACACTCACGTGGTGGGTCGGTCGAACGGAGGGAGCACTGTGGATCCGAAGGTGTCACGTCGCACTTGCCGCATCGCTCTCCTGGCTCTCGCCGTCGCTCTCGCCGCGAGCCTGGTCCTGGGTCTCGTTTCGGCCTTCGCCGCGAGCCCCTCGCCGTCGCCTGGTACGGGCAAGGTCGTCCTGCGGATCGGCTGGACGAGCGAGCCCGACAATCTCAACCCGTTCATCGGGCTCTCGAGTTACGAGATCTGGGCGCTCAACTACTCGTACCTGTTCGGCTACGGCGACCACAACCAGCCGACGCTCGACCTCGCGGCCCAGTTCCCGACCCAGCAGAACGGCGGCATCTCGGCGGACGGCAAGGTCTGGACCATCCACCTGCGACCCAACGTCCGGTGGCAGGACGGCGTGCCCCTGACCGCCGCCGACGTCGCCTTCACCTACACCTACATCATCAAGAACGACCTGACCAACCTCACCAACTACACGACCGGCATCAAGACGGTGACCGCCATCGACCCGACCACCGTGCGGATCGTGTGTTCGGCGCCCAAGGCCGACCTCGAGAAGGCGGCCGTGCCGATCCTGCCCGAGCATCTGGGCGCACGTTTCGCCGCAAGCCGCCCAGACGAGCTACGTCAACAAGCCGCCGATCATCGGCAGCGGCCCCTTCCAGACCGTGGCCTTCGTCAAGGGCAGCTACGTCGAGATGGTCCGCAACCCCTACTGGTACGGCAAGAAGCCGGCCATCGACCAGATCTACTTCGAGCTCTACCAGGACGCCGACACGATGGTCTCCGACCTCAAGACGGGCAGCATCGACGCCGCCTGGGGCGTGCCTGAAGCCGAGTTCAGGGCCCTCGAGTCGGCCCCGGGCTTCAAGGCGGTCGCCTACCACTACTACGACTGGGACTACCTCGAGTTCAACTGCTACGACAAGTCGAGCTCGCTGGGCAACCCCGTGCTGCGCGACTGGAGGTTCCGCAACGCCCTGAACTACGCGATCAACCGCCAGCAGCTGTGCGCGGTCGCCTACAGCGGCCTCGCCACACCCGGGCACCACCATCATCCCGCCTGAGAGCTTCGCCGACCCCGACTACCACTGGCAGCCGCCGGCCGGCCAGCTCTACACCTTCGACCTGGCCAAGGCCAGCCAGCTCCTCACCCAGGCCGGCTACCCGCTCAAGAACGGGGTGCGTCTGAACAGGCAGGGCAAGCCCATCACCCTGCGCCTCTACAGCCCGACCGACAGCGATGCGAACCAGGTCGACGCCAAGCTCATCACCGGCTGGCTCGACAAGCTCGGTCTCAAGATCAAGCTCTCGGTCGTCGACGACGGCGCTCTCACCTCCGACATCTACAACGCCCACGGCAACATCTGGAAGCCCGACTTCGATATGGTCGTGTGGGACTGGACGGGCTACTTCGACCCCGGCCAGACGCTCAGCTGTCTCACCACCTACGAGATCGGCAGCCTGAACGAGCCCTTCTGGTCGAACGCCCAGTACGACGCGCTGAACACGGTACAGGCGTCGACCATCGACCCCCAGGCGCGCCTGACGCCGATCTCTCAGATGCAGCAGATCATGTACCAGCAGACGCCCTGGGTGGTGCTCGCGTACCCCGATTATCTCGAGGCTTACAACACGACGAAGTGGACCGGCTGGACCCAGATGTTCGACGGCAGCGGGCCGGCCTTCTACACCGAGGGCTTCATCGGCTCGTACCTGAACCTGAAGCCCAAGACCGCGGCGGCCGGCGGCGGATCGGGCGACACGGCGCTGATCGTCGCCGTCGTGGCGGTCGTGGTCGTCGCGGCGATCGTCGTCGTCCTGGTGCTGCGGCGCCGGCGGCCGCAGGCCGAAGAGGACTGAAGCGTCGGGTTCGCCGGCGCCGGGGGCGGAATCGCCGACTCTACGCTATCCTAGGGGCTCCTCGAAGGGATCGGCGCCGCCAAGGCGCCGGCCCACGGACGGAAAGACCAGGAGTCCTCGTTGGCCAAGTCGAACGGCGGCGCGGTAGCCGCCGCCACCGAACATCAGGCGACCGCCGACCGCCACGCCGCCGCCAGTCGCCAGGCGTGGGGCGACACGCTCAGTCGCCGCCGCATCGGCTTCATCCTCGCGAGCGTGATGCTCGGCATGCTGCTGTCGGCCCTCGATCAGACGGTCGTCGGCACCGCCATGCCAAAGATAGTCCAGAGCCTGAACGGCTTCGAGCACTACGTGTGGGTCACCACCGGCTACCTGCTCGCGACGGCTGCTTCCATGCCGATCTGGGGCAAGCTGTCAGACGCGTACGGGCGCAAGCGCTTCTATGCGCTGGGCATGGGCATCTTCGTCGTGGGGTCGGCCCTGTGCGGCCAGGCGCACGGCATGACCGCCCTCATCGCCTTTCGGGGCCTCCAGGGCCTGGGCGCGGGCGCCATGATGCCCATCTCGCAGGCGATCGTCGGCGACATCTTCCCGCCCGCCCAGCGCGCCAAGTTCATGGGCATCCTGATGAGCGTCTTCGGCCTCGCCATGATCTTCGGGCCGCTGCTCGGCGGCTGGATCACCGACAACTTCAGCTGGCGCTGGGTCTTCTACGTCAACCTGCCGGTGGGCATCGTGGCCATCGCCTTCTGCCTGGTCGCCCTGCCCGGTCACGTCACCCTACGCAGGCACCGCCTTGACTACGAGGGGTCGGCGCTGCTCGTCACCGCGGCCGTCCCCATGCTCCTCGGGTTCACCTGGGCCGGCACCACCTATCCGTGGCTGTCGTGGGAGGTCGTGGGCGCGTGGGTCTTCTCGGCGATCGCCTGGGTCGCGTTCTTCTTCTGGGAGATGCGCGCGAGGGAGCCGGTCATCAACCCGCGCCTGTTCAGTAACCGGGTGTTCACGATCTCGTCTGCGGCGAGCACCCTGCAGTCGGCGGCGATGTTCGGCGCGATCATGTTCGTGCCGCTCTTCGTCCAGGTGGTGCAGGGGCACTCGGCGACCAACTCCGGGACGATCCTCATGCCGATGATGTTCGCCGCCATCGTCTCGAGCATCGGCGCCGGACAGCTCATGGCGCGCACCGGCCGTTACAAGGTGCTGGTCGTCTGCGGGTTCGTCGCCGTGGCGGTCGGCGCGTACCTGATGAGCCGGATGAGCATGAACGCGTCGTGGCGGACGCTTGGCCTGGACACGGCCGTGATGGGCCTCGGGCTCGGTGTGGCGATGAGCGCCTTCACCTCGATCGTGCAGAACCAGTACCCCGTCCACCGTCTGGGCGAAGTCTCGGCCGGCCTGCAGTTCTTCCGCATCATCGGCAGCACCATCGGCCTCGCGATCTTCGGGACCGTTCTCAACAACCGCTTCACGAGTCAGCTCGCGGTCAACGTGCCGGCGGCCCGTCGTGACGGGGCTGTCGGCGGCCAAGCTCGACAACGTCAACGCCCTCGGCTCATCGCAGGCGCTGTCGGGGATCCAGAAGATCGTGGCGAACGTCGCGCAGGCGATCGGCGCCCCGGCCGGCCGGCTCGGCCTGATCGTGACCCACGGACTGCGGCTGAGTCTCGACCAGGCGATCAACAGCCTGTTCGTCGTCTCGACGGTCATCGGGGTCGTGGGTCTCGTCGTCGTGCTGTTCCTGCCCGAGGTGCCCCTGCGGCAGACTCACAGTCTCGCCGAGCTCGACGACGACGTCGGGTCCGAGCGGAGTCCCGGCGGCGGGGCGTTGGTCGTCGAAACGGTCGACGGCGAGTAGACGCCGCGGCGCCGCAGGATCGCTCCTGCCCGCGCCGCGGCGTCAGCGGGGGTCTGAGCGGCCCGACCTACACGGCGGTCGGGTGGAAGAAGTGCTCCAGCCGGTCCCTCTCGTCGCTCGACAGCTCCCCCTTCGTGGCGACTCGAGGGGCGATATCGAGATACGAGCTGCTGAAGGGGACCGTGACCGTGTCGTCTTGTCTTTCGACCACGTCGGCGGGCACGACCAGGTCACGGAACATCGAGTGCTTGATGACGATGCACTCGGAGAGCGAACCGGGATCGCAGATCACGTCCTTGATCTTGCCGATCTTGTCGCCCTCCCGTGAGAAAGCCGCAAGCCCCACCAGGTCTTGTGCGCTGGACGCCATGACTACCTCCTACGCCGAGCCGCGTGCCTCGTCTGCTCCTCCATTGAAGCAGGGAGCAAGGCCGGGCGCATCGGACCGGAGGCCGGTCTTGGCGACGCCCGGCTGACCGATGTGCGTATCAGTCACATGGACGAGACGGCGGGACGGCGTCGCGTCAGCCGGCGCCCACTCGCTTCAGTCCCGCGCCGGGCCGTCGGCCAGCTCACCCTGACGGCTTTGCGCGGGCCTGGGCTTGTGATGGCTGTGGATGGCGTGCGCTTCTTCGTGCACGAACTTGCCGCCGCGCATCCACGAGGCGAGAGCCGCGATGACGCACATGACCGCCGCAAAGACGAGCACGTCAACGATGCCGTCCTTGAAGGGAGCGGCGATCAGCGAGGGGAAGAACGCCTTGCTCACCAGGACATGCGCGTTGATCGCCGGAAGCGCCCCCAGGACGTGCGCGCCCAGGAGCTGCTTGAGGGGGTTGAAGCCCAGGAAGGCGGCGAACAGGTAGCCGGTCGGCGGCATGTGGGAGAGCGGCGTCGCGATCTGGGCCGGCACGTGTTGGGCGGTCAGGCCGCCGAACATGGCGGCCGGCACATGTGTCGTCAGTCCCACCACCATGAGCGAGAAGAAGATGCCGATCGAGAGCGGCATGCCGAGCGTCTGGCAGGTGGCGCGCATGCCCGACGCGACGCCGCGGTTGCGCGCCGGCACGCTGTTCATGATGGCCGCCGTGTTGGGCGCGGCGAACATGCCGAAGGAGATCCCGTTCAGGAAGAGCACGCCGGCGAAGCTCCAGTAGACGAAGTTCGCCGGCAGGGCCATCAGCAGCAGGAAGCTGAGCGCGGCGAGCAGCATGCCGGCGGTGGCGAAGGGGCGGGCGCCGTAACGATCGGAGAGGATGCCCGATACGGGGCCGGCGACGAGGAAGCCCAGCGTCAGCGGTAGCATGTAGATGCCGGCCCACAAGGGCGTCTGCTCGAAGCTGTAGCCGTGCAGGGGCAGCCAGATGCCCTGGAGCCACATGATCAGCATGAACTGCATGCCGGCGCTGGCGACCGAGGAGAGCACCACGGCCAGGTTGCCGGCGGCGAAGGCGCGGATGCGAAAGAGGGCGAGGCTGAACATGGGCTCGGCGACGTAGTGCTCGATGACGACGAACGCCACGAGCAGGGCGATGCCGACGGCGATCGCGCCGATCACGAAGGGGCTCGACCAGCCCATGTTGGACGTGCCGTAGGGCTTGATGCCGTAGGTGATGCCGGTCAGCAGCACGGCGAGACCGGCGGCGAAGGTCAGGTTGCCGGCCCAGTCGATGCGCGCCCGATGGCGTTCGCCGACCTCGTGGAGCTGCAGGACGGCCCAGGCGATGGCGATCAGGCCGATCGGTATGTTGATCACGAAGACGAGGCGCCAGTCGACGGCGGCCAGCAGACCGCCCAGGATGAGGCCCAGGAACGAGCCCGCCAGGAGCGACACGCCGTTGACGCCGAGGGCCATGCCGCGCTGGTGTGGCGGGAAGACGTCGGTGATGATCGCCGCCGAGTTGGCCATCATCATGGCGCCGCCGGCGGCCTGGACCATGCGGAAGGCAATGATCTCTGTCGCGCCGGTGGCGCCCCTGCTCCACACGAGCGAAAGACCCACGGCGGCGGCCGTGAAGACGACGAGGCCGATCTTGAACATGCGCACGCGGCCGTACATGTCGCCGATACGGCCGGCCGTCACGACGAGGGCGGCCGAGACCAGGCCGTAGCCCATGAGGATCCACAGCAGATAGGTGAAGTTGCCCGGGTCGAGCGGGCTCAGGTGGATGCCGCGGAAGATGGCCGGCAGGGCTATCAGCAGGCTCGAGGCGTTGATCATGGCCATCAGCACGGCGAGGGTGGTGCAGGAGAGCACGATCCATTTGTAGGGGACGCGCCCCTGTGTACCGGCTCCCTCTTGCGGCGCCGGCGCCGATGAACGTCGCGTTGTGTCACGTCTTCAGGACCTCTTTCTTGGAGCTGGGTGCGGCGCGGCGCTCGCCCGAGCTCGCCGCGCACGCCAGCGCGCACAGCCCACGGGTCAGCGCCTCGAGATCGTCGTCGTCGAGGTCGGCAAGCCACGCCTCGAGGCTCTGCCGGCGCCCGTGGCGGAGCTCGCGGAGGAGCCTCTGCCCCGGCGCGGTGGCGCCCAGAAGGACGCGTCTGCGGTCGGCCGGGTCGCTCGTGCGCCCGACGTAGCCGCGGCGCACGAGCTGATCGACGAGCAGGCTGGCCGCGGATTCGCCGACCCCAAGCTCGCGGCCGACCTCGCACACCGAGATGCCCGAGTGTCCTTCGACGACGACAAGGGCCTTGAACTGCGCCATCGTCAGGTCGAGCTGCAGCAACGTCGGCAGGCTCAAGCGATGGAGACTTGCGTAGACGGTGTGCAGGTCGTCGGTGATGGTCTCGACGTGTGGGTCTCGATCGCTCATCTGTCCTTCGCCGGTTGGAGGCGGGCGGCCGCCCGGCAGGGGGCCGTCGGCGCCGGGAAGAGTCTCGACCCAGTGTAGCGGAGAAGCATCTAAGAAGCCAATCTAATTGGCGAGTCGCAATCAACCTGCCGGTCAGAGCGGCTCCGGCTCGGCGGCGGCGGCGACGGAGGCTTCGCCTTCGCCGCCGCCGAACACGACCACGAGCAGGCCGGCGCCGAGGATCAGGGCACCGCCGAGCACCGTCCAGATGCTCGGCAGCTGACCGACCAGGAAGACCGCGTAGAGCGGCCCGGCGACCGGCTCGATGTAGCCCAGGATGGTGACCTGCTCGACGCGCACGCGGCGCGTGCCTTCGACCCAGAGGGTGTAGGGGACCGCCGTGCAGACGACGCCCATCACGGCGGCGGCGATCCAGGCGCGTCCGTCCAGCTGATACCCGGTGCTGCTCATCTGCCACAAGGCCAGCGGCGCCACCAGCAGCGTGTCGCCGGCGGCCTCCGCCGTGGAGATGGTGGACGACGAGACGATCTTCGTGAGCCCTTTTACCGAGATCGTGTACGAGGCATAGCCGAAGCCCGTGAAGAGTGCGGCGAGCAGGCCGGCGAGCGTAAGCTTGACGCCCTCGCCGAGCAGGTCGGGGACGAGGATGACCGTCAGGCCGGCGAGGGCGAGGCCGAGCGCCGGCCAGACGACCGGTTCGCGCGGCGAATGAAAGACGCGAGGCGCGATGAGCGCCACCCAGAGCGGCATGAGGAAGAGCAGGAACATGGCAATGGCGACGCTGGTGTGAAGCACCGCGTAGAAGAACAGCAGGAGCGTGAGCGACGACATCGCCGACATGAGAACGAGCCGCCAGGCAGCGCCGGGGCGGCGCCACTCTGCGATCATCGGACGGCGCAAGAAGACGGCGCCGAGCGCCAGGGCGGCGAAGCCCATGCGCGCCATCAGGATGATCGCCGCCGGCGCGTGGGCCCGGCCACGAGAGGCGCGCTGCCGGCCATGCCGAGATAGGAGGCCAGGACGATCGCGTAGCCCAGCGGGTCGCGGCGCGGCGCGGCGCCGGCGACCGGCGCCTCGGCGAGCGCCGCCCGGCGGCCGTCGCTCATCGCGGCGGCCGCGGCGGTCGATCGTGAGGAGCCGGCCGGACGGAGAGCTGGTCGGTCGACTGAGTGCTCACAGCAGCGTTCAGCGTATCGACCGGGCCGCCCGTGCCTCGTCTCTCGTGCTGAGCGGGCTGTGAGTCCGCAGGAAGTCTCCGCGGGACGTCGCCGCACGCAGGAACGCGTCTCCCGCACTATGATGAAAAGACAGCCCGCAACAAGGAGCGAGACGGTTGTGACCGCGGCGATCCTCACCGATAAGCTGACCAAGAGCTACGGCAAGAGCCGCGGGATCGTGGCGCTCGACCTCGAGGTCCGCCCGGGCGAGGTGTTCGGCTTTCTCGGCCCCAACGGAGCGGGCAAGACGACCACGATCCGCGTGCTGCTCGACTTGATCCGGCCCACGACCGGCCGGGCGCTCGTCCTGGGCCGCGACAGCCATCGCGACACGCTGGCGATCCAGGCCCGCAGCGGCTATCTGCCGGGCGAGCTCAGCCTCTATCCCGGGCTCACCGGACGCGAGACGTTGCGTTACCTGGCCAACCTTCGGGGCGGCGTCGAGTGGGATCACGTGAGCGCGCTCGCCGAGCGGCTCGACTGCGATCTCGCGAGGAAGGTGTCCGACCTGTCCAGCGGCAACAAGCGCAAGCTCGGCCTCATCTCAGCCTTCATGCACCGCCCTGAGCTGCTCATCCTCGACGAGCCGACGTCCGGCCTCGACCCGCTCGTGCAACACGAGTTCTACGCGCTCATCGACGAGGCTCGCGACGCCGAGCAGACCGTCTTCCTGTCGTCTCACGTGCTGCCCGAGGTGCAGCGCGTCTGCGACCGCGTGGCCTTCATCCGCGAGGGGGAGCTGATCGCCCTCGAGGACGTCTCCAGCCTCACGGGCAGGGCGGTGCGCGAGATCGAGGTCGTGTTCGCCCAGGCCGTGTCGCCGGCGGTCTTCGAGGGCGTCCCCGGCGTCACGCAGGTCTCGGTCGACGGCAAGGGCAGCGCGACGCTGCGCTTCACGGTCACGGGGCCCGTCGATGCCGCCCTCAAGAAGATAAGCGAGTTCCCGGTGCTCGACCTCACCAGCCGCTTGCCCGACCTCGAGGACGTCTTCATGACCTTCTACACGGGAGGAGGCGACGATGCTGCGTAACGCCTTCTTCAAGAGCCTGCGCGATCAGGCGCGGCCCCTGGTCATGTGGGTGATCGGCGTGGCGTTCTACGTCGCCCTGCTGATCTCGATCTACCCGAGCATCAGACACAGCGCCGGTCAGCTGCAGGGCTACGTCCACAGCCTGCCGTCGGCGGTGCGCGCCGCCTTTCTGGGACCCGGCGGCGACTTCTCGTCGCCGGTGGGCTACGTGAACGTGGAGCTGCTCTCCTGGCTGGCGCCCATCGTGTTCATCGCCTTCGCCGTCTCGATCGCCGCCCGTGCGCTGGCCGGCGAGGAGGAGAACGGCACGCTCAGCCTGGTGCTGGCCCATACGGTCGGCCGCCGCCGGCTGGTGCTGCAGAAGTTCGCGGCCATGATCGTGATCGTCGCGGTCCTCGGGCTGGCCTTCTGGCTCGCGCTGCTCGTCGCCACCGCGATCGCCGGTACGCCCGTGGGCGCGGGCGTCCTCGCAGAAGCCCTGCTGCGCCTGACGCTGCTGGGCCTCGCGGTCGGCAGCGTCACCTTCGCCGTGGGCGGCGCCAGCGGGGCGGCGGCAGACCGGCATCGCCGCCGGCGCCGCCGTGGGCGTGGCGATGTACCTGCTGAACACGCTGGCGCAGATGAACTCCGCCATCCGGCCCTTCCGGTTCCTCTCGCTGTTCCACTACTCGGGCGGCGCCTCGCCCCTGGGGCAGGGTCTCGACGCCGTCGGCGTGGCGGTCCTGCTCGGCACGTCGGCGGCGCTGCTCGTGGCGGCGCTCGTGCTGTTCGAGCGCCGCGACATCCGCGTGTGACGGCGGCTCACGGCGTGCGGGCGAGGTTCCCGGAGGTCCGTCCTGGGAACTAGAGAGCGTCCGCTTTGTGTTCGACCCGGGAGGGTCTGATGACGTCGACGGCCCACGCGGCCCCACCCAGCGACAGACACGGGCTCGCCCGAGGCGCGGCGGCCCTGCTCTTTCGTATCTCCTTGCTGTCGTACTTCAGCCCGGTCCATCACGGCTGGTCGAGGCGGGCGGTGGTGACCGCCTCGTTGCTGTCGAGAAGACGAGGACATTCCCGTTAGACTGACTCGAGTTCGAAGCGTTCACGCAAGGAGGGCACGGGCTGTGGCCGGCCAGGTCCGCTACATCGTCCTCTCGGACCTGCACCTCGGGGCCGAGAACAGCATCCTTACGCGCCTGCGGGCAGGCACGACGCTGGCCGACTCGCACGACCCGAGCCCGGTCCTGACCGCGCTCGTCGACTGCCTGCGCGTCGTCTCCTCGGCCGACGACGGCGGTGAGCTTCCGACCATGATCGTCGCCGGCGACCTCATCGAGCTGGCCCTGGCCTCACCGGCCTTGAGTCTGCCGGTGGTGGCGCTGTTCGCCGAGGCGCTCGCCGGCGGCGATGAGCCGGTCGTGCGCAACGAAGCCGTCTTCGTGCCCGGCAACCACGACCACCACATCTGGGAGCTCAGCCGGGAGGAGGCGGCCCGCGACTTTCTGCGCGCCGGCACACCCCGCGGCCAGGAGCCGGCGACCTGGCACACCTCGTCGATGTTCCTCTCACAGCCGCCCCACTACACCGCGCCGCTGCTCGAAGACGCGGTGCACTACCTGCGCCACACCAACCGCGCCGACGTGCGCGTCGTGTACCCCGACCTGGCTCTGGTCTCAGACGACGGCGCGCGCGCCGTGCTCGTGACACACGGCCACTACATGGAGCGCGTCGGTACGCTCTTCTCGGCCATGGCCCGCATGGCTGACCCGTCGACTCCGCCGCTCGACGACGTCGATACGATCGAACGCGAGAACTGGGCCTGGGTCGACTTCTTCTGGGGGTCCATGGGTCGTTCCACCAGGACCGGGGCCCTGATCGAGAAGCTCTACGATTCGATGCAGGACCCCCGGGCCGTCCAGGCCATGCTCGGCGGCCTCGCCATGAGCGTCACCAGGCGACAGAGCCCCCTGCTTGCCAAGATCGAAAGCTGGGGCATCCGCCGCGTGATCGGACGCATCGTGGCCGGCAAGCTGCACGAGCGCGAGCGCAACCAGACCGACGAGGTCCTGGGCGAGGGTTCGCGCCGCGGCTTGACGGAGTACCTCGCGGCGATGCGCCACACCTTCGCCCGGCAGTGGGATCGGCCGCTGCCCGGCGACGTGACCGTGGTGGTCGGCCACACGCACAAGCCCTTCAGCCAGTGGTGGGACGACCCCGGCTGGCCCGGGGGAGGCATGCGCGTCTTCAACACCGGCGGCTGGGTGGTCGACCACGTGGCGCCGCAACCGCTCATGGGCGCCGCCGTCGTGCTCGTGAGCGACGACCTCGATGTCGTCTCGCTGCGCATCTGCCAGCAGGTCGGCACGCCGTCGTCGTGGGCGATCGCGGTCGAGACGGTGAAGCCGACGCCCGGCGGCGAGGCCTTCGCGGAGCACATCAGGAGCCTCGTGCAACCCGACGCCGCCCCATGGTCGACCTTTGCGGTCGCGGTCGACGGGCTCGTGAGTGAGCGCCGGGAGACCATGCGGGAGATCCTCGAGGGCGATCTCGCGCTGCTGCGAGAGTAGGCGGGACCCCGGGCCGGGGCGCCATGCCGCACCCGGCCCGGCGCGCGGCTATTCGACAGCCTTGAATATCCTCACGAGCGTCCCCTGCCGCCGCTGCACGACCTCGAGCTGGTCGGCCAGCGCGGCGACGATGAAGAGTCCGCGCCCGCTGCCCTCCACGAGCAGCGGCGGCCAGGTCGCCTTCACAGCCTCGAAGTCGAACCCACGGCCCCTGTCGGCGACCTCGATCGTGATGGTGCCTTTGAGGTAGCTGACCGAGACGTCGCAGTCGCAACCGGCGCCGGCGGCGCCGTGCTGGCAGGCGTTGTTGCAGGCTTCCTGGGTGGCGAGAACGAGGGCCTTCGACATCTTGACCGGGACTCCCCGCTCCGCGAAGAACAAGCGAAGCTCGCCGCGAAACTCCTGGAACGAATGGACACGGCGACGCCGCCAGAACGATGGTGGATCCGACAAAGGTCCCTCCGCATACTTGCTGCTCACGCCGCGGCTCCCCGCCACGCACGCTGGTCGCGAACCGGGGGGCTCGGTGTCTTTCTCCTGTCATCGCAGTTGTTACCGGCCGCCCTGAAGAACGCCTGAGCGTCGCCTGTGATTCTTCTGTGAGCTGTGGCGGCGTCGTGGAAGCCACGGCGACCACCGGCCCCTTCCTTCTGCTGCCGTGGGCGGGACGGATGTTCGGTGACTTTGGAGCCGCGGAGAACGTCTTCCTCGTGGCCGCGTGTCTGCTGGCGGTCGCGCTGATCGCCGTCGGCTGGATGTGGCGCCGGCCGGTAGGGCGGACATCGTTCAGCTGTGGCTCACCACATGCCGGTGGCAAAGCACCAGAGGGGCGCCGCGACCGCGAGAACGGGGACGAGAACGACGATGAAGAGCGCCAGGGGCCGATGCCACGGCGACGGTGACAGCATGGAGCGCCTCCCGCGGGGGAGTGGTTGGTCGAGCCCTCTCATTGTAGCCGCTTGCCGCCCGACCGGACCGGGTTTCGGTGCCAGCGCAACGGCCCGCACGGCGAGGTGCGTCTCGGGTGGTTCACATTCTCGGCCGTGACGCGCACGGGTGTCCGGTCGCTCTCGTGGTCGCCCATGCCGAGTCCTCCCGCCGTCAAGGTCGCCTCCGTGCCGTCCCTATGATCCCAGTGGTTCCCGTCCGCGGGCGCCCCTGAACAGACATGCGCGTCTCCCGCGGGCGATCGCCCTGGGGTGACGCCGGTCGACAGGCCTGTGCCCGTGGGTCGAACCTGCTCACGGTGTAGAGAGCGCGGTACGTCCGGGCAAGCTGCTGTCGCGGAAGTCCCGTCGAGACACCATGGCAAAGGAGAGGTTCCCATGGACAACAGAGTCGTCTGGGCCGACATCCCGGTGACCGATCTGGACCGCGCCATGAAGTTCTACGGCGCCGTCCTGCAGAAGAAGTTCCAGCGGGTCGAAGGCATGGAGGGGATCGGGATCGAGGCTCCCCCCGAGCAGCCGCCTTCCCCGGATGAGCCGCCGTCGTTTCCGGTGAGCTTCGACCTCGCGGTCGGCGAGAACCAGAAGCCGAGCACCGACGGCTGCACGATCTACCTGAACAGCTGGGGCGATCCCGAGGGCATGATCGAGCGCGCCGTCGCGGCCGGCGGCAAGCTGCTGATGCCGGTCACCGACATGGGCCAGATGGTCGGCAGCATCGGCTTCTTCCTGGATTCGGAGGGCAACCGCATCGGCGTGCACAAGCCGCCGCAGATGTAAGGGAGCGCCCGCAGGCTCACGTGCGCACGGTGGGGCGGCGGGGCGGCGCACCGCCGCCCCGCCGCCCCGCCGTCTTTGCCCGCGACGGCGGCGCGAAGGTAAGGTCTGATCATGGGCTTGCTCCTCCTCGAGATCGTTCCCGTGGCCGTCGGCATCGCGGTCAATCCGGTGCCCATCATCGCGGCGCTCGTCATGGTCGGGACGCGGCGTCCCGTCGCCAACGGGAGCGCCTTCATGACCGCTCTGATCGTCGTCATGGCGCTCTTCGGCGGCGTCGTGCTTGTTCTCGTACCCCCGAGCTCCCTGGCCGGCAGCGGGTCTGCCGAGGACTACATCGCCGTCGCCTGGCTTGTCATCGGGCTCGGGTTTCTGGCCGCTTTCTTCGTCCTTGCGCTGCGCCGGCCGGCGCCGGGGCGCGGCGACAGGGAGCCGCGCTGGATGGCCCTGATCGAGCGCCTGGGTCCCGCCGGCGCCGCGGTCGTGGGCATCCTCCTCGTGAACTACGAGATGCAGGCTCCGGCGCTGGCCGACATCCTCCATGCCCGGGTGAGCCTCGTCGAGGCGTTCGTGACGCTGGCCGTGTTCATCGCCATCGCCGCGTCGACGCCGGCGGTCCCCGTGATCCTGTCGATCGCCGCGCCGGATCGGGTGGCCGGCGCCGTGGGGCCGGTGAAGAGGTGGCTGACCGCCCACAACCGGCAGATCCTGCTCGTCGTCTTCGGTGTGGTCGGCGCGATCTACACGGGCAAGGGCCTGGTGGCCGTCATCCACTGAGCCGGGTCACGGCGCGAGGGCCGACGGCCTCGGGGTCGGCGGGGACCGCGACACGATACACTCTCGCATGATGCACGATCTCTCACGACGCGGTCTCGGCCTCTCATGAGTGACGCCCGGGCTCTGCGGCCGGCTTCGCGGCCGACCCTGTTCGCGCTCTCTCTGGGACACGGCTGCGCCGATCTCTGCTCGGGCGGGCTGTTCGGCCTGCTGCCGTTCCTCGTCTCGGAGCGGCACTACAGCCTGGCCGCCGCCGGCGTGTTCGCGTTCATCGCCAGCGCGGCGAGCGCCGTGTTCCAGCCTCTCGTCGGCGCCCAGGGCGATCGCAGCGAGGCCCGCTGGCTGCTGTCCGCCGGGCTCATCGTCACCGGTCTCGGCATGGGCGCCGTCGGGTTTGCCACGAGCTATCCCCTGACACTGCTCGCCGTCGCCGTCTGCAGCGCGGGGGCCGCCACCTACCATCCCGAGGGCGCGCGCTGGGCGCGCCACGCCTCGAGCAGTCGCGTGACCGCCGACATGGGCGTCTTCTCGGTGGGCGGCGGCGTCGGCTACGCTCTCGGACCTCTCGTGGTGGCGGTCACGCTCGCTCCCCTCGGCCTGCACGGCACGCTGGTCGTCGCCCTCGTGCCGTTCGCCGCCGCGGTGGTCGTCGTGGTGGCCGTGCGTCGTTTCCGCCGGCAGCCACAGAGCACTCGCGGGCTCCACCTGCAGGCGGGGGCGACCGTCTCGGAGTGGCGCCCGTTCATACGCCTCCTCGTCCTGTACTGCGTGGCCGCCGGTGTGACGACGGGTCTGCTCGTCTACCTGCCGCTGTTCCTCGTGCACGCGAGAGAGACCAGGCCCGCCACGGCCAATGTCATGACGAGCGTGCTGCTCGGCGCGGCGGCGTTCGGCACGCTCCTCGGTGGTCTGACCGCCCAGCGCCTCGGGCGGCGCTTCGTGCTGCTCGTGCCGCAGCTCGTGCTGGTGCCGGCGATCGCGCTCCTGCCCAGCCTGGGGTACGTGGCCATGATCCCCCTGGTGGTGCTCATCGGCATCGCCATGAACGCCAACGTGAGCACGGCGCTCGTGCTGGCCCAGGAGTATCTGCCGGCGCGCATGGGCCTCGCCACGGGCCTGACGATCGGCTTGTGCAGCGGCGCCGGCGGTCTCATCGTCGCCGCGCTCGGGCTGCTCGGCGACGCGGCGGGGCCCAGCGCGGTGCTCTACGCGCTCGCGGCGCTGCCGGTCGTCGTGGCGCTCATCGCCCTCGGACTGCCGCGGCCGGCGGCCGCGCCCCCCGACACGGTGTGGAGCCTGCGGGTCGAAACCGGGCGCTGGGGCCGTCAACCACCCGGCGGTCGCGCTCACCCCACCGCGGGTGAAGCCGGTCCGAGCTCGACCTCATGTGCGACGACCTCGAGGCGCACGATCGCCGACCTCAAGAGCCGGGGCGCCGAGTTCGAAGGCGAACCGAGCGTACACGACTGGGGCGTCGTGACTGGCGACGCGCGCACGTCCTGGCGTTGATCGTGAAGTCGCCACGAAGCCTTGACGACGGCGGCACGAAGACACCAGTCGAAGGCTGAGCGCTCGCGTTCGCAGTCTCAGGCGCCGCCGGCGCTTGATCTGCTCGACGACGGCGCACGGCCGCGGCCGGTGGACCCCGGACAGACGAGCTCGCCGCCCCCAGCGCAGCGCCGACGATCTCGAGGCCAACGCCCGAACGAGGCCGACCTCATGCAGGCCGCCGGCGATTGCCCAGGAACGGCGCGAGAACTTCGACGGCGAGCACCAGCGCCGGCGGACGCCGACAACTTCGGCCGCATCGTCGACCAGACGGCTGAAAGTACCCGGCGGCGGCAAGCTGGCGCTGTACCAGGCCAGGCACCGCGAGTCCCCTGGCGGCCGGGCGCGCGTAGTCGGGAGGCGGCGGCCAGATTCTTGCGCCGGAGAGCTCGCCCCGCGAGCCCGGTGGCGTCGTTGGCCCCGAACGCGAAAGCGGCGGGCGGCCGGATGGCCGCCCGCCGCTTTCGCGCTTTCGTCAGTCGGCGTTGCCGCGACGCTCGACCGCTACGTGCCCTTGACCTGCTGCCACGTTCCGGGGACGGCGGAGACGGTCGTCGTGTGCAGGGAGTCGCTCGTGCAGTTGTTGATGACCGTCTGGTTGTAGCAGATGCTGGAGTTGCCCGTCAGGGTGAGGTCGACTCCGGTGTCGGTGCCCGATACGTAGGACGTGCCCTCGAGGACGGCGCCCATGATGTTGGGATGCGTGCCGTCGTTGCCGCCCGTGATGAACGCCTCGGCCTCGAACAGGATCATGAGGCCGTAGTACGTGCCGGTGCTCGCCCACTCCAGGTGGTTGGAGTAGAGGTTGTCGTTGTCGCACTGCATGAAGTAGACCATCGGGCTCGTCGAGTGCCGCAGTTGACGAAGCCGTTCGAGTGCGTCTGCTCGGTCGTGGCCAGCACCGGGCACATGACCGTGGAGGCGGTGCCCGTCGACGGTCCCGAGAAGTTGACGGCGATGTCGCCGGTGCCGGCGTCGCCGTCGATCCACGTGTCGCCGAGGACGATGTCGGTCGGGCCGGGCTTGTTGGTGGTGTCGTAGGTCTGGTTGTCGCCGGCGCCGAGACCTCGTCGCCGTCGACCGAGAGGATCTTGGCGAACAGCGGGCCGGGCGTGCTGCTGCGTGCCGTCGTCGTCGTCTGGATGCCGAGACGGCACGGTGCTGTTGAACGGCCCCTCCCAGAGGATCGTGCCGGCGCAGTAGATGGGCCCGAACTTGTCGGTGACGGTCGCGGCGGTGCGTGCCGGTGATGGTCAGGTTGCCGCCCACGTAGAGGCCCGTGGTGTTGACCGTCATGTTGCCCGTGATCGTGAGGTTGCCGCCGACCCACAGCTTCGTTGAAGTTGTACGTGCTCGTCTTGCCGCTCGCGGCGCCCATCGTGAGGTTGCCGCTGTTGCAGGTCGTCGACACGACGTAGTCGGTGCCGGTCGGCGCCGTCCAGGTCGTGCCGCCGGTGGTCGTCCAGGTGGTGTACGGCGTCGTCGTCTTGGTGACGGAGGTGCCGGCGCTGAGGTCGAACAGCGTCGCCTCGTTGTTGATGGCAGGTCTGGGCTTCGGTCATCAGCGCGGCCTGGTGGGCCTGGTCGAAGTAGTCGCTGAGCATGCCCACGCCGCCCTTCGTCCAGGTGAGGGCGGTCCGAGGCTCGAGCACCGTGCCGTTGACCTGCAGGCCGAGGGACTGGTACCGGCTGTGCGCCGGGGAGGCGAGGTTGGCGCTGCTGTTGTCGGTGAGGTTCCGCCCACCATGATGCTCGTCACGTACGGCGCTCCCGACGTCGTCGGGCGTGCCGTCGGCGTTCACCGCGTAGATGTTGCTGGTACCGCTGCAACGTCATGTTCGTGTCGGTCCAGGCCGCGGCCTAGCGGCAGGATCGACACCGTCTTCGACGACTGACACGAGCTCGCGCACGGTGCGTGGTCCGGCCATTCAAGGTGGTGGTGGACTCGACCCACACCATGCCGTCGCCGTTCGAGTCCCAGTTGGATGCTCGTGTTGATCGGGTTCAGGTTGTCGTACACCGGTAGGTCACCGTCGGCGCGCCCGAAGGGTAGCCAGCGCGTTCAGCGCGGTCTGGCTCGACCGGTGTACCCCGAGGTCAGCCAGCCGTTGTCGCTCTCGACGACGTTGACGGCGCTGTTCAGGCCGGCCTCCGCGTAGGACAGCGTCTGCTTGCTCGCCCGTTCCTTGAAGGTGCCGTGCTGCTGGTTGTCGAGCATCATGACGAGGACGGCCGCAAGGATCGCCAGCGCCGCCGTGATGCCGATCAGCAGGATCAGCGCGAATCCGCTCTCTGGTTGTCGTGGCTTCGCATCGCTGCCCTCCTCCTAGTTCGCGCTCACGTTGCGCGGACGCACCGTGGAAACGAAGTCGACGTAGGTCGGTCGGTTGTTGCAGGTTGGCGTCGACGACGACCTCGATGTTCACCGCGACGACGGCATTGACGTTGCTGCTGGTGAGGCTGTCGATCGTCGTGTAGGTGCCGTTGCCGGTCGTGTCGAGGACGTACGGTGAAGATGGGCCTGGGCGTGCTCAGCGGTGCTGTTCACGACGTTGGTGGCGAGCTTCATGATCTGGTCGCCGGCATCGACGATCCGTCGTCGTTGAGTCGCGCCACATCATCAGCTTCTTCTGCGCCGACGTGCCGGACGTGTCGAGGTAGATCGAGGTCAGGATCGCCCGTGCCCTCGCCGTTGGTGCCGCTTGCCCAGGTAGGCGTTCGCGTTGTTGTACGGCGTGTAGAAGGTGCAGTGCGTAGCCGTCGCACACGTAGGTGCGCAGTGGTGACGCAGAAGGGCGTCGCCGTGCTGGCGGCGCACGGCTGCGCGTCGCGGAGCTCGCTCGAGACGCGGTCGAGGGCGTCGCGTCCCGTCGATGCGGCCATGTTGTTCGGCCTGCGAGAACTCGAACGAGCGCTGCAGCGAGATCCAGATGGTGCACGAGCAGGGTGCCGACGATCGCCATGATGATCATCGTGACGAGGAGTCTCGACGAGCGTGAGGCCGGCCTCACGCGCCGCACTTCTGCCCAGGGACGTCCGATCGTCGCCGGCGGCCTCACGACCCACCCGGGTTCGTGTCGAACTTGATCCAGCCGTTGCTGAGCAGGTGGAAGGCGGGAGACTGCTCGAGCGCCGCGACCGAGTCCACGCTGTTGCAGTAGACCGTGTACAGGTAGCTCATGCCGCCGGGCAGGTTCGTCCAGGTGACACGTCGTGGCCGAGGCGCTGGGGACCTGTTTGGTCGGCGTGGCGGTGGTCGTGACGTTCGGCGTGGGGCTCGTGTTGACGTAGACGACGTAGACGCCCGCGGAGCTGACCTCGGTGTAGTTCTTGAAGGCGACCGTCAGCGAGTGAGGGGCCGTTGCCTCGACCGTCGGGCCCTGAGGTCGACGACGACGGTGACCGGCATCGGGTTCTGATCACCGTGCTCACCGTCGTCTTGAAGTTGTCGGTGGGCCGGGAGACCGTCACCGTGACTGTCTTGGATGCGGGGGTCGGGTTGTCTCGTGGGACTGCAGGAGTAGGTGATGTTGTACGGCTGGCCGCCGGCGGGCGGCGTGTAGGTGGTGGGCAGCAGAGCGGCGTTCCAGGTGGCCGAGGTCAGGTTGGCGTTCGTCACGGCGCTGTAGCCGGTCGTCGCCGTGGTTGAGTACGGGCTCGGACTCGGCGCCATGCTGGCGGCCAGCATGCGGATCGTTTCGAGGCGGGCCTGGGCGATGTTGGTGGCTACGACGCGGCGGGCGTTGGTCGACGTCGTCTTGAGGCCGCTGACGAACAGCGGCACCATGGCCAGGAAGATGATCCCTGCCAGCACGATCGTGACCAGCAACTCCACCAAGCTGAAACCGCGCTCGTCGCGCCGCATAGTTGCGATAGCCCTCATCGGCTCCACCTCCCGGGCCTGACGGGTATGCGAGGTTCGGCGCGGCCGAGCCGATCGGCTTGCCGCACTTCCCCTGTCCCAGTCGGCACGTCGCGGTTGACACTTAACGTCGTACGAAAAGAGCGTGTCCTCGCGGGCGACGCTCGGCGACGGTGGTCACTTCGTAGCCTCCTGTGGCTCCTCGCCGTCGACAACGGCTGGCGCGATCACGTTTTCCCTGTCGGGCTTCTGACCAGTGAATGCGCCGGGTCGCGAGTCTGTGACAGTCTCTCGTGCCCGAGCGGGCCGGCCGCGCCTGCGTATGTGTTGTCGAGGGGGGCGACGGTCAGAGGGGTGGCGTCGCCGAGCGGCTCGAGTGACCGCGCACGGACGCCGCTCCGGTTGTGCGTCACTTCACGACGCGGAACACGCCTCGCGCGATGACGGAGTAGCCGTCGTCGCGCAACAGGTAGACGCTGTACTTGCCGGGTTTCAGGGGCCACGGCTGCGGGCCGTAGCTCACGTACGGCGGGGTGCGGTCGAGCGTGCAGTGGCCGGCGATCGAGGCGAAGGTGTAGCCCCAGAGCCAGTAGTAGGCGACGTTGGGGTTCGCCCCACGGTTGTAGACACCGACCCAGTCCCAGCGCTCGCCGGGCGTGTCGCGCCAGCGTACGACGATCGGCTGTCCCACGTGGTAGACGCGCCTGGCCGTGGAAGACCCGCGGGCGGGTGGCCGTGGCCTTCGTCCAGAAGAACGTATGCGAGAGCACGTTGCCGTTGGCGTCGAGCAGGGCCACGCGGTAGTGGCCGGGCGCGTAGCCCTTCGTGGTGAAGGTCAGCGTGCCGTCGGTCGGCGCCCCGGCGCCCGTTGATTGTTCGGCGTACGGGCGGTGCCGTCGGGCTGGCCGTGGTCCGCGATATCGTCACCGACTCGCTGGGTCGGCCAGGAGCGTGGAAGGTGACCTCGAGGGGCTTGCCGATGTCGACGAGCCGGTGGTCGAACGGCGACGCCAGCCACCGTCGCGACGTGGCCGGCGTGAATCGAAGCTCGTCACGACGGCCGCGATGGTCGGACGGCCAGGGCGACACGGAGACGCTCACCTCGGGACCGCCGACCTCGCCGACGATACGGCTGGCCGTCGTCACCGAGGGACCAGCCGCGTAGACGTAGTCGATGCGGTCCTTGGGGTCGAGCGGGCCGAAGTTCTCGTCGGCGACGGCGACGTGCGGCTTGGTCGCCCACCACGTGAGTCCGGGGTTCGCGACCGGATCGGGGTAGACGTCGCGGAAGGAGTCGCGAAAGCCGGCGCCGACGACCACCTTGCTCACCGGCCACTCCAGGGCGATCGGCGGCCACGGCTTCTTGCCGTTGTCGTAGGTCCGGGTGTCGACGGCGGCCGGCGTCCAGTCGAGGAACGAGGGCGAGTTGAAGTCGCCGGTCAGGAACACCGGGATCTGGCGGGCCAGCAGGAACGGCAGCGCCGCGAGCTGCGACTGGACGGCGGGCAGCCGGGCGCTCTTCTCGAGAGCGATGACCTTGGCCGCCGACTTGCCATCGCGCACCCAGTCGGGCCCGTAGGGGTCGGACGGCAGATGCACGTTCATGATCGCGACGACCTTGCCGGGCGCCGGTTCGACGAACAGGTAGATGCCGCCGCCGCCGGGCGGGTCGATGAGCGGGTACCGGGAGACGATCTGCAGGCGGGTGCTGAAGTAGGGCCAGCCCAGCAGCCGGGCGAGCCGGGCGACGTGACCTTGCGCCTCTTCGATGCCGACGATGTCGGCGCCGCTGGCCTTGATGGCCTCGGCCACCTTGGCGAAGCTGACCAGCGTGCCGCCGTCCTCGATGTTGAAGACCATGACGTTGAGCGTGGACGGCGGGTCGAGCGGCGCGGCGGGGGGCGTGCCGGCTCCGGCGCTCGCCTGCCCGACCAGCAGGAGGGCCGCCGCCAGCAGGACGACGGCGATCGGCAGGGCCGCCGCCCGACCTCGCCGCCGATCGGCGGGCAGTCCCAGACCGGGCGCCGTTCGCTTGCCGCCTGAGACGTTTCGTCTGCGGGTCCGTGGTGCGACTGCCATGACTCCCCCTCTGGCCGCGACTGACGGGCAGGCTGCTGCCCGTCCATCATACTCGCGGGCGCGCGGGCTCGAGCCGCCGGCATCTACATGGCGGCGACCCTGCTCGCCGGCCTCGTACTGAACGATCTCTTCGGATGGTGGTGGGCCGACCCGCTCGCCGGTCTCGCCATGATCTGGTGGATCCGGGGCGAGGCGACCGAGGCTCTCGAGGCGGCCCGAACGGGGCAGCGCGACGACGACTGACTCGAGCCCGACGCGGTGGGGCGTGCGCCAGAAGGTCAGGCCCGCTCTTCGGGGCCGCGCTTGCTCTTCGCGATGGTCGCTCCGATAGAGTTGGTGCGGGGGTTCGCAGGCGAGAAGAGGAGGACCACATCCGTCCGCAGAGTAGGGATCCCGTTCGTTTGGGCGACCGTGTCCGCCGCGATGGGAGGCGTCGCACATGACGGCCGACACGTCGCCGCCGGTCGTCCTCTCGCCGGCGTGCCCACCGTCGGCGGCCGCACCGCCGGCCGCGCCGCGGCGCGCCGGATGGGATCGCCGTCGGCGCCTGCTCGCGGCCCTCCCCGGGCTCATCGCGCCGCTGCTCATCGTCGGGATCGGCGCCGTCACGTTCGGCGAGGAGCTGACGTACTACCGCTCGCTGCCGCCCGCGCTGCGGGCGCTGCGGCTAGTCGACGGCGACACCCTGTCGGCCGCGAGCGAGCTGTGGCTGGGCGCGGCGATCGTCGCCATGGGCCTCGTCGTGCTCGCGGCGCTGCTCGTTCTGACGGCCCCGCGACGATTGTCGCCCGGGCTTTCGCGGGCGGCGGTGGTCGTGGCGGCGATGCCCCTCGGTCTGCTGGCGGTCCAGGCGCTTCAGGGTCCGGGACCCGGCGTGGCCGGCAACTGGGCCGGGTACGTCGCGCTCGGCGACGACTTCACCCACGTCACCGCGACCTGGGTCCAGCCGGCGTTCCTGCCGAGCGGCGCGCCGACCTCCGCCGCTTTCTGGGTGGGCATCGACGGTGAGGACGACGCGCCGGTCGAGCAGATAGGCACCGAGGGCTTCAGCGAGAACGGCCTCGTGACCTACGACGCCTGGTACGAGATGTATCCTGACCCCGTGGTGCCGATCGCCATGACCGTGCACGCCGGCGACACGCTGACCGGCGCCGTCTTCAGTAACGAGCCTCATCGTTTCACCCTGAGGCTCGTCGACGTCACGACGGGCGCTTCGTACACCACGGTGCAGACCAACGCCCAGGCCGAGCGCTCGTCGGCCGAGGTCGTCGCCGAAACGCCGTCCGACAGCGAGATCCGCCTGGCCGACTTTGGCAGAGTGCGCTTCAGCGGTTGCGACATCAACAGTCTTCCGATCGGGTCGGCGCTCGTTCGCAAGTTCGACATTACGTCGGAGCGGCATGTCGTCGAGGCCGCCACGTCGGCCTTGGACGACGGCGGTTCGAGCTTCTCGGTGACGCCGTCGCGAGCAGTGGTCGCGGCCAGTGGCGGCCTGTGGCGCGACCTCGCCGCAAAGCTGACCTTCCGTGGGATCGACAGCATCCGCGTGCTCGCCGTCCTGTCGCTTGCCTACACGGCGTGGCTGGGGCTCCTGCGCCTCGGTCTGCAGCGGCGGCCGCGGCGCGGCCGCCGCATCCGTGCTCTGGCGGCCGTTCCGGGTCTCCTCGCGCCAGCCATCGTGGCCGCCCTCGGTCTCGTCGCCTGGGTCCACGCCTGGAGCTTCTACCGATCCCTTCCGCCGGCCTTGCGCGGCGTCCGCCTGGCCGAGGGCGCGGCGGCCGACGCCCGGCTGCTCGATGCTGCGGCGATCGTGGGCGTCGGGCTCGCCCTGTCTCTCGCGCCGCTGGTGGTGACCGTGCCCGGGAGACTGCCGACCGGGTGGGGCCTTGCGGCCGTGGCGGCGGGGGCGATCTGCCTCGGTCTCATGGTGGGCCGCGTGCTGCCGGCCGGCGTGTATGGAGCCTTCGACCTGGCCCTCTTCGTGTCGCTCGCCTACACGCCGGTTCTGGGGCTCGCGCGCCTGCGGCGGCAGGAGCGGCGGCAGCAGCGTCCGGTGGCGGTTGGCGGATCGGGAACGTGAGCGGCCACGGTTTCAGCGAGATCTCGCGGCGGTACGAGCGCGACTCCCTCGTACAGAGGTCGGCGGCCGACGCCCTCATCGACCTGCTTGCGATCGGCCCCGGCGACGACGTCCTCGACCTGGGCTGCGGGACCGGCCATCTCACGTGCCGGCTGGCCGGCGTCACGTCCGGCCTCGTAGTGGGGGTCGATCCCGCGGCCGGCATGATCGCGGAGGCGAAGGCGCGGCACGGGGGCGGGCCGCGGTTCGAGGTCGCGGCGGCTGAGGATCTCGAGGTCCGGGGCCGGTTCGACGCCATCTTCTGCAACTCCGCCCTGCAATGGTTCGGCGATCCCGCGCGGGCGCTCGCGGCTTGCGCCCGCGCCCTGCGCCGCGGAGGCCGCATGGCGGTCCAGGCCCCCGCCACAGGTGACTACTGCCCGAACTTCCTGCAGGGCATGGCCGCGGTCGCCCGCGAGCGCGCGACGTCTGAGACCTTCGCGCGCTTCACGAGCCCCTGGTTCTTTCTCGAGACGGCCGCCGCCTATGCCGACCTGTTCCGGAGGGCCGGCTTTGACGTGCCCTTCTCGCGCATCGAGACGACCCGTACCAGGCACTCGCCCGAGGAAGCGCTCGCCGTGTTCGAGTCGGGCGCGGCCGCGGGCTACCTGAACCCGGACTGCTACGCTGTGCCCCTGCCCGACGGCTACCGCGAGTCGGTGCGGGTCATCCTCTTGCGTGAGTTTCGGGTGCAGGCCGGCGCCGACGGGCAGGTCGAGCTGCGCTTTCACAGGATCTACCTGCTGGCCGTGAAGCCGGTGTGACGACGCGCCGGCGCCGCGGGTGACGCGCGCGCTCGCAGCCGGAGTGACGCACGCGCCCGAAGTAACCGCGCGCCGGCGCCCGGCGTGACCGCGGCCGTCGGCGGCCGGTATGCTTGCGAGCGATGGTCCTGCCGCCCGACATCGGCCTGCCGAGTCAGATCTGCCCCGAGCTGCCGCTCGCCGCCGTCTTCGACCTGCTCGCGCCGCGCACCAGCCTGGTCGAGATCGACTCGTTCGGCCTGCACACCGTGCTGTCGCCGCGCAACCGTCGCGACGCCGTGGCCAGTGGGTTGCGGCTGACCGTCCACGGTCCGTACGGCTTCGACATCGAACCGGGGAGCGGCGACGAAACCGTGCGCCAGCAGGCTGTCGCGGTGCATCGGCGGCACATCGAGGCCGCCGCCGAGATGGGCGCGCTGCTCTATGTCGTCCACCCCGACTACGTCGAGCCGCCGGGCCCGCGCGACCTGGCGGTCGTCGCCGCTCTGCAACGCACCATCGCCGACCTCGAGCAGATCCAGCGCGAGGCCGGCGTGCGCATCTGTCTGGAGAACATGCCGGGCGTGGGCTCGTCACAGTTCACGGCGCCCGGCGACCTGGAGCTGGGCGAGCTCGGCCTCGTGCTCGACTGCGGCCACGCCGCCATCAGCGGCACGCTCGACGCCTTTCTCGACGACCCGCGGGCCCGCCTGGCTCACGTCCACCTGCACAGCAACCTGGGACCGACCGACACCGACGATCCCCACCGGCCGCTGGGCGAGGGTGTGGTCGACGCGGCGGCCGTGCTGAGCGCCGCCCGCGCCGCCGGCGCCACGATCATCCTCGAGCACCTGGACGAGCCGTCGGCCCTCGCCAGCATCGCCTTTCTCGAGGCCCGGGGACTCGTCTAGGGTCGCGGCTCAGCGCCGCGGCCGGGCGATGGGGCAGGCCTGGTCTCGTCGGTCGTCGTCCCCGGCGCTTCGGCGCCGGCGCTGAACCGCGGCAGTGACGGCTTGCCGGCGATCAGGTCGTAGAACCACTCTCTGAACCTGCCCGCGCGGCCGCGCCGGCGGCTCTCGCGCCTGGGCCCGCGCCAGCTTGGCGGGCCGTGCGACGTAGCGGGCGTGCGCCCAGGGCGAGTTGGGGTGGGCCAGGCGGAACGCGCCGAAGAGCGCGAGAACGGGTACCCAGATGCCCACGAACCCGGTCCACAGCTTGCCTTTCACGATGCAGATGACGGCGAAGGCCAGGTTGACGACCGCGACGATCGTGATCGAGAGGATCGACGACTTGTCGATACCGGGGCCGATGAGCGGCGAGCCGGTCAGGAGCGACAGCGCCCCCGATGTGGTCGCCCAACGCCCTGCTAGCGAGAAGCGCGGTCATCGCCATGGTTCGCAGCGCATGCACACTCCCGTCCGGCCGGCGCCGGTATGTTCGCCGCCGGAGTGGTTCCCGCAGCGACGCGTTCTCACGCGTGCGCCACCAGCGCCGGCGGCGATTCGAGAGCGGCATAGCGGCGCCGGCGGCGCCGCGCCGTTCGTCCCGGTGTCGGCGCCGCTCAGGCGATCTGCACGGAGCGCTTGGACAGACCCAGAAAGTACCCTTCGATCGTGGTGACGGGCGGAGCTTCGTCGCCGCCGCCGCCGAGCGTCACGAACAGCGGTACGAAATGCTCGGTCGTGGGGTGCGCGTAGCGGCCGCCGGGGGCCTCGCGAAAGCCGGCCAGGGTGTCGAAGTCGCCGCGCTCGAGCGCGGCCGCCGCCCAGGCGTCGAACTCGCTCGACCAGGCCGGCGGCGGTGCGTCGACGCGGAAGTCGCGCAGGAACGGCAGGCCGTGGGTTAGAAACCCGCTGCCGATCACGAGCACGCCTTCGTCGCGCAACGGCCGCAGTCGGGCGCCGAGGTCGAACAGGCGGTGGGGCTCGAGGGTGGGCAACGAGATCTGCAGCACGGGCACGTCGGCCCCGGGGTACATGACCAGCAACGGTACGTAAGCGCCGTGATCGAGACCGCGCTCGGGCTGCTGCGCGACCTGCCCGGCGCCCAGCAGGTCGCGCACGCGGGCGGCCAGATCGGGCGCCGCGGGCGCCGGGTAGATGGTGCGGTAGTAGCGTTCGGGAAAACCGTAGAAGTCGTAGATCAGCGGCACGCCGTCGCGCGTGGCGCCCAGGGTCGTGGGCGCCGCCTCCCAGTGGGCCGAGACCATAAGGACCGCCGCCGGCCGCGGCAGGGCGCCCGCCCAGGCCGCGAGCTGGGCGACCCAGAGGGGATCGTCGACCAGGGGCGGCGCGCCGTGGCCCAGGTAGATGGCCGGCATGCGGCCATCTGCCTGGGCGCCGGCGGCGCGCCGCGCGACGGCCTCGGCGGCGGCGGCGAGATCGGCGCCGGGGGCCGCTTCGCTCGGCTTGAGCTCCTCATCCACGGCTCGACTCCTTGACGGGGACTGTGCGGGTGGGGTGTGGGCCTGCGCCGCCCCGCATCCGGTCTCGGTTGTACCCCGTTGTGGCGCGACCAACAAGCGGTTGACACCGGCGAGTATCATGGGGAGCAGGAGTCGCCTCGACATCTTCGCCGTCCCGCCGGCAGGCTGGAGTGAGCAGCCGGCGATACCGTCAGCAGCACGCCCTAGACGCGGCGCGTCCGGAAGCCTTAATCACGCGCCGCTCATCGCCGATAAGGTAGAATGCCCCTCCACTCCGAGGGACTCCCACGACCAGGAGAGAGGTGAACATGGCCTCATTCGCGCGCTGGTGCTACCGGCATCGCCTCATCGTCGTGATCGCCTGGCTCGTCGTGCTGGCGACCGTGATCGGTGTCGATCGCACCGTGGGCAACGCCTACTCCAACACCTTCAACCTGCCCGGCACCGAGTCGGCCAAGGCGCTCAGCCTGCTCAGCGCGGCGCTGCCCAAGCAGTCCGGCGACTCGGATTCACTCGTCTGGCACGTGACCAGCGGCTCGGTCAACGACCCGGCCGTGCGGACCCGCATCACCGCCCTGTTGCAGATTCTCGCCAAGTCTCCGTCGGTCGCCGCGGTGACCAGTCCCTACACGCCGAGAGGCGCCGTCCAGATCAGCCGCGACGGCAAGACGGCCTACGCCACGGTCGTCTTCACGAAGCTCGCCGCCGAGTTGCCGCGGCCCGACGTCCTGCGCGTCATCTCCATGACGAAGGCGGCGGGCAGACCCGGCCTGGAGGTCGCGATCGGCGGCCAGGCGATCGAGCAGGCGAGCTACACGCCGCCGTCCAACAGCGAAGTCATCGGTCTCATCGCCGCCGCCATCATCATCCTCATCGCCTTCGGCTCGCTGCTGGGCATGGCGCTGCCGCTCATCACGGCCGTCGTGGCGCTGGGCACGGCGATCTTCTCGATCGGCCTGCTCTCGCACCTGGGGGGCATCGCCACCATGGCGCCCACGCTGGCCGCCCTCATCGGCCTGGGCGTCGGCATCGACTACTCGCTGTTCATCGTCACGCGGCACCGCGACGGCCTCAAGGCCGGCCTGTCGCCCGAAGAGTCGGCCGTGCGCGCCCTCAACACCGCCGGGCGCGCGGTGCTCTTCGCCGGCGGCACGGTGTGCATCGCCCTGCTCGGTCTGCTCGTCTTGCGCCTGGGCTTTCTCAACGGCCTGAGCGTCTCGTCGGCCATGACCGTGCTGCTGGCGATGGCCACCGCCGTGACACTGCTGCCCGCCATGTTCGGCTTCATGGGTATGCGCGTGCTCAGCCGTCGCGAGCGGCAGCACCTGGACGACCACGGTGCCGCGCGACGTCCACAAGTCGGGATTCTGGGCGCGCTGGGCGGGCTTCGTGGCACGCCGGCCGGTGGTGCTGATGCTCTGCGCCGTCGCGGTCATGGCTACCCTCGCGGTCCCCTACTTCTCGCTGCGGCAGGGTCTCTCCGACGCCGGCAACGATCCCGCGGGCACCACCACCCGCAAGGCCTACGACATGCTCGCCGCCGCGTTCGGTCCGGGCTTCAACGGGCCGCTCATGCTCGTGGCCCAGACCGGCTCGAGCGCCGACCAGGCGGCGTTGCAGCGCCTCGAAGGCACCCTGACCACCGAGCCCGGGGTCGCCGCGGTCGTGCCGTTCCCCAGCCGGCCGGGCGCCAAGGTCGCGATCGTCGAGGTGTTCCCGACCACGGCGCCTCAGGACGCCAAGACGTCCGCGCTCATCACGCACCTGCGCAAGGACGTCATCCCGCCGCTCGAGCACGGCACGACGCTGCACGTCTACGTCGGCGGCAGCACCGCCATCTTCGACGACTTCGCCACCGTCATCAGCGCCAAGCTGCCGCTGTTCATCGCCGTTATCATCGGGCTCGGGTTCCTGCTGCTGCTCGTGGCCTTCCGCAGCCTGGTCGTGCCGGCCACCGCGGCCTGCATGAACCTGCTGGCCGCCGGCGCCGCGTTCGGGGTACTCGTCGTGTTCTTCCAGTGGGGCTGGGGCGCCAAGATGCTGGGACTGGGCAAACCCGGCCCGATCGAGGCCTTCCTGCCGGTGATGATGCTGGCCATCCTGTTCGGCCTGTCGATGGACTACCAGGTCTTCCTGGTGAGCCGCATGCACGAGGAGTGGGTCCACACCGGCGACAACGAGCACGCCGTCACCGTCGGCCAGGCGACCACCGGCCGGGTCATCAGCGCCGCCGCCGCCATCATGATCTGCGTCTTTCTGGCCTTTGTCCTGGGCGGGCAGCGGATCATCGCCGAGTTCGGCATCGGCCTCGCCGCCGCGGTGTTCCTTGACGCGGCCGTCATCCGCACCGTCCTCGTGCCCTCGCTGATGCACCTGTTCGGCTGGCGCAACTGGTGGCTGCCGAAGGCGCTCGACCGGCGGCTGCCGCACCTTTCGGTCGAGCCCGTCGAAGACGCGCAGCTCCCGCACGCGGCGGCCGAGCCGCTCGAGCCCGCCGAGGTCGCGCAGGTCTGAAAACCGGCGTCGCCGGCGCCTGCTTTTGCGGGCTTTGTCTCCGGCGGGGTATATGTTGCCTGCACAAGGATCGCGCACCGCCGCCACGGGGGCGCGATGAACGAGTGGAAGGACCGCCGAACATGACCCTGACCCAAGACCGGACCGACGGGCGAGCGGCGCTGCCAGGCGGCGCCGAGCCCGTCGTGCTCGCCACCTACGGCCTCACCAAGAGCTTCGGCAACACGCTCGCCGTCGACCACCTCGACCTCACCGTGCGCCGCGGCGACGTGTTCGGCTTTCTCGGTCCCAACGGCGCCGGCAAGACGACGACGATCCGCATGATCGTCGGCCTGATCTACCCCACGAGCGGTTACGCCACGGTCATCGACCACCAGGTGCCGCGCGACAAGATCGAGGCGCTCAAGCACATCGGCGGCTTCGTCGAGGTGCCGGCCTTCTACGGCAACATGAGCGCCCGGCGCAACCTGCGCCTGATGGGCGGGCTGAACTATGAGGTCGACGAGCAGCGCATCGGCGAGGTGCTCGACGTCGTCGGTCTGAGCGAGCGCGCCGACTCGAAGGTGGGCGACTACTCGCACGGCATGAAGCAGCGCCTGGGCATCGCCAACGCGCTCATCAACAAGCCGGAGCTCGTCATCCTGGACGAACCGACGAGCGGCCTCGACCCCCAGGGCATGAAGGACGTCCGCGAGCTGGTGCGCGAGCTGGGCACCGGAGGGACGACGGTGTTCCTCTCGTCGCACCTCCTTCACGAGGTGGAACAGGTCTGCAACCGCGCCGTGATCATCAACAAGGGCCGGGTGGTGGTCGAGGGACCGGTCAGCGAACTGCATCCGGAGCACTCGTCGGTGAAGCTGCTGACGTCGGATCAGGGCAAGGCGCGCGACATCGTGGCCGCCCTGGTGGGCGCCCAGCAGGTGACGATCGACGAGGAGTACCTGATCGTCGAGGCAAGCGACGGCACCGTGCGCGAGATGGTCCGTGAACTGGTCACCGCGGGCGTCGGCGTCGACGCCGTCATCCCCGCCCGCGAGCAGGGCCTCGAGGACTTCTTCCTGGGCCTCACCCAGAGCTCCGACGTCGATGCCGGCGGGGCAGTCGGCGTGTCCGGAGGTGGGCGATGAAGCTCCTGCGCCGCGAGCTCACGAAGCTGGTCTTTCAGAAGCGCAGCTACGTGGGCTGGGGCGGCCTGCTGGCCGTGCCCCTGCTCATCACCCTGGCGTTCTACCTGAACCGCAACAACCACCACCACGACCACGGTCCCGGCGGCGTGATCAGTCTGGCCTTCCACAACGGTCTGCTCATGCCACTGGCCGCGATTGCCATGCTCTCGGCCTTTCTGCTGCCGCTGCTGGCCTCGATGGTCGGCGCCTACCAGCTCGCCGGCGAGTCGGAGACGGGCACCATCAAGACCTGGCTCATGCACTCCATCAGCCGCGGCGGCGTGCTCGCCTCGAAGTGGGGCATCGCCATCATCTACGTCGTCGTCGGCCTGGTGCTGGTCTTCGTCGGCGGCCTCGCGGCCGGGGCGCTGGCCTTCGGTCTGCACGCCCAGCCGCTGCTCTCGGGCCAGACCGCGGGCGTGACGCACTGGCTCGGTCTGAGCCTGGTGGCCTACCTCTACGTGCTCGCCGGCGTGATCTGCATCCTCTCGCTCGCCCTGCTGTTCGCTACGGTGACCAACTCGAGTCTCACCGCCGCCATCGGCGCCCTGGTCGTGTTCATCGTCATGAACATCCTCGGCGCCTTCAGCTACTTCGACTTTCTCAAGCCGTATCTGTTCACGAGCCACATCGACGCCTGGCAGAACCTGCTCAGTCAGCCGATCGTCTGGCACCCGATCGTCACCGGCCTCATCACCTTCGCGATCTACATCGCAGCGCTGATGGCGGTCGCCTGGTATCTGTTCCGGCGCAAGGACATCCTGGTGTAGAACCGACGGCGACCGCTACGGCGGCGGGCGCCGCCGGCGCGCCGGCCGTTCCAGCCCGAGGGCGGCGAGCTGGGTCAGGACCCCGTCCGCCTCGGCGACGATCCCGGCGCGGTCGGCTCCCTTCTGTTCGAGGTCGGCAAGGACGCTGTCGACCGCGGCGTCGTAGTCGCGTTTGAAGCGGACGTTCAGGTCGTGCCAGGGCACGCCGGCCAGCAGGCCGACGACCGACTCGTCGGCGTGCAGCGCCCCGATGGCGAGCAGCACGGCCACCGCGGGGTAGCCGAGATAGCCCCGCCAGTAGGAGGCGTTGTCGTTGGCGGCGATGGCGCCGAGATCGGCGGACCACTCGACCGAATACGTGCGGTCGCGACCCGACGAGTCGACCTCGGCCCGCCCCGGGCCAGTGAGCCGCACGCGCCCGTCGGCCACGGCCCCGAAGGCCTCGTAGACCTTGGCGACCGGCGGCAGCTTCCAGGCGTCCGGGCTCATCGGCTCACCAGTGCTCGTACCTGACGAGCTCCTCGAGCGGCCGGCGGCCCGTGGCGGCCGACGGCTTGTCGGGGCGTCCGAGCGGCGTGAAGGCGATCGGTTCGACCCCCTCGGGCAGACCCAGGACCTGGCGGGCGGCGGCGGGGTCGAAGGCCGCGATCCAGCAGGTGCCGAGACCCAGCGCCGTCGCCGCCAGGACGAGGTGGTCCATGGCGATGGTGGCGTCGACCTCGTCGTAGGGCTTGCCGTCCGAGCGCCGCCAGGCCTCGTCGGGCACTGCGATCATGGCGAGCACGAGCGGCGCCTGCACGAACCAGGGCCTGCCGTAGATGCGCAGGAGCTCTTCCTCGCGGCCCTTCGTGTGGACGACGATGACGCGAAACGGCTGATGATTGGCCGCCGTCGGCGCCCGGCGCGCCGCTTCGAGCACCCGGCCCAGCAGCTCGTCGTCCACCGGATCGGACCTGTAGCCGCGCACGCTGTATCGTGCGCCGATGGCCTCGAACACGTCCACGTCGTCCTCCTTGGTCTTGGGTCGCTTTGCCGTCACGCCGGCGCCGGCAGGCCGTGGGCGGGCCGCACGCTAACCACGCGCCCGTGTCTCAGGGTGACCACCTCGTCGACCAGCTCGAGGCCCTCGGGCCGGTGCGTGATCAGAAGGACGGACCGCGCGTCCGCCGCTCCCAGCGCGTCGGCGACGAGTGACGCGGCCGTCTCGGGGTCGACGTGCCCCGTCGGCTCGTCTAAGACGATCACGGGCGCGCCGGCGAGGAACGTGCGCGCCAGGGCGATGCGACGGCGTTCGCCGCCGGAGACCGACCCTCCCTCTTCGCCGACGAAGGTGCCGAGGCCGTCGGGCAGGGAGCGGACCCACTCCCAGACCCGGGCCCGCTCCAGCGCCTGCTCGATCTCGGTGTCGCCGGCCCCGGGCCGCGCCAGGCGCACGTTCTCGCGGATGGTGGTCGAGAACAGGTAGGCGTCCTGCGCGTCGAGGGTGACCGTCGAGCGCACGTCGCTCTGGCGTAGCGCGCGCAGGTCGACGCCCCCGAGAGCGAGGCGGCCGCTGCCCGGGTCGAGGAAGCGGACGAGCAGGGCGGCTAGGGTGCTCTTGCCAGCGCCCGACGGACCGACGAGGGCCACGCGGCGCCCGTGGGCCAGGCGCAGGTCGACGCCGCTCAGGTCCCAGCTCTCGCCGTCGCCGTAGGCGAATCCGACGTCCTCGAAGGCGACCTCCGCACCGGCGGGTAGCGGGGCGGGTCGCGCCGGATCGGTCACCGCCGGCTCGCGGCCGGCGAGCGCCAGCAGGCGCCGGCCCGAGTCGAGGGTCGCCCGCAGCCGCAGCGCCGTCGCGGGCAGCGGCGCCACCGCCTCGAACGAGGCCATGGCGAGCAGCGCCAGCGTGGCCACCATCACGCGGTCGAGCGTGCCGGTGGCGGTCGCGGCGACGCAGACGGCAAGGACGCCGGCGACCGTCAGGCCGACCACCGCGACCCCCAGTCCTTCGACCAGGCCCGACGACAGGGCTTCGCCGCGGGCGAGTCGCGTCAGCTCGCGGTCGAGCGCCGCGACGCGCTCGAGCGCCGCCCGGTCGGCGCCGAGCACGACCAGCTCGGGGGAGCCGCGCAGAAGCTCGACCAGCTCCACGGTGAGCGCGGCGCGAGCCCCGGCCTGGCGGGCGCCGGAGCGCCGCCCGGCGCGGGCGGCGACGAGGGGCACGACGACCCCACCGGTCAGCAGGCCGGCTCCCAGGACGAGGCCGGCGGCGGGCAGGTAGGCGGCGCAGACCGCGACCGAGACCGCCCCGGAAAGCAGCCCGACGAGCGGCGGCGTGAGCCCGCGCAGGAACAGGTTCTGGAGAGCGTCGACGTCGCCGACCATGCGGGCCAGCAGATCGCCCCGGCGGTAACCCTCGAGGCGGGCCGGAACGAGGGGCTCGAGTCTGGTGAAGAAGGCCACCCGCAGCCGCGCCAGCAGGCGAAAGGCGAGGTCGTGCGAGGTCAGGCGCTCGAGGTACCGGGTCAGCGGTCGGGCCAGTCCGAAGAAGCGCACGGCGACGATGACCACGCCCAGCGAGAGCACCGGCGGGCGTTCCGTCGCGCGCGAGATGAGGTAGCCGGCGAAGGCCATGAGGCCGACACCGGAAAGGACGGCGAGGGTCCCCAGGGCGACCGATGCGGCGACCCGGGCGCGGGGCGGCCGGCTGAGGCGCAGGAGCTCGAGCAGCGTCCTCATGTGGTCGCCGCGCCCTCTTCGACGACGGCCTTGCCGTCGGCCAGACGAACGACACGGTCGGCGAGGCGCGCGAGGGCCGGGCGGTGCTCGATGACGAGCACCGCCCGGCCCTCGCGCGCCTCGCCGATGGCCGCGGCGATCACCGCGGCGCTCTCGGCGTCCAGGTCGGCCGTCGGCTCGTCGAGGATCAGCAGGGGCGCGTCGCGCACCAGCGCCCGAGCGAGGGCGATGCGCCGCGTCTGACCGGCCGAGAGGCCGCGGCCACCCTCGCCGATCGTGGTGTCGTAACCCTGGGGCAGCTCGCGCACGAACTCGTCGGCGCCGGCCCGCCGCGCGGCCTGTTCGAGCTGGGGTCCGGTCACGCCGTTGGCGCCGAGGGCGATGTTGTGGGCCACGGAGCCGTGGAACAGCGTCGGCCGCTGCGGGACCCACGCCACCTGGCGCCGCCAGGCGGCGATGTCGAGCCCAGCGAGGTCGACGCCGTCGACGGTCACGGTGCCTGTGTCCGGGCGCCGCAGCCCCAGCAGCAGCGAGGCGAGGGTCGTCTTGCCGCAGCCGCTGCGACCGACCAGGGCGACGACCTCGCCGCGGCTGATCTCGAAACCGAGCTCGTCGAGCACCCGCCCCGGGCGACCAGGGTGGGCGAGCGAGACGGCGTGCAGGCGGACGCTGTGCCAGATCGCGGGCGGCGGGACGGCGCCGGCGGGCGACGAGCGGGGCACGTCGATCAGGTCGAGGATGCGCTCGGCGGCGACGAGGCCGTCGGCGCTCGCGTGGAACTGCGAGGCGAGGGCGCGCAGGGGCACGTACAGCTCGGGCGTCAGCAGCAGCACGGTGAGCGCCGCGCGCAGGGTCACGGCGCCGTCGACCAGGCGCAGGCCCAGGGTCACCGCCACGAGGGCGGTGGCCAGCGTGGCGGCGAGATCGAGCACCGCGCCCGAGACAAAGGCGACGCGCAGCGTCTGCATGGTGGTGCGGCGGTACTCCTCGCCGACGGTGGCAATGCGCTCGGCCTGGACCTCGCCGCGGTTGAAGGCGCGCAGCGTGGTGAGCCCGCGCATGACGTCGAGAAAGTGGTTCGACAGGCGCGCCAGCGCCCGCCAGCGGGCGCGCGTCCTGCCCTCGGTGTAGCGCCCGATCAGCCACATGAACAGCGGGATCAGCGGCAGCGTCACGGCCATGATCAGCGCCGAGGTCGGGTCGACGGCCAGGGTCCAGACGAGTACGGCCAGGGGTACCAGCACCGCCAGCACGAGCTGGGGGAGATAGCGGGCGAAGTAGGTCTCGAGGGCGTCGACCCCCTGGACGGCGGCGGTCGCGACCTCGCCGGACTCGGCGCCGTCGGCCGCGGTCGGCGCGTCGCACAGCCGCCGCTCCACGAGCTCGAGGCGCAGCCGCGACATGACGCCGGCGGCGGCCCGTCGTCCCGTCGCCTCGAAGGCGCCGGCCAGCAGGCCGCGGACGGCGGCGAGAACGGCCAGCAGGCCGAGCGCCGTGGCCACCGACCCCAGGGCGCGGCCGGTGAACGCCTGTGACACGGCGAAGGCGAACAGTGTCGCCTGGGCCAGCAGGGCCACGGTCGCAAGCAGCCCGAGGGCGACGTCGGCCGCGAGCGCCCAGCGTGCTCCGCGGGCCGTGCGGAGCAGTCGCGGGTCGAGCGTTCTCACGGCATGTCAGCGACCTGCGGGCGCTCCCGCGGAGTCCCCCGCGGTGGTCGCGGGCGCGCCGCCAGCCGGACCGCCGCGCCGCAGGTCGTCGACGCCGATCCGCCGACGGAACACGTAGAACGTCCAGCCCTGGTAGATGAGGACGATGGGGAAGAAGATCGCCGTGACCACCGTCATGACCTTCAGGGTGTACGAGGACGAGGAGGCGTTCGTGACCGTGAGGCTGTTGGCGGCGCTGGTGCTCGAGACCATCACGTGCGGGTAGAGGAACACGAAGATCGTCGCCGCGGTGGCCAGCATGGCAACGCCGGTCGCAATGAAGGCCCAGCCGTCGCGACGGGCGCGGATGAGCCACACCGCGGCGAGGGCGGCGAGGGCGGCGAGGATCGGGACCGGGGAACGAGCGGCATGGCCGGCCATCAGCGGCGTCCAGATGGCGAAACCGACGACGAACAGGGCGGCCAGCGGCGAGACCCAGCCGCCGACCTGCTGGGCGCGGTCCTGCACGACGTCCTTGGTCTTGAGCGCGAGGAACGTGGCGCCGTGGACCAGGCACAGCAGCAGCACGGTCAGGCCGACGAACAGCGAGTACGGGTTGAGCAGCGTGAAGAAGCTGCCGGTGTACTCGTGGCTCGCGTTGATCGGCACGCCGCGCAGCAGGTTGCCGAGGGCGACCCCGACGAGCAGCGGGATGAGGAAGCTGCCGAGGGTCATGGCGCCGTCCCACAGCCAGTGCCAGCCGGCGCTGTCGAGCTGCGCGCGAAACTCGAACGACACGCCGCGGATGATGAGCGCCACCAGCAGCAGCACGAGCGCCAGGTAGAAGCCCGAGAACATGGTGGCATACCACTCGGGGAAGGCGGCGAACATGCCGGCGCCGGCGACGATCAGCCAGACCTCGTTGCCGTCCCACAGCGGCCCGATGGCGTTGATCGCAACCCGGCGCTCGTCGTCGTTTGCCCCGACGAAGTCGTGCAGCATGCCGACGCCGAAGTCGAACCCTTCGAGGGACAGAAAGCCGCACCACAGGATGGCGAGCACTACGAACCAGAGTATCTGAAGTGACATGGCCGGCCTCCTTTCAGTACGTCATCGCGGGAACGGGAACGTCGTGCTCGTCGAGCTCCGGTGGCGGGCCGACGGGCCGGCGTGCGAACCTGATCATGAGCACGGCGTCGACGAGCGCCATGAGGCCGTAGAGTAAGACGAAGATCACGAGGCTGATGGCGATCGTCGCCGCGCTCACCGACGGCGACACGCCCTGCCTGGTGAGCTGCAGGCCCTGGACGATCCAGGGCTGGCGGCCGTTCTCGGTGAGGATCCAGCCCAGCGTGTTCATGAGGAAGGGCAGGATCACGGCCCACACGGCGAGACGCAGGAACCAGGTCGATTCCTCGAGCTTCTTGCGGCGTAGCAGCCAGACTCCCCATAGCGCGAGCAGGAAGACGAGACCGGCGAGGTAGGCCATGCCGCGGATCGACCAGAAGGAGATGAAGACGTTGGGGCGGTAGTCGCCCGGACCGTGCTGCGCCGCCTCCTGGGCGTTGACCTGGTTCATGCCCAGGACCTTGCCGTTCCACGAGTTGGTGGCGAGGACCGAGAGCAGGTGGGGGACCTCGATGTCGAACGAGGGCTTGGGGTTGCTCGCCGTGTAGCCGCCGATCTGGAACAGCGTGAAAGATGCCGGCTGCTCGGTGTTCCAGAGCGCCTCGCCGGCGGCGATCTTCATGGGCTGGTAGGTGTCGCCGGAGACACCGAGCTCGCTGCCCACGAACATCGCCAGGAACGTGGCCGGCACGAGCGCGAGCAGCGCGATCCTCGCGGTCTTGTGGAAGATGGGCGCGTCGGACCGGCGGCGCAGATGCCAGGCCGACACGGCCAGCATGAGGGCGCCACCGGTGACCACCGAGGCCAGCAGGACGTGGCCGTAGGCCCATAGGAACAACGGGTTCGTGAGCACCGCCCAGATGCTGGTGAGCTGGGCGCGGCCCGTCTGCGGGTCGATCGCGTAGCCCACGGGATGCTGCATCCAGGAGTTGGCGGCCATGATGAAGGCCGCCGACAGCACGGTGCCCAGGGCAACGAGCCAGATCGTCGCCAGGTGGACACCCTTGGGCAGACGGCCCCAGCCGAAGATCCAGAGGCCGAGGAAGGTCGACTCCAGGAAGAACGCCGCCAGGCCCTCGATGGCAAGCGGCGCGCCGAACACGTCGCCGACGAAGCGCGAGTACGACGACCACGCCATGCCGAACTGGAACTCCTGGACGAGGCCGGTGACCACGCCGACCGCGACGTTGATCAGCAGCAGCGTGCCGAAGAAGCGCGTCAGGCGCAGGTAATCCTCGTCGCCGCGGCGGTGCCAGGCCGTCTGCAGGATGGCCACGAGGAATGCGAGACCGATGGTGACCGGCACGAACAGAAAGTGGTAGATGCTCGTCGCCGCGAACTGCAGACGAGCCAGGTCGAGCTGCGAGACACCCACGACGACCGAGACCCTCATGTGCGCACTCCCCTCTCGAAAGCTGCGGCGGCATGCGGGGCGCCTGCCCCCCTGCGCACCCGTCCTGAACCGGGGAACGGGGCGGAGTCGGCCAGATCCCATAATCCTCGCGATGATAGTGCAAACGCCGGGCGACGGGCAACAGCGGTGAGCGCCATCGTCGAGTCCTCCGTCGTCGGCGGCGCGCCATCGCCGGTCCCGCCGCCGGTCCCGGCCCCGGTCGAGCGGGCGCGTTGGTGCCGATCGGCAGGTAGGTGATCTCGGCCGGGCTGAACAGGTTGCCGGTCCAGTCGAGCGCCACCTGCAGCTTGCGCGAGAAGCGCGGCATCTTGGCGAGGTAGACGCCGCGCCACATGAACCACGCGGCGACTCCGGAGAGCTTGACGCCCTTGAACTGGGCCACCGCTTCGCGGTGGCCCAGGCTGGCGAGGCTGCCGACCGGCTTGTAGTCGAAGGTGTGGTCGGCCGGGGCGCCACGCAGCAGCGCCAGGATGTTCGCGGCGGCCACCGGTCCTTCACGCTCGGCGTTCTGGGCGGTCGGCGCGTAGAAGGAACCGGGCGTGGCGGTGGGTACTGCCGCGCAGTCGCCCAGGGCGAAGACGTTGTCGTGACCGGCCACCTGCAGGTTGCGGCCCACCTGCACGGCGCCGTGGGCGTCCTTGGGCAGATCGACGTCGTGCAGCAGCGGGTTGACCTCGATGCCGGCCGCCCACATGACCGTGCGGGTGGGTACGACCTCGCCCGTGCTCAGCGTGGCGTTGCGGGCCGTGACCTCGGTGACGCCGACGCCGAGGCGCACGTCGACCCGGCGCTTCTGGAAGGCCGCCAGCACGTAGTCGCCGAGGCGCTCGTCGATCTGGGCCAGCAGACGGTCGCCGTGCGGCGCCAGGATGAAGCGCGGCTCGTCGGGGGCGATGGCCGGATAGTAGCGCAGGGCTTCGTGGACGAGGTCCTCGATGGCGGCGGCGCCCTCGATGCCCGAGAAGCCACCGCCGCAGAACACGAAGGTGAGCAGCTCGCGGCGCAGCGCGGGGTCGTGGCTCACCGACGCCAGCTCGAGCATCTCCAGGACGCGGTTGCGCAGGAGGTAGGCGTCGGCCACCGAGGAGAGCGGCAGGCCGAACTCGGCGGCGCCGACGCCGTGGCGGAAGCTCGTCGTCGCGCCGAGCGCGAGCACCAGGTAGTCGTAGTCCCGCGTGTCCGGCCTGCCGTCGGGCAGCCTCACCTCGACACGCTGAGCGGCGATGTCGATGCTCTCGATCTCGGCGACTTCGCTGTGAGCGTTGGGCGCCACGGCGCGCAACGGCGGCACCGCGTGCACCACGGCGATGGTGCCGCCGGCGACGTCGGCCAGGAAGGGCGTGTAGGTCAGGAAGTTGGTGCGGTTGACGAGCCGCACTTCGAGATCGCCGCCCTGTGGGGTGGTGGCAAGGTGGCGGGCGGCGGCGACGCCGCCGAAGCCGCCGCCCAGTATGAGGACGCGCTTCATCTCCTGCCTCGGGCTCGCGGATGGGTTCGACAGATCGTCGCCTCCGTGCGGCTCACGGGAGACTCCTCCGGGACCGTCACGACGGCGGACTCGCCCGCCGTCACAGCCCGACGCTGGCCTGCATCATGCCGCCGTCGAGCACGTAGGTCGTGGCGGTCCCGTACGAGGCCTCGTCCGAAGCGAGCCAGGCGACGAGGTTGGCGATCTCCTCGGGCTGGGCGACGCGGCCGAGAGGGATGGCCTCGTGCAGCTTCTTGCGCAGAGCCGGGTCGGCGAAGGTGGCGGCGTCGATCGGCGTGTTCACCGCCCCCGGGGCCACGCCGACGACGAGGATGCCGTGCGGCGCGAGCTCGACCCCGGCCGTGCGGGTGAGCATGCGGATGCCGCCCTTGGCGCAGCAGTAGGCGGCGTTGCCCGGCATCGGCCAGTCTTCGTGGATCGACGAGATGTTGACGATGCGGCCGCCGCCGCCCTGTTTGATCATCTGCCTGGCGGCGCACTGCACGCCGAAGAAGGCGCTCTTGAGGTCGATGGCGATGACCAGGTCGAACTCTCGCTCGGTCGTGTCGAGCACCGACGTGCGCGTCTCCATGCCGGCGTTGTTGACCAGCACGTCGAGGTGGCCCCAGGCCTTGACCGTCTCGGAGACGAGGCGCTGGACGTCGGTCACGCTCGACACGTCGCCCTGCAGCGCCTGGGCCCGGCCGCCGGCCTTCTCGATCTCATTCACGGTGGCGCCGGCCGCCGCTTCATTCTTGTGATAGTTGACGGTGACCGCGGCGCCGGCCTTGCCGAGGGCGATGCTGATCGCGTGGCCGATGCCGCTGTCGCCGCCGGTGACGATCGCCGCCTTGCCTGTCAGGGACATCGCGCCCTCCTCGTGTGTCGCCGGGCTCTAACTGCTCGCATGGCTCCCGCGATCGGCGGCCGAGCCAAAGGCCGCGGCAAGCGTATTACCCGCCCTTGCGAGCCGTGAAAGATGTTGGCCATGGCACCTGGGCATGCGGCGCGGCGGGGGGCGGCGGGGGCCGGCGACAGCCGGCCCCCGCCGCCCCCCGCCATCGGATACCGTTTGCGTGCTAATCGTTAGTACGCTAACGTTTATCGCGTCCGCCCGTCGTCGACCGTTCGAAGGAGGTGCGCCGTGACCAAAGTCGAGACCAGGACTGATGCGGCCTTCAAGATGTCGCTCATCGAGCTCGAGGGTGTCGACGAGCTGTCGACGCGCGTCTTTCGCGCCTTCCTGAACACCTTGCGGCTGCACCGCCAGCTCATGATCGCGGCGCTGGGCGACATCGACACCCACCCCGGACAGGCGTTCTGCCTGCGCTTCCTGGCGGCCAACGACGGCGTGACCCAGCGCGACCTCGCCGACTGCCTGCATCTGGCCAGGCCCACCGTCAGCAAGATGCTCCAGGCGATGGAGAAGGCCGGCGCCATCGAGCGCCGGCCCGACGAGCACGATCAGCGGCTCACGCGCGTGCACCTCACGGCGACCGGAAACAGCCTCGAGACCGAGCTGCGGGCCGTGTCGGCGGCCCAGATCAACGAGACCATCGGCTCGCTGCCAGAAGGCGATCGCCGCGAGCTGGGCCGGCTGCTCGAAGCCCTGAGCGCGAGCATCTCGGCGGCGATCGACGCGCGCCAGAGGCATCCGGCGTGATCCGGCTCCTCAGGGAGCGCCTGACACCCTACTGGCGCCAGATCGTTCTGGTGCTCGCCCTGCTGTTCGTGCAGACGATCACCAACCTCTACCTGCCGACGCTCAACGCCGACCTCATCAACAACGGCATCGTCAAGGGCGACACGCACTACATCGTGGTCACGGGCGCCTTCATGCTGGGCGTCACCCTGATGCTGGTGATCGCCACCGTCATCGCCGTCTACTGGGGCTCCAAGACGGCCATGGCCTTCGGCCGCGACGTGCGCGCCCTTCTGTTTCGCAAGGTACAGAGCTTCTCGCAGGCCGAGCTCAACCACTTCGGCACGCCCTCGCTGATCACGCGATCGACCAACGACGTCCAGCAGGTGCAGATGGTCGTGCTGATGATGCTCAACCTGACGCTCGCGGCGCCGATCATGGCCATCGGCGGCATCATCATGGCGCTGCGCCTCGACGTGCCGCTCTCGAGCGTGATCCTGGTGGCCGTGCCGGTGATGGGCGTCTTCATCGGCCTCGTGGTGACCCGTGCCCTGCCGCTCTTCAGGTCGATGCAGAAGAAGATCGACCGCATCAACCAGGTCACGCGCGAGGTGCTGAGCGGCGTCCGTGTGATCCGCGCCTTCGACCGCGTCGGCTACGAGGAGCAGCGCTTCGACGTGGCCAACGACGACCTCACCGGGACGACTCTGCGGGTGACGCGGCTGTTCGCCGTCATGATGCCGACCCTGACGCTGATCCTGAGCCTGTCGACGGTGGCCATCATCTGGTTCGGCAGCATCCAGGTCGCCAACCACGGCATGCCGATCGGCGACCTGACCGCCTTTCTCACCTACATCCTGCAGATTCTGATGTCGGTGCTGATGGCGACCATCATGCTCGTCATGGTGCCGCGGGCGTCGGCTTCGGCCGAGCGCATCCAGCAGGTGCTGCACGCCGAGATCTCGGTCACCGATCCCGAGGCGTCCGTGGTCGACGTGCCCGCCCGCGGCCACGTCGAGTTCAGGGATGTGGAGTTCCGCTACCCGGGCGCTCAAGACCCCGTGCTTTCCCACATCTCCTTCACGAGCGGCCCCGGCGAGGTGACCGCCATCGTCGGCAGCACCGGCAGCGGCAAGAGCACCCTCATCAACCTCATTCCCCGCTTCTACGACGTCACCGCCGGCGGCGTCTACGTGGACGGCGTCGACGTGCGCGAGATGGAGCTGCAGGACCTGTGGCACAGGATCGGGCTGGTGCCCCAGAAGGCGTTTCTGTTCAGCGGCACGGTGGCCGACAACCTGCGCTACGGCGACGAGGAGGCCTCGGACGCGGAGCTCTGGCACTTCCTCGAGACCGCCCAGGGCACCGACTTCGTGAGCGAGATGCCCAAGGGCCTCGAGGCGCCGGTCGACCAGGGTGGCGCCAACGTCTCGGGTGGGCAGCGCCAGCGCCTCGCCATCGCCCGGGCGCTCGCCAAGAAGGCCAGGATCCAGATCTTCGACGACAGCTTCTCGGCGCTCGACTTCACGACTGACGCCCGGCTGCGGGCGGCCCTCAAGAAGGAGACGACCGACGCGGCCGTGATCATCGTCGCCCAGCGCGTCGGCACCGTCATGCACGCCGATCAGATCATCGTGCTCGAGGACGGCACCATCGTCGGCAAGGGCACCCACGAGGACCTCTTGAAGACGAGCGAGACCTACCGCGAGATCGTGGAGTCGCAGCTCGGCGCGGAGGGCGTGGCATGAGCAGTCCTCAGCCGCCGTCGTCCGAGAGCAAGGGACCGCGGAGCGACCAGGCGCTGCGGCCGCCCCCCAGGCCGCGTGGCCCCGGCGGCGGCGGACCGGCTGGAGCGCTCGCCCGGCCGACCGAGAAGGCCAAGGACTTCCGCGGCACGCTCAAGCGCATCGTGGGCATGCTCAGGCCCGAGCGCGCTCGCATCATCATCGTCCTGCTGCTCGCCGTCGTGAGCGTGACGTTCGCCGTCCTCGGTCCCAAGATCATGGGCAACGCCGTGAACATCCTCTACGAGGGCATCGCCAGCAAGAAGCTGCCGGCCGGCGTGACGCAGGCGCAGGCCGTCGCCGGGCTCAGGCTCAAGGGCGAGTCGACGCTGGCGGACATGCTGTCGGCCATGCATCTTCACCCGGGCCACGGCGTCGACTTCGGCGCCATCGGGCGCACTCTGCTGCTGCTGGTCGGCATCTACGTGCTGAGCGCGCTCTTCGGCTGGGGCCAGCAGTACATCATGGCCGGCGCCGCCCAGCGCACCATGTTCCGCCTGCGCCGCGACGTCGACTTGAAGCTCGCGCGCCTGCCGCTGCGCTACTTCGACGACCACTCTCGCGGCGATGTGCTCTCCCGCATGACCAACGACATCGACAACATCTCGCAGTCGCTGCAGCAGAGCCTCACGCAGATCATCACGTCGGTGCTCACGATCATCGGGGTGCTCATCATGATGCTCACGATCAGCCCGCTGCTCGCCGCCATCTCGGTGCTCTGCGTGCCGCTCTCGTTCGTTCTGACCCTCATCATCGCCAAGCGTTCGCAGAAGCAGTTCGCGGCGCAGTGGCAGCACACCGGCGACCTCGGCGGCCACGTCGAGGAGATGTTCACGGGCCACAACGTAGTCAAGGTCTTCGGCCGCCAGGACGAGGCGGTCGCGACCTTCGACGAGCACAACCAGCAGCTTTACCAGGCGAGCTTCAGGGCGCAGTTCATCAGCGGCATCATCCTGCCGGTGATGAACTTCGTCAGCAACTTGAACTACGTGGCGATCTGCGTGGTCGGCGGCCTCGGGGTCGCCAACGGCACGATGCTGCTCGGCGGTGTGACGGCCTTCATCCAGTACACCCGGCAGTTCACCATGCCGATCACGCAGGTCGCCAGCATCATGAACGTGCTGCAGTCGACGGCGGCCTCGGCAGAGCGTGTCTTCGAGCTGCTCGACGAATCCGAGGAGGCGGCCGACCCGGCCGCGCCGGTCGTGCTCGAGCATACGCGCGGTCACATTACGCTCGAGGACGTGTCGTTCCGCTACCTGGCCGACACGCCGCTGATCGACGACCTGGACCTGGACGTGCGGCCCGGTGAGACCGTGGCCATCGTCGGCCCGACGGGCGCCGGCAAGACCACCCTGGTGAACCTCCTGCTCCGTTTCTACGAGATCGACCACGGCCGGATCACGATCGACGGCGTCGACGCGCACGACATGAGGCGCAGCGACCTGCGCGACCTGTTCGGCATGGTGTTGCAGGACACCTGGCTGTTCACCGGCACGATCCACGAGAACATCGCCTACGGGCGCGAGGGCGCGACCGAGGATGAGGTGCGGGCCGCCGCCCAGGCGGCGCGCGTCGACCACTTCGTGCGCGCCCTCCCCGATGGCTACGACACCGTCCTGGACGACGACGCCACCGCCGTGTCGCAGGGCGAGAAGCAGCTCCTGACCATCGCCCGGGCGTTCCTGTCCGACCCCGACATCCTCATCCTCGACGAGGCCACGAGCTCGGTCGACACGCGCACCGAGGTGCTCATCCAGGAGGCCATGGCCGAGCTCATGAAGGGCCGCACGAGCTTCGTCATCGCCCACCGCCTCTCGACCATCCGCGGCGCCGACATCATCCTCGTCATGGACCACGGGCACATCATCGAGCAGGGCTCGCACAAGGAGCTCATGGAGGCGCGCGGCTTCTACTACGACCTCTACGCCAGCCAATTCGAGGAAGCCCTCGAAGAAGCGTCGTGACGGCCAACCATCGAGACATCGAGCGCTGCTCGGAGGTCTGGCGCGGCGCGCCTGCGTCGGCCAACGACGTGGCCCGCGTCGATCTGTGCATCGCGGCGGTCAGGTGCTCGTGGTCGAACGGCGGCTCCACGAACTCTACGTCCAAGCGCCCGAGCGTCGCGCGACAGTGCCGGCGACACACGCTGGCTCTTGCCCGGAAGGGCCACCTCCTTCGAGCGTGTCGCGAGCCCCGTCAACTCGTGTGGCGAACACCTCGCAGGAACTCACGCACGGTTGCGACAGCCTCCGCCTGCAGTCGCGCTTTGCCCTCCTCGTCTGATGGCTCCGCGAGGAATGAAGCGTACGCGTGAGGACCATCTTGCTTGATGTCCCGGAAACGGTCCTCCGCAAGCTCGAGAGCCTCCAGGACCTGCGCATGCGCTGCAACAGGACTTGACGCCGCGGCCCGGCCGGCTGTGAGGGGGCCGCCGTCGCGGTTCAGAAGGGTGAACACCAGGTCATAGGCATCCTTGTTCTCGTGGCAATCCTGGAAGGCGAGGATCTTCAGTACGGTGTAAGGCAGCAAGTTGGCCACGCGAACCCCAACACGCGACATCCCGCCGCCGTCGAGGCGTTCTCCTTCGATGCTGCATTCGATGAAGTCGGCGCGGGCGAGCTGCGCTCCGCGGACGTTGAATGCTCCAAGTTTCGACCCGGTGGATTCGCCCTTCGGCCGATAGATCCGCCCACGTGGAACTTGATCGGTCTCGCACAGGAACTCAACCTTCACCTTGACGCCGTCCACACTCCGAGACCAGCGAAAGCTCGGTTCCTCTTGCGCGAAGCAGGCCTTCTCGAGATTGCTCTGCAGCGTGCTGTAGGTTTCCGGCGCCTCATCACCTAAGGCGAGACCTATGACCAGGTCGACATCCGTAGTGCCGACATGCGCGTGCGCACCCTCCGGCAGGCGACCGACCAGGTATCGAGGCGCCAGACCACCGGCCAAATAGATTCGCTGTCCCCAGGGTCCCAGATCTCCCAGCAGTGTGAGCAGCACGCGCTCACACCGACCGGTCGTCGCTTCGTCGTAGTCGGTGTGGTGCGCCCGCGGGGTCAAAAGCCGATGATCTCCCTACGCAGATTGTCGGCCTGTTCTCGACCCCGGCGTGGATTCGTACGCAAATCGAAATACAGCCGGAAGCGGTTAGCCAGCCAGAGGCCCTCTTTTCGCTCGGAGAAGGCAAGCGGCGTGTCACCCTTCGCCTGCAAGAAGACCAGATTATGCCCATCGCTGACCTGGTCGGCTCCGACAGCGTCACACAATTCGCGCTGCGCCGCAGCAGCGCTCACCCATACCTCCACGACAGGTATTGCCGTTACGAAGGGGGCGACGAGGCTGGTCGCGGCAGCTCCCGTCAGCGCATAGTCAGTTCCAACAGCACCCAGGTTCTTTCCGAGCTGTCTGATCAACTGCTGCGGCGTTTGCGACAGCAGATGGGCGAGGGTCCGCGCAGGGTGCTCGTAGTTCTCCTCAGCCCAGAGATCAAGAAGTGCCGTTGGGTTGGTCACGCGGCGAACTCGAGCTGGTCCGCTCCCCTCCGCCGCGACGATCGCCTCGAGTTCCAGTCGGGCCAGGACACGGTGCGCAAAGCCGACCGAGATTCGTGCTTCCGTGGCCAGCTCCGAGACTTTCCAGTCGTGTTCCGGGTGGAGTAGAAGTGCCTGAGCAGCTACACCAGCCCTTCCTGCGAGCCGTGTCGGCACCGCCTTCGCGGAGCGTCGGCGAGCCTCCACATGAAAGAGGAGGCCCGGAAGCTCGATGTGCGCATTGCCAGAACCATCGACTACCGCAATTCCGTGCTCAACCAGAATCTCCCGTGCTTCTTCGGTCGTCTCCTGGGCGACGAGAATCCGGCGGGTCTGGGTCTGAGCGGTCTGTTGAACAACGTGCCACGCAGTTGCTGCATTGACGCGTAGTTTGAACTCGACCGCGACGGGTGTTTCCGAGCCGCCGAACCGAAGGATTGCTGGGAGACCGCGATTCGCGTGGAGCGGCTCTGAACTCACCGTGAGGCCGGGGATTTCCCGCAACACTCGCAGTGCCTCAGACTCAAGCGGCCCTTGAATGTTTACTGATTCGCGCTTATTCACAGCGGTTGTGAATATAGCCAATTCCGTAAAAATTGCAAGAGTCCGGCAGGGCCTTACGTCCGTGACCATGGACTTTGGTATCAGGCGAGTCTGCCGCTGCCATCGAACCTTTGATCGACGCATCGGTGGTGATGGGCCTCGTAAACGTGGCAGGTGTGTTCGAGCGGCTCCACTGTCCAGCGCGGAGTCAGCGCCGTTCTGGGGACCCTACCCTGACACCCTCTTGGCGGCCTTCTTGCGCTCCTCCGAGCTCAGCACGTGCTTGCGCATCCGTACCAGCCGCGGTGTGACCTCGACGAGTTCGTCGGCGGCGATCCATTCGAGCGCCCCTTCGAGGGTGAGCGTGCGCACCACCTTGAGGCCGGCGTCGATGTCCTTGGTGGACTGCCGGTAGTTGCCGAGCTGCTTGCGCTTGGTCGGGTTGCAGAGCATGTCGTCGGCGCGCGAGTTCTCGCCCACGATCATGCCTTCGTAGACGCGCTCCATGGGGCGCACGAAGAGTGTCGCCCGCTGCTGCAGGTTCTCGAGAGCATAGCCGGCGGCCTCGCCGGCCGCCTGGCTCACCAGCGATCCGCGGTCGCGGCCCGGCAGGTCGCCGGCCCACGGGCCGTAGCCGACGAAGCGCGAGCTCATCACGCCCAGGCCGCGGGTCTCGGTGAGGAACTCGTTGCGGTAGCCGATCAGGCCGCGCGTCGTGATGGTGAACTCTAGGCGCACCAGGCCGGTGAGGCTGGCGTGCATGCCGGTGAGCTCGCCCTTGCGCAGGCTGAGCGCCTGGATCACGGTGCCCTGGTAGTCGTCGGGGACGTCGATGACGAGTTCCTCCACCGGCTCCAGCAGGTGGCCACGGGCGTCGCGGTGCGTGATCACTTCGGGCTTGGACACACACAGCTCCATGCCCTCGCGGCGCATCTCCTCGATCAGGATGGCGAGATGCAGCTCGCCGCGGCCCGAGACCTTGACGCCGTCGGGCCGCCCGAGGTCTTCGACGCGCAAGGCGACGTTGACGCGCAGCTCGCGTTCGAGGCGGTCCTTGATCTGGCGCAGCGTCACGGCGCGGCCGTCCTCACCGGCGAAGGGACCGTTGTTGACGAGGAAGAACATGCTGACCGTCGGCTCCTCGATCTCGAGCGGCGGCAGGGCGACGGCGACCGGGTCGAGCTCGGGGGCGGCCAGGGTGTCGCCGATGGCGATCTCGTCGGGGCCGGCCAGCCAGACGATGTCGCCGGCGGCGATCTCGTCGATCTCGCGGTTCTCGAGGCCGCGGGTGACCCACAGATGGGTGACCCGCGCGCTCTGCTCGCCGACGACCTCCCAGGCGTCGTCGTCGTCGCCGGCCGCGCGGCCGCGCGTCTCGCCGCGGCGCGTCTCGATCCGGCGGAGCTCGTCGCCGGCCGCGAGCCGGCCCTGCAGCACCCGCCCGCAGCCGATGCGGCCGATGTAGTCGCTCCAGGCCAGCGTGCTCACCTGCATGAGAAACGGCGCCTCCAGGTCGACCCGGGGGGCCGGCACGGCGGCGGCGATCGTCTCGAAGAGGTCGCGCATGCCGGCGGCGGCAAGCTCGGCGCGCATCGCCGGCGACAGCGTACCGCCCTCGGCCAGATGCGCTTCGCGGTCGCGCTCCTCGCGGCGGTACTCGTCGATGTCGTTCACGATCCAGCCTTCGAGGCCCGAGCCGTAGAGCACGGGAAAGTCGAGCTGCTCGTTGGACGCGCCCAGCTCGACGAAGAGATCGAAGGTGGCGTCGAGGGCGCCCGACGGGTCGGCGTTGGGCCGGTCGGCCTTGTTGACGATGACGATCGGCCGCAGGCCCAGACGCAGCGCCCGCATGAGCACGTAGCGGGTCTGGGGCATGGGACCCTCGTTGGCGTCGACCAGCAGGAGCACCGAGTCGACCATGCTGAGCACGCGCTCGACCTCGCCGCTGAAATCGGCGTGGCCGGGCGTGTCGATGATGTTGATCAGGTAGTCCTGCCACTCGACGGTGCAGTGCTTGCTGCGGATGGTGATGCCGCGCTCGCGCTCGAGATCGTTGCTGTCCATGACGCGCTCTTCGACGTGGGCGTTCTCGCGGAACACCCGGGCGGCGCGGAAGATGGCGTCGATCAGGGTGGTCTTGCCGTGGTCGATGTGGGCGATGATGGCGAGGTTGCGGATGTCCCTTGGGGCAGGCACGGCGGGGAGCTCTCTGTCGCTTTTCGTGACGGACGGACGATGAAGCGAGCCACGACGGCGCGGCGGCGCCGCCGCGGCTCGCTCGCCCTTCAGTGTACACGGTCCGCGACGCCGCCCGCTTGCGCCCAGCGGGCTCACAGGCTGGTGAACATCTCTTAATGCCTCGGGCGCGGTGACTTTCGCCCTGCGGGGGTAGAAGGCGACCAGCTCTCATGAACGAAGGAGGGACGAATGTCCAGAAAAGTACTCGGCGGTGTCGTGGCCGTTGTGGTCCTGGCTCTGGCTGTCTGGCTGGTGCCGACCGCGTTCGGTAGCAGTGGCACGACGAGCTCGACGACTTCGACCGTCACCACCGCGGCCAGCGCCTCGCCGGCGCCCCACACGGGCTGCACGCACGCGCCGACGACCGCTCCGCAGTAAGCGCGGCGGCCGGCGGGAGCCGGCCGCGAGGCGACGGTCGCCCGCAAGATGGCGAAGGGGGGCGGCTCCCGCAGGGAGCCGCCCCCCTTCGTCTGTCGTCGTCCAGTTGTCTGTCGTCGCCGCGCCGCTCGCGCGCCGCCGGCCGGACCGTTACTTGACGGTCAACGCCGCGTGTCCGACCGACGTCTGCGGGTTGCCCCACAGGTCGGTCGCGTAGACGTAGTAGTGGTAGACGCCGCGGGCCAGCAGGCAGCGGTACTTGACCGACAGCGAGACGTTGGGCGCGCGCCAGCCGAGCGCCAGGGTCTTGACGACGCGCCCGGCCCGGTTGCGCACCTTGAGCGTCACCTTCTCCTTGTCGTTGGCGCCGGTCGCGTCGTTCACCCGGTAGCGCAGGGTCGCGTAGCGGCCGCGCTTCACCTTGACGGCGGCGAGCGCCTTGGTGACCGGGGCGATGGTGTCGGGCGTCGGCTGGCCGGCGAAGACCTTGAGGCAGACGTTGGCGTCGTCCTGCGCGCCGATATCGCTCCAGTTCCCGGTGGAGCCGTCGGGGCTCATGAAGCTGTCGCCGGCCGCCGCGGTGGCCTTGCTCGAGTAGCCGGGCTGGGCGTCCTCGACCGCGATGGGGCTCGAGTCGCCCGGCGTCGTCAGGCGGACGATCACGTAGAAGCGCACGCCGGCCGCCGCCGTCTGCGGCGCCGTGAAGGGGATCGTGTGGTAGCCGGGGACCGCCGTGATACCCGTGCCGTCACCCGAGGCGACCAGCGACCACGTCGACTGGTCGTCGAGGTTCGATCCCACGTAGACGTCGTAGGTCGTGCCGGGGCCCTGCGTGTAGAACGACGCCGCTTCGAGCTGGCTGTCGCCCTTGGGCGTGAAACCGGCCGCCATCCAGGCCGTGTCGCTGCCGTAGCCGTACCTGTCGGTGAGCCCCAGGGTGTCGTAGCCGAAGTTCTGGGCGTAGTCGTCGATCGACTCGCTGGTGAACACGGCCATGCTCGTGCCGATGTGGACGTCGTCGTAGGAGACGTAGAAGTAGCCGTTGTCGCCCCAGCCCGCGCCCCAGCTGTTGCGCACGATGAAGGCGCCGTTGTCCGCCGGCTGATCGGCCGAGCTGAAGTTCGTTGCGGGGTAGTTGTCGTCCCAGCCGACGATGTCGACGGCGTGGTCGGCCGCGTCGGGGCCGTTGTAGTAGTAGGCGTTGGTCGTGGCGTTGAAGTAGTCGGAGTCGCTCGAGGTGCTCATGCCGTCGTCGGCGTACATCTGCGTGTAGACGGCGCCGTAGTTCATGATCGCCCACTTGATGTCGTCGTTGGCGGTGCCCGTGAACCCCGTGCGATCGGGCAGGAAGAGGACGTTCTGCACGTGCGTGATTGGCGCGACGCCTGAAACGAAGTGACCATCGCCGGGGTAGGGGTCGGAGGCCTCGTCGATCGGACCGTTCCAGCGCGCGAGCTCGGCGGTGGTCATGTAGAAGTTGCCGGGGTTGTAGACGCCGGTGTCGAAATCGGTGCCGGCGGCGACCGCCAGGTTGTCCTCGCTGAAGTCCTCGGGGTCGGTGGGCAGGAGGTACGACTCGAGCGACGCCAGGCTGGCGAAGACCCAGCAGGTGTTGTAGTCGAGCTGGTCGCGCACCGGCGGAAGCTTGCCGATGCCCGGGTCGCCGAGATCGTAGGACGGGTCGTAGGACGAGCCCAGAGCCAGCGGGCCCAGGGGCAGGACGGCCTTGGTCCAGGGCCGTGAATCGACGGGGGCGGGGACGAGCGGCTCGACGGCGGCGCGCGACCCCACGGTGGCGAGCCGCTGCTGGTAGGCGACGAACGCCGGGTTCGGAGGGGCGGCCCGGGGGGCGCGGACGGCGGCGTGGGCCGCCGGGCGGCCCACGCCGCCACCACCGCGACCGCGAGCGCGAGCAGCAGGTCGAAGATCGAATGCGAGCGTCGCGAGCGTGTCATCGGTGCCTCCGACGGCGTCTTCTGGACGATAGGTGCCTTTTCTTCGTAGTCGGTCGTGGGCCGCCGGAACTTGAAATCCGGCCGGCGCCTGCGGCCGGCCGGCGTGACCGGCCGCGTGGACATGGACCGCGGGCGGCGGTCGCCGCTGGTTTTGGGGTCTCACCCACCAGGGACAATCTGACGGGGTCTGTGACTGTGGACCACTCGGTGCCGTCGTCTGTCGGCCGGCCGGAAGGAGGCTCGCCATGCTGCCAACGCTGCGCCAGCGCAAGACCGCCCGCGTGCTGTTCGATGAGTCCCACGGCGAGGCCTGGAGCGTCCGGCCCGAGGTCGCCGCGGCCATCCAGCCCGAGCATCCCGCGGCGTCCTCGTACGCCGCCGCCGCGGCGGCGCTCGCCGACCGCGACTACGAGGTCGCGGCCCTCACCGCTGAGCCGCTCTCCGGGGCCGTGCTCGCGGGCGCCGACGTGCTCGTCATCGCCCATCCCTCCGAAGCGCGCTGGGAGCGCACGGTGGGCGGTTCGCCTGTGCTGTCTGTCGCCGAGATCGACGCGATCGAGTCGTTCGTCGCCGCCGGTGGCGGCCTCGTGGTGCTCGGCGAGACCGAAGAGGACAAGTACGGCGCCAACCTGAACGAGCTTCTCGCGCGGTTCGGCCTCGCCATCGACAACCGCACGGTCGAGGACTACACACACCACAACGGCACGCCGATGTGGGTGTTCGGCGTGCCCGACCCCCGGGCGGACGAAGCGGGACTGCTGCACCTCGTGCGCTCGGTCTGCTTCTACCGGGCGGGTGCGATCTCCGCCGACCAGGAGGGTGGGCTCGTGCTGCGGGCCGGCGACGAGGCGCACCCCGCCGGCGCCGGTCTGCTCGCCGCCGTGCGGCACGGCGAGGGCCGCGTGGTCGTGGCGGCCGATTCCGACCTGTTCGGCGACGACGCTCTGGGGGAGTTCGATCACTTCCAGCTCTGGCTCAACCTTCTCTACTGGGCCGCCCTGCCGGCCTTTCGCGCCGCGCCCGAGGCGATCGTGTCAGCGGCGGCTCACGACGTTGCCTGGGAGCGCCTGCGCGACGAGACCGACGCCCTCCGCCTGCTGCAGGAACCCAGGGGCGAGGTCGACCTCGAGGGTCACTCCGCCGCCCAGGTGCGAGCCCACGTCGCCGCCATGATCGACTCGATCTCCGCGCTCGCGCGCTACTTCCCCCATCAGCAGGCCTACCTCGCCCAGGTGGCGGTCGATCTGCGCGACTGGGTCGACGACGGCTGCGGCAAGCCCGACTTCGCCGCCTCGCTGGCTCTCTTTCGCCCCGAGCAGGTGCGCGCCGATGGCATCGAGCACCTCGTCGTCTTTCCGATGTACACGCCCAACGGCTCGCCCGACACGCGTTTCGAGGCGCTGATCGTGCGCACTCCGTGGCCCGAGTTCGTCGCCCGGCTCGAGCGCGAGCGCTACGACAACGCCAAGTTCGTGCCCGTGCAGCTCGTCGACCACACGGCCGGCTACGACGGCGAGTGCGCCGTGCTGTTCCCCGAGACGGTGAGCGTCGCCGAGCGCCCGACCAACAACTTCGGCGCCATCTTCTGCGACCGCGAGGCGGCGCGCTTCCAGCGGTCGACCGCGCGGGCCGCCGAGGTGCTGGGCATCGACCTGCCGCCCGACGCCGCCGCCCTCGTCGAGAGCGGCGACCTCGCGCGCGACGTCTACATCCTCTGGGACATGATCCACGACCGCTGGCACAGCCACGGCGATCTGCCCTTCGATCCCTTCATGATCCGCCAGCGCCTGCCCTACTGGATGTACTCGCTCGAGGAGCTGCGCGTCGACCTCGCCACCTACGGCACGGCCGCCGAGATGGCGCGCGAAGGCTTTGCCTTCGCGCGCTACATCCAGTACGCGATCGTCTTCGACCGCATCCTGCGATTCCCCATCACCGGCAACCGGGTGCGCAACTACGACGGCCTCGGCGGACAGCTTCTGTTCGCCTGGCTGCACCAGAGCGGCGTCGTGCGCTGGACCGACAACCGCCTGCTGATCGACTGGGAGCGGGTCGAAGACGAGGTCGCCGGGCTGCGTGAGCGCCTCGAGGACCTCTATCGTCGCGGCATCGACCTGAGCCAGGTCTCGTACTGGATCGAGGCCCACGATCTGGTCGCCGAGTTCGTGCGGCCGAACGTCGGTTCGCAGTGGCGGCGCGAGAACCGGGTCTACTCGGACGAAGCCGAGCCGCGCGCCTGGATCGACCGCGTCCTCGACGACGAGTTCCCGCTCAGCATGTTCTACGAGACCCTCAAGAAGAAGCTCGCCGAGGAGCTCGTCGCGGTCCAGGGAGCGGCCGCTCAGTCCTCGATCCTGTAGGTGGTGACGATCGGCGTACCCGGCCGGATCATCGCCCAGACGGGGCAGAGCTTCTCGTCGGCCACGGTGATGCAGTGTTCGACGACCTCGGGATCGAGGTCGCCGTGCAGCACGAACTCCACGTCGATGCCGGTGAACACGGTGGGGTGCTCGTCGCGGCGGTGACCGGTGGCCTTGACCTCGAGGGCGCGCACCGGCTGACCGCGCTTGGCGAGCAACATGGGCACCGTGTTGCCGATGCAGCCGGCCAGGCTGGCCAGCAGCAGCTTGAGCGGCGTCAGGCCGGCGACCGCCTGGCCGGGCTCCAGCGGGTAGTCCATGGTGACGGTGTGCTCGCCGTCGCCGGCGGCCACCTTCATGCCGCCCTGGTAGTCGGCGTTGATCACGAGCTCGGTCGGCATGCGACCCTCCTTGCCTTGCGGGGACCGGGCGCCCCCCGCCGTTCACGAGCGCGACGGGCAGGCACAAGTACATCACCGTCGCGGCTTCGTGTCGCCCCGCCCGGCCAACGGCCGGCCGGCCGCTACCCGGTGTAGGCTGCGGCGGATCCACGGCAGCGGCAAACGAAGGAGACACCCATGCGCCTCGAGGTCGGCTGGACTGAGTTCAGAAGCGACGGCAAGACATGCGCGGCGTTCCGGGCGCGACCGGCCGCGACCGGCGAGCGGCTGCCCGGCGTGCTGCTCGTCCAGGAGATCTGGGGGGTCGACGAACACATCCAGGATCTCACCGGCCGCGTTGCCACGGCAGGCTACACCGCGCTAGCGCCGGACCTGTACTCGCTCGGCGGCCGGCCGGAGCCGCTCCAGGCGGCCCGGGTGGCGGCCGTCAAGGCCTTCCTGAACTCGCTGCCGGTCGGCACCTGGTGGGACGAGGCGGTCCGCCGGGAGGCGCTCGCCGGCCTGCCGGCCGGCGAGCGCGACGCCGTCGCCGAGTCGCTCGGCGCCCTGTTCGCGGCGCGCGACCGCGACGCCCTGGTCGCCCTGCTACGCGACGCCTTCGCGACGTTGCGCGACGATCCGGCCTGCGACGGCCGGGTGGCCGCGGTGGGCTGGTGCATGGGCGGCGGCCTCGCGGCCCGCCTGGCCTGCGCGGAGCCGGCGTTGGCCGGCGCGGCGATCTTCTACGGAGAGGCCGCCCCCAGCGAGCTGGTGCCGCGGATCGCCTGCCCGGTGATCGGCTTCTACGGCGGCGAAGACCCGCGCATCACCGGCGCCGTGCCGGCCTTCGCCGGGACGATGAAAGCCGCCGGCAAGGAGTACGAGCCGCACGTCTACCCCGGCGCGCCGCACGCCTTCTTCAACGACACGCGCCCTTCGTACACGGTCGGCGCGGCCCGCGACGCCTGGGCGCGCCTGCTCACGTTCTTCGCCGGCCTTTCGACGGCCTGATCGCGGCGGGCCGGGTCGGCGGCTGCGAGCGAATGGTCTCCGGCCGCGGCCGGACCGCGGCCGCCGTCAGATGTCGATCGACTTCATGTCGGCGTAGCGCTGGCCCGAGGTGGCGCCCGGCGGCAAGGCCTCGTCGAGTCGCGCGAGCTCGTCGTCGCTCAGGGCGATCGCGGCGGCGGCGACGTTCTCTTCGACGTAGCGGCGCTTCTTGGTGCCGGGGATCGGCACCACGTCGGCGCCGCGGTGCAGCACCCAGGCGAGGGCGAGCTGCGCCGGCGTCACGCCCTTGTCGCGGGCGATCTCCTCGAGGCGGCGCAGCAGGTCCAGGTTGCGCGCCAGGTTCTCGTCCTGGAAGCGCGGGTGGCGACTGCGAAAGTCACCGTCGTCGCGCAGGTCGTCGGGACCGTGGAACCGGCCGGCGAGAAAGCCGCGCCCCAGCGGGCTGTAGGCGACGAAGCCGATGCCGAGCTCACGTACCGTCGCCAGGATCGCCTCTTCGGGTTCGCGCGCCCAGAGCGAGTACTCGGTCTGCAGCGCCGTGATCGGGTGCACGGCGTGGGCCCGCCGGATGGTCGCGGGCGCCGCCTCGGAGAGGCCGAGGTAGCGGACCTTGCCCTCCGCAGACGAGCGTCGCCATGGCGCCGACGGTCTCCTCGATCGGCACCGTCTTGTCGACGCGGTGCTGGTAGTAGAGGTCGATGTGGTCGACGCCGAGCCGCGCGAGCGACGCCTCACAGGCCGAGCGCACGTACTCGGGCCGCCCGTTGACGCCCACCCAGGAGCCGTCCTCGCGGCGCTCGTTGCCGAACTTGGTGGCGAGCACGACCTCGTCGCGGCGACCGGCGATGGCCCGGCCCACGAGGCGCTCGTTGGTGAAGGGGCCGTAGATGTCGGCGGTGTCGAGGAAGTCGACGCCGAGCTCGAGAGCCCGGTGGATGGTGGCGGTCGCCTCGGCGTCGTCGGTCGGTCCGTAGAACTCCGACATGCCCATGCAGCCCAGACCCTCGGCCGAGACCTCGAGCCCCTGACCGCCCAAGCTGCGTCGTTCCATGTGTCTCCTTAGGGTAGGGACGCGCCGCGGGCGTTTGGCGGCCGCGCGGCGACCGGGATGGGAACGCCTTCGTATTCCCGCGCCGGGGCGGCCGGTAACGGGGCCCGCAGCTAGTCGGCGGGGGAGGACGTCGGCGCGGGCGCGCCCGTGGCCGACGGGGTCGCGGTGGCCGACGGGGTCGCGGTGGGAGTCGGCGACGGGGTGGGAGTCGGCGACGGGGTGGGAGTGTCGCTCGCGGTCGGGCTCGGCGACGGGGTCGGCGAGGGGCTCGGCGAGGACGACCCGTCGGAGGGCGTGGGTGTGGGCTGCGCGTCGCCCAGACGGGTGTCGGACGGCGACGGCGCCGGCGAAGGCGTCGCCGGCGCGTCGGCGACCGGCGTCGGCGACGTGGTGAGGCTCGCCGCGAGCGTCACGCCGGGCGTCGGTCGCGGGGCGGTCTTGACGATATGGGTCGGGCCCGCCGCGGGGGTGTGCGAGGCGGCCGGGCGCGCGGTCTGGACAGCGCTCACCGCCGCGGGCCTCGCCGGCCGGTGGGCGACGTGGTGCAGGTCGCTCACGCCGACGCTCATCGTGGCCGCCGCGGCGAGCACGGCGGCGAGCTTGAGCGCGGCCGAGTTGGCGACCGCTGCGCCGAGGCCGCCGCCGGCGGCGCCGACCGGGGCGGCGTAGCCGGCGCCCAGGGCGACGTGGCTCAAGTCGGGCAGCGGGTGGAGCGGCGGGGCCGGGGGCGACAGCAGCGCTGCGGGCAATGGGACCAGGGGCAGTACGACGTTCGCGCCTATCCAGGCCGGCATTGAACAGGGCTCGACGCCGGCGATGTCGGCGAAACGGGCGCGAAACGAGGTCCGGGCGCGGGCCAGCAGCACTTCGGCCGAACCCGGCGTGACCCCGAGCATGGCGGCGAGCTCGGCGGTCGAGAAGCCGTGCACGTCCTTGAGCAGCAGGGCCGCCTGCTGGCGGGCGCTCAGCGTCTCGAGCGTGCGCTCGAACAGGGCGCCGAGCTCGGCCTGCTCGAACGGGTCGCCGGCCGCCGCCAGGTCGCAGGCGGCGTGGTCGGGGTCGGCGGGCCGCCGGCGGGCCGCGGCCCGGAGGTGGTCGTAGCAGCGGTTCAGGGTGATCCGGTACAACCAGGGGCGCAGCCGCACCTCGCGGTCGCGCGGCAGCCGCTCGTAGGCGCGGATGAGCACGTCGTGGGTGATGTCCTCGGCGTCTTCGCGACGGTGGACCATGCGCAGCGCGAGGTTGTAGATGCCGACGGCGTAGAGGCGGTGGAGACGGGCCAGGGAGCCCGGGGCGTGGCGACGCAGGTCGGCGACCAGCCGCTCGTCGCCCGGCTCGAGGCCGGGCGACGGCCCGTGGCCGCCGCCGGTCGCAGGACCCTCACTCGGCGATCTGCCCACTGCGCCCCCGCGTCGACGTTCCTTGCCCACCCCATGAACGTTCGGACGGCGTCAACCTTAGCAGTCTCCCGAGGGTTTGTCGCGGGGCGCCGGCCGACCGCTAGGGTTCGCCGCCGCGCCCGCGTTCCATTGACGACTGTCCCCGCAGTGGGTCCCAAGCCTTGAGGAGGAGAACATGAAGAAAGCACTGGTCGTGCTGGCCGTCCTGGTCGTGGCACTCGCGGTCTGCGCCCCGGCCTTCGCGACGTCGGGCGTCGTCGCCCCCGACCACATCTCCTGGTGGCACCCGGCCACAACCTTCACCGCCGCCGGCAAGGTCCAGGCCGTCGACACCGCGAACGGCCGTCTGGTCGTGCGCGTGTGGCTGGCCTCGATCGGCGTGGCGCCGTACCTGGGCGACGACCTCACGGTCGTGGTGACGCCCAAGACGCAGCTCCTCCACAAGCACGGCCGCCTGTTCCGCGCGATCACCCTGAGCGACATCCGGCTCGGCGATCACGTTCGCGTGACCGGGGCGATCGACCTGAGCGTCCCCGCGGTGCCCGTCTTCACCGCCGCGGCGCGTGGTCGCCAGCCACGTCGTGGCCCCGAACCAGATCAAGTGGTTCGCCTTCCGCGGTCCGGTCAAGTCGGTCGACGCGACCGGCGGCACCCTCGTCGCCCTTCCGCGCCTCGTGACGCGCGGCCTGTGGGACGTCGTCGGCGTCAAGACCACCTTCGTGGTCGCCGCAGGCGCGCGGATCTTCACCTGGCAGTCGGGCAAGCCCGTGGTGCTCACCCTCGCCGACCTGGCCGCCGGCGACCATGTGCTCGCCCAGGGTTCGATCGACCGCAGCGTGCCGGCGACGCCGGTGTTCACGATCAAGTGGATGCGCGTCTGGGAGCCCCAGCCGGCTTCGTGAGACCGGGACGCTCGATGAAGCGGCGGGCGCGGCGGCTGCAAGCCGCCGCGCCCGCCGCTCGTCGGTCTACTTCCAGCGCAGCAGCACGCCGTGCTCACCGCAGGCCCAGCCGTGCTGGGCGTCGACGACGTCGACGCCCAGAAGCGTCCGTTTTGTGCCCGATGCCGGTTCGGCCCAGCCGGTGCCGTCGTTGAAGGTGTACATGGTCTTGCCGGCGCTGCCCACCGCCCAAGCCTTGAGGGTACCGACCGCGGCGACCGCGTTCATGCGCCGGCCCGTGGCGAAGAGGGACTGGACCCACCTGCTGCCGCCGTCGGTCGTCCTCAGCAGGATCTCGCCGCCGGTCGCGTTCATCGAGCTGTAGTAGCCGCCCACGACCCAGCCGTGCGAGGGGTTGCCGGCGGCGATGCCCGTGAGGGTGATCTGGTCGATCTCGTCGGGGTTGGGTCCCGAGAAGCTCCAGGCCGGCTGCCAGGTCTTGCCGCCGTTCAGCGTGCCCAGGATGACGCTCGGCACGGCCAGCTTGCCGACCGTGGCGAGCCAGCCGCGCGTGCGGCTCGTGAAGACGATGGCGCTCGGGCCCGACACGCCGTTGAGCGCGGTCTTGACCCAGGTCCTGCCGCCGTTCGTGGTGCGCAGCAGCACGCCGCCGGCAGGCGCGCCGCTGTCGCCGCCGGCCCAGCCGTACTTCGTGTTCTTGAAGAACACCGTGAAGAGCGGCTTTGAGGTGCCCGAGGTCTGCTTGTGCCAGGTCGTCCCGCCGTTGACGGTGCGCATGATCGTGCCGCCGGCGCCGACCGCCCACCCGTGCCGGCGGTCGACGAAGTGGACCGCGTACAGGGCGTGATGCGCGCCCGTGGTCTGAGCCCGCCAGGTGCGGCCGCCGTCGGTGGTGCACCGCACGACCGCGACGGAGCCGGAGCCGCCCACCACCCAGCCGTGGAGCGTGTCGACGAACGAGACCCCGGCGAGCGTTCTCGTGGTGCCCGAGGTCTGCCCGACCCACGACGCGGCGGCGGCGGCGGGCAGCGCCGCCGCCACCGCGAGCGCGACACAGAGCATGGCGAGCAGCGTGGGGGAACGGCGCATGGCGACCTCCTCTTGCGAACCGTGGACGGCGGCCGCCGCGGCGGCCGCCGTCAGACTACGCCGCTCGGGGATGTCGGGAAAGCGCCGCCCGCTGCCCGCCGTCCGCTTCAAGCGCGGCAGGCCGCGGTCGATATACTGACGGTGATGGAACGTCCGCTTGCAGCCCCGCCCACCGCCGGCGGCGCCTGGCCGTCGCGGCGCACGGTCGCGCTGCTCCTCGTGCTGCTGGCCGCGGCCATCGCCAGCAGCTACTGGGTCGAGATCGTCTCGCGCGCGTTCAACGACGTCGACCCGATCGTCCACGTGCCCAACTACGACTTCTTCCAGTACTACGCCGGCGGCTACAACTGGAACCTGGGTCTCGACCCCTACAGGAACCACCCCGGCGTGCCGGGCGCCATCCAGCATCCCCGCTTCGACACCCACCAGATCTCCGGCTTCATCTACCCGCCGACCTTCCTGCCGGTCTACGGCGCCCTCGCCCGCTACACCTACGAGGACGCCCGCCACGCCTGGCTGGCCATCACCCTGAGCGCCTTCGCTCTGCTCATCGGGGTGGCCCTGTGGGTCACGCCGGGCCGCCGGCTCGAGGTGCTGGGCGCGGTCCTGCTGCTCACGATGGCCTCGTACCCGTTCATCTACCACGTGCACAACGGGCAGGTCGACCTGATCGCGGCCGCCTTCACGATCAGCGGCTTCCTGCTCTACCCGCGCTGGCGCGGCTGGCCTTCGGCGGCGCTGCTCGCGCTCGCCGTCGCCACCAAGGTGACCCCCGTGCTGATCCTCGCCGTGATGGTCGTCTACTTCCGCGACTGGCGGCTCGCGCTCAAGGCGCTCCTCTGCGGGGTCGCGCTGGCGGCGCTGTCGCTCGTCTGGGTCCACGTCGGCCTGTATCGCGAGTTCCTGTTCACCACGCTGCCCTCGATCGCCGTCTCCGACCCGTCGCAGTTCAACCAGACGGTGCTGCGCTACTGGTGGAAGTACCCGCTCGTGCTCAAGTCGGTCTCGGCGCTCGGCTACCTGGCGCTGCTGTTCCTCGTCTTCGTGGCGAGCCGCAACCGGCGCCGGGCGCCGTTCGCGCCCGACGAGTTCGAAGAGGAGCGGCGCGAGCGCTACGCGGTGCTGCTGCTGGCCGTCCTGTTCATGCTGTTCTTCTCGCCGCTCGCCTGGCAGATGGCCTACGTGTGGCCGATCGTGCCGCTGGCGCTCGTGCTCACGTCGCGCCCGCCGGCCGGGCGGCCGGTGGCGGTGGTGACGCTCGGGGTCGCGGCGGCGCTGCTGTGCAGCCGCATCTTCGACGTGCGCGTGCTCGACCTGCTGAACGTGATCGGGGCCGCCGTCGCCATGCTGGCGCTGATGCGCTGGTACCTGCCGCTCGAGCAGGCTGGGGCGGTCGCCGTCCCGGCGCCCGCCGTCCCCGAGCGCCGTCTCGGCGGTCGTCGCCCGCGGTCCCCGACGTCGAACCTCCGGCGCCTACGTCGCCGCGACCGGTGTGATCGTGAACGAGGCCATCGCCGGGGCCAGCTTCGACCAAGTCGCCGACCACGTGTCGGCGCTCGACTGGCCGGTGATCCAGTAGGCGTACTTGCCCTTGGGCAGAAGGTACGACATCGCCCCGGTCGGCGTGTCGTGGATGGTGTAGGTGTAGGTGACCTGGAACCCCTTCGCGCCGTTCAGGGTGAGCCGCTTGATGGGGCCGGTCGGAGCCAGGTTCGGCAGGCCCTTGATCAGGCCGCCGGCGATGGCCTTGAAGCTCGCCGCGGAGCGCACCAGGTCGGCCGGCTTGACCGCCTTGGTCATCGCGTAGACCGACACCTGCAGGGTGTCGACGAAGCCGCCGTTCACGACCTTGCCCTTGGTGTCAGCCCAGCTCACGCTCAGGAGTGGAGCGCCGCTCGTGTCGCCGGGCGGGGCCTTCTTGACGACGCTGACCCAGCCGAGGGGATACCTGATCGAGACGCCGTACTGCTTGTTCGTGGCGAGGCCGAACGCCGACGCCGGCGCCGGGCTCGGGGAGCCGGTCGCGACCGGGCTCTGGCTGGGCAGGCCGGTCCCGCTGCCGCTCGACGAGCAGGCGCCGAGGCCTGAGACGGCGGCGACCGTCGCGCTGACGGTCAGGATGAGTGCGAGGTGTCGGACGTGCACGATATCTCCTTGGTGGTTTTCAGCAGCCTCCGCACCCACCTGTTCTGGCGGAGCCCGCAGGATTCCTTCGCTCCCGTTTCGACGCGATGGTGGTCGAGCTTGAGCGATGGGGCCGCGGGAATCCGGACGCGAGAGCCGACCGGGTGTCGTCGTCGGCGTCCGTGACGGATGCGATAGCATCCGGATTGCACGCCATCCGACGATAGGCGGGCGGCGGCGCGAAACGCGACGGGATCACGACTGAAGGTGCGAGTGGATTTCGACACGCTGGTCGAGCGCCGCGGGACGGCGAGCTACAAGTGGGACCGCTACGGGCCCGGCGTGCTGCCGTTCTGGGTGGCCGACATGGACCTGCCCTCGCCGCCGGCGGTGATCGCCGCGCTCCGGGAGCGGGCCGCGCACGGCGTCTACGGCTACTCCCTCGTGCCCGACTCGCTGGTCTCAGCCGTCCTGGGTCATCTGCTGACCGCTCACGGCTGGGCCGTGGCCGCCGACTCCCTGGTCTACCTGCCCGGCGTCGTGCCGGCGCTCAACGTGGCCTGCCGGGCCTACGCCGCACCGGGCGAGACCGTGCTGACTGTGGTGCCGGCCTATCCGCCGTTCCTCGAGGCCCCCGGCCAGCAGGGACGGCGCCTCGCGACCGTGGCCGCGCGCCTGGTGGGCGGGCGCTGGGAGCTGCCGCTGGCCGAGCTCGAGGCGGCCGTCACGCCGCAGACCAGGGTCTTCCTGTTCTGCCACCCGCACAACCCTTTGGGGCGCGTCTGGAGCCTCGACGACGTCGCCGCCGTGGTCGACCTCTGCCGCCGCCGCCGGCTGGTGCTCGTCTCCGACGAGATCCACTGCGACCTGGTGCTCGAACCGGGGCGCCACGTCCCCTCGGTCCTGGTCGCGCCCGCCGCCGCCGAGCTGACCGTCACCTTCATGGCGCCGAGCAAGACGTTCAACCTGCCGGGCCTGAACTTCGCCTTCGCCGTGATCCCCGACGAAGCTCTGCGGCGGCGCTTCGTGGCGGCCGGGGCGGGCCTGCTGCCGTTCCCCGGATGCTTTGCCATCGCCGCCGCCGAGGCCGCATATCGCGACGGCGGCGAGTGGCTCGCGGAGCTGCTCGCCTATCTGCGCGGCAACGCCGATCTCCTCGCCGAGTTCGTCGGCGACGAGTTGCCGGACGTGGCGACGACCCGGGTCGAGGCGACCTACCTGGCCTGGCTCGACGCGCGCGCCTGGCTCGCCGCCCACGGCGCCGGCGGCGCCGAGGCGGCCGCGGCCTGCCTGCGGGCCGGCGTGGCGCTGTCCGACGGCGGCGCCTTCGGCGCCGCCCCCGGGTTCTTGCGCCTCAACTTCGGCTGTCCTCGCGGCATGCTCGAGGAGGGGCTGCGCCGCCTCAAGGTGGCGCTCGGGTGATGGCCGGGGCAGCCGGCGGGCGAGCGCCGGTGATCCTCGCTCTCGATCAGGGGACGACGAGCTCGCGAGCGCTGCTCGTCGATCGCGTCGGGCGCGTGGTGGCGGTCGCCCAGCAGACCATCGGCCAGACCTACCCCGAGCCCGGCTGGGTCGAGCAGGATCCGCTGGCGATCTGGCGGGCGCAGCTCGACACCGCGAGAGAGGTGCTCGCCAGGGGCTCTCGCGGCGCCGCCGACGTAGCCGCGATCGGCATCACCAACCAGCGTGAGACGACCGTGGTCTGGGAGCGCGCGACCGCGCGTTCCCGTCGCTCCGGCGATCGTCTGGCAGGACCGGCGCACCGCCGATGCGTGTGACGCGCTGCGCGCCGCCGGCCACGAACCGCTGGTGGCGCGGCGCACCGGCCTGCGTGCTCGACCCCTACTTCTCGGCGACGAAGCTGCGCTGGATCCTCGAGCACGTTCCCGGCGGCCTGGAGCGCGCTCGCCGCGGCGAGCTCGCCGTCGGCACGGTCGACTCCTGGCTCGTCTGGAACCTGACCGGCGGCAGGGTGCACGCGACCGACGCCAGCAACGCGTCGCGCACGCTGCTCTACGACCTCCAGCGCGGGCGCCTGGGACGACGAGCTGCTCGAGCTCTTCGACGTGCCCCGCGAGCTGCTGCCGGCGATCGTCGACACGAGCGGCGTGGTCGGCGAGACCGAGCCGCAGCTGTTCGGCGGGCCGCTGCCCATCGCCGCCCTTTGTGGCGACCAGCAGGCGGCGCTCTTCGGCCAGGGCTGTGTCGCCGCCGGCCAGGCGAAGGTCACCTACGGGACCGGCTGCTTCCTGCTCGCCCACACCGGCGACGGCGGCCGTCGCCTCGCGCCACAGGGCTGCTGTCGACGGTGGCCCTGCAGCGTGACGGGCGGCGGACGTTCGCCCTGGAGGGCAGCGCCTTCGTCGGCGGCGCGGCCGTCGGCTGGCTGCGCGACGGACTGGGCGTGATCAGCGTCGTCGGCGCAGTCGAGCGGCTCGCGGCGCGGGTGCGGGCCGGCGAGGGCGGGGTCTTCGTCCCGGCGCTCGCCGGCCTCGGCGCGCCGCACTGGGACCCCGCCGCCCGCGGCGCCATTCTTCGGGCTCACGCGGGCACCACGCCGGCGCACCTGGTCGGGCCGCTCATCGAGGGCATCGCCTTCCAGGTGGCCGACCTCGCGGCCGCCGTCGCCGCCGACTCGGGCCTCGCCGCTCGCCGAGCTCGCCGCCGACGGCGGCGCCTCCGCCAACGACGTGCTGATGCAGTTCCAGGCCGACATCCTGGGCCACGCCGTCGTGCGCGCCGCCGACGGAGTCGACGGCCTGGGCGCCGCCTATCTCGCCGGCCTCGCCGTCGGCCACTGGCGCGACGCGGGCGAGATCGAGGCGCTGGGCCGGCCGGGCCGGCGCTTCGAGCCCGACCCGGCGGTCGACCGCGAGCGCCTGTTCGAGCGCTGGCGGGCGGCGGTGGCGGCGGTCAGGCAGTTCGCGGCGGACGGCGGCGGGCGGTAGCCCGCCGCCGCCCGGCCCTGCCCCGCCGCCGCCCGCCCTACCCCTTCACGCCGGTGAGCGTGATGCCCTCGATGAAGACGCGCTGGGCGAGGAAGAAGATGACGACCACCGGGATCATGAAGATCAGCGTGGCCGCCATGGTCAGGTTCCAGGCGACGTGGTGCATGCCCTGGAAGTTGGAGAGCGCCAGCGAGAGCGTCTGGGCGTTGGGGCTCTCGCCGACGTAGACCAGCGGGTTGTAGAAGTCGTTCCAGGCGTAGATGAACTGGAACAGGCCGATCGCCACGATGGCCGGCTTGGAGAGCGGGATGACGACGCGCGTGAGGATCTGCCAGTGGCCGCCGCCGTCGACGCGGATCGAGTCGCAGAGCTCTTCGGGGATGGTCATGAAGAACTGGCGCAGCAGGAAGATCGAGAAGGCGTCGCCGAAGTAGTTGGGGATGATGAGCGGCTTGAGCGTGCCGATGAACTGGATGCCGGTCAGGTCGTGCAGCGTGCGCGCCCAGATGACGTAGAGCGGCACCGACGTGACCTGGTTGGGCAGCATGAGGGTCGACAGGACGAGCAGGAAGACGACGTTGCGCCCCTTCCAGCGCATCCGCGAGAAGGCGTAGGCCACCGGCACCGACGAGACGATCACGCCGATCGTCGAGAGCCCCGCGTACAGGAACGTGTTCCAGGTGTAGCGCGCCAGGTCGATCTGCTTGAAGACCGTCCAGAAGTTCTTCCACTCCACCGGGCTCGGGATGAGCTTCGTCGAGAGCGCCTGCTGGTCGGTCATCAGGGACGTCAGGATCATGAACACGATCGGCAGCACGAAGACGATCGACACGCCGATCAGCACGGCGTGGTTGGCGATCATGCCCAGCAGGCGACGGCGCCGCACCTTGGCCGGCAGCCGGCGGCGCTCGAGGGGGACGGCCTCTGCGGCGCTCGCGGCTATTGGTTCCCGCCCCCTCCGTAGTGGACCCAGCGCCGCGAGGTGAGCAGCAACACGGCGGTGGCGACCATGGTGGCCGCGAACAGCACCCAGGCCATCGCCGCCGCATAGCCCATGTCGAAGTTACGGAAAGCCCACTGGTAGAGGTAGATGCTGTAGAAGAGCAGCGCGTTCTGCGGGCTGCCCAGGACCGCGGTCTGGCCGCTGGCCACGTTGCCGGCCACGAACGCCTGGTCGAAGTACTGAAAGCCGTCGATCACGCCCATGACGATGGTGAAGAAGATGACCGGGGTGATGAGCGGCAGGGTGACGTTACGGAAGCGCTGCCAGGCGTTGGCGCCCTCTATGGCGATCGCCTCGTAGAGCTCGCGTGGCACGCTGAGCAGACCGGCCAGGTAGATCACCACCGCGTCGCCGATGCCCCACAGGCCCATCATCAGCAGCGCCGGCTTGGCCCACGTCGGGTCGTAGAACCACAGCGGCGCGGTGACGCCCGGGATGTGGTTGAGCAGCAGGTTGACCGGTCCGGTGGTCGGGTTCAGCAGGTAGACGAAGACCAGCGCGGCGGCCACCTTGGGGGCCATGTAGGGCATGAAGAACAGCGTTCGGTACGTGTTCACGCCGCGCTTGGGCCGAGTGAGCAGCATCGCCGTGAGCATCCCGAACAGCACCCGCAGCGGCACTCCGAAGACGATGATGAAGAGCGTGTTCTTGACCGACTGCCAGAAGTACGGGTCGGCCCGGTGAACGCCGTTGATCTTGCCGATCCCGAACATGAACTTGTAGTTCTCGAGGCCGATCCAGCGGGGCGCGCTGGCCATGTCGTAGTGGGTGAACGACCAGAAGAAGCTGACCACCATCGGGCCGCCGGTGAAGACGATGAAGCCGATGATCCAGGGAGACAGCAGCAGCAGCACGACGCCGTACTTGCGCAGGGCGGAGCGCCGCCGCGTGCGGCGGCGCTCCGCCTCCGGGCGCTGGGGGATCAGCCCGCTCAAGTCGGCGTCACGGAGCCTGGCCGAGCGAGAGCTGGTTCGTGATCTGCTGGTCGACCTGGGCCAGGCCGGTCTGCAGGTTCGGCACCTTGCCCGCGACCCACTTCTGATCGAAGGTCGTCAGCAGGCTCGCGTAGCCGCTGCCCGACGCGGTGATCGGCGGCGTGTAGCTCGACTTGGGGTTGTCCCAGACCGCAACGAAGGTCTTGAACTGCGGCGTCATGATCGTGAGGTCGGGTGAGGTGGCGGCCGCCGTCGTCGTCGGCACGTTGCCCAGGCCGTTGGCCAGGGCGACGAGGAAGTCCGTGTCGGTGGCCATGTACTTGACGAGCAGCCAGGCGTCGTCGGGGTTCTTCGAGGTCTTGGGAATGCCGGTGACCGTGCCGCCGACCCTGCCCGAGCCGTACAGCGAGGGCTCCGTGTCGGCCACCGGGAACGGCGCCGTGCCGTAGTTCACCTTGGAGTTGTCGTCCTTGATCATCGCCGTGCGCCACTCGCCGTCGAAGACCATGGCGACCTTGCCGGTCTCGAAGGAGTTGCTGGCGTTCCACTCCTGCGGCGTGTACGTGCTGGCGAACTTGAGGATGTTGGTGGTAGCCGTACCAGTCGACGAGCTGCTTCTGCAGGTCAAGGCCGCTGCCCAGGCCGGGTCGGTGGCGAGCTGCGGCTGGCCCTGGGCGTTGAAGTACTGGCCGCCCAGGGCGCCGGCCAGGTCGGGGGCGGTGTCGAGCTCCTGCGTGGATGAGTGGTACGAAGCCGGCGATCTTGATCGAGCCGTCGGCGTTGCGCACGGTGAGCTTCTTGGCGTCGGCCGTGAGCTCGGTCATGGTCTTCGGCGGGCCGGCGATGCCGGCCTTGGCGAACATGTCCTTGTTGTAGTACAGGCCGTAGGCATCGGTCAGCACCGGTAGTACCACTCGCTTGCCCTCGTACTGGCAGTAGGTGAGCGACGCCGGCGCGAAGGTGCCGGTCGACAGGTGGTCGCGCTGCAGGTAGGGGTTGAGGTCGATGAACAGGCCATCGTGGGCGTACTGACCGACCGTGTCGGGCGAGAACGTGATGGCGACATCGGGACCGCCGCCGGCCTCCACCGCCTTGATGACCTGCTGGTCGAACGTGGTCGAGTCGGGGAAGCTCACGATCTTGAGCGTGATCCACGGGTACTGCGTGTGAAAGCCGGCGACCGCGTTCTGAAAGCCCTTCTTCTCGGCGAGCTCGGCCAGCGGCTGCCAAACGGTGAGCGTGACCGGCGTGTGGCTGGTGCTCGTGGCGCTCGGCTGTGGGCTGCTGCTCGTGGAGCTGCTGCCGCAGCCGGCCGTGGTCAGCACCAGTGCCAGGGCGAGCGCCGCAGGACCGAAGTAGGAGTGCGAGTCGTCTATGGCGTTGACCCCCCTAGGTCGCGTTGCGTTCAGAGGTGAGCGTTCGGGTATGGCGTGAGAGGACGGTCGGGCACGGGCGCGGCGATGAGCCGCGGCTCCGGAGAAGCTGTCGGGGGCGACCCGGGGCCGTCGGTGCGCCGGGCCCGCGGGCGATCGAAGTCTTCGTGACGGCTGAAGAGCCTGTCCTGGGCAGTGGCCAGGGCGGTGGCGACGGCGCCGTCGAGAACGGCCTCTTCGCCCAGCTCCGAGACGGCCAGGGCGGCGCGAACGGGCTGACGGCGCGCAGCTCGCGGCGCAGCGGTTCGAGCAGCAGGTCGGCGTTGTTGCGGGCGATGCCGCCGGCGAGGATGACGAGCTGCGGGTCGAGAACGGGGGCCACGACGGCGAGGGCGAGGGCGAGGCGCCGGGCTTCGGCTGAGACGACCTCGCGGGCGAGGCCGTCGCCGCGCCGCGCCGCCGCGAAGACGGCCGTGGGGGTGAGCGGCGGCCGCAGGCCCAGGCGCCGGGCGTGGGCGACGATGCCGCTCGCGGCGGCCGCCTCTTCGAGCTGCCCGCGGCGCCGGTTGGCGGGGTCGTGGGGGTCGCCCTCGCCGACCGGCAGGTAGCCGATCTCGCCGGCGGCCCCTCCGGCGCCGCGGTAGAGCTCGCCGCCGATCACGATCCCCAGGCCGACGCCGGTGCCGACCCAGAGCAGGACGAAGTCGTCGACGTCACGGCCCAGACCGCTCGAGCGCTCGCCGAGGGCGGCGAGGTTGACGTCGTTCTCGAAGCCGACCACCGTGCCGAGCTCCTCGCGGATCGCCTCGACGACGCCGCGCGATCCCCAGCCGGGCAGGTTGGGCGCCTGGTGGAGCAGCCCCGACGACGGCACGAGCACGCCAGGGCTGCCGACCGTGGCCGCCGTCACGGCGCTCCAGGCGAGGCCGGCGTCGGCGGCCACGCGGTGGGCGATCTCGCCGGTCTGGGCGACGAGCGCCCGCGAGCTGCGGGCTCGCGCCCGCTCGTCGCGGCGCACGACGATGCCGCCGGTGATGTCGGCGACGGCGGCCCGCACCCAGCGGCGGCCGACGTCGATGCCGACCACCCAGCCGGAGCCGGGGTTGAGCTCGTAGAGCTTGGCGCTCGGGCCCTTGGCGCCGCTCGCCTCGCCGGTCTGGCGGGCGAGCCCGGCGGAGACGAGGCGCTCGAGGGCGAGGGAGACGGTCGGCTTGGACAGGCCGCTGCGGCGGGCGATGTCGGTGCGCGACATGCCACCGCTGCGGCGCAGCAGCTCGAGGACGGTGCGCTCGTTGATGGCGCGCAGCAGCCGTGGCTGCCCCGCGGTGAAGGTCGTGTCCAAGCCTGTCGTGTCGCCGGCCGTCCGGAGCCCCCTCTCAGACAACTCTCAGACAATAGTTAGGAAACCTTCCTGATAGAAGGGACCATAGTCGCCACCTCACCGCCAAGTCAAGGGGTGCGGCGCGCCGCTTGCCCGAGCGCGCTCGGCCTGTCGCCCTCTGATAGCCTTGGGCGATGCTGGCCGTCGCTCTCGCGCTCGCCGCGTCGCTCTGCTGGGGTTCGGGGGACTTCCTCGGCGGGCTGACCACGCGCCGCGCCACGCTCTGGGCCGTGGTGGTCGGCAGCCAGGCGGTCGGGCTGGCCGGCGCCGCGCTCGTCGTTCTGCTCGCGGGCCGGCCCTGGATCGGCCTCTCGGGACTCTGGCCGGTGTTGCTCGGCGGCGTCGCCGGGAGTGTCGCCCTCATGACCTTCTACAAGGCCCTCGCCATCGGCACGATGAGCATCGTGGCGCCCATCACTGCCACCAGCGCCCTGATTCCGTTTCTGTGGGGACTGGCCGGCGGCGAGCGCCCGGGCGAGCTGGGCAGCTCGCCGGCGTCGCGCTCGCGGTCGGCGGCGTGCTGCTGGTCACGATGGAGCGCCCGCGCCGCGGCGAGACGATCGGCGCTGGCGTGCTGCCCGGCGAGCCGGCCATCGAGCCGCCCGACCCGGAAGCGCGCGTCTCGGGGGCCGGCTCGCCGGACACCGCGCCGGAGCGCGCGCAGCAGCGCCGCGCCGTCCTGCTGGCGTTGGTCGCGGCGGTGGGGATCGGTCTCATGCTCCTCGGCTACGACGAGACCGCCAAACACGACGCCCTCTGGGCCATGCTCGGCGGCAGGATCTCGTCGGCCTGCTTCTTCACCATCGTCCTGCTGGCCCTGCGGCCGCGCATAGGTATGCGGCGCTCGGCCCTGCCGGGCATCGTCGCCGTCGGCATCCTCGACACGAGCGCCAACGGTCTGTTCGCGCTGGCCACGACCCAGGGCTTCCTGAGCCTCGTCGCCGTGCTCGGCTCGCTGTACCCGGTCGTCACCGTCGTGCTTGCCTATCTCGTGCTGCGCGAGCGCCTGGCGCGCCACCAGCTGGTCGGCGTGGTCGGCGCGCTGGCCGGGGTCGCCCTGATCGCCGCCCGCTGACCGGGCCGCCGGGCGCCGAGGCTGTTCCCAGCCGGGCGCCGAGGCTGCCCCGAGCCAGGCGCCGCGGCTACCCCCAGGATCTCGGACCGCCGCTTGTGGCTACGCGGGCGCGGTCTCGCCGAAGAACCTCGGCAGGTACTCGCGATTGGCCGCGAGCAGCGCGTCGAGCAGCGGTCCGGCGACGTCGTCGTCGCGGACCAGGGGGTTGGCGACGAGCGCTTGCCGGGCGACGTCGCGGTCACCGGTGACCGCCGCCCGGACGGCGAGCCGCTCGTAGGCCTTGGCGTGCTGGACGAGGCCGTGCATCTCGGGTTCGAGCGGCGCCAGCGGCAGGGGGGTCGCCCCGGCGGTGTCGATCCGGCAGGGGACCTCGACGACGGCGTCGTCCTCCAGGTTGGGGATCGCGCCCTCGTTGCGCACGTTGACGACCTGCACGTCGCCGCGGTCGGCGTAGAGCGACTCGATCAGCATGGCCGACGCCTCGGAGTAGAAGGCGCCGCCGCGCTCCTCGAGCAGCTTGGGTTTCACCTCGAGGGCCGGGTCTGCGTACATCTCGAGCAGGTCGCGCTCGATCTCCATGACCTCGTCGGCGCGGGGTCGCCCGGCACGCAGCTCCTCGAGCACCTGCCGCTCGAAGTAGTAGTAGCGAAGGTAGTACGAGGGTACGGCGCGCTGCCGCCGGATGAGGTCGGCCGGCAGCTCGGTCTCGGCGGCCAGGGTGTCGGCGTGGCGTTCGATCAGCTCGGGCAGACGGTCGGCGCCGTCGACCATCACCTTGCGCTCCCACGACAGGTGGTTGAGGCCGACGTGCTCGAGCTGGACGCCCTCGGGCGTCACGCCGAGCAGCGTGGCGAACCGGCGCTGAAAGCCGATCGGCACGTTGCACAGGCCGATGGCGCGGTGGCCGTGGTCGAGCAGCGCCTGTGTGACGAGACCCGACGGGTTGGTGAAGTCGAGCAGCCAGGCGCCGGGCGCCGCGAGGCGTTGGGTGTCGGCGGCGATCTCGAGGACGACCGGCACCGTGCGCAGCGCCTTGGCGAAGCCGCCCGCCCCGGTCGTCTCCTGGCCGATGCGGTCGAACCGCAGGGGGATGGTCTCGTCGCGCAGGCGTGCCGCCATGCCGCCGACGCGCAGCTGGACGAGCACGAACGAGGCGTCGCCGACGGCCGCCGCCCGGTCGGTCGTGGTCGTGAAGCGTCCGCCGAAGCCGTGGTGGCGCAGGATGCGCTCCGCGAGGCCGCCGACCACGCCCAGGCGCGCGGCGTCGATGTCGTGGAGCACGAGCTCGTCGACCGGCAGCACCGCGCGGCGCAGAGCGATGCCTTCGACCAGCTCGGGGGTGTAGGTGCTGCCGCCGCCGATGATCGCGACCTTGATCCCCATGCGCGCCCTCCGTCCTCGTCGTGCCGGTCGCTCGTCGCGCCGGCCGCTCCTCGCGAATCGCGGTCACCGGCCTTTGACGCCGGCGATTTGCCTGCGGCCCATCTTGCGGTAGTATTGCGCAACGTGAATCGTTAGGAAAGTTTCCTGATAGATTCCGCGAGAGGAGCGGTCGTGAGGGTCGCCTTGACCATCGACACCGAGGAGCGCAGCCGGCCGGCCGGCTGGGACAACCCGCGCCGCCAGCTCGACGTGCTCTCGCGAGAAGGTGTGCGGGCGACGTTCTTCGTCCAGGGCCGCTGGGCTTCGTCGCATCCCCAGCTCGCCAGGCGCATCGCCGACGAAGGCCATCTCGTCGGCAACCACACCTACCACCACGTACCGCTCACCCAGATGACCGACGACGGCATCCGTCACACGGTGACGCGCGCCGACGAAGTCATCGGGTCGCGTACCGGCGTGGCCACGACACGGCCGTGGTTCCGCTGTCCGTACGGCGACGGCGAGGCCGACGAACGCGTGCTCGCCGTCCTCGCCGAGCTCGGCTACCGCAACGTCGGCTGGGACGTCGACCCGTTCGACTGGCGGCCCGACCGCACCACCGACGAGATCGTGGAGACTGTCGTCGCGGGCTGTCGTGAGCGCGGCGACGACGTCCGCGTGCTGCTCCACAGCTGGCCCGACGCCACCATCGGCGCGCTGCCGCTCATCATCGAGGATCTGCGCGCCGCGGGCGCCCGGTTCGTGACCATCGACGAGCTACAGTGAGCGGGGCCGCGCCCGACATCCTCGCCGTCGACGGCGGCAACTCCAAGGTCGACGTCGCCCTGGTGGGCGCCGACGGCGTCGTGCTGGGCGCGGCCCGCGGCGGCGGCACGCCGTTCTCGCCCGGTAGTGAAGCGCGCTCGATCGCAGCGCTGCTCGACGCCGTCGCGCGCGCCTCCCGCGAGGCCGGCGTCGACCCGTCGCTGCGGCCCCTGGCGCGGGTCGCCGTGCTCTGCGTCTGCGGCGCCGACCTGCCGGTCGACGATCGCCGCATCGCCCGCGCCCTCAGACCGCTGAACCTGGCCTCCGACCTGTTGCTGCGCAACGACACCTTCGCGGTGCTGCGCGCCGGGACCGACCGCAGCTGGGGCGTAGGGGTGGTCTGCGGCGCCGGCATGAACTGCTCGGCGGTCGCCCCGAGGGGCCGGGTCGTGCGCTACGCGGCGCTCGGCGAGATCTCGGGCGACGGCGGCGGTGGCGGCTGGCTGGGCCAGCAGGCCGTGAGCGCGGCGGTCCGCGGCCGGGACGGCCGCGGACCGCACACCCTGCTCGAGCGCCTCGTCCCACAGTACTTCGGCCTGCGCACCGTGCAGGCCGTGCTCCAGGGCATCCAGTCGGGTCGCGTGGCCGAGACCCCGGCCGAGCTCGCGCCGGTGGTGTTCGCGGCCGCCACCCAGGGCGACGCTGTGGCCCAGGGCCTCGTCGACCGGCAGGCCGACGAGCTCGTCGCCATGGTCGCGTCGGCCGTGCGCCGGCTCCATCTCACCCGCCGCGACGTCGACGTCGTGCTCGGCGGCGGCGTGTTCGCCGGCGGCGACGGCGGCTTCGTGTCGCGCATCACCGACGGCGTCCACGCGGCGGCGCCGGCGGCCCGCGTGGCCCGGCTGCGCGTGCCGCCCATCGTCGGCGCCGCGCTTTTGGCCTGCGACCGGCTGGGAGCTGGGGAGGCCGCGGCCGGCCGCATCCGCGGCGCCCTGACTGTCGAGCGATTCCTCTAGACGGGAGGCGTGGCGTGGCGCGCATCGTCCTGGACAGCGTGAGCAAGGCCTTCGACAAGGACGTCCTGGCCGTCGACGACGTGACCATGGAGATCGGCGACGGCGAGTTCATGGTGCTCGTCGGCCCGTCGGGCTGCGGCAAGTCGACGCTGCTGCGCATCGTCGCCGGCCTCGAAGAGGTGACCGCCGGCGAGGTGATGCATCGGCGAGCGCATCGTCACCGACCTGCCGCCCAAGGACCGCGACGTGGCGATGGTCTTTCAGAACTACGCCCTCTACCCGCACATGACGGTGCAGCAGAACCTCGGCATCGGCCTGAAACTGCGTCACACCCCGCGCGCCGAACGCGACCGCCGCGTCGCCGAGGTGGCCCGCATCCTCGAGCTCGAGCCGCTGCTCACGCGCAAGCCGGCCCAGCTCTCGGGCGGCCAGCGACAGCGCGTCGCCATGGGCCGGGCGATGGTCCGCGAGCCCCAGGCCTTTCTCATGGACGAGCCGCTCTCCAACCTCGACGCCAAGCTGCGCGTGCAGATGCGCGCCGAGCTCGCCCACCTGCGCGACCGGCTCGAGACGACGACCGTCTACGTCACCCACGACCAGGTCGAGGCGATGACGCTCGGCAATCGCGTGGCGGTCATGAACAACGGGGTCATCCAGCAGCTCGACCGGCCGCAGAACCTCTACCACCACCCCGTCAACCTGTTCGTGGCGGCGTTCATGGGCTCGCCCTCGATGAATCTGATCGAGGCGCGGGTCGACGGTGACCGCGTCTCGTTTGCCGGCCTCTCGCTGCCGCTGCCGGCGGCCCGCGACCTGCGCGCCTTCGAGGGGCGGACGGTCGTGATCGGCATCCGGCCGTCGGACTTCTTCGACGCCGCGCTCTCACGCGACGACTCCCGGCCGACGATCGACGTCACGGTCGACGTGGTCGAGGAGCTCGGCTCCGAGAAGAACCTGATCTTCGCGCTCGACGCGCCGCCGGTGGTGACCGAGGCGAGCAAGTCGGCCGCCGCCGACGCGACACAGGCGCCGCTGCTGGCCGGCGCCAGCCAGACGATCTGCACCGCCCAGGTCGACTACCACTGCGCCTGCCGGGCGGGCGACCTCTATCGGTTGGGCGTCGAGACCGGTGCGATGCACTTCTTCGACCCCGCCACGAGCGCCGTGATCGGCCTGCCGGAGGGGGCGCCGACCCAGGCCTGACCCTGGGGTCGACGCCGGCGGTGGGTTCACGGTGCGGGGCCGGCGCTGGCTTCGGCCTCGGCGCGGCCGGGCCGCGACACCCGCCCGGCGGCGCGCGCAACGGTTTGCGCGTGCCGTCCGGCGGCAACCCACGTGCGCGTAGGTGTCGGGGGGCCGGCGCGGCCGAGGACCCGGCGACGCGAGTATGAGAGAGGAGAGAGATGCGGTGAGCGCGCGCAGGGCGACGTTCCTCGATCAGATCGAGGCCGGCGTGCGCGCCGCTGGTCGCACCGTGCTCCTCGACGGCGGCCTCGAGACGGACCGGGGCTGGCGGCGGCGCGCGGTCGCGACGGCGGCCCGCTAGAGGTCGGGCCGCTTGTGTCCGCACCCTCGCCCGCCGAGATCGATCGGGCCGTCGAACGCGCCTGGGACCTGCTCGAGGCGGGCGCCGCCGGCCAGGTCGCCGGCCTGTTGCGGCCGCTGCTCGAGCGCGGCGTGGCCGACCGCGACGATCGCGCCGACCTTCACCACCTGCTGGGCGTGGCCTGCGAGGACTCGGGCGACCGCGACGGCATGGTGGCCGAGTGGCTCGAGGCGCGGCGGCTCGACGTCGAGGGCGACGACGACGCGCGCGAGCTCGGCGAGGCCGAGTTCGCGCGCGTCGTCCAGGACGCCCTCGACGAGCTGCCGCCCGAGGTGCTCGACCGTCTGCGCAACCTGCCCGTGATCGCCGACGACCGGCCCTCCGAGGAGATGGTGCGCGACGGCACAGACCCGCGCATCCTCGGCCTGTTCCACGGGGTGTCGATGCCCCACGAATCGACCCTCGGCCCGGCCTTTCCGGGCACCATCCACCTCTTCGCGCGCAACATCGAGCGCGTGTGCGACGACGAGCGCGAGCTCAAGGAGCAGATCCGCATCACGGTGCTCCACGAGACGGCGCACTACTTCGGTTACGACGAAGACGACCTGGCTCGCCTGGGGCTGGCGTGAGATGAGCGCGGGCGCAAAGGCGACGCGGCCGGCCGCCGACGAGCTGCGCCGCCGGGTGGCGCAGGGTATGCCCGCCGCGCGGGCCGACCTCGAGCGGCTGGTGGCGATCCCGTCGGTGGCTTTCGACGGGTCGCCGGCCGAGCCGCTGCGCCGCGCGGCCGAGGCGGTGGTCGACCTGCTGCGCGCCGCCGGTCTCGACGCGGTGCGCCTGCTCGACGTGCCCCGCAGCCCCCCGGCGGTCCTCGCCGAGCGCCCGGCGGCGCCGGGCGCGCCCACCGTCCTGCTCTACGCGCACTACGACGTGCAGCCGGCCGGCAGCGACGAAGACTGGACCAGCCCACCGTTCACACCGGTCGAGCGCGAGGGGCGCCTCTACGGGCGCGGCGCCGCCGACGACAAGTCGGGGATCGTCATGCACGCGGCCGCTCTGCGGGCGCTGGGCGCGGACGCTCGCGTGGGGGTCAAGGTGCTGATTGAAGGGGCCGAGGAGACCGGCCTGGGCGGCCTCGAGGAGCTTGTGCGCGACCAGCCGGAGCTGGCCGCGGCCGACGCCATCGTGATCGCCGACGCGGGCAACCACGCCCTCGGCCGGCCGACGCTCACGACCTCGTTGCGTGGCACGGCCAAGATCCTGGTCGAGGTCCGCACGCTGGCCGGCCCCGTGCACAGCGGTACGTACGGGGGCCCTGCGCCCGACGCGCTGACGGCGCTGATCGCCATGCTGGCCACGCTGCACGACGCGGCGGGCAACGTGGCGGTGCCCGGCCTGGACGCGGTTCCCTATGGGGGCGCGAGCTACGACGAGCCGGCGTTTCGGCGCGACGCCGGCGTCCTCGCCGGCGTCGCGCTCGCCGGCTCGGGCCCGATCGCCGAGCAGCTTTTCAGCCGGCCGGCGATCACGGTCATCGGCGTCGACGCTCCGGCGGTCGACGGCGCCGCCAACGCCGTCGTGCCCCGCGCCCGGGCCGCCGTGAGCGTGCGCGTCCCGCCCGGCCGCGACCCCGGTGCGGCCAGGGACGCGGTCGTGCGCCATCTCCAGGCGGCCGCTCCCTGGCGGTCGGTGCTGGTGTTCACCGACGCCGGCGGGGGCGAGGGGTTTCTCGCCCGTACCGACGGGCCGGCATGCGCGGTCGCGGCGCGGGCCCTCGAGATCGCCTTCGGCAGGCCGGCGTCTCTCTTTGGTCAGGGCGGCTCCATCCCGCTCGTCGCGGCCTTCCACGAGGCGGCGCCCGGCGCCGAGATGATCCTGTGGGGTGCGGAGGAGCCGCGGGCCAGGATCCACGCGCCCGACGAGAGCGTCGATCTGGCCGAGCTCGAACGCTGCATCCTCGCCGAGGCGCTGTTCCTGGCGGCGCTGCCCGGCGACCAGGCGGGCGGGTGAAGCTCCCGCAGCCGGCGGTCTCCAGGCGCCGGCGGTCTCTAGGCGCCCGCGGTCTTGACGGCCCGGCGCACCATGAAGGCGCCGACGATGCCGATCAGGCCGTAGACCACGAGCCAGATGCCGAGCACCCAGACGAGGACGAGCAGCGTCGGCGCCGGCCAGCTCAGCACGATGACGCCGGCGATGAAGCTGAGGATACCCATGACGACGCTGACGCCGCGGCCGGGCGCCCCCTTGTGGTCGACGGCCACGAAGAACTCGATGATGCCGTGGATAACCCAGTACACGCCCAGCAGGACGACGAGGATCACGACGGTCTGGAACAGGTGGCGCAGCACGAAGATGCCGACGAGGATCCCCAGCACGCCCAGGACGGCGAGCAGCACGCGCGAGCCCTCGCCGCTGTTGGTGAAGGCCCGCACGAGGGCGAAGACGCCGCCGATCAGGAGCTGCAGGCCGAACAGCAAGGCGACCAGCTTGACCGTCGCATGGGGCCACGCCATGACCATGACACCCAGGATGAGCGTCAGGATCGAGAAGGCGAGCACCCAGCCCCACGACTCGCCGACCTTCCCCAGGACGTCCCGGGCATCGTCGGCTTGCTGCATCTCCATGGGTCCTCCTCGCATCGTTGACGACGAGCCGCCGTTCCGGCCGCAGCCTACTACCAGATTCCCTCTACCGCCCCGTTTCTCAAACCCGCGGCCCGGTCGTGCCGCACACAGCGGCTCGACGCTCCTCTGGAACGCCGCCCATGCCGTATGCTGTTCGCCATGCACGGACCTTCCGCTCCTGTCCCCAGAGTGGGCGACGACGGCGCGCGCCGTCTGATCGGCGTCGACGCCGGCAAGGTCACGACCTCGCTGGCCTGGGGCCGGGTCGGCGACGACGGCTCGCTCTCCGTCGAGGGGACGAGCGCGGCCCGCCACCTCGGCGAACCGCTAGCGCCGTTCTTTGCGCTCTACCGGGCGCTCGGGCCAGCGCGGGTCGCGGGCGTCGTGGCGGCGGGCGCCTTCGGCGACCGCCTGACGACGCCTGCCCTGGCCGGCATTCCCGAGGAGATCGCCCAGGAGTGGGCGGTCCGGGCGCTCTACGGCGCCGAGGGTGCGCTCAACGTCGTGCGCGTCGGCGGCAGCGGCTACTCGGTGCTCACGCGCGACGCCGCCGGACGGATCGGCTACGAACGAAACGAACGCTGCTCGGCCGGCACCGGCGAGACGGTCGAGGGCCTCTGCGCGCGGCTCGGCTGCGGCCTCGACGAGGCCATCGCGCTCGCCGCCGCCGCCGACCGCGGCATCACCGTCACCTCGCGCTGCGCCGTCTTTGCCAAGAGCGAGCTGACGCACTTCGCCAACCAGGGCGAGGACCACGGCCGCCTGTTTCGCGGGCTGTTCGAGAGCGTGGCGCGCAACGTCCACGCCCTCTACGATCGTGCCAAGGCCGACGGACCAGTCGTGCTGGTCGGTCACGGGGCGCTGATCGGTCCGCTGGTCGAGGCGTTCCGCGAGCTCGTGCCGGTCCCCGTCGAAGTCTCGCCGCAAGCGGGCGTGTTCGAGGCGCTCGGCGCCCTGCACGTGGGGGCCTCTCACGAATGGCACGAGGTCGCCTGGCCCGAGCGGCCCGAGGCCCTGGTGATCGAACGTCGCGGCCGCGTGCGGGCGCTCGCGGCGGCGGCCGACGGACCGGGCTCGGTCGTGCAGCTCGCCACCGACGGCCGCGACCCGCAGGGGCAGGTCGCCGCCGGCCCGAACGCCGGCTCGAGCGTGGGCTCGAGCGCCGCCTCGAGCGCCGGCCCGAACATCGACGGCGCCACGACACGCGTCGTGCTCGGCCTCGATCTGGGCTCGACCGGCTCGAAGGGCGTGCTGGTCGAACCGGCGAGTGGCGCCGTGCTGGCCGACGTCTACCGGCGCACCGACGGCAACCCGGTCGAGGCGGCCAAGCGCCTCATCTCCGACCTGCGGGCCGCGCGGCCGCGCGACGAGGTGATCGCCGTCGGTCTGACCGGCTCCGGTCGCGACGCCGTGGCGACCGTCATGCGGGCCGCGTATCCCGGTCTCGACGGGCGGCTGACCGTGTTGAACGAGATCGTGGCTCACGCCGCCGCGGCCGTGCGCTTCGACGCCGACGGCGGCCGCAGCCTGTCGATCGTCGAGATCGGCGGCCAGGACGCCAAGTTCATCAACGTGCGCGACGGCCGCGTGCTCGAGTCCGACATGAACCGCGTCTGCAGCGCCGGCACCGGCTCGTTCCTCGAAGAGCAGGCGCTGGCCCACGGGCTCGACGACATCGCCGAGTTCGGCTCCCTGGCGGCGCGCTCCCGGAACCCGCCCGACCTGGGCCAGACCTGCACGGTGTTCGTCGCCGACGTCGCCGCCGAGGCCCTGGCCGACGGCTTCAGCCGCAGCGACATCTTTGCCGGGCTGCAGTACTCCGTGATCAAGAACTACATCGGCCGCGTGATGGGCGACCGCCGCTTCTCGGACCGCGTCTTCTTTCAGGGCAAACCGGCCAGCAACCCCTCACTGGCGCGCACCCTGGCGGCGGTCACCGGGCGTGAGGTCGTGGTGCCGCCGAACCCGGGCGCCATGGGAGCGCTGGGGATCGCCCTGCTGGCCGCCGCGGTGGGCCGCGACGGCGGCGCGGCCGGCGCCGTCGCCCCGATCGGTCGCGAGACTCCAGCCGGGGGCGAGGTCACAGCGATCGATCTCGACGTCTTCACGGCGGCGCGCGTCGTCGAGCGCAGAAGCGGCCGCTGCGGCGACAAGCACTGCGCCAACCTCTGCCGCCTCGAGACCGCGATCGTCGAGGTGGCCGGCGAGCGCCGCCGCGTGGTCAGCGGCGGCAACTGCCCCAAATACGACGAGCGCTCCGAGGTGGGTGCCAAGCTGCCCAAGGACGCCCCGAACCCGTACCGCGAACGCGACGAGCTGGTGGCCGGGCTACGGGGCGAGGCGGCGCGCGGCGCGGCGGCGGCCGGCCCGCTGGCCGGCCGCCGTATCGGCCTGCCGCAGGCCCACTACCTGATCGACACGCTGCCCTTCTTCGCCGCCTTCCTCTCGGCCCTGGGGGCCGAGGTCGAGGTGCTGCGGCCGACGGTCGCGACGCTGGCCCTCGGCGACCGGCGCTGCGCGGCGCCGGGCGCCTGCGCCCCGGTCAAGATCGCCCACGGCCTGAGCGCCGCGCCGGGCGGCGCGCCGCTCGACGCGCTCTTCGAGCCGGCCTTCATCAACCTGCCGTCGCACGGCGCCGCCGGCACGTACACCTGCCCCATCGCCCAGGGCACGCCACAGATGCTCGACCACGCCCTCGCCGGCGAGCCGGCGGCGCCGCCCGTGGCGCGGCCGGTGTTCTTCGCCGACAGGGCCGACGGCTTCGCCGGGCCGGAGACGCTGCGCCAGCTCGAGGAGGCGGCGCGGACGCTCGGCGTGCGCGACCCCGGAGCCGTGGGCGCCGCCCAGGCGGCGGCCTGCGCCGCCTGGGACCGCTACCAGCGCGGTCTGCGCGATATCGGGGCCCGGGCGCTCGCCTTCGCGCGTGACGAAGGCGTGCCGGTCGTGCTCGTCGTGGGCGAGATTCACGTCGTCCACGACGAGGTGATCAACTCCGGGATCCACGATCTCGTCGCCGCCAACGGCGCCGTGCCGCTGCCGCTCGACTGCTACCCCGTCGACGAGGCGGCGCCGGCGCTGCGCTGCGTCCACTGGGCCGGCGCCGGCGAGACGCTGCGCGCCTCGCTCGCGGCGGCCGCGGCCGGCGACGTGTTCCCGCTGCTGCTCTGTGCCTACGGCTGCGGCCCGAACTCGCTCGTCGAGCATCTCTTCGACGATCTGCTCGCCGACTACCCGCACACTGTGCTCGAAAGTGACGGCCACGGCGGCAGCGCCGGTTATGTCACCCGCGTGCAGGCCTTCCTGCACGCGGTGCAGGGCTACCGCGACGCGCGTGCGGCGGCAAACGCCGGCGCCGCGATCGCGTCCGGCGGCGTGTCCGCTGCCGACGACGGCGCCGGCCCGACCGTCGCCGGTCCGGTCGATCCGCATCGCCTCGAGCGCTGCGAACGGCCGGTCGCGGTGTCGCTGCGCACCAACCGCGAGCGCACCTTCCTGTTCGGCAACATCGGCGGCAGCGGCGGCCGCTTCGCGGCCGCCGCCATGCGCGGCGCCGGCCTCGACGCCCGCTCGGTCGGGCCCACCTCGCCCGCCGCCCTCGACAAGGCCCGCCAGGGCTGCTCGGGCAAGGAGTGCCTCCCCTACCAGCTCATCTGGGGCACGCTGGCCGACTACTTAGACCATGCCGGCGACACCATCGGCGAGGGCGGTCTCGTGTTCGTCAGCATCGGCCGCGGCTTTCAGGCCTGCCGGGCCAACCTGTTCCCGGTGGCCCAGCAGATCCAGCTCGAGCGCCTCGGCTACGACGGCGCCGTCGAGGTGGCCGACTTCACGCTGCTCTTCGAGGACTGGTCGCTGACCTCGGTGGTGTGGGTCGGCTCGGTGGCCGCCGACCTGCTCAACATGATGCGCTTCTACCACTACGCCAGCCGAGCCCCGTCGCGGCGCCGCGGACGCCCTCTACCACGCCTACGCCGACCGCCTCGAGGCGCTGCTGGCGGCGCCCCGCCTGACCGGCAAGGTCAAGGGCCTCGGCGACGCGCGCGCGCTGCTGTCGAGTTGCGAGGCGCTCGTCGCCGAGGCCGCCCGCGAGTTCGCGGCGCTGTCGGGTGGCGGCCGTTGCGCCGACGAGCTGCGCACGGTCTTTCTGTGCGGCGACATCTACCTGCGCGTCGACGAGTGGGGCAACGACGAGCTCCAGCGCAAGCTCGCCGACGAAGGCCTGCGCGTCATCTTCGAACCGTTCGGTGAGATCTTCGAGCTGCTCGCCCTGCGCGACGCGCGCGAGCACGGCCTCACGACCCGCCTCGGGGCCAAGCGCGTGGCGACGCTCAAGTTCATGCGCTACGTGGTCAAACGGCTGCTGGGCGTGGCCCGGCCGCATGAGCCGTGGCTGTTCTGGCACGACGTCGGCGAGGTCTGGAAGGCCAGCGAGACGCTGTTCGACGGCTACCCCTTCGGCGAGTCGATCCCCACGATCGGCAGCACCCTGCTGACCTGGGACACCCAGCCGGTCGACGGCGTCGTCGTGGTCTCGCCGCGGGGCTGCGGGCCGGCGCTGATCAGCGAGGCGCAGCTCCGTCGCGGCGCCGACGCCCCCCTGCTGTTCGTCTACAACGACGGCGACCCCATCGACGCCTCGCGCCTCGCGGGCTTCGCCTGGCGGCTGCGCGCCCGCAAGGCGCGCCGGCTCGGCCGTGGCGCCTGAGGGCGCCCCGGGTCTCGCGCCGGCGGCGCTGACCGGCAGGATCGTCACCGTGCTCGGCCCGGTGGCGCCGGGCGAGCTCGGCCTCTGCCTGCCGCACGAGCATGTGATCTGCGCGCTCGACCGGGGACTCGATTGGCCGGCCGGCGACCCGCGGTCGCCGGCCTTCGCCGACGAGCCGGTCACCTTGGCCAACCTCGAGCACGTCCATCGCGACCCGCTCGGCAACCGCGCCAACCTGCGCCTCGACGACCTCGACGAGATGGTCGCCGAGCTGCGCCTCTTCGCCGCCGCCGGCGGCGGCGCCGTCGTCGACCAGACGCTCGACGAGCTCGGGCGCGACCGGGCCGCGCTCGCCCGGGTGGCGCGCGCCAGCGGCCTGCACGTCGTGGCCGGCTGCGGCCACTACGTCGCCGACCTGCAGTCGGCGCGCACGGCGGCCTTGTCGGTCGACGAGCTCGCCGCCGAGCTCACCGCCGACCTGCTGGTCTACCCGCGGCGCGGCGGCATCCCCTGCGGACTGATCGGCGAGATCGGCGTGTCGTCGGAGCGCATCGCGCCGTTCGAGCTGCGCATGCTGCAGGCCGTCGCCCGCGTCCAGCGCGCCACCGGGGCGCCGGTCTCCCTGCATTCGGTCGCGCCCGGGCACATGGGGCTCGAGGCCCTGCTGATCCTGACGGAGCACGGTGTCGCCGCCGGCAGGGTGGCCGTCTGTCACCTCGACTCGGGCATCGACCTCGACTTCTGCCGCGAGATCGCCGCCGAGGGCGCGTTCGTCGAGTTCGACTGGTTCGGCTGGCACGCGCCGGGCGCCGGCGCCGACGGCGACGACCTGCCGCACAGCGACCGCGAGCGGGTGGCGGCGGTCGCTGCGCTTTGCGCCGAGGGCCTCGCCGACCAGCTGCTGGTCTCGCACGACATCGCCATGAAGATCCAGCTCACCGCCTACGGCGGCCTGGGCTACGCGCACCTGGCCCGTAACCTGCCGCCGTTCTTCGCCCGCCACGGCGTCGACGCCGCGACCCTGCGCCGCATCATGGTCGACAATCCCGCGCGCTGGCTCGCCTGGGAGGCGCCTGTCGAGGGGTAAGGGGCGGCCTCGAGGCACGATCTGCAGGCCGGGCAGCGCACGTGGTCTGGCTCTCCGGGGTGACGCTTGGATTCCTTCAGCCGCCTGCCGCCGCGGGCATGCGCCGCAGGCCGGGCAACGCAGACGCTAGTCGGCGGCCAGCACGACGGTCGTGCCCGACGGTGCGCTGAGCCGGCCTTCCGCCCGGCTCAGCGCACCGTCGTCGGTGTCGAGCCGCGAAACGACATTGCCCGCCGGCCGGCCATAGAGAGCACGCTGTCATCGCGGCCCGGTCCCATGCGCACGCCGACGTTCGACGACACGGCCGAGTTCTGCCGGGCGCCGCTGCCGTCGACCAGCCAGATGTTGGTCCCCGAGTAGGCGTCGAGCGAGTCGGGCACACCGGGCAGGTAGAAGACGGCGCCGAAGCGCGTGGGCAGGGCCGACCCCGGCTCCTCTATCGCGCCGACGCCGGTGTCCCAGGCCGACAGGACGCGCATCGAGTGCGGGTCGACGCGCAGGAAGCGCAGCGTGAAGGCCGGGTCGGCGGGTCCGGCGAGGACGTAGAGGATGCCGTCGCCGCCGACGGTCGCCGCGGCGATGTGCGTGTAGCCGCCAAGCGAGACGCTCCTCTTCGTCTTCAGATCGGTGACCGCGGCGGCGGCTTTCGTCGAGGTGATGGCCAGCACGTCGCCGCCTGCGAGGAGGAGCGCGTCGACGTGGCCGCGGCTCGTCTTGCGGGCGCCGACCCCCGAGCCCGGCAGCGCCATGAGGGCGCTCGGATCGGGTTCGAGCACCGGAAGTGGGAAGCGGGCGACGGTGCGGCCGTCCAGGGCGACGGCGACGATCGCCGCCCGGCTGCCGGCGTCCACGGGCAGGAAGGCGAGCTCGCGGTCCAGGACTGCGGTGGTCAGATCGGTCGGCTCGAGCGAGGCGGCGACCGTCGTCCAGGTGTTCGTAGTCGGCAGGTAGCGGACCAGGCGGTGGCCGCCGCCGGGGCCGGTCAGAAGAACGACCGGGCGCGCCCCGCCGACGACGAGCTGGGCCCCGCTTCCGGCGCCGAGCGAGCTCACGGTCGCCGCTCCGGCGGCGTCGGTCAGGCGGGCCGAGAGCACGCCGTCGCCTCTCCAGATGACGAGGCTGCCGGCTCTGTCAGGCCAAAGGGTCGCGACGGCGGGTTCGCCGGCCCGGCCCATGTGGGCTCCCCAGATGAGGAACGCCGCCGCCAGGACCGTGGCCACGACGAGCCCGGCCACTTCGAGCGAACGAGTCCGTCCCAAGAGGGAACGTCGGGGGGAGATCGGCAGGGTCACGGCGACTCGGCGCTAGCGGCGGTAGTGGGCGCGCACCGGCGGCGCCAGCGTCAGCGCGATGATGACGAGGCCGACACCGGCGTAGAAGGGCTGCAGGAACGAAAAGGGGACGATCAATTTCTCGACCGCGATCCAGATGACGAGCCCCACGCCGATCACGCCCGACAGCGTCCAGCCCCAGTACTCGGTCCGGAACGGATTGACGGCCTCGAGCGCCGCGGACCGCGGCCGCCGGAGCAGGGCCCAGGCGACCACGAGGGGTCCGACCCCGAGCACGACGAGCACCGCGCCGCCGCCGAGGGCGCCGACCACCTGGAAGAGCTGCACGACGATCAGAGCGACGGCTGCCGCCGGTCGCCTGGTCGCAGTGTCGAGTGCCGTCTCCGCCGCCGTCACGCTTGCTCCTTGGGCTCGATCCGTGCTGAAGGACTGAAGGACACCGGATCGGGGTCACCAGTGTAGGGGATGCGCCGCCGCTGCGCAGCCTCGGCGCTCCGCCGCATGCCGGGCCCCGCCGCCCGCCTGTCACGCCTCCGGGGGCAACCGCAGGGTCGCCACGACAGGCCAGTGGTCGGAGGGGAGGCGGCGGTGGCGGCGTTCCGCCGCCACCGCCGCCTCCCCGACCTCCCACTCGCGCGTCACCAGCAGGTAATCGATGCGCCGGCGTGGGCCGTTGCCGCGGAACCCGCCGGTCGTCGTCGGGGGCGCCGCCGGCGCCCCGTCGGCCATCGTGGGCGGCGCCGCGCGCGTCCCCCCGCGGCGCCGTCCCGGCGCCGGCGTCTCTGAGCCGGTTCGTGCGCTTTCGTCGGTCTCGAGCACAGGTCGAGGTTCGCGTAGGAAATCTGCCCATTGGGGTGGTTCCGATCCTGGGGCCGACGAGCCGGGCGCGAACACGTCGCGTAGTCCGGCGCCCAGCAGGATGCGAACGGCCTCGTCGTCGGGCTCGGCGTTGAGGTCGCCGGCGACGATCGAAGGCAAAGCGGGATCGAGCCAGGTGGCGAGGGCCGTGGCGCTGCGATGGCGCGCGGCCGCCGGCCGGCCTTCGAGGTGGCAGTTGGCAAAGGAGAAGCGGCGTCCGCCGGCCAGGTCGGTGAAGCGCGCCAGGGTGACGATCCGCGGGAGACGGTTGCCCCAGCCGGTCGAGCCGGGCCGGTCGGGCGAGTCTGAGAACCAGCGCGTCGTCACGCCGTCGAGGGCGAGGCGGGCGCGACGGTAGAGCACGGTGCAGCGCTCGCCGCGGCGCTCGCCGTCGTTGCGCCCGGCGCCGGTCGCCGCGTAGCCCGGCAGGCGCCGCAGCAGGTAGCGCTGCTGAAAGCCGTAGACCTCCTGGAGGCCGATGAGGTCGGCGTCGAGGCGGGCGACGGCTTGCGCCGTCGCCCGCCGGCGAAACGGCCACGAGTCGAAGCCGTCGCAGGCGATCCCGTTGCGGATGTTGAAGGTCGCGACGCGCAGCTCAGGCGAGCCGTCGGCAGCGTCGGTCATGCCGACCACATCCTGTCGGTCCGGTCAGCGCCGGCGCGCCACGAGCAGGAGCGCCAGGGCGGCGACGACGAAGCCGGTCGAGGCCAGCAGCGGCTGCCAGACGGGCGCCCACCACTGGCGGGGAGAGAGGAACAGCAAGTCGCGTGTGCGCAGCGACGCCGGCCAGTCGAGCATGATCTTGAGGGCGACATAGTAGCCGATGTCCCACACGCCGAAGGCGAACAGGAAGTAGGCGAGCTTCTGCACCAGGCCGCGGCCGGCCAGGAAGGCGACGGCCACGAGCATGACGATCGTGGCGGCCTCGCGGATCTGCTCGTGTCGCAGGTAGGCGTCCGGAAAGACGAAGCGGCCGGGCGTGAAGACGGCGGCGTACTGGAGCGCGAACAGCCGCCGCAGGTAGGAGACGACCATGGCCTCGACGACCGCCATCGCGACCGCGTAGACGGCGACGACGATGAGCCGGGTCCAGCGTGACGAGCCGGTGCGCATGGCGATAGTATCGCGCAAGCGGCGGCCTGGCGCGCACCCGGGTGTCTAGCCGGGCGGCCTGTTGCGCAGACTGAAGGTGATGGAACGAGTGGACGCGATGACGACGGGAGCGCCGACCAGGGCTCATCTCAAGAGCCTGGTCCGGCAGTATCTCGACGCCCTGCGCTCGCTCGGCCTCACTCCCAACCGCACGGTGGCCTTCGAAAGCATCCCCCGCTCGGCCTGGCTGATCGACGATCCCGAGCCGCACGCGGTGCGCCGTCGCTACCTGTTGCTCGACGATGGCGACGCCTGGTGTGAGACGGTCCATGGGGCGCAGCCGGTCGGCAGCGGTCTCGAGAACTCCTACCGCTGGCTGGCCGCGCCGACGCCCGCGCTCGGTTATGCGCTGGACCGCTCGATCGACGACGCCCGCGCGGGCGGCGACGGCTTTCTGATCCCGGTGCGCGAGGCCGGCGCGGTCTACGCGGTGAGCGACCGACGCGCGAGGCCGCGAAGGTAGAGCCATCGGCCCGGCCTGCTAGGATGCGAGCCTATGGGCGAGCGGGCCGGACAGCACGACGGGGCCGACAGGGCGGCCAGGCCTGACCTCGGCGGCCTGGGATCGCTGCGTACCCTCTTTCTGATCGCCGGCGCCGGCGGCTCGGCGTTCATCCCGTTCTTCGCCCTGCTCCTGCGCGACCGCGGCCTCACGCCGCAGAGCATCGGTCTCGTGTTCGCCGTGACCTCGCTCGTCGGCGCCGCCACGGCGCCGTTCTGGAGTCACCTGGCCGACACCCATCTCGGCGCGGTGCGTGTGCTGCTCGTGTCGTCGGCGGCGACGGCCCTCTTCGCACTGGCGCTCGCCGTCAGCGGCTCGGCGTTCTGGGCGATCCTGCTCGTGGCCGTCCTCATGTCGATGTGCTCGTCGCCGGGAGCGCCGCTGTCGGACGCGCTCGCCGTCGCCTACCTGGGCGAGGAGCGCATGAGCGAGTACGGTCGCATCAGGCTCTGGGCGAGCCTCGGCTGGGGCGTCGCGGTCATCGGCTTCGGCGCCCCGTACGAGGTCGTCGGCCTGGCTCCGGTCCTGCCCCTGTACGCTGCCGGCACGGTCGCCTTCGGTCTCTGGACGCTGCGCCTGCCGCCCGGCGCGCCGGCGCCGGTGCGGGCTGAGTCGCGGTTCGGCGCCCTCGGCGATGTGTTCCGCGCCTCGCCGGGTCTCGCCTGGTTCGTGGTCGGCATGGTGATCGTGAGCGTGGGGACCTACGCGGCGCTGGCCTTCGTGAGCCTGCGGATCGTGGGCACCGGCGGCGGTCCGTTCCTCGTCGGCCTGGCGGCGGGGCTCGCCGCGCTGATCGAGATCCCGGTGATGCACTGGAGCGGCGGACTGGCCCGGCGCTACGGCCTGCGCTCGGTGTTCGTCGCGGGGGCGCTGGCCTACGGCCTCGTCCTCCTCTGCTGGTCGTTTCTGCACTCGCCGCTCGCTCTGGCGCTCGTCGCCACCGGCGACGGCGTGGCCTTCGCGCTCAGCTACGTGGGCGTCGTCGTGATCGTCGGCCGCCTCGTGCCGCGGCGCCTGCTGTCGACCGGCCAGGCCGTGACCCAGACCTTCGGCTGGAGCATCGGCGCGATCCTCGGCCCTTCGATCGGCGGATTCGTCTTCGCCCGCCTCGGCGCGCCGGTGCTGTTCGGCGCCGCCGCCGCGCTCTGTCTGGGCGGCGCGACTTGGGTGTGGCTCGTGCTCGCCGGCACCGAGCAGGCCTGAGGGTCGATGCCCGATCGCCGGACATCCGGGCGCGGGCGCGGCGCCGCCGCGCCCGCGCCACCGCGCCCCCGCGGCCCGCTGCTTGCGCCCCTGCTCGTGGTCGCCATCGCCTTCCTGTTCCAGAGCGGCTCGGCCCTGGCCACGAAGGTCATCGGCGCGGTCGGGATCGTCGACGCCCTCTGGCTGCGGACGGCCATCGCGGCGCTCATCCTGATCGCCGTGCGGCCGCGCTCGCTGCGCTTGCCGCCCCGCGGGCAGCGCCGCCCGGTCGCGCTGCTCGCGCTCAGTCTGCTCGGCATGAACCTGAGCTTCTACGGCGCCATCTCGGTGGCGCCGCTGGGCATCGTCGTGGCCATCGAGTTCGCCGGGCCCCTCGTCGTGGCCGTGCTCGGCTCGCGGCGGCCCGTCGACTTCGTCTGGGTCGCCCTGGCGGCGGCCGGCATCGTCGCGCTCGTCGGGCCGAGCGGTTCGATCGGGCCCGGCGGCCTCGCGCTCTCGCTGTCGGCCGGCCTGTTCTGGGCTCTCTACCTGGTGTTCGGCAGGCGCGCCGTGAGCTCGCTCGAGCCGCTGCACGTGACGACCCTCATGCTGAGCGGTTCCGCCGTCCTCCTGACGCCGCTCGTGGTGCTGTTCGCCCCGCGCCTTGCCCAGCATCCGTCGGCGGTCGCGCTGGGCGCGCTCGTCGCCGTGCTGTCGTCGGCGGCGCCCTACTTCGTCGAGCTCGTCGCTCTGCGGCTGGTGCGGGCCGCGACCTACAGCGTGCTGCTCAGCCTGGAGCCGGCGATCGCGGCGCTCACCGGCTTCGTGCTCGTCGGCCAGACCCTGAGCCGGCTCGACCTCGCGGCCATCGCGGCGGTGATGATCGCGGCCGGCGGGGCCACCCTGAGCGCGGCCTCGCGGCGCGCTCCCGCGCCCCTGCCGCCCGACGGCGGCGTGCCGGTCTGACCTGTCAGACCGGCACGCCGCCGTCGTCCCCCGGGATCAGATCCCGGTCTCGGCCGCGATCTTGCCCTGCTTGATCGCCTTGAGCAGGGCCTCGTAGTCCTTCTCGGCCTGATCGGCGTAGGTCTTGGCGAAGTCGGCGATGCCCTGATCGAAGCGGTCGCTCACGCCGAGATACGAAGCGATGGCGATGCGGTGACCGGAGCGGGCGTGACCGCGGGCCAGCGTCCAGCCGCACATCGTGGCCAGGATCTCGAGGCCGGGCGCCTTGAGCAGCTCGGTCTCGATCGAGCCCTTCATGTCGCGCAGCTGGCGCCAGTAGAACTGGCGGCCGGCCGGCTTGCCCGTCATCCAGCCCAGGAAGATGTCGCTCGCGGCCTGCATGAGGCGCTGCCCGGCCACGACGCGGTGACCGCCGTGGACGAACTTGCTGCGCCCGAGGAAGGGCTCGAGCACCGACGGCCCGGCCTCCTTGACCTGCAGGAAGAGGGGATCGTCGGAGTCGCGGCCGAGCAGCAGGACGATGATGCAGCGCGTACCGACGCTGCCCACGCCGACCACCTTGCGGGCCATGTCGACCACATCGAAGCGCTCGAGGAGCTCGCGGCGGTCGTCTTCGAGGGTCGCCTTGTACTGGCCGAAGAGGCCGGCGATGGCCTCGTTCTCGTCGAGCTCCTTCAGGTGCATGACGAGCGGCGGCTGGTCGACGATGCGCCGCGAGCCGTCGACCGCTTCGGTGAGCTTGCCGGCCGCCTGCAGGCTGTCACGGCCGCGCGCCTTGGCGAAGGTCTTCTCGGCCATTTTCATCCCGGCCTTGCCGGCCACCTTCTTGACGGCGCGACTGGCGCGCGCCATGTCGAGCAGCTCGTCGGCGACGATGTGCGAGTACCAGACGTCGAGCTCGTGCATCTCGGCGTAGGCCGTCATGTGCTCGCGGTAGGAGCGTACGGCGGCGAGCGCGGTCTCACGCGCCACGTCCTCGCCCAGGCCGTTGTTGCGGCTGGCCAGCACGAAGCTCGCCGCCAGGCGTTTGAGGTCCCACTCGAACGGTCCCGGCAGGGTCTCGTCGAAGTCGTTGACGTCGAACAGCAGCTCGCGTTCCGGCGAGCCGTAGAGGCCGAAATTCGAGAGGTGGGCGTCGCCGCAGAGCTGCACGGTCAGCCCCGTGCGTGGCAGTGGGGCCAGGTCGGCAGCCATGAGGATCGCCGAACCGCGGTAGAAGGCAAACGGCGAGGCCGACATGCGGCCCCAGCGGATGGGCACGAGGTCGGCCATGCGGTCGTCGTCCTGAGAGCGCAGCAGGGCGAGCGGGTCGGGCCGGTCGGGGGCCGGCGACCACGAGCCGTGGGAGGCGCGAGGCGCCAGCTTGCGTGCCTCGCGGCCCAGGGCGCGGCGCTCGTCGACCGTCTTTTCCTCGCGCTTCTGGATGATGGTCATCGGTGACCCTCCTTCGTCGGTGCGGTAGGGGCCGATGAGACGGCCGCTGGTCTTGTGGCGCCAAGGTTAGCAGGGGGTGAACGGCGAAAACTCCTAATCATGACGGAGTCTGCCCGCAACGGCGCGCCCGAACACGGCGGCGGGGCGGCGCGGCCGCCTGGGCGGCCCCGCCGCCCCGCCGCCGTGCCGTGGCTTTCCGACTACCGGCGGGCCTACCTGCCGCTCGACCTGGTGGCCGGCGTCACGCTGGTCGCCATCGCCATCCCCGAGCAGCTCGCCACCGCCCACCTCGCCGGCATGCCGGTGGTCGCCGGCCTCTACGCCTTTCTCGCGGCCGTGGTCATGTTCGCCCTGCTCGGTGCGAACCGCACCATGTCGGTCGGCGCCGACTCGACGATCGCGCCCATGCTGGCGGTCGCCGTGGCGGCCGTCGCCGGCGCGGGCTCCGCCGCCTACGGCGGCGACATGGCGCTGCTCGCGCTGCTCGTCGGCGCCCTGGTCATCGCCGTCGGGGTGGCGCGCATGGGCTGGATCGCCGACTTCCTCTCGGCGCCGGTCGTCACCGGTTTCCTCGCCGGCATCGCGGTCACCATCATCGTCGGCCAGCTCCCCGACGTGCTGGGCGTGCCGAGTACCTCCGGCAACGCGTTGCAGAAGCTCGTCGGCACCGTGCAGAACATCGGCGACACGAACCTGTACGCGCTGGCCGTCGCCGTCGCCGTCTTCGTCGTCATCGTCGCCTGCGAACGGGTGAGCCGGCGCCTGCCCGGGCGCTCTTCGGCGTGCTCCTGTCGCTGGCCGCCTCGGCGGCCTTCGACCTGGCAAGCAAGGGCGTCGCCACCCTCGGCCGCTTGCCCGCCGGCCTGCCGGCGCTGCAGGCGCCGTCGTTCTCGGCCCATCTCGTCTGGCGGCTGCTGCCCAGCGCCCTGGCTGTGTCTCTCATCGTGATCACCCAGACCTCGGCGACCACGCGCTCGTTCGCCGAGCTCGGCGGCTTCGAGACCGACGTCGATCGCGACTTCATCGGCGTGGGCGCCGGCAGCGTGGCGGCGGCCTTCGTCGGCGGCTTCGCCGTGAACGCGAGCCCGCCGCGCAGCGCCGTCGTGACCTCATCCGGCGGCCGTTCGCAGGTGCCCGGCCTGGTCGCCGCGGCGATCGTCGTCGTGCTCATCGTGGCCGCCGCCGGCGCTGCTCGCCGACCTGCCGCTGGCCACGCTGGGCGCCGTCCTCATCTACGTCGCCCTGCGCATCTTTCGCACCCGCGACCTGCACGCCATCTACAACTTCGACAAGGTCGAGTTCGGCGTGGCCGTGGCCACCCTGGGCACCGTCGTGTTCTTCGGCGTCGGCCCCGGCATCCTGCTGGCCATCATGCTCTCGATCCTGTACCGCACGTGGCGCAGCGCCCGGCCGCGCGACGCGCTGCTCGGGAGGGTGCCCGGCACGACGGTGTGGTGGGCGCTCAAAGAGCGCCCCGACGCCCAGGTCGTGCCCGGCGTCGTCGCCTACCGGATCGATGCGCCGCTGTACTTCGCCAACGCCAGCCACTTTCGTGATCGCGTGCGTGAGCTGGTGGCGGCAGCATCGCCGCCGCCCAGCCTTTTCGTGCTCGACGCCTCCGGCATCGACGACGTCGACTTCACCGGGGGACGGATGCTGCTGCAGGTCGTCCACGAGCTGCACGCGCGCGGCATCGACTTCGCCGTCGCCCGGGCGACCGGCGACGCGCCGCTCCACACGGCGCGCGCCGGGCTGCGCCGTCACGTCCGCGACGACCACGTCTTCCTGACGGTCGACGAGGCAGTGCGCGCTCTCGGGCCCGGCGGGAACGGCACGCCGGCGCGGGCGGCGCCTGTCGGCGAGTAGACTGTCACGGCCGGCGACCGCTCACCGGCGCGAGACTCCCGAAGTCCGACCCCGGAGGCACGACATGCCCGCATCGCGTCCGCTCGCCCTCGTCACCGGCGCTTCGTCGGGCATCGGCCGGGCGCTGGCCGTCCTGCTGGCGCACGACGGCCACGACCTGATCGTCGTCGCCCGCCGCCGCGAGCGCCTCGAGGCGCTGGCCGCCGAGCTCTCGGCCGACACCGGCGCCGAGGTCGAGGTCGTCACCGCCGACCTCACTGACTCGGCCGACGTCGCCCGAGTGGCGGAGCGCGCCGCCCACGAGGCGCGACTGTCGCTGCTCGTCAACAACGCCGGCTTTTCGGGCTACGGCCCCTTTGCCGAGCTCGACCCCGACGTCATGCGGCGCGCCATCGCCATCCATGTCACGACGCCGGCGACGCTCATCCGGGCGGCGCTGCCGGGCATGATCGCGCGCGCCGCCGGCGCGGTGGTCGACGTCTCGTCGCTGCTCTCGCTCAGCGGACCCCTGCGGTTCGGCATGGCCGCCCGGGCCACCTATGCGGGGGCGAAGTCGTTCCAGCTCGTGTTCATCCAGTCGCTGGCCGTCGAGCTCGAGGGCACGGGCGTGCGGGCCATGGTCTGCCTGCCGGGCATGGTCGAAAGCGAGTTCCACGGCTCGCGGTCGCTCGCCGGACGCCCGGGCGTGCTGCCGCTCATGAGCTCCGAGGACTGCGCCAGGGCGATCGTCGCCGGGCTCGCCCTGGGCGAGGTCGTGTGCGTGCCCGGGTCAGACGGCGCGCCGGCCATCTTCGAGCAGCTCCGCGACCTGCAGCAGGCGACGCTCGCCGGCGGCAACCGCACCGGCCGCCTCGCGGCGCGCTACACCGGCGGCGAGCGGAGCGGCGAAGACTAGAAGGGCCTCGCGGCCGGCCGGCTCACCCCGGATCGCGGCTCTTGCCGCGCATCTTCGCCCAGAACCCCGGTGTCGTCGCCTCGCCGCGGCGCCGCAGGTCGCGCCAGCTCGCCGCGTGCTCCACGTCGACCAGCCGGTTGCTGCGGTTGCGCGTCGTCATCTGCACCAGCCAGCGCAGCAGGGTGACCGAGCGGTTGCCCCAGCCGATCAGGTAGTAGAGGTGGATGAAGGCCCACATCAGCGAGCCGGCCAGGCCGCCGACGCGCAGGCCGTAGGCGTCGACGATCGCCCGCCGCGGGCCGACGGTGGCCATGGTGCCCTTGTCGCGGTAGCGAAACGCGGGCGGTGAGGGCCGGCCGGTCACGCGAGCCTCGACGAGGCTCGCGACGTACCGGCCCTCCTGCATGGCGACCGGCGCTACGCCGGGCAGGTCGTCGACGGCGACCATGTCGCCGACGACGAGCACCTCGGGGTGGCCGGGCAGGCTCAGGTCCGGTTCGGCCAGGAAGCGGCCGATGCGGTCGCGGGCGGCGCCGGCGGCCGACGCCAGGGCGTCGGCCGCCGGCGCCGCCCGCACCCCGGCCGCCCAGATGATCGTGTGCGCCGCGAGGCGTTCGTCGGCTCCCCCCTCGCCGTCTGCGTGGTCGTTGCGTCGTACGGTCATGCCACCGACGTCGATGTCGACCGCGAGCCTGTTCGTCCATACGTCGACTCCGAGAGTTCGGAGGTCGCTCGCGGCCCTGCGGCGCAGCGACTCGGCGAACCGTGGCAGGATGGTGGGCAGGGCGTCCATGAGGATCACTTGCGCCTCGCGAGTGGAGACGTTGCGAAAGTCCTTCGGCAGGACGCGGTGGGCGAGGGTCGCGATCTCGCCGGTCAGCTCGACCCCCGTCGGCCCGGCCCCGACGACCACGAACGTGAGCCAGGCGCGGCGCTCCTCGGGGTCGTCGGCGAGCTCGGCCATCTCGAAGGCGCCGAGGATATGGCTGCGCAGCCAGCGCGCGTCTTCGAGCGACTTGAGGCCGGGTGCGGCCGCCTCCCATTCGTCGTGACCGAAGTAGTCGGTCCGCACGCCGGTCGCGACGACCAGCGTGTCGTAGCCGATCGAGAACGGCCGTTCGTCGGGGGCCAGCGCTCGCACGGTGCGGGCCTCGAGGTCGAAGCCGGTCACCTCGGCGAGCAGCACCTCGACGTTCGCCTGGCCGCGCAGCACGCTGCGCAGGGCCGGCGCCACCGAGCCCTCGTCGATGATGCCGGTGGCGACCTGGTAGAGCAGCGGCTGAAAGAGGTGATGGTTGACCCGGTCGATGAGCGTGACGTCGACCGGCGCGGCGGCGAGGCCCCTGGCGGCGTAGAGCCCGCCGAAGCCGCCGCCGACGACGACGACCCGATGCCGCCGGCCGGCGGCGGGCCGGGCCTGCCCGGCCACCCCGCTGCGGCCGCCAGGGAGAGATGCGGGCCCTGTCGTTTCGTCGTTCGCGTCGCTCATGGCGCCCGGCATCATACCCCGTTCGGCGGTCCCGCCGATCAACGGTGGTTCCGACGGGTCCGCCGGATGGGTGGCGCACGATATGATGCCGGCGAAGCGTTTCTGTCGCAGGCCACCGGGGTGACCAGTGCCCGAGCATCTAACACCAGACGTCGCACCGCAGGTCGTCGTCGTGGTTTCAGCCGCGACCGAGTGGCGGGCGGTGGACATCTTCGTGGCCGAGGCCGAGGCGCCGCGGCATCGCTCGCCGTTCGGCGAGTGGTTCGCGCTGCCCACGCCCGTCTCCGGCCAGGCCGTCGCCGTCGTCCACGGCGGCTGGGGCAAGATCGCCGCCGCCGCTTCGGTGCAGTACGTGATCGACCGGTTCGCGCCGCAGCTGCTCGTCAACCTCGGCACCTGCGGCGGCTTTGCCGGCCAGGCCGAACGCGGCGAGGTGCTGCTCGCCGGCGAGACGCTGGTGTACGACATCGTCGAGCAGATGACCGACGCCGACGAGGCCATCGCCGAGCGCGCCACGACGATCGACCTGTCCTTCCTGGACGCCCCCGGCGGCGGCCCTCCCGCGGCCTATCCTTCACCTGTGCGCCGCGTCCGATTGCTCTCGGCCGACCGCGACATCGTGCCGGCGGAGGTCGGCCGCCTGCGCGAGAAGTACGGGGCGGTCGCCGCCGACTGGGAGTCGGGCGCGATCGCCTGGACCGCCGCCCGCAACGGCGTCCCCTGTCTGATCCTGCGGGCGGTCAGCGACCTCGTCGATGCGGCCGGCGGCGAGGTCTACGCCGACTACGCCGAGTTCGAGCGGCGCAGCCGCGAGGTCATGCGCACGCTGTTCGGCGTGCTGCCGGCCTGGCTCGCGGCCTGGGCGCGCCGGCCGGCGGGCTGGAGGGTCGCGGGCGCGCCGGCCGGCGGGCTGGAGCGTCGCGGGCCCGCCGGCCGACGGGTCTCCTGAGCGTCGTCAGGCCTTCGCGAGCTCCGCCTCCGCCGCGGCGAGCTGGCCGTCCAGCTCGTCGCCGTCCACGTCGAGCTGCTTCTCGAGCTGCTTCTGGGCCTTGAGCCCGGCCTTGCGCAGCGCCTCGTCGAGCTTGTCGCGACCGACGACGATGAGCAGCGCCTCGCCGGTGTCGAGGGCCTCGCCGAGTTCGTGCACGTCCTTGCGCGACATGCCCTTCCAGACGTGGCCGATGACGCCGCCGGCCACGCCGCCTACGGCGGCCATGCCGATGATCGAAGGCGGGAAGAGGATACCGACGACGGCGCCGACGGCGATGCCGGTCCAGGCGCCGTGCTGGGTGGGCTTCTCCCACTTGTCGACGGTGACGGTGCCGTCGACCTCCTTGACCGCGACGCCGGCGTCGTAGGTGCCGATCACGCCGTCGGTGTGCAACTGCCGCACGATCTGGAGGTCGCCCCGGGCCTCGACCGGGTTGCCGTAAACGCCGAGGAAGAGGAATACGGGTTTGTCGGCCATTGCTTCTCCTTCTTGTCGAGTGACGGAGCGTCGTTGTCTACCGCGCGCTTGCGGCGGGCGGGCCGGCACAGGGCGGTCGTCGGGTCGATAGTACAGCCTGGGCCAGGGCGCCAAGCTCGTGTCGCCGTTGGCCCGGCGGTCCGGAATGGCGGCCGGGTCGAGGTGGTGGGGCCGATCGGACGGCCTACGGCGTGGAAACGCGACGGCCGTGGTACGAAACATGGGCAGGGTAACAGGCCCTTCGTCCCAACGAGTGGAGGTCGCACCATGAACAGAGACAGCGGCGCAGGCTGGATCATGTATGCATGGATCGTCCTGATCGTCCTCGGTGTCTGGAACGTCATCGAAGGCATCGTGGCGATCAGCCGCTCGCACTTCTTCACGGCGACCGGCGCTCACTACGTCTACTCCGACCTCAAGACCTGGGGCTGGATCATCCTGATCTGGGGCATCCTCGAGGTCCTCGCCGCGGGCAGCGTCGTGCGTGGCGGCCAGTGGGGCCGCTGGTTCGGCATCTTCGTGGCCGGCATCGCCATCATCCTGCAGTTCCTCGGCTCTGCCGATCTATCCGTTCTGGGCGCTGATCAGCATCTTCATGTTCGCCCTCGTGCTGTACGGACTGGTGGCCTACGGCGGGACGGGTCAGTCGCTCAACGGCTGAGCGCGCAGGCCGCCATGCGGCGCAAGGCAAGGCTCTGGCAGGCTCAGGCGCCCGCCGGCTCGGCCACGGCGATCATCGCGGGCGAGCCGTCGGCGAACGGCGAGCGGTCGTAGTCGCCGTAGAGGGCGGCGACGCGAAAGCCGGCGCGCACGAGCAGATGTTCGAGCTCGTAGCGGAACACGTAGCGCAGGCTGATCGTCTCGGTCAGGCACCGCGTCGCGCTGTCGGCGGCGACGATCTCGTAGGTCACCTCGCAGTCGGCGCTCTGCAGCGCGCGCCGGTAGCCGACCACCGTCACCCACCAGCGGATGCGCCGTCCGTCCGTCCAGTCGACCACCTGGGCGCTCGCCTCGCCGTCGGCGGTCTCGGCGCCGGCGTGTGAAGCCGGCGCCGGATCGGGATTGGGGAGGTCGAGGACGAGCGTGCCGTGTGACAGCAGGTGGGTGCGGCAGCGGGCGAGACAGGCGAGCTGCTGCTCCACCGTGAGCAACTGCTGAAAGCCGCCGAACGGACAGATGATCGCTGCGAAACGGCGGCCGAGGTCAAACGACGTCATGTCCTGAACGACCAGCCGCGCGCGCTCGCGCACCTCCGCAGGCTCGGATCGCAGCTTGGCGCGACAGCGCTCGAGCATCTGGGCGGAGAGGTCGAGTCCGGTGATCTGCGCGCCGGCGCGCGCCAGCGGCACCAGCACGCGACCGGTCCCGCAGCCGAGCTCGAGGAGGGGACCGCCACCCGCCGGGACGGCCACCGCCCGCCAGAACGCGGCGTCGTCGCGGGACGCGTAGACGGCGTCATAGATAGCGGCGAGCTCGGCAGTCCGGATGGCGCTGGAATCGTTCATGGCGTCTCGATTCGCTTCTTGCACACCTTGAGTCTTCCGCCGAATCGTACACGAAGCGTGCCTCGCGCTCGGGGTTACGAGAGGGGGTCCAGGGGTATCAGGCACGTACTGAGCGGGCGCGTCGCGCCGCCGAGCCCACAGTCGAGCTGCACAGCCGAGAACCAGCCGGCGCACGTCGAAGGATCGGGCAATCGGACGAGGAGGGAGACCATGCCATTTCTCTTGCGCGCTGCCATCGTAGGCGGGGGCGCCTACGCCGTCGGCAGGCACATGCAGAGGGGCCGCGACCAGAACGCCGCCCAGGACCAGCAGATCGCCGACCTGCAGGCCCAACAGGCGCCGCAGGCCCCTGCGGCTCCCGCGCCGGCGGCGCCGGCTCCCGCCAACGATGAGGACGCCATGGCCAAGCTCTCGCAGCTCAAGACCCTGCTCGACCAGGGCGTGCTCACCCAGGCCGAGTTCGACATGCAAAAGCAGAAGATCCTGATGAGCATGTAAAGGGCCGGGACGCCACTTACCGACAAGGAGGGAAACGATGGCACTTGGTCCGGTACAGCTCCTGACCATAGGTTTCGACGAGCCCGACTTCCACGGCGCGATCATGGACGAGATGAAGCGCCTGCGCGAGCACGACATCGTGCGCCTGATCGACGTGCTGATCGTCGCCAAGGACGACGACGGCCACATCACCGAGGTCGAGGTCGCCGACAAGCCCGAGCTTGCCGAGTACGGCGCCCTGGCCGGCGCTCTTCTGGGTCTAGGCGCCGCCGGCGAGGAGGGCATGGAAGCGGGCGCCGTGGCCGGCGCCGAGGCGATGGCCGACGGCCAGCTCTACGACCCCGACGAGGTCTGGGTGCTGGCCGAGGAGATCCCGCCCGGCACGGTGGCCGCCATCTGCCTGCTCGAGCACCGCTGGGCCATCCCCCTGCGCGACGCCATCCTGGGCGCCGGCGGCACGGTCCTGGTCGACGAGTGGATGCACCCTGAGGACCTCGTGCGCTACGGCGCCGAGGCGGTCGAGTAGGAAAATCCACAGCCCTCGACGCAGGCCACGGGGGCGCCGTAAGGCGCCCCGTGGCCTGCGTCCGCCGGCGCCGCGGCACATCGGGTGAGCACGTCGGGCGGAATTCGGGAAGAAGGAACTCTCCGGAGCCGACGAGACGGTCTTCTCGGCAGGCGCCGGCACGGCCTGGACCCGACAGAGAATCGCGAGCGAAAGGACGCACCCCACCATGAGTGACGACATCGAGAAGACGCTCGAAGACATCGAAGCCCTGTTCGCGCAGACGGCGCGCGAGATGACCACCGACGGCGACAAGGTCACCTTCCACGGCCTCTCGCCCGCTACCCTCTACTTTTCCGACCGGCCGCAGCGCGTCGTCGGGCACCTGACGACCAGGAGTTTCGTCGACGAGTGGGGCGAGGGCGAGAACAGCTTCGCCGACGACCCGCCGAACGCGGTGATCTCGTTCGTGGAGACCGGCGACCAGACTCCGGAGGACGCCATCGTCGTCCTCAAGGACCCGGTGCTCGAGAGCGACTCGCTCACCTACACGGTGGAGATGCTCGAAGGCAGCCTGCCGGCCAAGGGCGAGCTCGTCTCGGTGTTCATCGACCCCTTCGGCCGGCCGCTTTCGCCGGTGTCGCTCGCCGGCATGAACCGGCGCTCCCGGCGGCGGGGACGGTAGCCGGCAGAAGGAGGCGCGTGTGGAGGACGGGGCGGCCGGCGGGGGCGCCGACGCACAAGCGGGCGGGGCTGGCGGCGCGACCCCGGCCGCTGCCGGCGCGGCGGCGACGAGCGGCGGTCCGCCCGCCGGTGAAGCGTCGTGGTCGCGATTCCTCTACGTCCACGTCGTCGTCACTGCGCTCGCCGGCGGCTTCGCCGTGCTCGGCTGGTTCGCCCTCTACGAGTGGCTGAACAAGAAGCTCTGGGACAACGGCTTCGTTGCCGCGCACCATTGGATGTTCCCCGTCATCTGCCTGCCGCTGTCGCTGGTCGTGGGCCTGCTCGTGAAGTACTTCAAGGCCCCCAGCAACCTCGACGGCTCCATGCTCGACAGTCTGACCGGCGACACCTCTCATCTGCGCTGGAAGAACCTGCCCGTGACCGTCGTCCAGTCGCTCGTGTCGCTGTTCTCGGGAGCCGTGCTGGGCCCCGAGGGGCGATCGGCCAGATCTCCTCGCAAGATCGCCGCGTTCTACTGCGACGTGTTCGGGATCCCCTCCAGGACCGGCCGAAGCTGGTCTTCACGAGCGTCGCCTCGGCCTACAACGGCCTGCTCGAGAGTCCGGTGTTCACCGCCGTCCTGGGCACCGAGGTCGCACCCGACAAGACGGCCTGGCTCGCGACGCTCGCCAGCCACCCTGATAGGCGGCGGCATAGGGTACGGGATCTTCCTGCTCGTCGGCTCGTCCGGGTTTGCCGATTTCCTGCACCTGCCGCCCGTCTCGCACTACGTCGCGCTCGACATGGTCTACGTCGTCCTGCTGGCGCTCGTCGGCATCGTGCTGGCCGTGCTCACCGGGCTTGTTCATGCGGGCGGCCGCCCGTCTGTTCGGCAGGCTCCGGGAGCGCATCGTCACGCGGGCCCTGCTCGCCGGCGTGATCTTCAGCGTGGTGGGCTACTTCGCGCCGCTCGTGATGTTCTCGGGCGAGAGCCAATCGAAGACGCTCATCGCCAACGCCGCCACCTACGGCGTCGCCCTGCTTCTGCTGATCGCCGTCGCCAAGCTCGCCCTCCTGGCCGTGGGCTTCAAGAGCGGCTTTCTGGGCGGCCCGACGTTCCCGCTGATCTTCGCCTCGACCGCGGTGGCCCTCGCCCTGAGCATCGTGTTTCCGGGGATCCCGGTCGCCATCCTGGTCGCTGGCATCATGGCGAGCGCCGTCTACGTGCTCTTCAGAACGCCGCTCATGGTCGTCCTGCTCACGGCGTTCATGCTGGACGCGACGCCGGACCTGACCGCCTTGATCGTCCTGTCGGTGGCCACCGCGATGATCGTCACGCCGCCGCTTCTGAGCCGGATCGCCGCTCGCCAGGCTGGGCGGCAGGCGGAGTCGCCGACCTCGACCCAGGTCGCCGGCCACGCCTAGCGCTTCGTGCCGGAACTGACAAAGAGAAGGAGTGGCACAGAGATGATGGACCCCGAACGCCTGGCGAGCTGGAACGAGGGTGCGGCCCGGACCGCGATCCTCGAGTTCGTGCGGTCGGTGACCCAGCCGGGAGACGGGTTCGTGCCGGCCGCGGAGCGGGTCGCCACCTTCGACAACGACGGCACGCTGTGGTGCGAGAAGCCCATGTACGTGCAGGCCGACTTCGTCTTTCGACGCTGGAAGGAGATGGTCGAGGCCAAGCCGGGACTGGCCAGCGGAGCAGCCCTACAAAGCGCTCGTCGAAGGCGACCGTGAGTGGCTCTCTCACGTCTACGAGCACGCGGCGGACATGCTCAAGGGCGCGACCGCGGCCTACGAGGGGATCACGACCACCGCCTTCGAGGCGGCCGTGACGGACTTCTTCGAGACGGCACGGCACCCGAGTCTGGGCGTGCCGTACTTCGAGGTCGCCTACCGGCCCATGCGCGAGCTGATCGCGTTCCTCGAGGCGAGCGGCTTCCAGGTCTACATCTGCTCCGGCGGGGCCGCGACTTCGTGCGACCGGTCGCCGAGCGGCTGTACGGCATTCCGCGCGAACGCGTGATCGGCTCGGCGACCACCCTCGAGTATCGCGACGGCGACCTGTATCGCACGGCCGGGATCGAGCAGCCGATCGACGACGGTCCCGGCAAGCCCGTGCACATCTGGACCCGCACCGGACGCAAGCCCCTGCTCGCCGGCGGCAACGCCGACGGCGACGTGCCGATGCTCGAGATCGCCCGCTTCGGGCTGCTCGTGCATCACGACGACGCCGCGCGTCGAGTTCGCCTACGACGCCGGCGCCGAGAAGGCGCTCGCACAGGCGAAGGCCCGCGGGTGGACGGTCGTCAGCATGAAGGAGGACTTCGGGAAGGTCTTCTGAGGGGCACCACGCCGGCGGAGTCGCAAGCCGCCCCCGCGTCGGCCGTCGGCCAAACGCCTCGGCGGCGTGTCGTGGGGAGATAGGATCCTGGTGAACGGCGTCGTGCTCGTGGGCAAGGGCATCGGCGGGCTGTCGTGATGAGCGGTCGCGGCGGCGCGACCCGCAAGGAGGTTTCCTGAGATGACGCAAGCACCCGGTCCCGGCCGGTCGGCCTCGCCCACCCGGTTCGTGATGCCGGCGATCGCCGGCGCGATCGCCGTGGCCGTCCTGGCGTTCATCGTCCAGAACCGCGGGCCGGTCAAGCTGGCCTGGCTGTTCTGGAGCTTCTCGTGGCCGCTCTGGCTCCTGCTCGTGGTGACGATCGGCCTGTCGCTCCTGGCCGGACAGCTCATGCTCATGCTGCGGCGCCACCGCCGCAGGGTGGCCAGGCGCGCGGCGCGCCGCGGCGATATCTGACGTCGGGTGCGGCGGCGGTCGGCGAAAGGAGGGGCTCGCCATATGGATGAGCAGCGGCTTCCCGGCTCTGACGCACCTCCATCACGGGAGGGCGGTCCGAGCGACGCGGTCGCGAACCGCCAGGATGACGTTCTCGCCGGCCGCTACGGCCTTACGCCGAGCCTGCGCCTGCTGCTCAGCCTCGCCGCCGCGGCCGTCGTGCTGGTGTTCATGCGCTACGCGGCCTCGATCATCAACCCGTTGCTGCTGGCGCTCGTCATCACGATGGCCGTCTCGCCCTTCCTCCACTGGCTCGTGCGCAAGGGTCTGCCGTTGTGGGCGGCCTGGCTGCTCACGGTCTTCGTGACGCTGGCTGCCGTCGCCGCCGTCGTGGCCGCCGTGCTCATCGGTGTCTCCCACCTGATCGGCGAGATCCCCCGCTATCAGGCGCAGCTCGCCGCCCGCTGGCAGCACGCGACCGACGCTCTCGGCCACCTCGGCATCCACTCCTCGGGTCTGACCCAGGGGTCGGGCGCCCCGCTCGAATCTCACCACGTCGCTTCGTTTGCCGTCTCCGCCCTCCATGCGGTCAAGCGCGCGGTCTCGCTGGGTCTGCTCACCCTCCTGCTCGTGCTGTTCATGCTGGGCGAGGCGACGACCATCAGCCTGCGGTTCGCGAGCACGCCGCCGCAGGTGAGTCGCTCGCTCGCCCGCCTCGAGGACTTCACCCGCGACATGCGGCGCTTCGTGCAGGCCCAGACCATCACCGGCCTGATCGAGGGCGTCGCCGTCACGGTGCTGCTGTGGGTGATCGGCGTGCACTACGCCCCGCTGTGGGGCCTTCTCGCCTTCTTCATGGCCTTCATCCCGACGCTCGGCGCGTTGCTCGCCATGGCGCCGCCGGCGTTCCTCGCGCTGCTCGAGCAGGGCTGGGCCCAGGCTCTCGCCGTCGTCCTCGGCATCCTCCTGATCTACGCGATCATCGGCAACGTCCTCGGTCGACGGCTGGTGGCCCATCACACGAACCTGTCGCCGCTCGTCGTCGTCCTCTCCGTGGTCGTCTGGGGCTGGGTGCTCGGGCTGCTCGGCGGTCTGCTGGCGGTTCCCATGACGCTCCTCGTGCGCCGCCTGTTCATCGAGGTCTACGACGAGTCGGGCTGGACGACGGCGCTCCTGGGGCGACCTCACCGCGACCGCGGGCCGGCGTCGTAGTCGGGTCGCGGGCGGTGGCGGGCCGGTGAGGTGAGCGAGCGCGGCACGGCAACGTGGTGACGGACACCGTGTATGGGTAAGAAGGGGCCACTCAGGGACGGGACACGGCGCGCCACGCAGCACAGAGAGCGCCGCGCCTGCGTAGAGAGCCTGCCTCGAGGGAGCCGTTCGTCTACCAGTGGGGGTAGCCATGAGTCAGCCGTTCAAGGGCGTCATCAACGTCGACATCCGCGACTCAAAGCCGGACTGGTCGCCGTTCGAGCCGCCGAAGGCGCCCAAAGGCGCGGCCAACGTTGTCTACATCGTGCTCGACGACGTGGGCTTCAGCGCCATGAGCTGCTACGGCGGGCCGATCCCGACGCCGAACATCGACAAGATCGCCGCCGACGGCGTGCGCTACACGCAGTGGCACACCACCGCGCTCTGCTCGCCGACGCGCTCGTGCCTGCTCACCGGCCGCAACCACACGCGTAACTCCATGGCCTGCATCACCGAGGCGGCGATCGGGTTTCCCAACGCGAGCGGCACCATCCCGCCCGAGAACGGCATGCTGCCCGAGATCCTCGGCGAGCTGGGCTGGAACACCTACATGGTCGGCAAGTGGCATCTGTGCCCCACCGACGAGATGAACCTGGCCGCGCCGCGGCGCAACTGGCCCTCCGGGCGCGGCTTCGAACGCTGGTACGGCTTTCTCGGCGCCGAGACCAACCAGTGGTATCCCGACCTGGTCTACGACAACCACCCCGTCGACCCGCCCACGACGCCCGCGGAGGGCTACCACCTTACAGACGACATCACCGACAAGGCGCTCGAGTTCATCAAGGACGCCAAGGCGATCGCGCCCGACAAGCCGTTCTTTCTGTACTACGCGCCCGGCGCCTGCCACGCGCCACACCACGCGCCCAAGGAGTGGATCGACAGGTTCAAGGGCCAGTTCGACATGGGCTACGAAGCGCTCCGCGAGCAGACGCTGGCGCGCCAGAAGAAGATGGGTCTGGTGCCGCCCGACACCGAGCTGCCGCCGGTCAATCCCATCGGCACGCCCGAGACCCGCTCGGGCCCCGACGGCAAGCCGTTTCCGATCATGGATGTCACCAAGCCGTGGGCCTCACTGTCCGACGGCGAGAAGGAGCTCTTCAGTCGTATGGCCGAGGTCTACGCGGGCTTCCTGGCCCACGCCGACCACCACATCGGCCGCCTGCTCGACTACCTCGAGTTCATCGGCGAGCGCGAGAACACGCTGGTGCTCCTGGTGTCCGACAATGGCGCCAGCGGTGAGGGCGGCCCCAACGGCTCGGTCAACGAGTGCCGGCTGTTCAACGGCATGCCCGACGACCTCGACTCCGCCCTCGCCATGCTCGACGAGCTCGGCGGTCCCAAGACCTACAACCACTACGCCAACGGCTGGGCGATGGCCTTCAACACCCCGTTCAAGATGTGGAAGCGCTACGAGTTCAACGGCGGCACGGCCGACCCGTGCATCATCTCGTGGCCGGCGGGCCTGAAGGCCAAGGGCGAGATCAGGGAGCAGTACCATCACGCGATCGACCTCGTGCCGACGGTCCTCGACTGCCTGGGCGTCGAGGCCCCGCCGACGATCAAGGGCCACGTGCAGAGCGACTTCGACGGCGTGAGCATGCGCTACAGCTTCGACGACGCCAAGGCCGAGGGCGCGCGCAAGACGCAGTTCTACTGCATGCTCGGGTCGCGGGGGATCTGGCACGAAGGCTGGAAGGCCGTGACGACCCACCCCACGGTCGCCGGCTGGAGCAACTTCAACGACGACACCTGGGAGCTGTACCACACCGACGTCGACCGCTCCGAGCTCCACGATCTGGCCAAGGAGAACTGGGCGAAGCTCCGGGAGCTGCAGAGCCTGTGGTTCGCCGAAGCCGGCAGGAACGGGGCGTTTCCGCTCGACGACCGCTCGCCGCTCGAGATCATCCTGACGCCGCGGCCGCTGCTCGCGCCGCCGCGCAATCGGTATGCTTACTTCCCCGACACGGCCGACGTGCCCGAGGCGCAGGCCGTCAACGTCCGCAACCGCTCGTTCTCGATCGGGGCGCTCGTCGACATCCCCACGCCCGGAGCCGCGGGCGTCCTGTTCGCCCACGGCGCGCGCTTCGGCGGACACGCCCTCTACGTCAAGGACGAGCGGCTGCGCTACGTCAACAGCTTCTGCGGCATGGTCGAGCAGAAGATCGACGCCACCGAGGACGTCCCGACGGGCGAGAACCTGATCCTCTCCGCGTCGTTCGCCAAGGAAGGCGAGGACCCGCCCGGTGTGGCCAACGGCACCCTGTCGCTCTACTACGGCGACAAGAAGGTCGGCGAGGGCCACATCAAGACCCAGCCGGGCGCCTTTTCGCTCGCCGGCGAGGGCCTCTGCGTCGGGCGCGACAGCGGCGAGCCGGTCACCGACGACTACCCGGGCGAAGCGCCGCACCGGTTCACGGGCGGCACGATCAAGCGGGTGGCCGTCGACGTCAGTGGTGAGCCCTACGTCGATCTCGAACGCGAAGCCGTGGCGATGCTGAGCCGCGAGTGACCCCTGCGCGGCAACGTGGTCCGCGGCGGGCCGGCCGGGCCGCGGTCGCCGCCCGGTCGGTCAGCCGGATGCAGGCTCGTCGGCGGCCGGCTGGCGACGAAAGCGCGGCGCCTTGGTGGGGACGGCTTCCTGAGCCTCAGGCCGGGCCGCCGTGTGGGCCGCGTACCAGCGATGGTAGAGGCGCACGAGCGGCGCCGACGTGAGGCCGTGGGCGACCACGCTGAGAGCGACCGTACAGGTCACGACGGTGAACAGGAGCTGCCCGTCGGGCACGTGGTCGTCGAGGGCGATCAGGGCGAAGACGATCGAGGCCAGGCCGCGCGGCCCGAACCAGCCGAGGAAGGCCACTGTGGGGCGCCGGGCGCGGCTGCGCAGCATGGCGACGGCGACCGGCGCCATGCGCACCAAGGTGAGGCTGAGCACGGCGTAGAGCGCGACCTGCCAGGTCACGAGACTCAGCTCCTTGCCGAGCGCGAGCGCGCCGAACCCGACCCAGGTGACGGCGGCGAGCAGTCCGCCGGCGTCCTCGGTGAACTGCAGGTGCCGCAGGCCGCCGGCGCCGCCCGTGCGCCGGAAGGCCGCGCCGCCGACGAAGGCGGCGATGAAGCCGCTGCCACCCAGCGCCTGGGCCGCGGCGTAGGCGATGATCGCCGTGGCCAGCGTGAACGTCTGCCGCCACGGGCCCTCCATCCAGCCGCGCCGGTCGGCCCACCGCACCAGCGCTCCGCCGGCGAGACCGGCCGCGACGCCGACGGCCAGCCCCCAGCCGATCTGGCTGGCCGCGCGCTCGACCACGGCCACCAGAGGCCGGGAGTGCAGGTGAGCCAGGCTGAGGTCGACCAGGACGAGGAAGAACGGCACGGCGAGGCCATCGTTCAGTCCGCTCTCGACGTTCAGCGCCTGCCGCACCCGGGCCGGCACGGCCGTGTCGGTGACCACGCGCTGACCGAGCGCGGCGTCGGTCGACGACAGCATGACGGCCAGGAGCGCCACCGCCGAGAACGAGAGGGCCGGAAAGACGGCGAGTCCGGCGAGCGTGCCGGCCAGCATGGTGAGCGGCAGGCCGATCAGCAGGAGACGTCCCGGCCAGGCAAGCTGCCGGCGCAGCGCCGGCAGGTCTATGCGGGCCGCGTCGCTGAAGAGCAGGAGGGCGAGCGCCAGCTCGGCGATGAGCTCCGCCGTGTGCCCGTGAGCGGCACGTCGAGCGGCACGTCGAGCCAGCCCAACACCGACGTCCCCACGAGTAGGCCGGCGATCATGAGTACGAGTGCCGAGGTGACGCCCCGTTCGTCGAGCGGTCGCGAGAAGGTGGCGTAGGCGATCAGGATCGCGGCGATGACGATCAGCGAGATCATGACGGCATCGTAGCGCCGGCCGGGCCCCGTGGCACGTCGTCCCGGCCGGCCACGGATGGTGCGCGCGGGCCGGCGCGGCCGTCGTCGTCCATGCCCTCGAGGCGAGCGGGCGAGCGGCGGCCGCGCTTCGGCGCGGCTATTGCAGAGCGCCCGAGCCGGCCCGGCGGGCGCTTTCGTCGCCGCCCGGACCGCGCAGCACGTAGGCGATGCCCACGGCGATCAGGGCGCCCACGGGCGGGCCGATCAGGTAGACCCACCAGTCGGTGAAGCGCCACAGGGCGATGGCCGGGCCCCAGCGAGCGCGCCGTGTTCATCGAGGCGCCGCTCACCGAGGCGCCGATCATGCCGGCCAGGGCGATGAAGCTACCGACGCCGAGGGCGGCGCCCCAGCCCACCGACTGGGCGCCCGACGAGACGCCGAGGATGACGCTTACCAGGCCGGTCGTGAGGACGATCTCCCAGAGAAGCGCGGTCGTGGCGCTGATGCCCGGGCCGGGCAGGGTGAGGCCGGCGTTGCCCTGCTTGCCCAGCAGGGCGACCAGCAGCAGCGTGGCGAGGATGGCGCCGACGAACTGGGCGACGATGTAGAGCGGCACGCGCCGCCAGGGAAAGTCGCCGCGCAAAGCGAAGGCCAGGCTGACCCCGGGGTTCAGATGGGCGCCCGAGATGGCGCCCATGAAGAGGATGATGCTCAGGACCATCATGGCGGGCGCGGTCACCAGGATGAACTGCGGGATCTGGCTGCCGCCGAACTTGGCGTTGACGATGCCGCCGCCGGCGGCCACGAAGACCAGCATGAAGGTGCCGAGCAGCTCCGAGAACAGGCGGCGCCACTCGTAGCGGTCGTCGTGGAAATCGACCATCGACTGCAGCTGGCGCACGGTGTGGGTCGCCTCGGCGACGGCGGCCACCGAGCGGCGGTGCGCCGCGAGCTCGTCGTCTGTCGGCCCCGCGCCGCCTGGCTTTGGCTCTTGTGTCTCGGCCATGCTCACTTCCTTCGATCGCTCTGGCCCATTGCCGCAAACGCGGTTCCAGCCGTGGCGCCGTAACGGCGTCGCGTCCTGTAAGGCGCTTGCGTTCGTACTACATACCAGCCGCGCCCCGGTTCTTGCACCGTTTGGCGACTGCCGTGGCGAGTGGAGGATCCGCGCAGCGGCGCCTTCCCGGCGCGGTCTGTCAGATCTCGGCCGAGAACAGCCTCGCGAAGGAGTTGCGGAACCGCTGCCAGCGACCCACCGAGCGCACGTCCTGCAGCGTCATCTCGCGACAGTGCAGCAAGTCGCGCTCGAAGATGTCCTCGAGCTGCCGGGCGCGCTCCTGGTCGAAGATCCACACCATGAGCTCCTTGTGCAGGCGCAGGCTGCGGATGTCCATGTTCATGGTGCCGACGGCGCAGATCCGCGAGTCTACGGCGATGGTCTTGGCGTGGAAGAAGCCGGCCTCGTAGAGGTAGACGTGCGCCCCGGCGCGCAGCAGCGGCTCGTAGTAGGTCTGGGCCGCCCAGAACGGCAGCTTCTTGTCGATCAGGCCGGTCATCATGAAGCGCAGGTCGACTCCGGACAGCGCGGCGTTGATCATGGCGTCGTACATGCCCTGGTCGGGCACGAAGTACGGCGACTGGATCTTCAGCGTGCGCTCGGCGCGGGAGATAGCGATCATGTGCGCGCGCCGGCCGGCTTCCCATGGGTCTTCAATGGTGTGCGCGACGACCTGCGTGAGGACTTGCCCGTTCGTGGCGCCATTCTGGGCGGGGGGCAGAAAGCGATCCTCCAGAAGGTCGTCGTGTTCGTCTTCGAACCAGCGCATGGCGAACAGCTTCTGCAGCTCGGCGACCGCCTGCCCGGTCATGCGCAGGTGGGTGTCGCGCCAGCTCGCGAAGCGCGTGCCGCCGTCGATGTACTCCTGGCCCAGGTTCATGCCGCCGGTGTAGCCGATCACGCCGTCGATCACCACGATCTTGCGGTGATTGCGGTAGTTCGAGCTTGAAGATGTACTTCACGTCGGCGCTCACCTTGGCGCCGGCGGCGGCCAGCTTGTGCAGCTCGTCCTTCTTGAAGCTGATGCTGCCGACGTAGTCGTAGAGGATGCGCACCTCGACGCCCGCCGCGAGGCGGTCGAGCAGGATCGCGGTGATCCGCGCGGTGAGCTCGTCCTGCTCCCAGATGAAGTACTCCATGTGGATGAACGAGGTCGCGGCGGCCAGGTCCTGCTCGAGGCGCGAGAACTTCTCGGCGCCCGTGGCGAAGATCTCGAGAGTGTCGGCCGGCAGCGGCGACGAGCCGCTCTCCATGCGTATGGTCGCCGAGATGTCGGCTGCCAGGCTGTCGCCGTACTGAGCGGTGAAGCGTTCCTGGGCGGCGCCGTTGCGCTCGTAGACGGGGCGCATCTTGGCCTTGACCGCCGCCACGTACCCCTCGGCCCAGTGCCGGCGGGCGGTGATGATCTTCCAGTCCCTCCCGAAGAACAAAAAGAACAGGAGCCCGACTACGGGCAGGAAGATCAGCACGAGCAGCCAGACCAGCGTGCTGCCCGGCTCGCGGTTGTCGTAGATCAGGAGCACGACGACGACCGCCCAGTACGCGAGGAGCGGCAGGACGAGCCACCACGGCAGCCTCCCGAGTGGGCCCAGGTTCAGGTCTGCCAGAAGGAAGGTGAGCGCGACCATACCGCCTCAGTTCGTCGACCGCAGGAGCGGCGCAATTCTATCCGAGCCGTAACGGGCGCGGGCTCGTACGGGTCTACCGTCCGGCAAGGTCCTTCGGCGGCAGCAGCCAGACCAGCTCCCCGCCCGCGAAGGACAGCTCGGCGACGTCGACGCGGGCCAGGCCGCCCTTCTTGCAGACCACTCTGCCGCCACCGATCAGCTCGGCGATGATCTCGCTGAAGTCGGGCTCGTGACCTACGAGCATGATGACGGCGGCCACGGGGCGGTCCTCGAGCAGGTCACGCAGCCCGCCGGCGTCGAAGCCGGGAGCGAGCCGCTCGTCTTCGACCACCCGGTCGTCCATGCCCAGTCCGGCCGCCGGCGATCTCGGCCGTCTGGCGGGCCCGCACAAGCGGGCTCGTGACGATGAGCTCGGGCGCGACACCGAGCTCGGCGAGCCTCACCGCGGTGCGCTCCATCGCCTTGCGGCCGCGCGCGGTCAAGGGCCGCGCCCGGTCGTCGCCCTCCCAGGTCTCGCGCTCCTCGGCGATCCCGTGACGCAGGAACAGGATCTCCATCGGCGGTCAGATACGGCCACCGGCCCGGCGGCGCGAGCGGCGGCGCATGCCGGCGACCGAGACCGGCGACAGGGGCCGGCCGAAGGGGTCGATGAACAGCGAGCACGACCTCGAGCTTGACGGCACGCTGCCCTCGAGCACGGCGATCTTGTACGTGATGAGGTCGCCCTCGAGCCGGGGCTCCTGCAACACGAAGATGGCGTCGTCGATCGAGTCGGCTTCGTCTAGGAACGACAGCACCGCGTTGGGCGGGTCGTCGGCGAAGCTGTTCTCGCCCTCGGCCCAGAGTTCGACGAACTGCCGCGGGGTGAGATGCCCGACGACGCGCTCCGGCCGGTCCGAGAAGAACAGCGTCGCCGGCGACAGTCCGTGGAGCGTGAGACGCTCACCGTCGAAGGTCATCTCGTGCGCGGACTGCACGAACATGGCGCTCATCTCTTCGAGTTGTTTCTCGATGTCGTCGGGCATGGCGGCTCACCTTCCGGTCGGAGACGGGGGCGGCGCTTCGTGCTCGGCCTCGGCCAGCGCCGCGGCGAACTCGTGGTGCTTGACGTCGAGCTGTCTGACGACGCGACGCCGCGCGCCCGACAGGATACGTTCGGTCTGCTCGCGAAGCGCCGGCGAACCCAGCACGATCAGCGCCGCGTCGCCCGAATCGAGGGCCTCGCCGAGCTCCTTCACGTCGGCCCGGGACATGCCCTTCCACAGGTGTCCGCCGAGGCCGCCGGCAAGGCCGCCGACGATCCCGCCGACGATGATCGACGGCGGGAACAGCAGGCCCACCACGGCGCCGGCGCCGATCCCCGTCCAGGCGGCGTGCTGGGTCGGCTTCTCTTGCTTGCGCAGCTTCACGCGGCCATCCTCGTCCTTTTCGACCAGGGCCGCGTCGTAGGTGCCGACCCGGCCCGAGCGGTGCAGCTCGGCGAGCTCCTCGAAGTCCTGCTCGGCGCGGGCCGGGCTTTCGTAGACGCCCAGGTAGAGGACGAGTCCGTCGGTCGCCATGTCAGGGGCTCGGCGTCGTCGGAGGGCCGGTCGAGACGACGATCGTCACGGTCGTGCCCGGCTGGGCCAGCACCCCGGCGGCGGGCGATTGGCCCGACACCGTGCCGGCTGGCACAGTCGAGCTAGGGATCTGGTCGACAACCACGGCAAAGCCCGCGGACTGCAGGGCCGAGGTCGCCTGCGACTGGCTCTGGCCGACCACGTTGGGCACGGCCGTCGCGGAGGGCGTCGCCGTCGGCGTCGGTCCCCGCGAGACGGTGATCGCGACCTGCGAGCCGGCCGGCGCCTCGACGCCGGCGCTGGGGGCCTGGCCGGTGACCGTTCCCGAGGGCGCCGAACCGCTGTAGATGAGCGTGACGATGCCCAGCGACAGGCCGGCGCCGGTGATCGCCGCTTTGGCCGAAGATTCGGTCATGCCGATGACGTTGGGCACGGTCTGCACCGTCGTGCCCACGGCCACGAGGTTGATGGCGACGCCCTTCTTGGCCTGCGTGCCCGCCCCGGGCGTCTGCGAGAGGATGGTCCCCTGCGGCTTGCCGACGCCCTGCTGATAGGCGACCGAGCCGACCTTGAAGCCGGCCTGGTCGAGGGTCGCCGTGGCGCTCGTCAGCGTCGAGCCGACGACGTTGGGGACGGCGCTCTTCTGGGCGAAGACCCCCGTCGCCCACAACACCGCGACGACGACCGCGAGGGCTACGACGCCGGCCACGATCCACGGCCAGATCTTGCGCCCGGACCGGGCGGGGGGCGCGCTCGTCACCGGTGGCGCGACCCGCGTCGCCTGGAGCTCGTTCTCGAGCGCCTGGAAGAGATCACGACCGGCGACGTAGCGGTCTTCGGGGGGTTTGGCGAGCGCCCGCAAGATCACGGCTTCGAACGAAGCCGGGACCGCCGGGTTGAGCTGACGCGGCGGGATGACGGGAGCGCCCACGTGGTCCTGGGCGACCGCAAAGGCGTTCTGGCCGTCGAACGGCAGGCGTCCGGTGACGAGCTGATAGAGGACCACGCCGAGGCTGTAGACGTCGGAGGCGGGCACCAGCGGGCGACCGAGCGCCTCTTCGGGGCTGACGTAGGCGGCATTGCGGGGCGGCGCTTCCTCGGTCAGGTCGGCTCCACCCTGGGCCTGCGCGAGGCCCGCGTCGATCAACACGACGCTGCCGTCGGGTTTCTGGATCAGGGTGGCGGGCTTAACGCCCCCGTGGACGATGCCGTGCTCGTGGAGGGACGCGAGACCGAGCGACGCTTGGGCGCCCAGCGCGGCCGCGGCCTGGGGCGACAGGACGCTGGCCTCACCCAGCACGTGACCGAGGTCGCTCCCGGCGACGGGCTCGGCGGCGACAGAGACGAACTGGCCCTGCTGCTCCCAGCCCAGCACGTGCTCGTTGTGCGGGCCGGCGACGGCGCTCAGACGGGCGATGGCCTGCAGGAACATGTCGGGGGCCACCGGCTTGACCGTCTTGATCACCGCCTCGGCGCCCTCGGCGGTCACCGCCCGTTGCGCCTTGAGGGCGTCGCCGGGCGAGAGGTCGGCGACGATCCTGTAGGTCTCCTCGAATCCGTTGGCCATCAGCGAAGTCCACTCCCTTCTGCGCCCTGGTCGAGGACGCGCCGGGCATCGGGCCGGATGGTCGCGCGGCCATGGCTTCCGCGCCACTTCCGGTCGTACCATGCCCCGCCCGGGGCAAAGAGGCGACCGTTATCCGGGACGGGCGCTACGGCAGGCCGGCGACGATGTGCTCGAGGAGCCTGATCAGCGGCGACGGATAGATCCCCAGGAAGAGCACGAGTCCCGAGACCACGACCAGCACGGAAGCGCCGGCCCGGCTGAAGGCGATGGCGTCGAGGCGCGCGAGGGGCGAGGCCGGCACGGCCACCCGCGGGCTGCTGCACGTACATGGCGACGACGATGCGCGTGTAGTAGTAGAGCCCGATCGTGCTCGAGGCGACCAGCACGATCAGCAACCACCACAGCTGCGAGCCGGCGCCGGCGTTCACCACGTAGAACTTGCCGAGAAAGCCGGCGGTGAGCGGGATGCCGGCCAGGGAGAACAGGACGAGGGCGAAGGACGCGGCCAGCCACGGCCGCCGCGCGGCGAGGCCGCGGTAGTCGTCGATCTCGTCGGCGTCGCGCTCTGTGTCTGACAGTTCCGCGACCACGCCGAAGGCGCCGAGCGTGGTGACGAAGTAGGCGACGAGGTAGAAGCCGACCGCCACTGCCGCCGTGCGGCCGACCGCGAGGAACGCGACCAGGATGTACCCGAGGTGGGCGATCGAGGAGTAGGCCAGGAGGCGCTTGACGTTGCTCTGCAGCAGGGCGAGGAGGTTGCCGACGATCATCGAGGCGGCGGCGATGATGGCGAAGATGATCCACACGGTGTCGTGCGGCGTGAGGCTCACGACACGGAAGTAGCGCAGCAGCAGGGCGACCATGGCGCCCTTGGAGACCGTGGCCACGAAGGCGGTCACGGGGGCCGGCGCGCCCTGGTAAATGTCGGGCGTCCACATGTGGAAGGGCACGACGCCGAGCTTGAAGCCGATGCCGACGATGATGAGCACGAAGCCGCCGACGAGCAGCGAGGTCGCGGCCGGGCCGCCGCCGGTGATGTGGGCCATCGCGAGCCCGTTCAGGCTCATCGTGCCGAGCTCGGCGTAGACGAGGGCCATGCCGAACAGCAGGAACGCGGCCGTCGCCGCGGCCAGCACGAGGTACTTCACCCCGGCCTCGATGAAGTCGGCCCGCAGGCGCGGGTAGGCGATCAGCGTGTAGAGGGAGACGCTGAGGATCTCGAGACCCAGGAAGAGCGAGGCGAAGTGGGTCGAGGCGACCAGGACGGCGCCGCCGAGCGTGGCCAGCAGCAGCAGGGTGTAGTAGTCGTGGGGATGGTGCTCGCGACGCTCGAGGTAGCCGTAGGAGATGAGCACGACGCCGGCAGTGGTCACCGCCAGCAGACCGATGAAGAACAGCGCCCAGTCGTCGAAGCGGAGCAGGGCGGTGACCTGGTGATCGTGACTGACCAGCTCGACCGGGATCATGGCCACGGTCCAGGCAAGGCCGGCCAGCGTGAGGCCGACGGTCAGCCGGTGGCTCGTGTGGAACGTGCCCGCCAGCATCACCACGACCGCCGAGACGGTCAGCGCGATGATCGGCAGCAGTGTGACGATGTCATGCGCGGCCACGGCGACGGTCGGGGTCAGGGTGAGGATGCCGGCGGCGTTCACTGCGCGCCTCCGGGAGCCGGTGTGTCGGAGGTGTCGGCTGCGGTGGCTGGCGGTGGCGCCGGCAGGGCCGCGCGCATCGGCGCCGGTGCGCGCACGGCGCGCTGTTGCAAGGCGGCGAGACCCGGCCGCACGGCGTTGAAGAGCGGCTGCGGGTAGACGCCGAGCCAGAGCAGCGGGGCCGCCATGGCGGCCAGCATCATGCCCTCGCGCAGTGACAGGTCGGACATCGTCACGGCCGGCGTCTCACGGCCCTGGAAGACGCGCTGCACGATCCACAGCGAGTAGATGGTGGCGGCGACCAGGCCGAAGGCGGCCAGCACAGTGGCCGGCTCGCTCACCCGCCACGAGCCGAGCAGGATGAGGAACTCGGCCACGAAGTTGCCCAGGCTGGGCAGGCCGAGCGAGGCGAGAGCGAAGACGAGGGCGAGGGCGCCCAGCCGCGGAGCGGTGATCCAGAGGCCGCCCATCTTCTCCATGTCGCGCGTGTGCAGACGCTCCTGCATGAGTCCGACGATGGCGAACAGCGCGCCGGTCGAGAAGGCGTGGCAGACGATCTCGAGCACGGCGCCCTGCAGGGCCAGGGTGTTCCAGGCGAAGATGGCCAGCAGCACGAACCCCATGTGGCTCACGCTGGTGTAGGCGACGAGGCGCTTGAGGTCGCGCTGGGCGAAGGCCAGCACGGCGCCATACAGGATGCCGAGCACGGCGAGGCCCATGAACACCGGCGCCGCGTGGAACGCGGCCCGCGGGAACAGCGGCACCATGAAGCGGATCATCCCATAGGCGCCGATCTTGATGAGCAGGCCGGCGAGCACGAGGCTGCCGGCGGTCGGCGCCTGGGTGTGGGCGTCGGGCAGCCATGTGTGCAGGGGCACGGCCGGCAGCTTGACGGCGAAGGCGGCGAAGAAGCCCAGCATGAGCCAGGTCGCGGTGGTGAGCGAGAGGTGGGTGCCGAGCAGCCGCAGGTAGTCGAAGGTGTAGACGCCGGTCTGGCGGCCGTGGATGACGTAGAGGGCGAGGATGGCGACGAGCATGAGCAGGCCGCCGATCTGGGTGAACAGGAAGAACTTGATGGCCGCATAGACGCGGCGCTCGTGGCCCCACAGGGCGATCAGGAAGAACATGGGGACGAGCATCATCTCGAACAGGAAGTAGAAGAGGAACAGGTCGAGGGCGGTGAACACCCCGACCAGGGCGGCGATCGTCCACAGCAGCATGAAGTGGAAGAAGCCGACCCGTTCGCTGACCTCGCGCCACGACGACAGCACGGCGAGCAGGCCGAGCGCGTAGCAGAGGGTGACCATCAGCAGGCTGAAGCCGTCGGCGGCCAGGAAGAAGCTGATGCCGAGCTGCGGCACCCAGGCGACGTGGATGCTCGCCACGAACGGGCCGTGACCGCCGAGCCCGAAGTCGGGCGCCTTGACGATCCACACGACGGCGACGGCCACGAGGCCGGCGGCCATCGACAGGACCGACACCCAGCGGGCGGCGTCGGGCCGGCGGCGGCCGGCGAGCCAGGCCGCGATGCCGGCGACGAAGGGCCAGACGAGCAGGGCGACGAGGATCATCGCAGCACCACCAGCAGGACGCCGACCGCGACGCCGAAGCCGATGACGTACAGGTACCAGCGCACGAGCCCGTTCTGGGTGGCGCTGAGGCCGCGCCAACCGGCTCGAGTGAGCCGCGCGAGGGCGTCGACCGGAGGTTCGAACAGGTCGTCGCGGCTCACGCGCGCGAACCACAGGAAGGGCACCTCGAAGGCCCGGCGGTAGAGCCAGTCGAAGCCCCAGCCGCCGAGGAAGTAGCGCGCCGCGGCCGAGGCCTGGGCCTCGGCCGCCTCCTGGCGGCGGCGCTCGTAGAGCAGCCAGGCGAGGCCGATACCGGCCAGTGCCACGACGCCTGGCACGAAGGTCGTCCACAGGGCGGAGGCGAGGCCGCCGTGGCGCAGCGGCGCCGCCGGCAGCACCGGCGCCAGGAAGTCCTCGAGCTTCTGCAGGTGGGCCCAGCCGCGCGGTATGTCGATCAGACCGCCGACGACGGCCAGCGCCGCCAGCACGAACAGCGGCAGGCGCACGGCCCAGCCGGTGCGAAAGCCGGTCCGCGGCTCGGTGTGCGTCGGCCCGAAGAAGACGACGAACACGGCGCGGAACGCATACAGGCCCGTGAGCAGGGAGCCCACCAGGCCGGCGATCCACAGCCAGAAGCCGCCTTCGGTCGACTGCAGGGCGCGGTCGATGATGAGGTCCTTGCTGTAGAAGCCGGAGGTGACGATCGGCAGGGCGGCGAGCGCCGCGGCGCCCACCAGGAACGTCCAGAAGGCCACCGGCAGGCGGGTCCGCAGGCCGCCCATCCTGAAGATGTCGTGCTCGTCGTCCAGGGCTTCGATCACGACCCCCGCCGACAGGAACAGGAGGGCCTTGAAGAAGGCGTGGGTGACGAACATGAAGATGCCGGCCGACCAGGCGCCCACGCCGAGGGCGAGGAACATGTAGCCCACCTGGCTCACCGTCGAGTAGGCGAGGATGCGCTTGAGGTCGACCTGGAACAGGGCGCTGACCCCGGCGTAGAGCAGCGTCGCGGCGCCGATCACGGCGACGGTCGTGCGCACCGACGGCGCGAGGTCGAAGAGCACGTTGGTGCGGGCGATCAGGTAGACGCCGGCCGTGACCATGGTGGCCGCGTGGATCAGGGCGCTGACCGGCGAGGGACCGGCCATGGCGTCGGGCAGCCAGGTCTGCAGGGGCAGCTGGGCCGACTTGCCGAGGGCGCCGCCGAGCACGAGGAGGGCGGCGGCCACCGGCAGGGCGGAGCCCTGCGGCCAGGCCGCCGCCGCCTTCGCCATGAGCGGCTGGATCTGCAGGGTGCCGAGCTGCGTGAACAGCAGAAAGAGGCCGACGATCAGGGCGGTGTCGCCGACGCGGGTGACGACGAACGCCTTGCGGGCCGCGTAGCCGTTGTACCAGTGCTTGTACCAGAAGCCGATCAGCAGGTAGCTGCAGAGGCCGACGCCCTCCCAGCCGAGGTAGAGCAGCAGCAGGTTGTCGGCCAGGACGAGCACCAGCATGAAGCCGACGAAGAGGTTCATGTAGGTGAAGAAGCGGGCGTAGCCGTCGTCCTCGCCCATGTGCTCGACCGAGTAGAGGTGAATGAGGAAGCCGACGCAGGTGACGATCAGGATGAAGCAGACGGCCAGCGGGTCGAGGTAGAGGGCGGCCTGCACCTTGAGACCGGCCACGCTGAGCCAGGTCCACAGGACCTGGTCGAAGGCGTGACCGGCCGGCGGACTCGCGATGAAGTCGAGCGAGACGGCGATGGCCACGAGCGCCGCGAGGCCCACCGAGCCGGCGCCCACGGCGGCGATGCCGCCGCGCGACAGGCGCCGGCCGCCCAGCGCCAGCACCGCGAAGCCGGCGAACGGCAGGAGGGGCACGAGAAACAGGAGATGGAGCATCTCAGCCGCGCATCCGGCTGGCCTTGTCGATGTCGAGCGAGCCGAAGACGCGCCGGAACAGCAGCGCCAGCGCCAGGCCCACGGCCACCTCGGCGGCCGCCATCGAGAGGATGAAGATGAACATCACCTGGCCGTCGGGCCGCCCCCAGCGCGAACCGGCCACCACGAACGCGAGGCCGGCGGCGTTCAGCATGATCTCGATCGAGGCCAGCACGAAGATCAGGTTGCGGCGCACCAGCACGCCGACCAGGCCGATCAGGAACAGCGCGGCCGCCAGGTAGAGCCCGTACTCGAACGGCACGTGGGCCATCAGCGGTCGTCCTTTCGCCAGAACCTGACGCCGGGCGGCGGCGCCGGCTTCATCGGCCGCCGGCTCGTGGTCGGCCGCCGGCTCGGACGGACCGGCATCGTCGGCCGGGGCGCTCTGGGGAATCAGGTCCCCGGCGACGCCGTCCGGCGCAGCGCCGCCCCGCGGGCCGGCGCCGTCGCCGCCGGCCACGGCTACGGCCGCCGGGAACGGGTCGGCGTCGCCCTCGCGGTGCCGCTGGCCCAGATGGCGGGCGCCGATCAGGGCCACCAGGAGCAGCGTCGAGGCGAGCTCGACGCCGATCGCGTACGGCCCGTAGAGGGCCACGCCGACCTCGCGGGGCTCGACGACCCGGGCGCCGGTCTGGGCCGTCGTGCCGCTGGCGATGGCCCAGGCGAGCTCGACCAGCAGCACGGCGGCGAGCAGGCCCGGACCCGTCCAGCTCACCGGCCGCAGCCGGCGGCGCTCATCGCCCTCAGCCTCGCGGATGTTCAGCAGCATCACGGTGAACAGGAACAAGACGATGATGGCGCCGGCGTAGACGATGACCTCGAGGGCGGCCACGAAGGGCGCGCCGAGGGTGTAGAACACGACGGCTACGGCGAACAGCGAGACGATCAGGTAGAGCAGGGCGTGGATCGTGTCGTGACGCGTGACGACGAGCAGCGTCGAGACGAGCGCGACCACCCCGGCGATATAGAAGACGACTGTCACGGCTCCTCTCGGCGCCTCACGGCAGCAACCGCGTCGGGTCGATCGGCGGGGCCTCGCTCTCGGCCTCGCCCTTGCCCTTGCCGCCGATCTCGAGGCCGGCGACCCGGTAGAAGTTGTAGTCGTGGTACTTGCCGGTGCCGGCGATCTGCAGGTCCTCTTTCTCGTAGACCAGACCGGGGCGCGTGTACTCGCTCATCTCGGCGTCGGGGGTGAGCTGGATGGCGTAGGTCGGGCACGCCTCCTCGCAGAAGCCGCAGTAGATGCAGCGCGAGAAGTTGATGCGAAACCAGGCCGGGTAGCGGCGGCCGGCCTCGTCCTGGGTCGCCTGCAGGGCGATGCAGTCGACGGGGCAGGCCACGGCGCACAGGTAGCAGGCCACGCAGCGCTCGCCGCCGTCGGGGTCGCGCGTGAGCACGATGCGACCGCGGAAGCGCGGCGCCAGGTAGTTCATCTCTTTGGGGTACTGGACCGTGTCGGCGCGCTGGAAGAGGTGCAGGAAGACGATCCAGAGACCGCGCAGGTAGCTCATTTCTGCACCGCCAGGACGATGGCGCCGGTGATCGCGAGGTTGACGAGCGAGAGCGGCAGCAGGATCTTCCAGCCCAGCTCCATGAGCTGGTCGTAGCGCGGCCGCGGCAGCGTGCCGCGCACCCAGATGAAGAAGAACAGGAAGATGAAGACCTTGATGAGGAACCACACGAACCCGGGCAGGCCCGGCCCCAGCCAGCCGCCGAAGTAGATCGTGGCGATCAGCGCCGAGATGAGCGTCATGCCGAGGTACTCGCCGACCAGGAACATGCCGGACTTCATGCCGGAGTACTCGGTCCGGTAGCCGGCCACGAGCTCGCTCTCGGCTTCGACCAGGTCGAACGGGATGCGGCGCATCTCGGCAAAGCCGGCCAGCAGGAAGACGATGAAGCCGGGGAACTGGGGCACGACGTACCAGAGGCCGCGCTGGCCCTCGACGATGCGGTTCAGGTCGAACGAGCCCGAGAGCAGCACGACGCCGGTCAGGGCGAGTCCCCATGAACACCTCGTAGCTCATCATCTGGGCGGCCGCGCGCAGGCCGCCGATGATCGAGTACTTGCTGGCCGACGACCAGCCGGCGAGGGCCACGCTGTAGACGCCGAGCGACGACATGGCGAGGAAGAACAGCAGGCCGATGTTCATGTCGGCGATCACGAACGTGCCGGTCACCGGCACGACCACGAACGCCAGCAGCACGGAGACGATGATGATCGCCGGGGCGAGGACGAACAGCGTGGGGTCGGCGAAGGGCGGGGTCCAGTCCTCTTTGGTGAACATCTTGACCATGTCGGCCAGGGGCTGCAGGAGGCCGGCCGGACCCACCCGGTTGGGGCCGAGGCGGTCCTGGAAGAAGCTGAGCAGGCGGCGCTCGAACCAGGTGAGGCCGGCGGCGATCGACAGGGCCCCGACCAGGACGACCAGCACGATCACGAGGTCGTAGAGCACGGTCAGCCAGGCGACCGCCACGAGGGGGGTCGAGCCGCCCGGGCCGAGGGCGTGGCGGACGAGCTCAGACACGACCGCCCCCGTGGTCGACCTCGAGCTCGGCCGGCAGGTCGAGGAACGGCTGATGAGGCAGACCGACCGGCAGACCGGCGACGCCCTCGGGCAGCGACGCCACGATGCGCACCGGCAGGTCCAGATGGAGCTCGTCGGCGGCGCGCAGCACCACCGCCAGCGTCCGGCCCTCGCTTGCGCCCAGGCGCTCGGCGTCGCGCGGCCCGAGAGCGAGGTAGGGGGCCGGCGCGCGGCCGGCGACCGGCGGCGAGAGCATGCTCAGCTCCTCGGAGCCGAAGATGTGGTGGAGCGCCACCGCCAGCAGGCGGTCGGCCGCCGGACGAAAGGGCGGTGGCGCCGTGACGGCGGGCGGCGGCGGGCCGGGCGCGGCGGGCGGTTCGACGAGCCGCACGCCGGGGTCGCCGCCGCGCAGCGGCCCGCCGACCTCCTCCTGGAACTTGTTCAGCGCCTGCACGGAGTTCCAGCGCGGCGCGTGGTAGCGGGCGATCAGGGGCGCCGGCGGCTGCTCGCGGTAGCCTTCCATCGAGAAGCTCAGGGGGGCGTCGCGGTCGTCGGGCGGCGCCGTGTCGAACACCGAGACGTCGGCGTGCATGGCGGTCCGGCCGCTCGCGCGGCTCGCCTGGCGCGGGACCTTCATGCCGGCGAAGCGGGCGTCGGCCGGGGGCGCGGCAAGGGCCGCCGGCGCCAGGTCGGGGCGCTCGCGGGCGAGCTCGTCGAGGACGTGGTCGAGCGTGAGCCAGTCCTGACCGACCGGCAGGCGGGCGGCGGCGGCCAGGGCCGAGAGCCAGCGCCACGTGGGCTGGACCGGGCGCGGCGGCGCCAGCACCTGGATCGAGCGCTGAGCCCTGCCTTCGTGGTTGACGAAGGTTCCCGTGGTCTCGGCCCACGCCGCCGCCGGCAGCACCGCGGCCGCCGCCGCGGTGGTCGCGGTCGCGACGTGGTCGACGACGATGGCCGTGCCGCACGCCGTAAGGAAGGCGGCGACCTGGGCGGCCGGCGCCCGGCGGTAGAGGTCGTTCTCGATCACCAGGGCGACCTCGACGCCGCCCTCGGCGGCGAGGCTGAAGGCCTCGGACAGCCGGCGGCCGCCGAGCAACATGAGGCCCAGCGTGTTCGCTTCGGGCACGACCAGCGCGAGCGGCGCGGCGGCGGCCGGGGGCGGGCCCGGCAGGGCCCGCGCCAGGGCGGCCGCCGCCTCGAGCAGCGCCGGGCTGCCGCAGCTCACGCCCGAGATCACGACGGGGCGCCGGGCGCCCCGCAGGGCGGCGGCGTAGCGCTCGACCCGGCCGGCCTCGTCGGCGGTCAGACCCTTTGCCGCCCGCCGTCCGCCTTTGGCCTTGAGCGCCGCGGTGAGCGCCAGCGTGAACCTGACGAGGTCGTCGGGCGCCCCGTGGTAGGCCTCGGCGGCGATCTCGTCGAGCTTGCCGGCGTGGGTGGCGGCGATCCACAGCGCGCTGGGCTCCTCCTTCTTGACCATGCCGACGCCGGCGTCGTTCCAGCGGGCGATACCCAGGCGCTCCTCGTCGGCGGTCGGACGCAGGCGGGCCCAGCGGCGCACGGAGAGGTCGAGCATGGGCGCTGTGTTGGTCAGGTCCTCGCCCAGCACGAACACGAGGTCGGCGGCCTCGATGTCGCGCAGGGTGGGAGTGGCCGACGGACCGTCGCTGAGCAGCTCGGCGGCGCGTTCGACCAGCGTGTGCTCGGCGTCCGAGAGACCGAGGAAGAAACGGTCGTCGCCGACCAGCCGCTTGAGGGCGAAGTTGGCTTCGAGCGAGGCGCGCGGCGAGCCGATGCCGACGGGGCGCGGCCCCGCGACGCGGGGCCGCGCCCCGACCGCCACGCGACGCTCGCCGAGGGCCGACTCGAGCCGGGCGCCGAGGCCGCGCACGAGCTCACTGGCCGACAGGCCGGAGAGGCCGACGATCGGCCGGCGGATGCGCTCGGGGCCGTTGACCGATTCGTAGGCGAAGCGGCCGCGGTCGCACAGGAAGTAGCCGTTCACCTCGCCGTTGAAGCGGTTGAGCACGCGGCGCAGCTCGCCGTAGCGCTCGCCGGCGATGGTGTTGCAGCCGCGCCCGCAGAAGGGGCACACGGCGGGCGCCGTCTGCAGGTCCCACTTGCGCGTGTAGTGGGCGGCGAAGGTCTTGTCGTCGAAGACGCCGACGGGGCAGACCTCGACCAGATTGCCGCTGAACTCGCTGCCGAGCGCGCCGTCGCGCAGGCGCCCGAAGTAGACCTCGTTGCGCAGGCCGAAGGCGCCGAAGTCGTGGCCGCCGGCGTAGTCGACGTAGAACCGCAGGCAGCGGTAGCACTGGATGCAGCGGTTCATCTCGTGGGTCACGAACGGGCCGAGGTCGTGGTTTTCGAAGGTGCGCTTGCGGTAGGCGTAGCGCCGGTAGACGTGGCCGGTCATCACCGTCATGTCCTGCAGGTGGCACTCGCCGCCCTCGTCGCAGACCGGGCAGTCGTGAGGGTGGCTCGTCATCAGCAGCTCGATGACCCTGGCGCGAAAGCGCACCGCATCGGCGTCTGAGATGGCCACGCGGTTGTCCGCGCGGGGCTTCGTCAGGCAGGCCATGACGATCTCGCCCTTCTGGTCGTCGTCGTCCCAGAAGAGCTTCACGGCGCACTGGCGGCAGGCGCCGATCGAGCCCATGGCGGGGTGCCAGCAGAAGTAGGGCACGTCGTAGCCGAGCGAGAGGCAGATGTCGAGCAGGTTGCGGCTGTCGTCGACCTCGTGGCGCACGCCCTCGATCGTGATGTCGACGGTGGCCATCAGCGGGCCCGGTCCGGGGCGAGGCCGGGAACGCCGCGTGGGCGGGCGGGCGGGCGCGGCGGCGCGGCGGCGGCGCGGCCGCGGGCCGGGCGGCTGCGGGCGCCGCGGTAGCTGCAGCGGCCCTCGTCGATGTGGCGCTCGAACTCGTCGCGGAAGAGCTTGAGGGCGGTGCCGAGCGGCTTGGTCGGCGCTGGGCGCGAGATCGCAGAAGCACATCTCCTCGCCCATGAACCACATCTGGTCGGCGAGCAGGTCGAGATGCTCGGGGCGACCGCGGCCCTCCTCGATGTCGGAGAGGACGTCGACCATCCAGGGCAGGCCGGCCCAGCAGGGGGTGCACCAGCCGCACGATTCCTGAGCGAAGAAGCGCACGAGGTTGAGGCACAGGCCGACCGGACAGACCGAGTCGTCGATGAGCAGCGCCGTGCCGGTCCCCAGGCCGTAGCCGGCCTGCTTCATGTGGTCGAAGTCCATGATCACGTCGAGGGCGTCGACCGGCACCATCGGCGTCGAGGCGCCGCCCGGCATGACGGCGCGCAGGGCGAAGCCGTCGCGCATGCCGCCCGCGTGGCGTTCGATGAGCTCGCGCATGGGGGTGCCGACCGGCAGCTCCCAGGCGCCCGTGCGCCGGGCGCGGCCCGAGACCCCGTAGATGCGCGTGCCGCCCTCTTCGCTGAGACCAAGGTCGCGCCAGCGCTTGGCGCCGAGCCTGACGATGCCCGGCACGCAGCTCAGCGTCTCGACGTTGTTGATCACGGTCGGCCGGCTCCAGAGGCCGGCGCTGGCCATGTGGGGCGGCCGCCAGCGCGGGTTCGGGCGGTCGCTCTGCAGGGCGTTCAGCATGCCCGACGCCTCGCCGCACATGTAGCGCCCGATGCTCACGTGGAGGTGGATCTCGAGGTTGAAGTCGCTGCCCAGGATGCGCTCGCCGAGGTAGCCCCTGGCGTGAGCCTCCTCGAGCGCCCGGGTCAGAACGGCGAACGGCTTGTCGTACTGCGCCCGCAGGAAGATGTAGCCGGTCGTCGCCTGGATCGCGTAGCAGGCCAGGGCCATGCCTTCGATCAGAAGGTGCGGGCTGCCCTCGATGAGAAAGCGGTCCTTGAAGCTGCCCGGCTCCATCTCGTCGCCGTTGCAGACGACGTGCTTGAACGGCGGCGCGTCGGCGCCCATGGGCACGAAGCTCCACTTGCGTCCGGTGGCGTAGCCGGCGCCGCCGCGGCCGCGCAGCCCGGCGTCGCTCACGACCTGCGTGACCTCGGCCGGCGTCAGCTCGCGCACGGCCTTGCGCAGCGCCTCGTAGCCGCCGGCCGCCTCGTAGTCGTCGATGCCGACCGGCCGGCCGTCGGCGCGGAAGGCGCCGGTCAGCGGACGGTCGTCGCGCGGCGCCATGTCGGTCCGTCCGTCACTCATAGCGGTCCAGGATCTCGTCGATGCGCTCGGGGGTCAGCTCGCCGTGGAAGTCGTCGTCGACCTGCATGGCCGGGGCGTGGTCGCACTGCGCGAGGCAGACGATGGGCAGGAACGTGAAGCGCCCGTCGGGTGTCGTCTCGCCGAGCTCGATCCCGAGTCGCGCGGAGATGTGGTCGCGCATCTGCTCGTAGGCCATGACGTAGCAGCAGTCGCTGTCGCAGATCAGGATCACGTGGCGCCCGACAGGGTGGCGGAAGGGCATGTTGGCGAAGGTCGCCCGGCTGTCGAGCTCGTCCACCGTCACGCCGAGAAAGTCGCCGATGTCGGCCAGCGCTTCGTCCGAAAGGTAGCCGCGACGGCGCTGCACGATCCGCATCGCCCCGGCCGCCGCCGAACGGCGGTGCGGGTAGTGGTGCAGCGTCGCCTCGATCTCGGTGCGTTCGTCGTCTGTCAGCATGCTCGCGTCACCGGTCCACGTCGGCCATCACGAAGTCGATGCTGCCGAGGATCGTGATGAGGTCGGGGATCTCGAAATGCTCGGCCATCAGGGGCAGGACCTGCAGATGGGGAAACGACGGCGAGCGGATGCGGTTGCGGTAGGCGCTTTCGGTGCCGTCGCTCACCAGGTAGTAGCCGTTGTTGCCCTTGGTCGCCTCGATCCCCAGGCAGGCCTCGCCGGGCGGGATCACCGGGCCCCAGCTCACCCCCAGGAAGTGGTCGATGAGAGTCTCGATGTGGTGCATGGTGCCGGGTTCCTTGACCGGCGGCGTGGCGAGCGGCTGGTGCGACTTGTAGGGACCGCCCGGCATCTGCTCGAGGCATTGGGCGATGATCCGCAGGCTCTGGCGGATCTCCTGGCTGCGCACCCAGACGCGGTCGTAGCAGTCGCCGTGGTCGGCGATCGGCACCTCGAACTCGAACCGTTCGTAGCCCGAGTAGGGCCGCTTCTTGCGGAAATCCCACTCCAGGCCGCCGGCGCGCAGGTTGGGGCCGGTGACGCCCCATTCGATCGCCTCGGCCGTCGTCAGGGGCCCGACCCCTTTGGCCCGCGCCTTGGTGATGCGGCTGCCGAGCACGAGAGCGTCGTACTCGTCGAGCCGCGGCGTCAGGTAGGCGATGAGGTCGCCGATGAGCTGTTCCCAGCCCTCGGGCAGGTCCTCGGCCACGCCGCCGAGGCGCAGCCAGCCGGGGTGCATGCGGGCGCCGGTGATCGCCGTCGTCACGTCGTGGATGCGCTCGCGGTCGCTGAACATGTAGAAGACCGGCGAGAGCGCGCCGATGTCCTGGGCGAAGGTGCCGTAGAACAGCAGGTGGCTGTTGATGCGGTAGAGCTCGGAGAGCATGACGCGGATGACCTGGGCCCGCTCCGGCACCTCGAGCCCGGCGAGGCGCTCCGCCGACATGAGGTAGGCGAGGTTGTTGACGACGCCGCCGAGGTAGTCGACGCGATCGGTGTAGGGGATGAAGGTGTGCCACGTCTGGCGCTCGCCCATCTTCTCGGCGGCGCGGTGGTGGAAGCCGATGCTGACGGTGCACGAGACGATCTCCTCGCTGCGCAGCCCCACCACGATGTGCACGACGCCGTGGGTGCCGCCGTGCTGGGGACCGACGTTCAGGAACATCACCTCGGGGTCGGCGGCGAGCTCCTCGAGGCCCCAGTCCTCGGGTCGAAATGCGAGCATCTCCTGCCATTCGGCGGCGCGCTCGGACGACATCGTGAGACGGCCCAGCTCGGTGCCCGCGGCCGGCCGACTCCTTGCGCAGGGGGTGGCCCTCCCACCAGGGCGGCATGAGGATGCGGGGTCGCGAGGGCAGGCCGTCGAAGCCCACGCCGAACATGTCCCAGACCTCGCGCTCGTACCAGGCGGCCGCCGGGAACACGTCCGTGATCGTGGGCAGCGTGGGCGTCTCGCCCCGCAGGGCGACCTTGAGCCGCACGTCGCGGTTGTGCTCGAGCGATAGGAGATGGTAGACGACCGTGAAGTCGCTCGCGGGCTGGCCCTCGCGATGGGTACGCGTGCGCTCGTCGATCGCGGTCAGGTCGTAGAGCATCGGGAAGGTCGCCGCCGCCCGGCTCTTGAGGTGGCCGATGACTTCGCGCGCCCGCTCGGCGGGCACCCAGACGGTGGGGATCTCGTCGGCGGTCGGCTGATCGGTGAGCTCGAGGTCGGGGAACCGGCCCTCGAGCTCAGCGACGACGCCGACGTGTCCTCGGCCACGTCCACGGCCCTCTATACCTCGTCCTGGGGACGCAGCTCGGTCTCGCGGCTGCGGCTCGGTCGCTTGAGGTCGCGCAGGGCCACACGCGGGACGCGCTGCACGCCCTGCGGGCCGACGACCCACGACAGAGGGCGCTCCTCGGTGCCGACCGCCGCCTGCAGCAGCAGGAGCCCCTCCATGAAGGTCGTCGGCGACGGCGGGCAACCCGGCACGTAGACGTCGACCGGCAGGAACGAATCGACGCCCTGGACGACGCTGTAGACGTCGTACATGCCGCCGGAGTTGGCGCAGGATCCCATGGAGATGACCCAGCGCGGCTCCATCATCTGCTCGTACAGATGCTGCACGATGGGCGCCATCTTCAGGAACACGGTGCCGGCCACGACCATGACGTCGGCCTCGCGCGGCGAGATGCGCAGGATCTCGGCCCCGTAGCGGGCGATGTCGTAGCGCGGCGTGACGGTCGTGGCGAGCTCGACGAAGCAGCACGAGAGGCCGAAGTTGAAGGGCCACATCGAGTTCTTGCGTCCCCAGGCGACGAGCGACTGCAGGCTGCCGAAGGCGCTCGCCGGGCGCTCGCCGAGCATGCCCGGCGCGGCCTGGGTGAGGCCGCTCAGGGCCAGGGCGGTCTGCGACGGCCCGCCGGTGCGTCGCGCGCTCACAGGAGGTACACCACGACGAAGATCACGACCCAGACCGCGTCGACGAAGTGCCAGTAGTAGACGGCCGCCTCGACCATGCCCGGGGTGCCGGTGCCGCGTGCGACGGCGGCCGCCGCGCCGTCCGGCTCGGCGGCCGGCCGGCGCCGCCGGTCTTGAGCGGCCCGGAACATGAGGTAGCCGAGGAGCAGCAGGCCGGCGGTGACGTGGGCGCCGTGGAGGCCCGTCAGCACGAAGAACGACTGCCCGGTGAGGCCGCTCGACAAGCCGAAGCCGGCGTGCGTGTACTCCCAGGCCTGACCGCCGAGGAACACGGCGCCCAGGACCATCGTCGCGACGAGGTAGAGGCGGAACCACGCCGTCCTGCCCTTGCGGTAGCTCGTCAGCGCATAGTGGGCGGCGACGCCGCTCGTCATGAGGACGACGGTGTTGATGATGGGCAACGTGGTCGGCAGCCGACCGTGGATGCCCAGCGTCAGGCCGCTGTGGATGCGCAGGTGCAGGTCGGCGCCGATGAGCGCACCGAACAGGACCGTCTCCGATCCGAGGAACAGCAGGGTGCCGGCGCCCAGCGCCGTGAAGCGCTGCCGGGGCATGACCGGCGGTTCCGGCACGGTCCAGCGCGCCGACATCCACAGGCCGGCGAGGATCAGCAGCAGGGCGATGCCGAGCAGCGAGACCAGCAGGTTGGTGAGCAGGCCGATCCCCACGATCAGGATGGCGATCGCGGTGAGGAAGGGCAGCTTGGTCCAGTGGTCGGCATGCGCCGGTTCGGCGTGCAGGGCGGTCACCTCGGCCGTCGTGTCGTAGACCGGCTGCCTGTCGCTGGCGATGGCCGGCAGCCGCTCACCGGGGTGCTTGGCATCCCAGAGGGGCAGGTCGCTGTGCACCACCGGCAGGGTGGCGAAGTTGCCGTGCGCCGGCGGTGAGCTCGTGGCCCACTCGAGGGTCCAGCCGTCCCAGGGGTCGTCGCCGGCCGGCTCGCCGACCAGGAGGCTGCGCACGATGTTGACGACGAAGAGGATGATGCCGGCGCCGATGATGAAGGCGCCGATCCCCGAGATCAGCTCGGGTGTGTTCCAGCCGAGGTTGCCGGAGTAGGTGTACTGGTGGCGCGGCATGCCGAGCACGCCGAGCTCGTACATCGGCATGAAGGTCATGAGAAAGCCGACCAGGATGACCCAGAAGTGCCACTTGCCGAGCCGGTCGGACAGCATGCGGCCGGTCATCTTCGGGAACCAGTAGTAGACGGCCGCGAAAGCGATGAAGACGGTGCCGCCGAAGAGCACGTTGTGCAGGTGGGCGACGATGAACATCGTCTGGTTGACCTGCCAGTCGAAGGGCACCGAGGCCTGCAGCACGCCGCTGATGCCGCCGATCGTGAAGGTCGCGATCATCGCGCAGGCAAAGAGCATCGACGTCTTGAAGCGCAGCGCGCCGCCCCACATGGTCGCCAGCCAGTTGAAGATCTTCACGCCGGTCGGGATGGCGATCAGCATGCTGGTCGCCGACATGAAGGTGTTGAAGTAGGTCGGCAGGCCGGCCGTGAACATGTGGTGGGCCCACACGAGGAAGCCGAGAAAGCCGATGATCACGAGCATGAGCACCATCGTCGTGCGGCCGAACAGCGGCTTGCGCGAGAAGATCGGCACGATCTCGCTCATCATGCCGAAGGCGGGCAGGATGAGGATGTACACCTCGGGGTGGCCGAAGAACCAGAACAGGTGCTCCCAGATGATGGGATCGCCGCCGCGGGCGGGGTTGTACCAGCCGGTGTGGTAGAAGCGGTCCAGGTAGAGCAGGGCGACCGCCACCGTGAGGCTGGGGAAGGCGAACAGGATGAGGAACGAGTTGACGAAGGTGGCCTGGCAGAAGAGCGGCATGCGCAGCCAGGTCATGCCTGGGGCGCGCAGCCGCATCATGGTCATGATGAAGTTGACCGCGCCGGCCACCGAGGAGACGCCGAGCAGGCTGATGGCCACGATCCAGACGCTGACCCCGTCGTGCGGCGAGAAGGCGCGCTCGGTGAGCGGCGCGTAGCTGAACCAGCCGGTGTCGAGCACGCCGCCGTAGAGAAAGCCGGAGTACAGCAGAAGTCCGCCGAACAGGAACAGCCAGTAGCTCAGCGCGTTCAGGCGCGGGAAGGCCATGTCGCGGGCGCCGATCATGAGCGGCACCAGGTAGTTGGCGAAACCGATCAGGATCGGCATCGCGAACAGGAAGATCATGGTGGTGCCGTGGATCGAGAAGGCCCGGTTGTAGGCCTCGGGGGAGAGCACCTTCATGCCCGGGCGGATCGTCTGGAGGCGCATGGTGATGGCGATGCTCGCGCCGATGCAGAAGAACACGAGCGAGGTGACCATGTACTGCAGGCCGACGTGCTTGTGGTCGGTGCCCATGAGCCAGGCCGCCAGGCCGTGCCGCTCGCTGCGGGCGTAGGCGAACTCCCGGGGCAGGGTGACGTCGGTCATTTCAGCTCATCCAGGTAGGCGACGATCTCACTGCGGATCTGCGGGGTGACGACGATCGTGGCATCAGCACCCCCGGCTTGACGGCGTCGGGTCGGCGATCCAGCGGTACAAGGTTCGCGGGGGTGTTCGACAGGGTCACGGCGGCGATCGAGCTGCGGCTCGCCAGGTGCGTCAGGTCGGGACCGTACGTGCCGTTCAGGCTGGTCCCGCGGATGGTGTGGCAGCTCGAGCACGGCAGGGCGGCCATCGCGGCGGCGCCGGCGATCGCCTGGGTCCCCGTGGGGGTGACCGCGGGCTTCATCTGGTTGGCGAACCACGCCTTGAACTGCGCCGGCGGCTGCACGATCAGCAGAAAGTGCATGTGGGCGTGCTGTATGCCGGCAGAACTGGGCGCACACCCCGAGGTAGGTGCCGGCGGTGATCGGCAGGAAGCTGATGTGGTTCACGGTACCGGGGATCATCTGCACCTTGCCGGTGACCTGGGGGCACGAGAACTGATGGATCACGTCGGCCGACAGCAGGTCGGCCGTGATCGCGGTGCCGGCCGGCAGGTGGATCTCGTTGGCCGTCTGGAAGTCGGCCCCGGCGTAGCTGACCTGCCACCACCACTGATGTCCGGTGACCGTCAGGCTGACGTTCTCCGGTCCTCCGATGAGCTTGCCGGTGGTCATCATGGTGAGGGCGAAGAGGACGGCGACGATGACCGCGGGGATCGCCGTCCAGAGCACCTCGATGGTCGTGTTGCCCCGCGTGCGGCTGGCCTCGGCTTCGGTCCGGTGGCGGAAGCGGATGACGACGTAGGCCAGCAGCGACCACACGGTGATGAGCACGACGCTCAGGATGGCGAACATCGTGTAGGTGAGCACGGCGATGTCGTGGGCGCCGGCGCTGTGCGTCTGGAACATGCCGGGCGACTTTGACGCGCAGCCGGCCAGGCCGACGGCGATGGCGGCCAGGAACGCGGCGCGCAGCACGATCGCGCGCCGCGTGTGCCGGGAGACGACTCTGTCGTGGCTCATGGGCGCGCCAGCCTTTCGACGACCATCGCGACGAGGATCGCCGCGAGGTACGGTCCCGAGAGTTTGTAGAGCAGGTAGGCGGTCGTCGGCCGCCGGCGGCGGGCGAGCTCGCCGGCAACGAGCAGGAAGGCGGCGCCGGCGGGCACGGCGACGAGCAGGTAGGTCGCGCCGTAGGAACCGGCAACGACCGGCGCCATGGTGAGCGCGACGAGGACGGCGGCGGCGGCGAGGATCATCCTCGCCGCCGCCGCCTCGCCCAGGACCACGGGTGGCGTGGGCACGCCCGAGGCCACGTAGTCGTCCTGCAGGGCGAAGGCCAGCGCCCAGAAGTGGGGCGGCGACCAGACGGCGATCAGGGCGCAGAGAAAGACGATCTGGCCCGACAGGCCACCGCCGGCGGCCGTCCAGCCGATCAGGGCGGGGAAGATGCCGGCAAGCCCTCCGGGCAGAGAGCTGAACGCCGTGCGCGGCTTGATCAGCAGGGTGTAGACGAGCACGTACCAGGCGGCGCCGGCGGCCGCGAGACCGGCGGCCGCGGCGCCGCCGCAGGCCCACACCGCGGCCACTCCGGCGACGGTCGTGAGCAGGCCGAACGCGAGCGCCGCGCGTGGCGTCACCGTGCCGGCGGCGGTCGGCCGCCGGCGGGTGCGGGTCATGCGGGCGTCGAGCTCGCGCTCGAGGCAGTTGTTCAAGGCGGCGGCGCCCCCGACCGTGAGGGCCGAAGAGGCCACGATGGCGAGTGTCAAGGCCGGACCGACGGGACCGGCCAGCACGGTCGCCACCAGCACGGTGAGGGCGAACAGGGCGACGATCCTGGGCTTGGTGATCCGCGCCAGGGTCACGCTCCAGCCGACGGCGCGCAGGACGGACTCGCGGCCGCGGCCGAGCGCCGGCGCGCGGCGGTCGGCCACCCAGCTCATGCCGACACCTCGCCGGCGACGGCCAGATGCCGGTGGCGGAACACCGCGTAGACGAGCAGACCGACGACGAACGGCAGGCCGACCGTCAGGCCCTGCATGACTGCGAGCAGCGTCGGCAGACTCCAGTGGAAGGCGGCCGCGAACACGTCGTCGCCGCCGGCCAGCAGGAGCATGGTGAAGAAGGTCAGCAGGCCGGCGCCGATGGCCGTCCGTCCGGGCCGGTCGCGCGGCGTCTGGAGCACGTTGTGCAGCTCGTCGTCGCGCATGACGAGGCCGTCGAGCCACGGCCACATGAACAGAAAGCCGGCGACGATGCCGGGCAGCAGGGCGGCCGGCCAGAACAGGCCGGGCAGCAGAAAGCCGCCGATGTGGATGTCCCAGGCGGGGGTCATGCGGACGGCGCCCTCGAGCCAGCCGGTGTACCAGTCGGGCTGGGCGAAGCTCGTCGAGTCCCACGGCCGGTAGGGTCCGTAGAGCCAGACCGGGTTGATCTGCAGGAAACCGCCCATGGCCGTGAGCAGCCCGGAGACCAGGAGCAGGTAGCCCGTCGTGCGCAGCGCGTAGGCGGGCACCATCGGCGTGCCGACGATGGTGCGGTCGCTGCGCCGGCGTCCGGGGTACTGCGTGTGGCGCTGGATCCAGAGCAGGCCCATGTGGGCGCCGAGCAGGCCGGCGATGGCGCCCGGCACGAGCAGGATGTGGATGGCGTAGATGCGGGGGATGAGCCCCGTCGTGGGGAAATCGCCGCCGAAGAGCAGCGAGGCCAGGTTCGGACCGATCAGCGGGATCGACTGGGTGATCGAATAGGCGATGCGCAGGCCGGTGCCCGACAGCAGATCGTCGGGCAGAGAGTAGCCGAACACGCCGTTCACGAACACCAGGCTCAGCAGACTGAGGCCGATCACCCAGTTGAGGCGCCGCGGCCGGCGATAGGCGCCGGTGAAGAACATGCGGAACAGGTGGAGGACGAGCGTCGCCGCGAACACCAGGGCGGCCCAGTGGTGGACCTGGCGGATGACGAGGCCGGCGCGCACGTCGAAGCTCAGGCGCACGACCGAGTTGTAGGCCTCGGACATGGTCACGCCGTAGAGCGGCTTGTAGCTCCCCAGGTACACGGTCGGGGCGGCCGAGGCCTTGAAGAAGAGGCACATGTACACGCCGGTGATCACCAGGATGACGAAGCAGTAGAGGGCGATCTCGCCGAAGAAGAACGACCAGTCGTCGGGGAAGATGTGGCGCAGCTCCTGGCGGATGAGGCCGCCGCCGCCCGTCGTGTTGTCGAGCCAGCGCGCGACGCGCCGGTACCGGTCGCGCGGCAGGCGGAAGGCGTGGGTCAGGGAGCGCTGGAGCCGGTTCTCAGGCATAGAGGTTCCAGAAGCCGGGGCCGATGGGCTGGTCGAAGTCGCGCTGAGCGACGAGGTAACCGTTGGCGTCGATCGAGAGCGGCAGCTGGGGCAGCGGGCGCGACGCCGGGCCGGCCACCGGCCGGCAGCCGTCGCGCAGGTCGAAGGTCGACTGGTGGCAGGGGCACAGGAGCTTCTGGGCTTCGTCTTCGTACTGAGCCACGGCGCAGCCGGCGTGAGTGCAGACCCGGGAGTAGGCGTAGAAGCCGTCCGGGCTCCAGGTCTCGCGTCCGGGCAGCGGCGCGAGGCCGGCCAGGTGCAGCAGCGCCACCTGCGAGTCGGCGGCGTCGGTGTGGCCTTCGGGGAAGGCCACCAGTACGCCGCCGCCGGAAAGCGCGTCGCGCGTGATGGGCACCCCGTCGCTGGTCACGAGGCGGGAACCGGGTCTCCAGGCCGTGGTGAAGAGGCCGCGCGACTTGGGCCCCAGCGAGGCCGCGAGCGCGAGCTGGCTGAGCCCCAGAACAGCCGCGGCGCCGATCAGGAGCGTCGTCAGGAACCGTCGCCGCGTCAGCACCGCGGCGCTGCCCGCCAGGGCGTCGCCGAGCGCCGCCGGCACGTCGGCCGGGGGGCCGCCCGACGCCGCCGCGTCCGCTTCGGGAGGCAGCGGATAGCGGCCCACCTCGACCTCGTCGCTCGTCAGGTCGCGGCCCCAGTAAGCGAGGGCGAAGCCGAGCCCGAGAAAGCCCAGGGCCAGCGTCCCGCCGAGCTTCTGTGAGTTGTTGCCGACGACGAAGAAGGCGACGAAGCCGACGGCGCCGGCGATGGCGACGAGGAGCCCGATCGCGGCCGGCCAGCCGGGCGCGGCCGGCAGTCTGTCCGCCGCGGCTTCGTCCGCCCGCTCGGCGGCCCCGGTCGCCCTTGCCTCGGGACTCGCGCCGGCGGCGCTCGTCGTGGCGCCGGCGGGGCCGGTCTCGGCCGTCTCGGCGCCCTTCACCGTGCCCTTGCCCCAGGCCAGCCACACGGCCACGAGGACCAGCAGGCCGAGGCCGGCAAAAGCCGCCAGCCCCTCGGGGACCGGCCCGATGTAGCCCAGCCCCCAGCCGCCCGGCGACGGCGGCGAGTGGAGCGTCTCGACGTAGAGCGCGACCGCGGCCTGCTGGCGCACGTCGAACGTGGTGCCGGCGAAGATCGGCATGTTGCCGCGGCCCAGGATCATGGCGGCGAGCGCCTCGGCGGGAGGGAAGTCGGCGAGCGAGGGCGCGTTGCGGCCCTGGCTCAGCGCCCCGCCGCGTCCCGTCGAGCTGTGGCAGCCGGAGCAGTACAGACGGAACAGCTCACCGCCCTGGGCGACCGTCGCGGTGCGGGCGGCCGGAGCGGCGATCTGTGTGGCGACGTAGTCCGAGACGGCGGCGACCTGAGCGGCGGAGAGCTGGGGGAAGGCCGGCATGGAGATGCCGCCTCGGGTGACCATGCCGGCGACCAGGCTGGGAAACGCGTCGGCCTGCTGGTTCGGCCCGATGTACCCCTGACCGTGATCGCCGTGGCAGCCCGCACAGTTGGCGGCGAAGATGGCGGCGCCGGTCCCCCCGCCGGAGGTTCCGTCGAGAGGACTCGGGGAGACTGCCGTGACCGGCGTGGCCGCCGGGCCGGCAGGCGCCGAGGGCGCCGGCGAGGCGCTCGGGCCGGCGGCCCTGACGGCCGCCGGCAGCACGATCGCCACGGCGACTGCGGCTACGAGCAGCAGGGCGGCGAGACGGCCGTGACGGGAGACGCGCGACATCAGAGCCCCTGACGGCGCCGGCGCCGCAGTCGGGAGCTCGTGCCCCAGTCGAGGGCGCCGAGACGCCACAGGTAGATGAGGCCGGCCAGCAACAGCAGGATGAAGACCAGCGCCTCGAAGTACCCGCGCCAGCCCGACTGGCGCAGGCCGACCGCCCAGGCGAAGATGAACACCGCTTCGAGGTCGAAGACCACGAAGAACACGGCGATCTCGTAGAACTCGATCGAGAAGCGTCGGGGCAGCGGGCCGGCCGGCGGCAGGCCGGATTCGTAGCGGGTGCCGGTCGTCAGATCACGGTGTCGCTGGCCCAGGACGGCGGCCAGGCCGATCATGGACGCGGCGACGACGACGGCGAGGACGGCGTAGACGAGAAAGGGCCACCCGGCTCCGCTCACTGCCTCGACCACACTCGACCCCACCCTCGACCCCCTGTGTGCCAGACACGGCTCCGGCTACCCTCGTTCGCGCCTGCAGACACCGTTCGAGACAGGTGTCGCGGACTCGTCGGGTAGTAGCCAACAGGCTCAAAACGACTTCGTCCAGCGTTGCGCCCGGAGGCCGGCCCACGCGACGGAGGTCGTGCCGGCCGGCACGGGCGTTCCCAGGCCCTGCTTTGGGAACTCCCTTTAGAGGGTAAGAGCCCTCGAAATCCGGGCGCGGGAGCGGGTCCGTCGAGACGGGCGCGACACGACTCCCGGCCTGCTTACTGACACGTCATCCGCGCGGAGGGCTCATGTTCGCCGTCGACCGCAGGCTCAAGCTTACCACCCTGTTCACCATGTGTTTCGCCCTGTTCATGGCCATGCTCGACAACACGGTCGTGAACGTGGCCCTGCCCACCATCCAGCGCGACTTCGGCTCCGGAGTCTCGGGCCTGCAGTGGATCATCTCGGCCTACACGCTGTTCTTCGCCAGCCTGATGCTCACGGGCGGCACGCTCGGCGATCTCTACGGTCGCAAACGGCTCTTCCTCATCGGGCTCGTCGTCTTCTCGAGCGGCTCGCTGCTGTGCGGTCTCGCCCCGTCGCTGCACTGGCTGGTCGCGGGTCGCGCCGTTCAGGGCATCGGCGCGGCGGCGCTGCTGCCGGGCACCCTGTCGATCCTCATCACCACCTTCCCCGACCCCAAGGAGCGCGCCCAGGCGATCGGGCTGTGGGCCGGCGTCTCCGGCCTGGCCCTGGCCGCGGGCCCCGTCATCGGCGGCGTGCTGGTCGACACGCTGGGCTGGCAGAGCGTGTTCTTCATCAACGTGCCGATCGGCGTCCTCGCCTTTGTCGTGGCGCTGCGTACGGTGCGGGAGTCGTCCAACCCCGAGGGTCGCACGCTCGACCTGCCGGGCCAGGGCCTTGCCGTGCTCTCGCTGGGCTCGCTGGTGTACGCATTGATCGAGGCCAACAACTACGGCTGGACCTCGCCGCTGATCCTCACCCTGTTCGCCGTGGGCATCGTCACGCCAGCTCGCCTTCCTCTCGGTCGAGACGCGCTCCAAGAGCCCCATGCTGCCGCTGCGGTTCTTCCGCAACCCGACCTTCGCCGCCGGCTCGATGGTCGCTGGGCTGATCAGCTTCGGCATGTTCGGCATCTTCTTCTTCCTCACGCTCTACTGGCAGAACATCCAGGGCTACTCGGCGCTGCAGATGGGTCTGCGCGTCCTGCCGCTGACGGCGGCCATCATCGTCACGGCGCCGCTCGCGGGGCAGATCGCCGGACGGATCGGTTCGCGCTGGCCCATGACCTTCGGCATGACGATGGCCGCCGTGGGCATGCTGCTGCTCGAACGGACCACGCCGACCACGCCCTACAGCGCGCTCTGGTGGAACCTGCTGATGCTCGGCGTCGGCATGGGCAGCGTGATGGCGCCGATGACGGCCGCGGTGACCTCGACCGTGCCGCGTGCCCGGGCCGGCATGGCCTCGGGCACGACCAACGCCACCCGCGAGGTCGGCGGCGTCTTCGGCATCGCCCTGCTCGGCGCGATCGTCACTCACTGGTTCGCCTCCAGTCTGTCGGGCTCGCTCGGTGCGCTCTCTCTGCCGGAGGCGGCGAAGCGCCAGATCGTCGCTCTCGCCAGCCACGGCGGCGCGACGGCGGCCGGCAGCGTGCCCAGGACGATCGACCCGAACCTCGTCCACCGGACGATCGACAACTCGTTCGTCTACGGCATCCACATCGCCCTCGGCGTGTCGGCCGCGGCCCTGCTCTGCGGGGCCGTGCTGTCGGCGGTGTTCGTCGGCCGCGGCTCGGTCGCCCGGGAGGAGACGGTCGCGACGTCGCCCGCCGTCGAGGCCCAGCCGCTCGCCGCCGTTGACGGGGTTCGCGAGGGGGAGGCCGCCTGAGGGAGCCCCCGCTGTGCCGGGAGCCCGCAGGGCTCCAGTCCGCCGTTCGCACTGCCGATACATGGGCGCACCGTCGCACGAGCGGGCTGGGAGGCATGGCAGAGGCACCACCGAACGCAGACGAGCTCGACCGGCAGCCGACCGGTCTGCTGCGGGACCCCTCCTCGCACGTGGACACGCTGCTCGCCCTGACCGACCTCGTCAACGAGGATCCCGAAGCCGCCGTGCGCCAGATCGCCGGCGAGCTGCGCGACCTCACCGACTCGCGCTTGAGCGCCATCTACCTCGTCTCCGACGGCGTGCTCGTGCCGCTCACCGTCTGCTCGGGCGGCGAGTTCCTGTTCGGGCTCGGGGCGTGCGTCTGCCGCCTGGGCGATCACGCGGCCGCGACGGCCGTCCTCGATGCCGGCCTGCCGCTCGCGTTGCCCGACTACGGGCTTCCGTCCTACCGGCGCGGCCAGGCCACCGCCGGCGACGACGACCGCCAGTACGCCTCGGCGCTGCTGCTGCCCCTGGCCGCGCGCGGCGAGGCCATCGGTCTGGTCGAGCTGTGCGACACGGCGGTGCGCGACTACGGGTCGCATCGCAGCATCGCCGAGCGGCTCGCGAAGGTGGCGGCCGGGGCCGTGCTGCTGATCGGCGAGCGCCGCCGTCTCGAGGCGCGCGAGCGCGTCGCCGACGAGCTCATAGAGCTCGGCGACGCCGTCGCCCGCGCCGGTACGCTGGCAGAGCTCGTGCGCCCGATCGCGGCGCTGCTGCTCGCCTCGGTCGAGGCCGTCGACTGCGAGATCTGGCGGCTCGAGGGCGGACACATGACCTGTCTCGCCAGCGTCGACGATCAGGGCTGGAACGAAGCGACGGTGGGCGCGAGCTTCGAGGTGGCCGACTACCCCTGGTACCTGACGGCGTTCGAGGCTCGGACGGCGAAGGTCTTCACGCCCGACGATGGTCTCGCCCCGGCGCCGTTCGGCAGCAAGACGGCACGGGGCCGCGGCTACCGCAGCACGCTCTCGCTACCGCTTGTGGCCGACGGTCGCTCGCTGGGCTGCGTCGACCTCCACGATCGCCGCGAACGCGACTTCGCCGAGACGCTCGAGTTCGCGCGCGGCGTCAGCACGCTGCTCGCGGGAGCGTTCCACAAGGCGGTCATCGGAGAGGAGCTGGAGCAGCGCGAGGCCGATCTGCGCACGATGCGCGAGGTCGGCGAGACGCTCGTCACGGCGGCTACGCTCGAGGTCGCGCTGAACGTGGTGGCTCGCGCGGCCGCCCTCGCCCTCGACCTGCCGGTCTGCGTCATAGACGAGTATGTCGAGGAGATCGACAGCCTGGTCACCCGGGCGCTCTACGAGACGCAGACCGACGAGGACTACGCGGGGCTCGGCATGCCGACCCGGCTCGACGAGCAGCCCGGCGACCGGGCGATCCTCGAGGGCGGCGTCGTGACGATCGAGCAGATCTCGGACCGCGATCTCAACCCGGCGACCCGCGAGTCGATGGAGCTCGAGGGCGAGAAGACCTGCCTGAACGTACCGCTCCTGTTTCGGGGCGTGCCGCTCGGCATCATGATGCTGCTCGCCACCGAAGAGGAACGGCAGTTCTCGGACCGCAATCTCGAGCTCGCCCGGGCGCTCGGCGCCCAGGCCGCCGTGGCCATCCAGAACGTGCGTCTGAGCCGGGCCGTCCAGCGTCACGCCGAAAGCGACGAGCTGACCGGCCTGGGCAACGCCGGCTTCGTGCGGCGGCGCCTCGCCCAGGAGGTCGCGCGCGCCCGGCGGCACGCCCTGCCGCTGTCGCTCGTGAGCATCGAGCTCGACGAGTTTCGCGCCTACCGCCTCGCGCACGGCCGGCCGGCCGCCAACGATCTCCTGCGCGGCGTCGGCGGTCTCGTCGCCGCGCTCCTCCACGCCGACATCGACGTGGCCGGGCGCTACGGCGGCCACAGGTTCGTCATCGTGCTGCCCAACACGCCGCTGCACGATTCGGGCGCGGCGCCGCTCGGCGAGGGCGGCGGCCCCCACGACGGAGGGGCTGCCGCCTTCGCCGAGCGCCTCCGCGACCAGGTCTCCGCCCTCGCGACCGGCACGGGCGGCGCGCGACCGGCGCGGCGGGCGACCATCAGCGCGGGGGTCGCCGAGCTCGGTCCCGAGATGGCCGACGGCGACGCTCTGCTGGCGGCCGCCGACGCGGCTCAGGCGCTGGCCCGCGGCAGCGGCGGCGACTCGGTCCAGATCTACACGCCCGGGTGAGACGCCGGGCGCGACGCGTCTAGCGCAGCGACTCGATGAGCTCGGCCGGCGGCGGGCCGACGGTGTCCCAGTCGAACTCCTCGCCGATGCGTCGCAGCCGCGACCGCGTCGCCGTGTCGCACAGGGCTCCGGCAACGCCGTTCTCGAAGACCCAGCGCGGTTCGGCCCCCAGGTAGCCGGCCATGGCGTAGTCGAGGGTCAGGTCGGTGGCGAACAGGGCGGGGTCGTCGGTCGAGATGGAGCAGCGTACACCGGCGGCCCTGAGGGCGCGCAGCGGATGCTCGTCGAGCGCGGCGACGACCCGCGTGCGCAGGTTCGAGACCGGTGTCACGTCGAGCACGATGCCGCGCTGCGCGAGCTCGACCACGAGCGCCGGGTCTTCGACGGCGCGGATACCGTGGCGGATGCGGTCGGCGTGCAGGGCGGAGAGGGCGCCGCGGATCGAGGCCGGTCCGGCGGCCTCGCCGGCGTGAGGCACCGAGCCGAGGCCCAGTGAGCGGGCGAGTCCGAAAGCGCCGGCAAACGGTTCGGGGGGGTTCTCGGGCCCGCCGAGGCCGACGGCCACCACGCCGCGGTCGCGGTAGCGGGCGCACCAGGCGACGGTCTCCTCGGCGATCCCCGGACTGAACGCGCGGGTGAGGTCGGGCGTGAGGTTGATCTGGACGCCCGAGCGTTCGCGGGCCTCCTGGACGCCGTCGCAGTAGCCTTCGAAGACCTCCTCCCAGGCGACGCCGCGAGCGGCCGGCTCGGCCGGCGAGAAGATGCCCTCGATGTAGACGGCGCCGAGGTCGGCGGCCTCGGCCGCATAGTCGACGACGACCCGGCGGAAGTCGTCGGCGGTCTGCAGAGCCGGGGTCGTGGCCATCCAGACCGACAGAAAATGGGGGAAGTCGCGGAACCGGCAGAGCTCGGCCAGACCCTCGACGCTGTCGGCCGGTAGTCGGTAGCCGTTGCGGCGGGCGATGGCGAGCAGCGTCGCCGGTCGCACGGTGGCCTCGAGATGCACGTGGAGCTCGATCTTGGGAAACGCCGGCGCCGTACCAGACGCCGCGGCCGCAGGTCCTGACCCGGTGGGGATGGTTGACGACACGCCGCTCCCTTCGCCGTTGCCGGTAGCTTATCGCGGCGGCGGCCGTGCCGGCGAGGGCCGCCGGCGGCCGGGGCGAGAAGAAGTGGTGCTGTTCCGTCGGATCCGGGGAAGCGATAGCATGGACCCCGATATGCCCGGCAACGACACGGCACCCGGCGATCCCCAGCAGCGCGCTCCGCGGCCGCCGCGGCCGCAAGGCGGGCCGCACGAGCGGGATTCGGCGCGGGAGACGGGTGCGGCGCGAGACCGGTCGGGCGAGGCGAGCGAGCCGCGTTCGGCCGCCCGCCGCCGGGCCCGCCGCCGGGCTCTCCGCACTCATGAAGAGGCTGCCGCTGCGCCAGATCCTCGTCTTCGGGATCGCCATCGTCGGCCTGTACTTCGTGTGGCCGCAGCTCGTCAATCTCTTCTCGCAACTGCCCCAACTGCGCGGCATCCTGTGGCTCTGGTTCGTCCTCATGGGCCTGCTCGAGGCGGGCAGCTTCGTCTGCGCCTGGGGTCTGATGCGCCTTGCCCTGAACGAACCGAGCTGGTACCTGATCGCCACGGCCCAGCTCGCCAGCAACGCGGTGAGCCGTCTCATTCCCGGCGGCGCGGCCTCGGGCGGCACGGCCAGCTACCAGTTGTTCACCGCCACCGGAGCGCCGCCCGAACGGGTCGTGTCCGGCCTCACCGCCACCACGCTGATCTCGACCGCCGTCCTGTTCAGTCTGCCGGTCCTGTCGCTGCCGGCCGTCCTGTTCGGCGGGGCGGCGGTCGACCGCACGCTGCTGCGCGCCCTCACCTACGGGATGATCGTCTTCGCCCTCATTCTGGCGGCCGGCGCCGTCGGCCTGTTCACCGACCGTCCCCTGCAGGCGGTGGGCACGCTGGTACAGCGGGCGCGCAACCGCCTGCTGCGTCGCCGCGAGCCCATGCACGGGCTGCCCGATCGACTGGTCGACGAGCGCGATCTCATCAAGAACATGCTCGGCCGGCGCTGGTGGGAGGCGCTGCCTTACGCCGCCGGCAACTGGCTGCTCGACTACAGCGCGCTGCTTGCGGCGCTCGCCGCCACCGGCGCGCGGCCGCGGGCCTCCCTCGTGCTGCTCGCCTACGTCGTCGCGGCGCTGCTCGGCATGGTGCCGATCACACCCGGCGGGCTCGGCTTCGTCGAAGTCGGCCTGGTCGCCACGCTGGGACTGGCGGGCGTCGGGGTCGCCGATGCGACCCTGGGCACGCTCGCCTACCGCCTCGTCTCGTTCTGGATGCCGATCCCGACGGGCGGGGTCGCCTACGTGCTCTACCGGCGGCGGTACGGCGCGAAGACCGTGCCACCGGCCGACGGCTAGAGTCGAGAGCGGCGACATGGGCGCCGAGCTCGTCCTGGGGATCGACCTCGGCTCGACGACGAGCAAGGCCGCCCTCGTCTCCCTGGACGGCCGCATCGTCGCCCTCGAAGAGGTGGCCCACGGGATCTCGCGGCCGCGGCCTGGCTGGGCCGAACAGGACCCCGAGACGGTCTGGTGGGCCGATGTCGTCGCCCTCTGCCGGCGGTTGCTGCCGCCCGTCGGCGGCGGCCACGTGGTGGCCGCCGCCGCCAGTGCTCTGGGCCCGTGCCTCGTGCCGGCCGACGCCGCCGGCCGCCCCCTGCGGCCGGCCATCCTCTACGGCATCGACACGCGCGCGGTGGCCGAGATCGAGGAGCTCGACGAGCGGCTCGGGGCGGCCGCCATCATCGCCCGCTGCGGCTCGCCGCTCACCACCCAGGCCGTGGGGCCGAAGCTCGCCTGGTTGGCTCGCCACGAGCCCGAGGTGCTGCGCGCCACGCGGCGCCTGTTCACGGCGAGCTCGTTTCTCGTGCATCGTCTGACCGGCGAGTACGTGCTCGACCACCACTCGGCCAGCCAGTGCGTGCCCATGTACGACGTGCGGACGAACACCTGGATCGACGAGTGGGCCGCCGCGGCGGCCGGCGGCCTGCCGTTGCCGCCGCTCCCGCCGCTGCGCTGGGCCCAGGAGCCCGCCGGCGTCGTCAGCGCCGAGGCGGCGGCGGCGACCGGGCTGCCCGCGGGCATCCCGGTCGCCGCCGGCACGATCGACTCGCTGGCCGAAGCGTTCGGCGCCGGTGTCCGCCGCCCCGGCGAGCTGCTGCTGGCCTACGGCACGACCATGTTCATGGCCGAGGTGATGACCGCCGCCCGCCCCGACCCGCGGCTGTGGAGCCCGGCGAGCTTCGTCGCCGGTTCGCGTAACCTGGCGGCCGGCACCGCGACGGCCGGCGCTCTGCTCGCCTGGGTGCGAGACCTGACCGGCGCAGCCGACTTCGCGGCGCTGACCGCCGCGGCGCGCGACCTGCCGCCCGGCGCCGCCGGGGTCGTGATGCTGCCCTACTTCTCCGGTGAGCGCGCCCCGCTGTTCGACTCGCGAGCCCGCGGCGTGATCGCCGGGCTCACCGTGGCGCACACGCCCGGCCACCTGTTCCGCGCGGCGCTCGAGGCCATCGCCTTCGCCGTGCGTCACAACCTCGACGTCATGCGCGAGGCCGGCGGCCGCCGCTGCGGTTCGTGGCCTCCGACGCCGGGCTCAAGGGCGAGCTGTGGCCGCAGATCGTGAGCGACGTCACCGGGCTCGAGCAGGACGTCCTGGCGGCGCCGGCCGTGGCCACAGTGGGCAGCGCCCTGCTCGCCGCCATCGCCGCCGGGCACGCCGACCTGGCCACCGACTGGAGCGGACGGCGCGTCACCGTCGCGCCCGAGCCCGCCGTCTCGGGCGCCTACGACGAGCCGTACCGGATCTATCGCGAGCTGTACCCCGCGACTCGCGAGCTTCAGCACGCGCTGGCCGATCTCGCCGGCGGCGCCGGCGAGGCCGACGCGCGAGGCGTCCCCGACGGATGGCCTCCTGTTAGGTAACGGTGAACCGTCGAGAGGGGTCACCGATTTCGGGTAGTACCGACTTTCAGGCCGCACCTCTATCGATGTGCCGGGCCACCCAGGGATCCGAGGAGGCAGCTATGGGAGACGTGAGGGAACGGTTCTTCGAGGAGCTCGGCAAGCAAGGGCACGTGCCGTTGCTGGAAGCGACATCCGGCACGGTACTCATGGAGATCAAGGACGACGACCGGCGGGAGCGCTGGTATGTGACCATCCATCGCGGCGACGTCGGCGTGTCTCACGAGGGCGCGGCCCCCGACTGCGTCATCAAGACGGACGGCAGTACGTTCGACGCCATCGTGGCGGGCGAGACGAGCACCATGCCGGCGGTGCTGCGCGGCCTTCTCGAAGTCGAAGGCAAGGTGGGTCTCCTGGTGGCCTTGCAGGCGGTGTTCAAGCCCTCGACGGGGACCGCGGAACACACCGCCGGATACGCCAGGAGGCAGGCATGAGCGCCGACGTCAAGATCCTCGACGGCAACACCTTCGTCGTCAGCGACGACGCGCGGCGACATCGAGGCCTCGATGACCGACCCGACCGGCCTGTTCTCGTTCGACACGCGCTTTCTTTCGAAGTGGCTGCTCACCATCGACGGGCAGAAGCTCAATCCGCTCTCGGTCGACGACCTGCAGTACTTCGAGACCCGCTTCTTCCTGGTGCCCGGCACGGGCACGGTCTACGTCGACGCCAAGCTCTCGGTCATCCGCCAGCGCGCCGTCGGCGGCGGGTTCCACGAGGAGCTGACGATCCTCAACCACGACGAGAAGCCGGTCGATCTGGCCGTCCGTATCGAGGCGGGCAGCGACTTCGCCGACCTGTTCGAGGTCAAGGACGCCCTCAAGAAGCAGGGCGAGTACTACCGGCGCGTCGACGACGGCCGCCTGGTGCTGGGCTACCGGCGCGAGACCTACTATCGCGAGACCTGGATCTCGGCGACGGCGCCCTGCACGGTCGACGAGGAGGGCTTGAGCTTCGCCGCGCACATCGAGCCCCATGGCGAGTGGACGACCGACCTGCACGTCGTCACGGCTCACCTCGGCGCCGGGGTGAGCATGGACACGCCCAAGTACGAGCGCAACGCCAAGCGGGCCAGGCCGAACATGGAGCGGAGCCTCGACAAGTGGCTCGAGGACGCGCCCCGCCTCGAGTGCGACTGGGACGCCGCTGAAGACCACCTACCGCCGCAGCCTCGTCGACCTGGCCGCCCTGCGCTTCTCACCGCCGATCCTGGCCGGCCACAGCCTGCCGGCCGCCGGTCTGCCCTGGTTCATGACCATGTTCGGCCGCGACAGCATCTTCACCAGCCTGCAGGCGCTGCCCTTCGCCTCCGAGCTCGCCGCCACGCACGCTGCGGGCGCTCGGCGATCTGGCAGGGCACGCGCGTCGACGACTTCCGCGACGAGGACCCGGGGCGCATCCTCCACGAGATGCGCTACGGCGAGATGACCGCCTTCGAGGAGCGGCCGCACTCGCCCTACTACGGCTGCGCCGACGCCACCCCGCTCTACGTCGTGCTGCTCGACGAGTACGAGCGCTGGACGGGCGACACGCAAGCTGGTGCGCGAGCTCGAGGCCCAGGCGCGGGCCGCGCTCAACTGGATCGACGAGTACGCCGACCTGCAGGGCAACGGCTACGTCTCCTACCAGCGCCGCAACGAGAAGACCGGCCTCGAGAACCAGTGCTGGAAGGACTCGTGGGACTCGATCTCCTACCGCGACGGCCGTCTGCCCGGCTTCCCGCGGGCGACCTGCGAGCTCCAGGGCTACGCCTACGACGCCAAGGTGCGCGGCGCCCGCCTGGCCCGCCAGGTCTGGAAGGACCCCGGGCTTCGCCGACCGGCTCGAGAAGGAGGCCGCCGACCTCAAGCGCCGCTTCAACCGCGACTTCTGGGTCGAGGACGGCGAGTACTTCGCCGCTCGCCCTCGACGCCGACGGCAGCCAGGTCGACGCGCTCGCCTCGAACAACGGCCACCTGCTGTGGAGCGGCATCGTCGAGAAGTCGAAGGCGAAGGCCGTCGTCGAGCAATCTCATGGGCCCGTCGGCTGTTCTCCGGGCTGGGGCGTGCGCACGCTGGCCGAGGGCGAGGGCCGCTACAACCCGATCGGCTACCACGTCGGCACGGTCTGGCCGTTCGACAACTCGTTCATCGCCTGGGGCCTGCGCCGCTACGGCTTCAAGGAGGAGGCGGCGCGCGATCGCCGCCGGCATCCTCGACGCCGCCGAGTTCTTCGACGGGCGCCTGCCCGAGGCGTTCGGCGGCTACCACGCGCCAGCAGACCAAGTACCCGGTGCAGTACCCGACGGCCTGCAGCCCGCAGGCCTGGTCGACCGGCGCACCGCTGCTGCTTCTGCGGACCATGCTCGGCCTCGAGCCCATCGGCGACCACCTGGTCGTCGACCCGGCGCTGCCGACAGAGCATCGGCCACCTCGAACTGCTCGACATCCCCGGACGCTGGGGCCGCATCGACGCCTTCGGGCGAGGCACTGTCGACATCGCCAAGGTGGGCAGGGAGCGCGGGCAGCTCGGCGTGCTGTCCCAGTCAGAGGTCAAACGGACGGCTCGGCCGCGCGAGCACAAGCACTAGGAAGAGAAACGCGGGCGGGCGTGGGGCGGGCGGCGAAGCCGCCCGCCCCACGCCCGTTGCCAGGGGGTGGAGCCTCGTCCCTCGCGCCGGGCCCTCAGGAGCCCGGGTAGTAGGGCATGCGCCGGCGGTCGCGGTAGCCCGACGAGTAGGAGCCGAGGTCGAGCAGGAAGCCGATGAACACGAGCACCCAGCCGGCCGTCGTCGGGCCGTGGTTTGCGACCGAGTACACGAGCACGTAGAAGAGTGTCGTGAAGGGCAGGAAGATGATGCCGAGCAGCGGCCAGAAGATGGTGCTGAAGGCACGGTTCACGTAGTCGGTGAAGATCCACAGAAAGAGGAACACGAGGCGCGGCGCGAACATGCCGAGACAGCCCAAGCAGCACATGTGGCAAACCCCCATCGGTCGCGTTGCCCCGCGCACGGGCGCCGGCCGGACGGCCGCGCCGCGGGCAGGCGACAAGGTATCACAGGACCGACGCGGCGGGACCGTTGCCCCGGGCACGAGACGAGTGAGCGGCTGCCGGGATGTCATGGTCGCGCCCCGCGGTCCCTCATCGGGACGTGGGGACCTGGGTTAGACTGAGCGGCGACACCGGGACGGGAAGGAGATCACGTGACGGTCGACGCGCCCGGCGCGGACCACGACAGGGACGGCGCGGCAGGGTCCGACGAGGTCCAGCGTCCTCTCCTCGGAGGGCTGCGCCGCATCCGCCGAAGCAAGACCCAAAGTGAGCGCTACTTCTTTCTGCTCGGGCTGCTGCTGATCGACGTCATGGTGATCGGACTCGCGGGCTCGGGCCGCTGGGCGACCTTCGCCTACACGCCGATCACGGCGGCCACGCTGGTGCTCGCGCTTCGCACGTCCGAGGCCGTGCATCGCACGATGCAGATCGCCTGGGTGGCGGCCGTCGTCGCGGTCGCGGCCTCGGCGGGCGTGGCGATCACCGGCTCGGCTCATCTCACGGGTTACGTGTACTTCATGCTGTTCGCCCTGCTGCTCATGTCGCCGCTGGCCATCGGCCGGCACATCCTCATGAGCCGGAAGGTGACGCTGCGTCTGCTGGTCGCGGCCATCTGCGTCTACCTGATGATCGGGCTGCTGTTCACGTTCGTCTACCTGGGCGTCGACGGCGTCCATCCCAACTTCTTCTCCCAGGGCGTCCAGAAGGACCCCTCGATCTACCTGTACTTCAGCTTCATCACCATGACGACCGTGGGCTTCGGCGATTTCACGCCGGGCTACTCGGTGCCCCGGGTGCTGGTCGTGTTCGAGGCCATGCTCGGGCAGGTCTTCCTGGTCACCGCGGTGGCGCGTCTGGTCTCGCTATACACGTCGGGTGGATCGCCTGCGCCCGAGCCGGGGGCGGCGGGCCGCGACGTCGACAACGATGCCTGAGTGTCCGGTCGCGCCACGGTGGGTACGTAGGCTGCAGGCGGGACGCCGCGAGTCGCGACGCTTGCTCCGGCACGCCCCGTTCTCCAAGCGAGCGGAGGTGGCGGCATGACCGATGACGACACGACCCAGGGCGACGAAGGCGTCGACCTCCCCGACGGGCACGATGCGCCACCGGCGAGCGTCCCGGAGGGCGCCGACGACGCCACGGCGCCGCTCGACACGGCCGCGGGTGCGACCGTCGAGATGCCGGCGTCGGGCGGCGATACTCAGCCCCTGCCCGCAGAGGAGGCGGCCCCGGGCGCACATGGAGGCGACTCGGCGGACTCGGCGGCAGCGACGACGAGCGGTACCGACCGCCCCCATGGCGAGCGCTGGCGCGGTATCGTCGCGGTCGTGCTCATCGTCCTGGCAACGCTGCTGGCGCCGGTCACGCTCGCGGTCCTCTGGATGAACCACGACCTGCTGAACACCGACAACTACGTCAAGACAGTGGCGCCGCTGAGCTCTGACCCGGCCGTGCAGACCGCCATCGCCACCGACGTGACCGACCAGCTCTGGGCCAAGGTCGACGTCCAGCAGCAGCTTTCCGGCGTGCTGCCGTCGTGGGCCCAGGTCTTCGCAGCTCCCCTCAGCAACCAGCTCAAGGGCTACGCCTATCAGGCGGTTCACGCCATCGTCTCGTCCTCGCAGTTCTCCAAGGTGTGGGAGGTCGCCAACCGGCAGGCCCACTCCAAGGTCACGGCCGCGCTGCTCGGCAACCAGGGGGGCCTCGTCCAGACGACGGGCGGGCAGGTGAGCATCGATTTCGCGCCCGTCGTCGACAAGGTCAAGGCGGCCCTCGACGCCAAGGGCATCCACGTGCTCGATTCGGTGGCCTCGACGCCGGGCAGCACGACGTTCGTGCTCTTCCGCTCCGAGACCCTGGCGAGGGCGCAGAAGACTCTCAACTTCTTCCACAAGCTCTCGGTCGCGCTGCCGCTGCTGTTGCTCGCCGCGTGGGCCGGCGCGATCGCCGTGTCGCGCCGCCGCCGCCGCACGGTGCTACAGCTCGGATTCACCCTCGCCCTGGCAATGGCCGTGACCCTCGTCGGCTACCATGTGGGACGCGGGGAGTACCTGAAGGCGATCACCAGTCCGCAGTTGCCCCGTCCTGCCGCCGCTGCGATCTTCGACACGCTCCTGGTCGGCATGCTCGACGCGGCCCGCACCGTGTTCGTCGTCGGCCTCGTGATCTGGCTCGGGGCGCTGCTCGCCGGACCGGCCGGCTGGGCCGTCTGGGTACGCCGGGCGCTCGCCGGCGTCTTCCAGAGCGCGGGCACGGCCGCCGAGCGGAGGGGTGTCGACCTGGGGCCGGTCGGCTCCTGGGTGGCCCATCACCACCGTGCGCTGCAGATCGCCGGGCTCCTGATCGCCGCCGTGGTGCTCGTCTTCTGGGGCACGCCGGGCGTCGCCGGCGTCCTGTGGATCGTGGTCGGGCTGCTGGTCTACCTGGCGATCGTCGAGTTCGTCGGCCGTCTGACCCCGCCGGCGCCCGCCGAAGCCCCTGCCGCCAAGACCGGCCGGACCTGAGCTCGCGAGGGCGGGGCCCGGGGCCGGACGGCCCCGGGCCCCCGCCCTCGCTCTCAGCTCTTCAGCGCCGCTCCGATCACCTCGCCCAGCCGGGCGGCGGCCGCCGTCAGCTCGCCGGGCCCGTAGAGCGTGAAGGCCAGGCGCAGGGCGCCGTCGTAGCCGTCAAGATGGCTGCGGACGGCGGGGACGAAGGACACGCCGGCCGCCTCGGCCGCCGGCAGCAGCTGGCCGGCCTGTAGCCCCGCGGGCAGCGTCACCCAGATGAAGAAGCCCCCCGCTGGCACCGAGAAGCCGCAGCCTCTCGGCAAGCGTTCGGTCAGAGCGGCCGCAAGGGCGTCGCGGCGGCTCGCGTAGGCGGCCCGCAGCTCGGCGACGTGCGGGTCGTAGCGCCCGGTGGCGAGGAACCGTTCGACGACGACCGCGGCGAACTGGCTGGGGCAGCCGCCGCTGTCGTTCAGGCCGCTCGCGGCGACGCGCTCGATCTGCGCGGGAGCCGCGTTCAGCCAGCCGACGCGCAGCCCCGGAGCGAGCGTCTTGGCAAACGAGCCCAGACGCAGCACGGTGCCGGGCGCCGCCATGCTCCACAGTGAGGGCGGCGCCGGTCCTTCGTACCAGAGCTCGCGGTAGACGTCGTCTTCGACGACGAGGAGGCCGTAGGCGGCGGCGACCTCGACGAGACGCCGCCGCCTCGCGGCCGCCAGCGAGACCCCGGTCGGGTTGTGAAAGGTGGGGATGGTGTAGAGCAGCCGCACCGTGCGGCCCGTGGCCCGCGCTTCGACGAGACGTTTCTCGAGCGCCTCCACATCGAGGCCTTCGTCGTCGAAGGGCAGCGCCTCGACGACGACGGGGTGGTCGCGCAGGATGCCGAGGGCGAGGCTGTAGGTGGGCCGCTCGACGAGCACCACGTCGCCCGGGCGGCAGAACAGCGTGACGAGCTGCTCGAGGGCTTGCGAGTTGCCACCGCTGATCAGCGTCTCGTCCTCGCCGGTCGCCCGCGTCTCGAGCCGCGTAAGGCGCTCGGCGAGCCGGCGGCGCAACCCCGCGGGGCCCGCGTTGGCCCCGTAGGACAGAGCCTCGCCGCCCTCGGCGAGCGCCTCGCGGCACGCCGCGGCGAGCCCGGCGGCGGGGAAGAGCGCGGGGTCGGGCTCGCCGAAGGCGAGCTCGATCACGCCGGGTCGCGCGACGTTCTGCGTGCTCGCTGTGGACGTCATGCCCGGCGTTGCAGCCGTGCCATCACTCCGACAGCAGCCGTTCGAGTTGGAACTCGACGAATGGCCGGGTCGTTGCCATGCGGTTCTCCTTCGTGCCTGGGCGAGCCGGTGCGCTCTTCTGGTCTTGCGGCCCGGTCAGTCGCCGAACGAGGTGCCGAGGCCGGCGGCGAGTGCCCGCCGGTAGGCGAGCCGGGCGATCGCCGTGTCCTGCACGCCCACGCCGGTCAGGTCGCAGATGGTGATCTCGTCGTCGCCCTGGCGCCCGGGCTTCATGCCGGAGGTGATCTCGCCGAGCTCGTCGATGCGGCTCTCGTCGAGCAGGCCGGCGTCGACCACGTGGTGCAGCTCGCCGATCGCGACACACTGCGACACGCGATCGCAGGCGACCCGGTCGGCCCGGGCGAAGCATTCGGCGAAGAGCTCCTGCTTGCCGGGCATGTCGGAGCCCATCGAGGTGATGTGCAGGCCGGGGTGCAGCCACTGAGCCTGCAGGTAGGGCTCGCGCGCCGTCGTCGCGCACACCACGACATCGCTCCCGCGCACCACCGATTCGGCGGTGGTCGCCACGACGACGTCGACGCCGAGCTCGGCCTCCATGTCGTCGACGTAGCGCGAAAGCTCTTCGGGGACGACGCCGTAGACGTACAGGCGCCTGAAGTCGCGCACCATCTTGAGGCCGCGCATCTGGTAGCGCGCCTGCGAACCCGAGCCGATCACGCCGGCGGTCTCGATCTCGCGCCGCGCCAGCGTGTCGGCGGCGAGCGCCCCGGCGAGACCGGTGCGCAGCTCCGTGAGGTAGCCGTTGTCGACCAGCAGCGCCTGCAGAAAGCCGGTCTCGGCGCTTAGCAGGATCATCATGCCCGTGCCGGAGGGCAGGCCCCTGGCGGGATTGTCGGCGAAGCCCGCGGCGACCTTGACGGCGAAGCTGTCGAGCCCCTCGATGTAGGCCGTCTTGATGTCGACCTCGCCGTTGTGCTCGGGGATCTCGACGGCGATGACGGGGGGCGCGAAGGCGCGTCCCTCAGCGAGGCGCGAGAAGCCCTGGGCGACCGCTTCGAGCGCCTCGCGGTCGAAGCCGACGCAACCGCGGATCTCGGCCTCGGACAGCAGCGTCACCTTCATCTCGATCCCCTTTCGGGCGAGGATGGACTTGTGCCCGATTCTACCCGACCCCACCACCGGTCACAGCCGTGCCGCTTGGGCCAAAGAGCTCGTCAGCGGGGCTTGCGGCGTCGCCGGCGCACGATGAGCAGAGCGACGAGTCCGGCGACGAGCACGGCGAAGACCGCCGGCAGCATGAGGTCGACCCAGAGCGGCGCGGTGAAGGTCCAGGCGAGCCAGTGGACGTCGGCCGGCTGGCCGTTCTGCACGATGAACGCGAGCAGCCCGAGGGCGAGCAGGCCGCACAGGAACGGCACGGCGCCGCGACGCAGCATGGTCGTCGACGACGTGGGCTCGTGCGGCCGGCCTCTCTCGCTTTCCATGCGGACCTGCCTCTCTGGTCGACTCGCTTGCCGGAGTGCCCGCGCGGCGGCGCCGTGAAACGGCGCCGCCGCGCGGATGCGCCTACCAGTACCGGCGGCGGGCGAGCAATCCTTCCAGGTAGCGCGACTTGATCTGCTCGCTCGCTATGACCTGCTTGACCGGCGGCAGCCGCAGGATGACGCCCAGCACGGCGGCGAGCGCCCGGTGGCTGGGGAGCCCCTGCTCGGGGAAGATGAGGTTCTGGAGCTTGCCGCGCTCGATCGCCATCACGACCGTCCGGTGCGCCGAGTCGAGCGGCGTGATGATGCGCTCGGGGCGCACGGTGAGCAGGATTGCCTGCCGCCGGCAGGTCCGACTGCAGACGCCGCAACCGATACAGACCGAGCGGTCGATCGTCGGCGCGGCGCCGGGCAGCTCCTGGCGCAGCGCCTCGACGGGGCACACCTCGGCGCAGCGGCCACAGCCGTTGCACGTGTGCTCCACGACGACCGGCATGAAGCGCGTCGTGTGGACGGGGCGCAGCACCGCGAAGCGCCGGGCGGCGATCATCGTCTCGCAGCAGCAACGGCAGCAGTTGCAGATGAAGTTGACGCCGCGGCGCACGTTTTCGGCGAACTGCACGAGGTCGTGTTCGTAGGCCTCGGCCAGGAGGTCGAGACCCTCGGCCGCGTCGATCGGCCGCACGATGCCCTGGCGGATGAGGGTCTCGGCGGCGTCGTTCAACGACAGACACAGCTCGAGCGGGGCGTCGCAGGCCTTGCCGAGGTGCTCCATCTTGTGACGGCAGTAGCACAGGCCGACGGCCAGGTGGTGAGCCTCGCCGATGATGACGCTGGCGCGCTCGTGGTCGAGCACGTGCAGCTCGTCGCGGGGGTCGAGCGCGGGCTCGTGCACGAGCGCCCGGCCGAGCTGCGTCTCGCCCGGCTCGTACAGCTCGCGGACGAACTCGTCCTCGACCGTCATGTAGCGATGGAACAGCTCGGCCAGGGTCTGCTTGTCGAGGCGGCCGTCGGTGCGCATCATCGAGAACTCGAAGAAGCCGGCCATGGGCGGCGGCAGAAAGTAGCGGCGCTCGCCGTCGAAGGACGCGAAGCCGAAGTCTAGAGTCATTCATCAAAAACTGTAGCCACAAAAAGGCACAGAAAGCGCAAAATGTTTTGTCTTTTGAGACGTGTGCGCCATTTTTCGGCCATGATTTTTTTGGATTTGCCCTGGATTTCCACCAGCTCAAGTGGCGATAAAGATGGGTTTGCCGTACCACGAGAAGGCTTCGGCGTTGGCTGGAGAATTGCTGCTATCCTGCACATCAGGGCTTGCGGCTGCCGTTTAGATCAGGCTGCCCAGCCTTGTAGTCGCAAGCTCCTGATATTTTACCCGGCATCGGCCGCCGGCCGAAGCGCCTCTGGAATTGGGCCAACACCCGCCGTCGCCTCTTGCAGCGAGGCCATGTTGGACAGCGACTGTTTATGGGCCAGGAATTTCTTCACGTTGTCAGCCAACCAGGTGATGTCGTTGAGGGCTTCCTGTCCCATCGAGCGCCAGATGAAATCCTGCTACTTTTGCGCGCACCGACGAATTGTTTACGGTCCAGCCAAGCTCGCCAGCCTCATGGGCTTCATCTAGCAATACGTTAAAC